>NZ_JAGT01000001.1:395000-995000 GCF_000526795.1 Ruminococcus flavefaciens AE3010
CTGCGATAAGCTGCGGGGAGTGGTAAGTACACATTGATCCGCAGATTTCCGAATGGAGCAATCCGAATGAGAAAACCTCATTCATCGTATACTGAATCAAATAGGTATACGAGGGAAACCGCCTGAACTGAAACATCTAAGTAGGGCGAGGAAGAGAAATCAACCGAGATTTCCTAAGTAGTGGCGAGCGAACGGGAAAGAGGCCAAACCACAGGAAGCAATTCTTGTGGGGTTACGGACTGCATTTAGTATTGTAAGAGCTTAACTGAACTGTCTGGGAAGGCAGACCGAAGAGCGTGAGAGTCGCGTAAGTGAAAAGCGAAGACAGCGAGCAGGATCCAGAGTACCGCCGGACACGTGAAACCCGGTGGGAAGTCGGGGGGACCACCCTCCAAGCCTAAATACTACCCAATGACCGATAGAGAATAAGTACTGTGAAGGAAAGGTGAAAAGAACCCCGGGAGGGGAGTGAAAGAGAACCTGAAACCCTGTGCTTACAAGCACCTAGAGCACATCAAAGTGTGATAGGGTACCTTTTGTAGAATGGTCCGGCGAGTTATGATATGCAGCAAGGTTAAGCACTTAAGGTGTGGAGCCGAAGCGAGAGCAAGTCTTAATAGGGCGTCAAGTTGTATGTCATAGACCCGAAACCGGGTGACCTAGCCATGTCCAGGCTGAAGTGGAGGTAAAGCTCCATGGAGGGCCGAACCGACCCCCGTTGAAAAGGTGGCGGATGAGGTGTGGCTAGCGGAGAAATTCCAATCGAACCCGGATATAGCTGGTTCTCCCCGAAATAGCTTTAGGGCTAGCGTTGTATATGATTACCGGAGGTAAAGCACTGAATTGGCTAGGGGCCGAGAGGTTACTGAACCATATCAAACTAAGAATGCCGGATAATTAAGAGTACAGCAGTCAGACTACGTGAGATAAGTCTCGTGGTCAAAAGGGAAACAGCCCAGACCCACAGCTAAGGTCCCGAAATACGTTTAAGTGGAGAAGGATGTGGAGTTGCACAGACAACCAGGATGTTGGCTTAGAAGCAGCCACTCATTAAAAGAGTGCGTAATAGCTCACTGGTCGAGTGACTCTGCGCCGAAAATTCAACGGGGCTAAAACGTATACCGAAGCTTGGGCTGCAGTAGCAATACTGCGGGGTAGGGGAGCGTTGTGTAAGAGGCGAAGTCGTAGCGAAAGCGGCGGTGGATTTTACACAAGTGAGAATGCCGGAATGAGTAGCGAGAATTATGTGAGAATCATAATGGCCGAAAGTCTAAGGTTTCAGAAGGAAGGTTCGTCCGCTTCTGGTAAGCCGGGAGCTAAGGTGAGGCCGAAAGGCGTAACCGATGCACATACGGTAGAAATTCCGTAGCCTCCATTCATTTAAGCACAGGGACACTTTTGAAGGGTTTAGCCGAGCGTTGGTTGCCTCGGTCGTAAGGGACTGCGAATGAGCGGGAAGTAAACTTGGAAGAAGGCGAGAAAAGCTGTGTGTATAGAAGATGGAGCCCGTACCGCAAACCGACACAGGTAGACAGGAAGAAGATTCTAAGGCCAACGGGAGAAGGGTTGTTAAGGAACTCGGCAAGTTGACCCCGTAACTTAGGGAGAAGGGGTGCTCTTTAAGAGCCGCAGAGAATAGGCCCAAGCGACTGTTTAGCAAAAACACAGCTCTATGCTAAATCGAAAGATGACGTATATGGGGTGACACCTGCCCGGTGCCGGAAGGTTAAGAGGAGGAGTGCAAGCTCTGAATTGAAGCCCCGGTAAACGGCGGCCGTAACTATAACGGTCCTAAGGTAGCGAAATTCCTTGTCAGGTAAGTTCTGACCCGCACGAATGGTGTAACGATTTGGGCACTGTCTCAACAACCCGCCCGGCGAAATTGTAGTACCGGTGAAGATGCCGGTTACCCGCGACTAGACGGAAAGACCCCATGGAGCTTCACTGTAGCTTAATATTGAATTTCGGTATTTCATGTACAGGATAGGTGGGAGACTGGGAAGTAAGGGCGTCAGCCTTTATGGAGTCAACCTTGGGATACCACTCTTGAGGTGCTGGAATTCTAACCTGTGGCTCTGAATCGAGTCAGGGGACATTGTTAGGTGGGCAGTTTGACTGGGGCGGTCGCCTCCTAAAAGGTAACGGAGGCGCTCAAAGGTTCGCTCAGCATGGATGGAAACCATGCTTTTGAGTGCAAACGCAAAAGCGAGCCTAACTGCGAGACTGACGGGTCGAGCAGTAACGAAAGTTGGAGTTAGTGATCCGGCGGTATGTGAGTGGAAATGCCGTCGCTCAACGGATAAAAGCTACCCTGGGGATAACAGGCTGATCTCCCCCAAGAGTCCACATCGACGGGGAGGTTTGGCACCTCGATGTCGGCTCATCGCATCCTGGGGCTGAATTCGGTCCCAAGGGTTTGGCTGTTCGCCAATTAAAGCGGTACGCGAGCTGGGTTCAGAACGTCGTGAGACAGTTCGGTCCCTATCTGTCGTGGGCGTAGGATATTTGAAAGGAGCTGTCCCTAGTACGAGAGGACCGGGATGGACGCACCGCTGGTGCACCAGTTGTCATGCCAATGGCACAGCTGGGCAGCTAAGTGCGGAACGGATAAACGCTGAAGGCATCTAAGCGTGAAGCCGACCTTAAGATAAGATATCCCTTCGTAAGAGTAAGACCTCTCAAAGACTATGAGTTTGATAGGCTCAAAGTGTAAGCGTGGTGACACGTTCAGCTTGCGAGTACTAATCGGTCGAGGGCTTTTCCTTTTTACTTCATTCAGAGTGATCGCCTCGCATTACGCTTTATTCGTTTCAAAACTTCATATTAGTCGGTGCTTATGGCAATGAGGTCACACCCGTTCCCATTCCGAACACGGAAGTTAAGCTCATTCACGTTGACGATACTTGGCTGGTGACGGCCCGGGAAACTAAATCAGTGCCGACATTATATACATTATCGGAAGCTGAAAAAAGCTTCCGATTTAATGTTATAAGGGCCATTAGCTCAGTTGGTTAGAGCATCCGGCTCATAACCGGACGGTCTGGGGTTCGAGTCCCTAATGGCCCACTGATAAAGCACTTCGCAATAACGAAGTGCTTTTTTATGTGTAAAAAAAGCCACCTGTTAACACAGGCGGCTTTAATTATCAGGTATGCCATTGTTCGTTGAGGAAATTTATCCTGCTTGTGAGCCATGAAAGCAGGAACTGAGCTGCCTCAAGCTGAGTTTTACACTTTTTGGCAGGCTCAGAGAGCTCATTTACAAAGTCTGAATTATTCTTGATATTGTTCCATTTGTCGTAGTTCTTTATAAACTCGTCCTGATACTTGGATGTATCATCTTCAATAAGCTTGCAGGTGCGTTCAAATACACCCTCATCATAAGCCTTTGTCCATGAAGCTTTTATCATATCCTGATACCAGTCCTTATAAGCGAGGACAACGAGCCATGGATTAATGGTTTCATATCCGCCGAATTCGCTTCCTCCGTTAACGTCGGGTACGATATTCGATGCATAGAAGCCTGTTCCGTCAATGCATCTGTTCTTGTTGCCCATAGACGAATCAAAGTCCCATGGAGCTTCAAAGGTGAGCTTTTTACTGCCCTCAGGACCGAAATCTGCGGTCATGTAAAAACTTGACCAGTAAATATCGGCATCGCAGGTAAGCTCGCTTATAATGTATGTATCAACAAGCGACTGTACGTCTACCACATTTTCCACAGCCTGCTGAGGCGTTATATCCTTGCTTTCCGATATATCCTTGTAATCCTTGTCAAAAACAAAGGCTTTATCGTTGTATGCAGCTTCATACATTATCCTGTAGGTCTTATTGACGAAATTTTCTATGAAATCGTGCTGCTCCTGTGAACGGATAGCACTTTTTATAGTTATACCGACTTTTTCCTTGTGCTCTGTTCGTGTCACTGCAAGCGGGTGCATATAGTGCTCGTCGTCGAAATTGCCGTTATAAACTTTCAGCCTTGCATTGTCTGCAAAATCAAGAGGGAACATTTTCAGGTCATCTTCATTGCTGAAATATCCGTCATATTCAAGGAAATATCCGATATCTGTGCCTGTGTAATCCTTTTCGGGCTCAGTTATGTCAACTCTTTGAGATGAGACCTGCTGCATATCGGAAAGAAGATACATTCCCCAGTATTCACCGTTTACTTCGACCTTAACGAAATCCGTGTCAGCTGCATAATAGCCGTCCGCACCGAGTATCTCTCGTGAAGCATAAAGTGCAGCCTTGTCTCTCAGCATTGATGCGTCCTTGTATTCAGCGAGAAGTACCCAGTTTTTCTGCTCGGCTCCGTCGTTGAGCCCAAGCATACTTTGCTTTTCACTGAATTTTATTCTCAGCGGTTTTTTATCATATACTGTCGTCCAGTTTCCGCGGACCTTTACCTGCGCTTCGGCTCCGTCAAGCATAGTACTTCCGTCGCTGCCCTTGAGAGTTATGGTGCAGTCCTCATAATAAGGCTCAGGCGGTATTTTATATCCCGGCGTCCATGAAGCAATAGCTTCCGATACATGACCTGCAACAGGCTTTGTTATAAAGTCAAGGACATTTTTGTCCGTATTTTTTGTTTGAATGGAAAGAACCGGCAGGACTGTCTGTTCTTCCGAGGCTGTAATTTCAGGTGTGATTAGTTCAGCATTTTTTGCTTCGGAATTTTGTTCACTGCTGTTATTGCTGGTATTATTAGCTGAACAGCCAACAAGCATTAATGCTGCAACAGATACTGATAGTATTCTGTGAAAGATCTTCATGATAAAAGCTCCTTAAATAGAAAAATATACATAAATATATATTATCACATATTGTCCTAAATATCAAGTGTTTTATGCATCATTATTGTGTTTGCGCATTGACTTGGGACGTGTATGATGATATAATAAAAATAAAATCAGTTAATGTTCTGAAAGGAGCTGCCATGAAAAAGAACGGATTCAGTATACTATTTCCAGGCCATGTTGATGCAGAGTACAAACAGCTTTCACAGGAGTGCTGCCACGATCTTGGACTTGACACTCTGTGCAGCTGTATTTCCAATGATGTTAAAGAGCAGAATCTTATCATGAATGTCATATCCAATATAACTGCCGATCCAAATGTTGCCGAGTACAGACGACAGGTTTTCATGGATATACTGCGCTGCCCAAAGCTCAGAACACGTATGACGGAGCTTTTTGACAAGCTTGATTTCATAAGGAATTTCAGCGCATCACGTATTGAGTCTGATGAAAAGCTGGGGTTCTGGCATCTTATGCACAGGCTCGATGAACTCAACGATTACATCAAGTGCGTTGAGGATATGAAGACCTGTCTTGAAGATGAAAAGCTTGAATCCGAGGGACTCAAAAGCTTTCTGGGCTACATAGATGAGCTGTATAACGAAGCCTGCTTTGCCGAGATGAAAAAGGACATTGCCGAGCTTAAAGTCAAGGCTGCGGATATACAGAGCGTCACAGTGGGCATCAATGTTAACGACCGCTTTGAGGCTGTCAGCATGGGACTTATCTCAGTTAATTCCAGACAGTTCAGAAAATCAAATATCGTAAGCAATTTTGCCGACGCCATAGCTTCAAAGGGTAAGATAAACAGTGAAGCGGCATGGGACGGCGATATGCATTATCATCAGGTAGATAAGCTCCATGAGCATAAGATATCGAATTTCATAAATAATACAGGCGGTTATCTTGCACTGAGGAGCACTCCTTTTGTAGATGCAAAGATAAGAGCTACGGTTACCCAGACTCCCGACGGCGACGGTACATCAGGTGCTACCTTTTATCTTGACAAGGTGCTGAATAAAATGCTTGACTCCATGGTCAAGAAGCTCCGAGATACTCTGACGAAATATGCTGATATTGCTATAGTAAATATATCCCAGCTTGTTCCCGAGTTCATATACTATATCAGATTTGCGGACTTTATAGAGCAGTACACCGAAAAGGGCTTCAGATTCTGTGAGGCAGAAGCTGTTTCCGAGGGAACTGTATCCATGGACGCCAAGTCAATGTATAATATGAAGCTTGCTGTCAACTGCGAGAAAATGGACGATATAGTCTGCAATGACCTTGTATTTGATGACAAGCATACTATTTATATACTTACAGGCGCCAACAGAGGCGGTAAGACTACTATCACACAGGCTGTGGGAATAATGTTTGTTCTTGCACAGGGCGGTATATGCGTACCTGCTGATTCATTCCGCTATAAGCCTGTGGACTGTATTTACACTCATTTTCCAGCTGACGAGGACAAGACCATGGATCTTGGCAGACTGGGCGAAGAATGTGTAAGATTCAGGGACATATACTCAGCTTGTACCAAGGACAGCCTGCTGCTTCTCAACGAGACATTTTCCACAACTTCATTTGAGGAGGGCTTCTTTATTGCCCGTGATTCTGTAAAGGCAATAGCTCAGAAGCATACCCGTACTATTTACAATACTCATATGCACAAGCTTGCGGCGGAGGCTGATGAGATAAATCAGACAGCAGGAGCGGCAAAGGTGTCCTCGCTCATTGTAAAAAGCGAAAACGGACAGCGCTCATTTAAGGTTGAGGTCGGCTTGCCCGAGGGAATGTCATACGCCAGAGACATAGCCGAGAAATACGGTGTTACATTTGAACTGCTTACAGATACAGAAAAAACCACCCGATAACGGGTGGTTTTATTTTCTTCTGGTATGCTTGGCATTTTTCTGCTTATACATTCTTGCATCGCTAATCTTCAGGAAGTCCTCAAGTCTGCCCGTAGAGTCTGTCTCAACAAGGTAAGCACCGAAGCTGAGTTCTACAGAGTAAGGTTTTTTGGAGTATCCGTTGTAGCTTCTGCACAGGTCATTGAGCCTTTCAGTAAATCGTGCAAGCTTTTTCGCAGAGTAGTCGGGAGAGAATATATAGAATTCATCACCGCCTGCTCTTCCTGCGATCTCGCCCGAGTCACAGCAGCGTGTAATGATCTCGGCAGCGCCCTTTATAGCGCGGTCACCCTCGTAGTGTCCGTAATCGTCGTTGATGCGTTTAAGACCGTCCATATCAATGACCATAGTGCAAACAGTCTTTTTGCCATCAAGAGAGAGAATAGCCTCTCTTGACTTGTCATCGAAGCCGCGGCGGTTGAGCATGCCTGTGAGAACGTCCCTAATACTCAGGTTCTGCAGTGAGCCGATAAGTTTTTTGATCCTGTCGTTCTTCATAAGAGTTTCAAGTGTCGTTGCGATATTCAGCAGCCATATATTATAAAACTCATTGAATATGTCCTTGCCTGACATTTCTATGGCAGCATATCCGAACATTCTCTCGGCACAGTGTACGCTCATTATATATATTGAATGAGGCTTTTCCGACCTTGATTCGGGAACCATTGACGAGAAGTCAAATGTAAGGGGAGAGCGGTCATATTCATTATTTTTATCTATCCAGATAGCAGGTGAGAACTTGCCTGACGGGCTGGTGTAATCGCTCTCACTCGATAATCTTCCGCTGGAGTCAATGTGCAGCATAAGGAAAAATGCTTTGTAATCACCGAAATTAGTGGATTCGGATCCGTAGACAGATGCCAGTCCCTCCAGATCATCGACTTTGTTAAGCATTAGGATAGATGATTCGGCATCATAAAGGTTATATGTCAAAGAACGATTGATCGCGTATATCTTATTGATATTTTCTGATTCATGCATGTAATCAAGAGTATGACAGCCGCATGAATGTGTGAATATAAGAGCCGGGGAAATATGCAGATCAGTGGTGATACCTTTTCCGTCACTCAGGTCCTTTAAGACCTGTATACACTTACGCGCAATATCCTTACGTTCTCTTGTAGCAGAGGATATGTGCGGCAGATACTCCTGTCCCTCGATAGAACCGTCATAGCCTGATACCGCAATATCATCGGGAACTCTTATACCGCGCTTTTTAAAAGCCGTTACAAGTGAGATTGCCATGTAGTCATTTGAACATACGATTGCATCGGGGCGCTCGGGACGGGAAAGGAAATAATCAGCAGCTTCTTCGCCCTTATGGAACCAGAAATCGCCCTCAAATACACCTGCACCGTCCTCAGGAAATCCTCTTGAAGTCATGATGCGGCGGAATTCTTTAAGTCGCAGCTGAGCGTCAGGGTGAGTCAGGTAGCCTGCCATAAAGCCAATCCTTTTATAATGATGATAGTCAAGCATATGCTCAATAAGCATGCATATACCGCCAGAGTCATCGAAATCTATATTATAGAAGCCGTCAACATGACTGCTCATGGAGATAACAGGGCACTTTGCTCCGCGAAGCTTATGAATGACTTTTTCGGCGATACCGTCGATATTATATCCCTCGCCGTCAAAAATGATGCCGTCGAACTGATCGAGGTCGATAAATTCGATGAGATCGAATTCATAGTCTCCGTACTGAGCGTTTTTGCCGCCGATCTTACCGAGTGAATTTATATATACAAGATTTACATTGAGCTCTTCAGCAGCCTCATTGAAAGCAGTAGGCATATTCTGTCTGTATATGCTTGAATAAGAGCAGCCGAAAATCGCAATGGTTTTCAGTTTTGCAGCCATTAAAAGTTCACCTCGGTCGGATTGTCACCATGAAGATCATATATTAAGAATATATATATGTTTTTATATTATAATAATATCACATTTTTTCTTTTTAGTCAATGTATTTTTTGTTACAAAACAACATTTAATGAGAAAAAAATGAAGTATTTTTATTTTTAGTACATAATGTTATTTGTTGAGATATTTATACAGTTCATTTGCTGAGATACAAAACTGACATATTGATAAGCATATATGATCTTATGTTGATTATTCGGCATATAATACGATTTGTATTGACAAAAAAGGGGTATTATGTTATAATTTAAGTTGCTAACAAATCTATATCGCGCGGGGGTGGACTTGATCAAAAAAATATTGAAATACGCGTTGAATATAGGTCTTATCCTCGTTATTACGCTTTTTACGCTGAACCTTATCTTTAAGGAGCAGGAGCTGCCCGAGATAATCAGCGATATTAAGATAGCCGATCCGCGATGGATTGCTCTGGGTGCGGCAGCCGCCATACTTTTTGTAGCAGGCGAGTCGTCGATCATACACTATATGCTGAGAGTCCTTGATCAGAAAACAAGCTTTTTAAGGTGTCTTAAATATTCGTTTATCGGCTTTTTCTTTTGTTATATAACGCCGTCGTCAACGGGCGGTCAGCCTATGCAGATGTATCACATGAAAAAGGATAAGATAAAGATAGGTTATTCTACGCTGATAATGCTGCTTATAACCATAGCCTACAAATCTGTTCTGGTGCTGCTTGCACTTGGATTTCTTATATTTAATTATAATACTGTCGCTGCGTATGCAGGAGATATGAAGTGGCTCATTGTTCTGGGATTTGTGCTGAATCTTTCCTTTATCGTACTGCTGCTTCTGGTTTTCATAAAGCCTATATGGGCGAGGGCTCTTGGTATCAAGACAGTTGACCTGCTTACAAAGCTTCATATAATGAAGCGCAGAAACAAGGAAAAATACACTGAAAAGCTCATAACCATATGCGATACATATGCAATGGGTGCGGACTACATCAAGAAAAACCTTTGGGTAGTCTTCAATGTTTTCCTTATTACAGTTGTCCAGCGTATGTGCTATTTCTCCATAACGTGGATAATTTACAAGGCGTATGGCATGAGCGCAGCAAGCTATATCAATATCGTCACCATTCAGATAATGATAGCCATAGCAGTTGAGATGCTTCCTCTTCCGGGTGCGGCAGGCATCACGGAGGGCTGCTTCCTGCTGGCTTTTTCCGAGATATTCACAATGGAGAGGGTAAAGCCTGCGCTTCTTATAAGCCGCGGACTGAATTTCTATCTGATCCTTATTATCGGAGCAATAGTGACTTTTGCAGCAAGCATCATCAACATGAAAAGAGAACGAAAGAAAACAAAACAGTAACTTTTCTCCGCGGAAACGCGGAGTTTTTTATTGCCAAATATTCGTAAAATATCTTGCAATTTGTCATATTATGCGTTATAATATTGTTTGAGGTGATATAATGAATATTATTGCTAAATTGCTTCAAAGTATTATTTCATCTGATTTTTATATTCTGGTTTTCTTTTTTATTACTTTATTTGCTGCGTTCAGAGTCAGCAGATATCGCAGTCTTGTGGAAAATGATATATATGACTGGGAGGAAAAAAGTAATGAGATGTCCAATAATCCGGAAAAAACAAGTAAGATATTAAACAGTTACAGACGCCTGAACAGATGCTATACGGTTTTTATTGCCTTGATCTCGATCTTCCCTTTATTGGGGATGTTTGGTACAGTTACTGCGCTTCTTAGCATCGATATGTCTGATACTGAGGCGATAAGCGCCGCCAAAAGCAGTTTTTTCAACGCGCTGACATCAACAACATGGGGAATAATATTTTCCGTTGCATTCAAAGTAGCAAATGCTTACTTTTTTGCCGATGTTGAGGACCTGATACAGAGACTACTTTCGCTCAAGAAAAAGCTTATCAGTTATGGCATTGATGAATCGCTCAAGAACAAATCAGGGTGGACAGTATGAAACTACGTGAAATAATCCTTGATTTCACTTCCTTGCTCGATGTTATCATGATAATTCTTTTCTTTTTTGTTTTGTACAGTACGATCGATACCAAAAATGTATTAAACAACGCAAAAGAAGCTGAACAGACCTATAATAACTTGATAGTTGAGCAGCAGGAATTGAACGAAGAAGCCGAGAACGAACTGGAACGCTTAAAATCCGCAGATAAAAACGCGGCAACAAATCAGAAGGCGTTGAATGCATTTGAGAAAGGTGACTATTTTGATTTTAGGCTTGATGTTGCCGACAAGAGCGATAACTGGAGCCTGACTATTTCATTCGGAAAAGAAAAGCTTGGAATGATCAATTCAAGGGAAGATGAAGATATAAAAGGTTCTATCAAAGATATTCTCATGAAGTCGGGATTTGCTGCTGATGATACATATCTCTGTATTTTGTCCTATGACGGAGAACAGTTCGGAACTGCAAAAGCATTCAGGGAAATTGACGAAGCAATAGATGGTATTCAGCGTGAATACCCTAATCTATATTTTTCAAATTTAAATAAGTGAGGTAATTGAAATGAAAAAGGTCGTAGTATTGGTTTTATTTGCAGCAATAATAGCATTAGCTATATGGCTGCTGCTCCAGCTTAAAGGATTTGGCGGCTTAGGCAAAAAAACAGACGAAGGCGAAGGCAAAAACGACACAAGTGTATCAGAAGTCGTTGAGAAAAAGGAAACGACAACTTCAGAAGAAGCAACAGAAGAAAAGTCAGAGGTCATCAATATATCCGTCTCCAAGAACGAATATGTCTATGATAATAAAGTGACTTTTCTTGAAGATCTTGTAAAGATCATTTCCGAGAAAGACAAGGACACTCAGATAGAAATAACCATTGACGACACTGCGGCTAAGAACACAGTGGACAAGCTTACGGACAAGCTTGACGAGCTTGGCTACAAGAACTACAAAAAGCTTGATAAATAACAAAAAGGCTGATACGAAAGTATCAGCCTTAATTTTATGTAGTTTCTTTTCTTATTACAGTGCCCTTTGGGAATACAAGGTCGGACTTGAACGAAAACTTCATCATTGCATGGTTTGCAGTTTCGATCTCCTCGCCGTTCTCGTCGTAGAGATTTTGCAGAACCATTTCCACAGGCTTCAGTGACGGAGCGAGTATCTCAACGGTATCTCCTGCAAAGAACTTGTTTCGCTGTGTGCAGTATACAGTGCCGTTTTCGCAGCTCTCAACAACTGCCACAACATCGTAATTGCGAATATAGCCGCTGTTTTCGTAATACTGGGACTCCTCGGGAGTACCGAAGAAGAAGCCGTTGCAGTATTTTCTGTGGCTTACCTTGTACACCTCGTTCCTTATCCAGTCGGGGAGAACGAAGTTGTTCGGGTCTTTATAGTAGTGGTCAACTGCCATTCTGTAGGCATTTGTAACGACTGTAACATAGTAAGCGGACTTTGCTCTGCCCTCTATCTTGAGACTTGTTACACCTGCCTTGGCAAGCTTGTCGATATGCTCTATCATGCACATATCCTTTGAATTGAGGATATATGTGCCTTTTTCGTCCTCGAAAACAGGGAAGAACTCATTGGGGCGCTTTTCCTCAACAAGGTGATATCCCCAGCGGCAGGGCTGAGCACATTCACCGCGGTTTGCATCGCGGTTCACAAGATACTGTGACAGGAGACATCTTCCTGAAAATGAAACGCACATAGCTCCGTGAACAAAGGTCTCGATATCAAGGTCGGGACTTGTTTTTGCTCTTATCTCGGCTATCTCGTCAAGGGAGAGCTCCCTTGCCAGAACCACGCGCTTTGCGCCCATATTATAGAGCTCACGAGCTGTAACGTAGTTTACGATACCTGTCTGAGTGGAAATATGTATCTCCATATCGGGAGCATATTTTTTTATCAGCATGAGAAGTCCGATATCCGCAACGATGAGAGCGTCCACCTTTGCTTCCACAGCTTCCTTTACGAACTGCTCGAAATGAGGTATCTCATTGTTTCGCGGCAGGGTGTTGCAGGTGAGATACACCTTAACACCTCTGTCGTGAGCTGTCTGAACAGCCTTGCACAGCTGCTCAAAATCGAAATTCATAGGGGAGGAGCGCATACCGAACTGCTTTCTGCCAAGATATACAGCGTCAGCGCCGTAATCGACAGCAGCAGCGAAGCGTTCCTCATCGCCAGCAGGGGCAAGGACTTCCAGCTTATTCATTAGCGGCCTCCTCAGCTTCTCTTGCAGCCTGTTCTGCCTCATACTGAGCCTCGTCAGCCTTTACCATAGCCTTGTTCATCTCATGCTCGTCATTTGTCTTAGCGAAGTAGGTCTTCTGAGTATAGATATTAGCGATGAAGTAGTAGTCATCGGTCTTCATCTTCAGGAGTACAGCGTCGATAGCGTCAAGTCCCGGGTTGCAGATAGCTCCCGGCGGGAGACCTGTTGACTGATAGGTATCATAAGCCTTGAGTATTTCGTTGTTGAGTACTGTCATGTGAGGCTTGATAGTATAGTTTGCGTAATTCTTTGTCGGGTCTGACTGAAGCTTTCCGACAGTCTCGGCTTCGGGGTTGTCAAGACGGTTCCAGAATACGCTTGCAACGTGATTCATGTCTTCACGGTTTGGTGCCTCAGCCTGAACGATGGAAGCCAGTGTGATGAGCTGATCCAGTGAAAGATGGAGCTCCTCCATTCTCTTTATTCTATCGTCAGTAAGCTTGTTATCGAAGTTGTAGTAGATCTTCTGGCATACCTGCTCGGGATCCATCTCCTTTGTAAAGGTATAGGTATCCGGGAAGAGGTAGCCCTCCATACGTGTGTCGGCAAATCTGAGGGTATTTGTGTTCTTGTTGAGCTTGTCCTCAAATCTGTAGCCATATCCGCCTGCATTGAAGTAGAACATGAAGTCGCTTGCATTGCAGACGCCCTTTTCTTCAAGAAGCTGAGCCGCACTGTAAAGGTTGATAGCTTCGGGGAAGGTAACATTTACAGCTTCCTTGCGCTCCTCTTCCTCCTCATTCGTAAGAGTATCTATGATAGTTTCATATGCCATATTGGGGCTTACGAAGTGCTCACCCGGGATATAGATATCGGGAGTCTTTCTGAACTTTGAGAAGAGCTGGAAGCACTTGGGGGAATTAATTATACCCTCATCGTAAAGCTGCTGCGAGATCATTTCTGTATTTGTGTTTTCGCGAACGATGATCATTTTTGTTGTATCGTCCTTGCCGATACCGAACATATCCTTGCCGAAAGCGATTATAACAAGAGAGAGACAGATAGAAACGGCAAATATGAATACAGTGAGTATGAGAACGCCGGGGAGTCTGCTTCTTCTCTTTTTCTTCTTTTTCTTATGGTGAGCCGCATTGCGCTTAACTGCTGCACTGTTGCGTGTATGCATTTCCTCGCTGACACGGGGACGTGGAGGTCTTGCAGGCGGCGGAGCAGCAGCTGCTTGATGATCGTTGTCAGCTGTCTTACGCAGACGCCTTTCTGCCTGTCTCTGTACAGGTCTTGGAGCAGGTGCTTCCTCACGTACAGGCTGTGCAGCCCTTTCGGTCTTTTCTTCTGTGTTTTTTTGTGGTGTTGGTCCTATCTCTGCTTCCTGCTGTTTTTTAGCACTGTCAAGCTGATTCAGAATATCATTGATAACATCATTGTTGTTATCAGCCATTGCAGAGCACCGTCCTTTCTTCTGTAACTATAATATCGACTCTGAGGTCGTGCTGCATAAGGGGCAGCTGTTCGACAATGAGCTCCTCATAAGAGAGAGCAATGGTCGTCATAAGAGGATTTTCGTTGATAAACTTATCGTAGTACCCTCCGCCGTAGCCAAGGCGTCCGCCGTCCTCGGTAAAAGCAAGTCCCGGGATAATGCAGACTGTCCTGTCGGTTATAACGGGTTGGGGGAGAGCGCTGTCAGGCTCCGAGATACGGTACATTCCCTCATGGAGATCGGCTACAGAGCCTATAATATGGAATGTCATGGAGCGCTCGCCGCAGCATATGGGCAGAGCAACATTCTTGCCCATTTCAATGAGCTTGTCAATGAGCAGGTATGTATCGACCTCCGAACCAAAGGAAGCATACAGGAGGATATTATCTGCCTCCAGTATCTTTTCCTCTTCGAGAAGCCTTTCGGTGATGTCCATGTCCTTTGATACCTTATCGCGTATCTCGGCACGGAGATGTGAAAATTCTTTGCGCAGTTCTTTTTTATTTTCCATATCAATCACATAAGATAGCATTACGCTGTCGTCGGCTTTCTTCCTTTGAATGAACTTTTTCAACCAGCTTCAGACCGAAATCAACTGCAACACCTGCACCTCTTGCGGTGATGAAGATGCCGTCCTCGGCAACACCGCCGCTGCCGATATTTGCGCCGTCAAGCTGAGTTTCAAAGCCCTCGTAGCAAACGGCTGTCCTGCCGCGGAGAAGCCCCTTGTGTCCGAGTATTGACGGAGCTGCGCAGATAGCGCCGATATATTTGTTATTTGCGGCGCAGTAATCGATAGCAGCCTGAACGTACTCTGACTTTTCAAGATTGAGAGTACCCGGCATACCGCCCGGGAGAACGATCATCTCCAGCTCGTCGGAAAGCTGAGCTTCCTGAGCGATTGTGTCGGTCACAACAGGGATACCGTGTGAGCCTGTGATGATATTATCACCAACGCCTACAGTAATTACCTGCTTGCCTGCACGTCTGAGAAGATCAATGGGAGCGATAGCTTCGGTCTCTTCAAAACCGTTTGCGAGAAAAACGTAGATCATGATCTGTTTCCTTTCATTTAAATGTAACAGTGTATTTTTTGAGGAGAAACGCAGGGTGATAGGACTGCTTTGACTTGCGAAGTCCCTCAAGTCCCAGGTCTTCCTCTCTGTTGATGTATTTATAGCCGTAAGCGGCAGCCTTTGCAAAGCTGTTGTTTATACCGGCGTATATTCCGTTGTACTGAGTATCTGCCTTTTCAATGTGAACGCAGAACGTATCATTGTTGAGTCTGTCTCCGATAGTGAAAGCAGCCACCTTGCCGCCAATGCGAATAACTCCGCCCGTAAGACCGAGCTCATGAAAATAATTGAAGTAAGTATTTATGGCGTACTGCTCGGCGATAAAGGAGTGATCGTGCTCCTCTGCACGGCTGTTGTATTCCATAGCGCCGAAAATAATACATTCATCGAAGTCTTTTTCAGTCATCAGCGAGAATTCAGCCCCCAGCTCTTTGAACCTTGAGAGATGATTGCGCTTGCTGTGGTATTTCCTGCCCGAAAGCTCAATAAGGTCTGCTGAATTGTAGATGTAGTCCCAGTCGCCCTCGTCGGTATCCACGGTGAACTCATCGGGGAAGAGCTCATTGAGCATTTTCAGCGACGGCTCTGTAATACCTGCAACTCTGAGCGGTTTGCCAAGGGAATATGCATATTCCTTCATAGCAGCAATGACGTCCTTGTAGCTTCCATCACCTGACGGCAGAAAGAAACGTGGGATACCGTCCTCGGAGCGGAAAGAGCAGCAGATGTAGAAGTCCTTGTAAAAGGCTATCTGCGAATCGCCAAGACGCTTCCAAGCCATATTATTTGCAAAGCTGTATTCGCAGCCCATAAACTGCGATATGTCCAGGGCGGAAGTTATACGCTCCTTGTCGGTTATGGCAATGTCTCTGAATTCGAGCATTATATCGCCTTATCTCAGTTCTTTTTCATAGCAGCGAAGTATTCCTTTACTTCGCTTATTTTTCCGCAGGTCATCTTGCCCTCGGGACATTTACCCTCAGCCACACAGGACGGACCTGCATGAGCAAAGATATGGGGAGCGACCTCAAGGCACTGACGGAGCATCTCATTTGCAACAGCCCTTATTTCCCACTGTGCTCGGTTGCAGCAGCGGTGACGGAAGAAATTGAACAGAGACCTTACATTCATGGTAACGACTATCTTAGTCTCACATGCATTGGGCAGTATGAAACGTGCATCCTCGTTTGCCATTTTTGAAGCCTTTGAACGTGCTGTTTTCTCGTCCATTCCCTGAGATACGAATTCTGCGGTATGCTTTTCTGTAAGGATAGCGGCAAGCTTCTCATAGCTCTCAGTTATCTCAGCAATAACTCTGTCGTACTCGGACTTTGCCTCAGGTATCTCCTCAATAGCAGGGGGAGTGATGAATTCAAAACCATTTTCATTGACATAGCGCTGACTTTTCTGAGAGTAGGAAGCTATACGGTGTCTGACCAGCTGATGTGAGCAGGCTCTTGAAATGCCCTCAACACCGAAAGTGAAGCTGACGTGCTCCATAACGCTCTCATGTCCGATAGAAACAAGCATATCAATGAAGCTTGCGATCTTATCCTCGGTAAGCCCGTCTCTGAGAGACTCGATGTCGCTGCTTGAATAGCAGAGCTTAGCGGCTGTAGCGATAAGCTTTTCAGCGTCAGGAGTATGTGATAAGAGTTTGACGTTCAATACAGACACCTTCCTTTATAATAAAGCATATACATCTATTGTAACATTTATCCGCGTTTAAGTCAAGGAAATATCGCTAATTTTAATTAATGTAATTTATTTAATAAGTAAATTCGGTGATAAAACGGAAAAAATTTTCGATTAACTATGGACAAACCGAAAAAAATGTTGTATAATTAAACAGTATCTGGAATCTACAATTATATCGGAGGAATATACAGATGAACAAGTTTAATAAATTTGCGGCAGCAGCTGCTGCATTTGCTCTCGCTGCAGCTTCTGCTTCATGCGGTGCTCCCGATGCTATCACATTTGGAAAGAATACGCAGACAGCGCTTACTGTTGACGGATATGAAGTTCCTGCAGGCGTATTTATCTATAACGAGCTTTATGCATACAACTCAGCTGCATATGAGCTCTACGGCACACTTGGAAAAATGCCTTCCGTTGATGAGGTCAAGGAACACCAGTTCGAGTCCATGGACGCTACAGACTGGATACAGGACAAGGCTACAGATTATTGTCTTGATTTCGTTGCAAACGAAAAGGAATTTGAAAAGATCGGCGGCGAGCTCACAAAGGACGAGCTCAATGAGATCAAGGAGTTCGTTTCATCGAACAGCACACAGGCTATGTTTGCTGATAACGGCGTAGGCGAGGAGTCGCTTACAAAGATAATGACGAACAATTACAAGCGTGAGGCAATATTCAAGCACTATTACGGACTCGGCGCTGAAAAGGGCTGCACAGAGGACGAGCTCAAGGAGTACTATCAGGACAAGACCACAAGAGTAAAGTACTTTGCTGTAAGCTTCACTGATGACAACGGAGAAGCATTCGATGCTGATGAAAAGCGCCGCCTTAACAATATGATCGATGGTTATATAAAGGACATCAATGCTGAGAGCACAAATACAGCAAAGCTCAAGAAGATCGACGAATGTGAGAAGGAATACAGCGAGTATGTTGAGAAGCGTACTGCTGAGGCTGAGGCTAAGGCTGCCGAGGAAGCAGGCGAGACAACTACAACAACTACCACAGTTACAACAACCTCAGGCGTAACGACGACCACTACAACTGATCCTTACGCAAATGAGGTCACAGTAACAAAGCGCACAACAACTACCGTTGATCCCAATGCATCAGCTGACGTGACCACAACAACCGCTTCTGAGGAGTCCATTGCTGCACAGAAGGCTTACAATGACTATAACGATTATATCTTCGAGAAGCTTGGATTATACAAGGCTGAGAAGTATCAGTACGATGAGAATACAGTTTATGTCATCATCAAGGCTGACATCAAGGAGCGTATGAATTCTGCCGATCTCTGGTCGGAAAGCAACATCGAGTCACTGCTCAGCGAGCGTTATTACGATGAATTTGAGGACATGATGAAGAGCATTACAAAGAGCTATGTTCCCGAAAAGAACAGCAGTGCTTACAGAAAGTTCACTCCTTTCAAGCTTGATTTAAGTAGTATGTAAAATGATAAAGGCTGCCGAAAAGGCAGCCTTTTTTATGCGTTGTTTTTTCTTTTCTGGAGTCTGACATCGTTTCCCTTGAATTCAAGACATGAATACATTGAAACTATACGCGACATAACACGCTTGTCGTATCTGCGTGCGATGCCTGCAAAATCAAGGTTTGTACTTATTATGGATGGCTTTCCGCAGTTAAGACGTGTGTTTATGATATTATATATAGTGGCGTTGTAGAACTGTGACTCATATTCAGTGCCCATATCATCAAGGATAAGCAGGTCGGTGTTCATAACGAGGTCTATCATATCTGAGGAGTGCTCATAGCTGAAATGCTCCTTTTCAATACTGCGGAGTATATTAATAGCTGAGTCGTAGATGACACTGTAGCCCTTTTTCAGAACAATATTTGCAATTGCAAGGGAAAGATGCGTCTTTCCCAGTCCTGTCTGCCCGAACATAAGAATGCTTTTTGACTGCGGAGTAAAGGTCTCGGCATACTGCTTGGTAAACTCGAGGATATTTTTCATTGTCATGTAGTTATCGCCCGAGTAGTAAGTAAGGTCGAAGCTGTCAAAATCCGAGAGATTCAGCTGTGAGCTTTTATTGAGCTCGTCCGCAGCAAGCTTGCCGCACAGCGCCTTGAAGCAGTCGCAGTATCTGCTGCCGTTGTAGCCGCGGTCGCAGCAGACGGGACAGGTGTAATGCATATCGAGATAGTCCTCGGGATATCCATGTTCTGCAAGTATTTTTCTTGACATAGCCTGAGCGCCCAGATTGTACTGCTTTAGCTGCTCTATTTTATCGGAGACGTCCTGACCTTTGCTGTTTGAGATAATGGCGATAAGCTCCTTTCCAGTGTTGAAAAGGACGTCGTTTATCTCTCTTATCTGGGGGATTTTTCGGTTTATCTCATCGATACGCGCTTCGTTTTCACTTTCAGCCTTTTTGCGGCGGTTAGTGAGGATAGCCTGCGCTTTATCGAAAATTTCGCTGTCCATTTATATGCACCTCAGTGTAGGAATTGATTGATAACTGATTCGTATTCTTCTACATCAGTATCGTTCATGCTGCTTTTTGAAGCAGTTTTTTTATTGCGGTAATCGGTTTCGGCGTTCTTTACGTCCTGAACCGTTGCAAATCCGCTGTCTCTCCATGAGAGAAGTATCTTGTTTATGTAATCGAAATTGAGCTTGTCTATGCGTTCAACGGTCTTTTCGTAGGCATAGCGCAGAAGCTCAACAGAAAAGCCTGCGTTTTTCCACTGCTGTATAAGCTCGGTCTGCTTTGTAGTGGGGCGGCGTGTCATCTCAAATGCACGCATGATACCCGAGATATAATCTCTTGACGCACTGAGACGCTGTATCTCGTCCTGTGCCGCAGCCATAGTGTTAATGTCGTTTTCAGCCCATACGGAAGCTATCTTCTCAATATAAGCCGTATTTGTCTTTTCGATAGATGTACAGTAGGATATAAGCGTGATTATGACCTCTTTTTTCAGTCCAAGATGGTCGTACATCCAAATTATGGAATTCATCTGGCTGTTTTTCAGTGTCCCGAGTATATTCTCAGCTATGGTAAACAGCTCTCTTATATCCTGAGAATCTTTCATAATAGCAGCGATCTCCTGACCGCTGAGATTGACCTTGTGGTCGGGAGCGGGCTCTGTACTTTTCTGAGCAGGAGCTGCTTCACTTCTGTTAGTAACAGGCTGTTCCATTAACGACGGAACAGGCGCAGGTGCGCTGTTTGCCTGTGGGCTTAGAACATTTGCCTGCTGCCAGAAGAGTACAGCCTCTTCGGCTTCTTCGGGAGATACTCCCGTATTTGATGAAATGTCTTCGGCGGAGCACATTTTGCCCGAACATCTGAGCAGATAGAGAAGTACCTTTATCTGACCGCCTGTGGCGAGCTTGAGAAAATTATCGGCGACGATACTGGGAACTCCGAACATAGCACCCCATATACCGCAGTTGACCTTGAATTCCAAAAATGACACCTCCGAAAAAAGACTGCAAGAGATATTATATCACAAATGATCCAAAATAGCAACAGACCAAAACGTACAATTTTCAGTCTGCTTCCGTAAGGATCTTTTCTGCTTCTGCGTATTTCTGCATGCGCTCCATAGTTTTATCGCTTATGCGCTTTTTGATGTCTGTTATCCTGCTGATATCGGAGTTGTGGTGCAGGTCGGCAAGCTTTACGGTCTTTGCCACTCTGTTTCTCTTTACAGCGCGGATATAGTCAAAGTAATCCACGTTATCGGTGTGTGTAAGGAGCTTTACAGCTTCGGTGACTTCCGACGGGAATTCC
Organism: Ruminococcus flavefaciens AE3010; assembly: GCF_000526795.1. Classification (NCBI taxonomy): domain Bacteria; kingdom Bacillati; phylum Bacillota; class Clostridia; order Eubacteriales; family Oscillospiraceae; genus Ruminococcus; species Ruminococcus flavefaciens. The sequence goes on from NZ_JAGT01000001.1 coordinate 415,858, forward strand.
TTTTCGAGGTCCTCGATAGTGACGTCGGTATCCTCCACTACATCGTGGAGCAGAGCAGCACAGACTGTGAATTCGTCTGTCATTTGCTCAGCTAAATGATATGGGTGAAAGATATAGGGGATACCGCTCTTGTCCAATTGTCCCTGATGTGCATTGTATGCGATATCCATTGCTTTGCAGGTTAGTTTTGTGTAGATCATGGCTTTTCCTTTCTGAACTCTTTGTCAATGTATTCTTTAAGCGGTTTGCGGACTATTGACCGGCGGTTATTTCTGAACCATTCATATGAACTGCGGAGTGATTCTTCCAAGGAAGTGAGCTTGCCGATAAGTGAACTCATAGCCGAAACATCAAGGAAGTACTCATAGTCATAGAACGGAAAATAGCTTCTCTGAGGGATATTTTCAGCAACATATTCAAATCGAGGTGTTTTGCCCACAGTCTTATAGCAGAGACTGACCCATTCTTTTATAGTTACGGCTTTTTCGTTACCAACATTGAAAACATGCTGAGCAGGCTGCTTTTGCAGTATAGCTTCCATAACTCTGCACAGGTCGCCTATGTCAAAGAATTGAAGCTTCATTTCACCTTGCTTCGGAAGATAAAACTCCCTGTCCTGTTCGGCACATTCAAAAACAAAGGCTTCACGGTGCAGATTGTTCATGGGTCCGCATAAATAGGGCGGGCGAAGCACATAAGCATTAGGTACACGCCTGAAAAGAGCTTTTTCGGCGGCTATCTTGTCAGTACCATACCTGCCCCATATGGAGTTTTCTCCGCATTTGTCGGTCTCCCTGAAAGGCTGAGGAAGCGTTTCAGGATAAACTGCGCTGGAGCTGATGAGGATATAGTTGTCAAAGCTGCCAAGTCCGTCAAGGAGGTGCTCAACGTCCTGCCCATTGTAGGCGGTAACATCGATGACTGCACCGAAATGCCTGTGGCGAAGAATATCGCCGAGGTCATGCCTGTCAGCAATGATAGGTGTAGCTCCCTCAGGCTGGGGACGGCTCCCGCGGTTAAAGACGTATACATTATGTCCTGCTTTTGCGAAATATTCGGCAGTAAATCTGCTTGCAAATACAGTTCCGCCTGTAACAAGAATATCCAAGCCTATAGCCCCTTTCTAAAATATGAATCAATTATAGCATACTTTATGTTTTTTTTCAACTAAAAAGCAGCATTATCAAACATTTTTTTCAGTTTGCCAATGGCTTTTTTCTCCAGACGGGACACATACGACCTTGAGATACTCATTTTAGCTGCTGTCTCGTTCTGTGTATGGGGCTTACTGCCGTACAGTCCGTATCGGTAGATGATAATATCCAGTTCACGGCTGTCAAGACATTCGTTCAGAAAGCTGTAAAGCTGTCGGGAGCGTATGAGTATATCCACCTGTTCGTGTATGTCGATGCCATCGTCGATAAGGTCCATGAGAGTCAGAGCATTGCCGTCCTTGTCAGTCTCAACGGGCTCGTTGATATAAACATCGCCTGCTGATTTTTTTGCGGCACGGAACTGCATGAGTATCTCATTTGCAACCCTATCGCTGCGGCTTTAGGAGGAGGTTCGTCTGAAAGGTCAATTTCTGAATCATCAGAACCAAAAAAGTAGATGTGAGCATTTTCGCCGTCCCATACGATTTTGTGTATGATACTGCGGAGAGCGTTTCTTTTTTGCTCAACTGTCATATTATCAATGTAGTTAGATGTATTTGAAAGCATTTCAGAAAGAATTTCAAAATCTTGCTCTGATGTGGCTGTAGTGTTTAATATTTCCATATACTCAGATATTTGTTTTTCGATTGCTTTAATATTTATGTCAATATCATTTATTTGTTTCAAAATGTACGTTGAAGCTGCTGAGTCTTGAGCTTGTGCAAGTGATTGCAAAAGATTATTGATTTGTGTATCGTATTTTGTTTTTGATTTTCTTAAATCTTTTAGTGTTTCTTGATAGGTTTCGGTGTTGTAATCAATATTTCTGATTCCTTGTTTTAAATACTTCATAAATTCGGATTCTACTGACGATAGTTTCTTTATTTCTTCACAAATAAGACGATCTATCTTATTTCCGTTTGGACGTTTCATATTGCATTTCTGACTTTTACTTTTTTCTTTAAGCTCGCAAACGTAATCATAAATCAATTCTCCGCCGCTATTTCGTCTTTGAGAGAGTTTGGGACGCATAAAGCTACCACAGTTGCCACAAATTAATAAACCTGATAACAAAGCGACATTACTTCTTGGCTTACGATAAGACTTTGAATTGTTTTGATTCAGCAATTTCTGAACTTGAACCCAATCTTTACCTTTTATAATTCCCTTATGTTTGCCAACTGAGATAACCCAATCCTTTATGTCATTTATCAAATTAGCTCTTCCTGTTTGCTGATTTGTTTTATTGTATATCATCATTCCGTGAATACAATCGAATTGTTCTTTGTCAGCATAAATTGTAGCGCCTTCTACCGTAAAGTAATTCCATGCTTGCTCATCAGCGATTAGGTATACAGGATTTCTTAAAATACTTCTTAATGTAAATCGGGAAAAAGAATTATTACGCTTTGTAAGAATATCATTTTGAATAAAATAGGTTTCTGTTTTTGTTAGTGATTTGTATTCCAGAAATTTTGAGAAAATAGTTTTTACAACTCTTGCTTCTTCATCAACTAATAAAAGCATTCTTGCCTTTCGTGTTTTTCCGTCAGTAGTAGTGCTTCCAATTGTTTCCTTACTAACGTAACCTAACGGTGGATTGCCTCCAAGCCAGCGTCCGTCTCTTGCAAGGAAAAGCATATTATCACGGATACGTTCTGCAATAGTTTCACGTTCAAGCTGAGCAAAAACCATTGTCATATTAAGCATTGCACGTCCTGTAGAAGTATGGGTATCAAAACTATCATTAACTGCTGCAAATTCAATTCGGTAATATTCCAGTTCATCATAAAGCTTCATAAAATCAGAAAGACTTCTGCTGATTCTGTCAAGCTTATAACAAACGATCCTGCGTATATTGTTTTGTCTGCATTCATTTAACATTTTTTGAAATTGGGGACGATTGGTGTTACCACCTGAATATCCTTCGTCTTCAAAAACAACTATATCTTCCTCTTTTGTGTCAGGATAAAATCTTTTAAGGTAATCTTTACATGAATCAACCTGACTTTCAATACTTTCACCCTTACCAGTGAATTTTGATTTTCTTGAATAAATAGCGGTTTTACGTAAGTCTGCCATAGTAGCCTCCTTAAAATAGTGGATAAGTTATGTATCATTGCGGCTTTTACCCCTAAGACTATTATACCGCAAATTTGCTTAATTTGCAACACTTTTAACGAAATTAGATTAATTATTTTGCAAATAATGTGGAAATAGTAATAAAAAAGTCCTACGATGTGTTATTTCATCATAGGACTTATTTTATAATTCATCAATTTTATCTGCTATCGCTCGAATGATAGTCAGAAAAGTCTTTACTTTTCGTTTATCCTTGTTTTGAAGTATGGAATTAAGTGAAGTAAAAAGATTTTCGTCGGGAGCAATGGAGTCAAAAATCAGATAGTCAGTGCTTATATTAAGTGCCTGTGCGATTCTGAAAAGTGTATCAAGAGAGGGGATTCGTGTACCTCTTTCAATATGACCTATATGTGCAGTAGAAAGCTCGCATATTTCTCCGAGCTGTTCCTGCGTAACATGACGTTCTTTTCGTGCCTTGCGAATACGCATTCCAAGTGCGACGTAATCAAGTTCTTTTTCCATAGCTTCACTCCCTTACTCTTTTATTATACATTATTTACAAAACGGAATAAATTAATTTGTAGCATTAAATATTGACTATAAGTATTAAAAATGTTATAATTAAGAAAATAAAATTAGGGGGTATGTACAATGAAGTTTTATGGTGTTGGTGTAAAGTTAGGAGCTTATACCGATAATCCAATCGACATTTTGCAGGAATGTATTGACAATAATGTTTGGTATATGGGCTTTGAGAAAGATGTAAAGCCAAATTATGAAAGCGTTATTGCTGACATTCAGAAAGGCGATGTGGTTTTTGCAAAATCCCTTCACCAAGCAACGAAAAATGAAATGAAAATAAAGGCTATCGGAATTGTAACTGATGAGCCAATGCCTGCTTCTTATAGTGTCAATACAGGATTGAGCGTTCTTTGGATAAAAAGCTTTTCGCCGCCTATAAATCTTGCCTATATGAATATCAATTTTATTGAGCATATCAATAGAAGAAACACTGTTTTTCTTGAAACAGATGAACGAATAATCGAAGAAATCAAAAGATTAATTAAAATGGGGGTATAAAAATGATCTGTAAAAAGTGTGGAAAAGAAATCAATGACGGTATAGATATGTGTCCCGAATGCGGTACAAATGTTAATGGTATGCCTAATCAGCCTAATTTAGTACAAGTATCGGAGAAGCCTAAGAAAAAGCATAAGGGTTTGATTATTATAGGATACATTTTTGCTTTATTATTAGCCGTAATAATTGTTATTGCTATTTTTGGTGATGATGAAAGTGATAAAATAGGTTCATCTGATACGAAGATTTCATCAAGTTCAGAATCAGAGGAGTTTTTTAAAGAAACATTTGGCGATACAGAGGAAAATGTAATAAAAACGCTTGCAATATCGAAAATTAAGGAAAATCTTGAGTATGATTCAGAAGTTTATGATGTAAAAATTCTTGATAAAGACAGTAATTATAACTATATTGTTCGTGGATGGACTAAGAGCCCTGACCTAATAGCAAAATGGTGGACGGTTATGATAAAACTTGATACTAGTACAGGAAAAATGACTACATATACAAAAGGTGAATTTACTGAAAGTGATGCATGGATAAATAAATATAAAACAGAAAGTGAATATGGTTGGGGAAAAGAAAACCATATTGAATAGACATATGCTTTAAGCACTTCACGATAATGTGGAGTGCTTATTTTTATGTCCTTTTACTTGATTTATTAGGCTACATCAGCGGAAAAATTTTTAATCATTTTGTTTTTTCTAGTAATTGAATTTTGAGTGCCTGAAGTATTTAGAAATTGTAATCAATGTGATTATGGTTTACTAAATCATGAAAAGAGGGCATTTTTATGGAAAATGCAAATATGAAATTCTTTACTCGTAAGGCGTATGACTATGAACCCAGTGATAATGCAAGTATCACGTTATACAAGTGTGGTCATATTATCGAGGGCAGATTGGTTGAACGTAAATCTTATAATCTCGGTAGGTTGAAACGTCAAAGTAAGGATTTGTATGTTGATACTGAAACTGGTGAAATAGGACAGTATCAGCATGATTTAAGCAAAAATACCATAAGAAAGATGAAAAGATCTTTTGAAAGACTTCGTATGATTATAAATACGAACTTTTTCGCTGAAATTAATGAACGTGCTATTGTATTGACTTATGCTGAAAAAATGGAGGATTTTGACAAAGCGTCAATAGATTTCAAGCGCTTTTGGGAAAAATTCGTATATCACTATAGTGACTTAGAGTATATCCGTGTAATTGAGCCACAGCAAACAGGGAGCTGGCATATTCATGCACTGGTGAAATCAACGGAATATAGAAATCTTTATATTCCGATAGCTGAAATTACAAAGATTTGGGGACATGGTTTTGCTTACATTTCTCCAATGACGGGAAATGATAATATAGGAGCATATTTTACAGCCTGTTTTACAAATCTTGACGTGTTTGAAAAAGAATCAGAAGAACCAAATAAAAGGAAGTGTATAATTAAGGGCGAGAGATTGCGCTTTTACCCACCAAATAAAAAGTTTTATGCCTGTTCGAGAGGAATAAAAAAGCCTCAGCGTATAAGTATGACCTTTGGCGAAGCAAAGGAAATGTACAATTTTGAGAATTGTAATTATAAAAAAGCCTATGAAGTTATTGAAAAGAATCCAGATACAGAAGTTGAAAAAGTTGTAAATCATACAATGAGAATTCAAATCAACTTAAAATGTAAGAAAAAGCATAACGGACATACTGGCAATAATAAGCTGTAATATGGGGGTAAGAGTATGAAAATAATTCCTCATTATCCAAAAACAGCAGATATTCAAAAAAGGTTATGCAGTAATTTAGCTGAGTTTTATGCAACAACAGCGATTGAAAGGATTCAGAAAATGAATCTATCCGAAGAAGAAACAAAAAAGCTTATTACAATGATTTGTGATAAAATTGTAGTGAAAAGCAATACATAAATCGACAAAAGACGGAGCGTTACAACTCCGTCTTTCTATTTATTGCAAGTAATGGGAATGAATAAGCCTGAAACTTTGATAGCTATGTTAAAAAGGCTATTTGCATTGATAACGGATTCAAATTTATTTATTAATTTCATCTTCCTCTTTTCACGCCTCTCAGAGCTTCTCTAAAGCGTTTGATTTTTAAGGGCAAACGGGTTCGCGAAAAGAACTGCAAGCTGTTCACGAGCCTGTCAGACGTTATGGAGCGCGTTTAGAAGTTCGGAAAGCTTTTTAAAAGTCTTTTTGGGAATTATAGACTTGTCCTGCTCCCATTTTTTGAGAGTTCCGAGAGGCGTTTTCATATTTTGAGCTAACTGGGATTGTGTAAGCTTCATTGACTTACGCAGTCCCTTTATTTGTTTTCCTTGTCCACTGTAAAGAAAAGTGTTATAGTCATCAAGAAGTAAAGAGATATCAATGTTAAATAAAGCTGCTGCTTTTGAAAGTTTATCCAACGGGTAGGCTTCGAGAATGTTATCTTCATAACGAGAGTAAGTTGTTCTGTCTACGCCTATAACCTTAGCAACTTCTCGCTGTAATAATCCGTTGTTGATACGATACCATTTGAGCTTGTCCGATACTGTTTCAAGTTCATCTGGAGCAGGTGAGTTCTGCAAGAATAACTGCGATCTTGTAAGGTGACGGTTATTGATAAAGCGTATTGTATGGAGAAACAGGGGAGCGTATTTGATAATACCGTTGTATTTCTTATACATGATGAAGAAATTGTTGCTGATTTTGTGATAAATTCGCCAAATATTGGAAAAGGCTCTCGAATTGCTTCCTATTGAGTTATTAGAGCCGTAATGATAGTGTTGCTTTTTCAATGCATCTGCTTGCATATGTGGCAAATTTAGCTCCCTTTGAGTAGTCAAAGGAGGAGACAGCCTTTATAAGACCTACTGTACCTACGGATATAAGTTCATCCTGTTCGTCTGCTCCCGAGGCGTATTTTTTGACGATATGAGCAACAAGTCGGAGATTGTGCTCAATAAGCCTGTTCCTTGCGGAGCTGTCACCCTTTGACATAAGTTCAAAGCATTCTTCCTCCTCTTTTTTGGAAAGGGGCTTGGGAAAAACGGAAGAGCTTTCGATATGCAGGGCGAAAAAGAAAAGATTCCGCAGCAATTCAATAAACATAGAATATCACCTCATTAAGCTGGATAGCTAATAATATGTTTGAATGCATGGACTTTATAAAAAATAAAAGCATTTAACATATCCTAAAAGCAATTTGATCAAATAAAAATAAAATAAAAAACAATTTATCTGTATTGACGTTGAGGAATAAATATTATATAATAGATGTGTATGGTTTTTGAAAGGAAGACTTTTGTCGGTACTTTCAGATGAGTTATATCGGAAGAAGTGATAAATTGAAAAATTATGTTTCGGCTTCTGTGCTGAGCGCAGATATGCTTGAACTTGGCAGAGAGATAAAAAAGCTTGAGGATAACGGCATAGATATGCTTCATTTTGATGTTATGGACGGTATCTTTGTCAATAATATAACCTTCGGACTTCCTGTACTTCAGCAGGTAAGAAAGGTCACGGATATTACCCTTGACGTTCATCTTATGATAGCCGACCCTCTGAAATATGTTCAGCGTTTTGCTGAAAGCGGTGCTGATATAATATGCTTTCATATTGAAAGCGACAGCGATACTCTTGAAACTATCAAGACAATAAGAAGCTGCGGAGTCAGGGCGGCGCTTGCAATAAAGCCTGCAACTTCCGCCGAAAGCGTCTTTGAGTATCTGCCTTATCTTGATATGGTGCTTGTTATGACAGTTGAGCCCGGCTTTGGCGGTCAGAGCTTTATTCCCGAGACTCTCGATAAGATACGCGCTATTCGTCAGAAGATCACAGAACTCGGACTGAACGTCAATGTTGAAGTTGACGGCGGCATCAACGGTACAACATCTGCTGCTGTCCGTGAGGCAGGTGCAAATGTTCTGGTATCGGGAAGCTATCTTTTTGCTGCCGATAATATGGCTGAGGCTGCAAAGGCTCTGAAAGAAGATATGTCATGCTGAAAAAAGCGAGAAAAGAACGCCTTATATGGCTTGATATTATGCTTACGCTCCTTACTCTGGAGCTGATGTCCTATTTCTATTACGGAATGCGTTCTGTTGTTCTTGCAGGAGTTTGTGTGGCGGTTTCGGCTGTTGCAGAGTTCATATCTCTTCGTATCATGAACAGAAAATTCACGGCTGATGACCTGACCTGTACATCTGATGCGCTCATACTTGCTCTAATGATGCCTGTGGTCATGGACTATAAAGTGGCAGCCTTAGCAGTGCTGTTTGCCATTATTGTTGCAAAGAACGTCTTTGGCGGCAGGATAAACATGATCTTTTCTCCTGCGGCAGCAGGCTATGTATTTTTGCTTACATCGTGGGGCAGACAGCTTCTCCAGTACACTGAGCCATACACAAAGACAGGAATATTCGATCACCCGACTTCGCTGGTCAAGTCGGCTTCATATGTTTTTAATACAACAAGAGTTTTCTCCCATACGGATTTTGAACTGCTGCTGGGTAATTTCAGCGGACCATCGGGCTCTGTAAGCGTGCTGCTCCTATGTGTTGCCGCAGTCGTGCTCATGTTCAGAAGAAGTATTTCCGCAGGAGCCTTTATCGGAACCGTTTTCGGCACAGGCTTTTTTGCGGTAGTTACACCTGTTCTCAGTTCAAGAGCGGCTTCCCTGAAGTATTCTCTTGTGCTGAATATGGTACTATTTTCGGCGATATATATAGTTTCCGATGTAAGAATAGCTCCCAAGCGCAATTACTATGCTTTTTTCTACGGACTGTTCATCGGAGTCATTTCCTATGTGCTTGTTGCTACAGGCGTAAAGGAAAACGCCATTATTATCGTATCTGTGCTGTTTACTCCCATAGCTCTCGGCTTTAAAAATCTCGAAAAGAAGATAGAGCTTGCGGAAAAGGAACACGCGGAAACTGTAGCGGCTGAAAACGCCAACGGAGAGGGGGCAGCTGTACATGGTCAATAAAAAGCTGCTCGGCGGAGTCCTTGGGGATAATATCGTCCTGTCGGGACTTATGGTCATATCTCCCGTGATAATCTGCGGAGATACGCTGAAAAACGCCGAAGCTCTCGTGTATGCCTTTACGGCAATAACCTTTATTTCGGTTGTGCTTGCTTCATTTGTACCCCAAAAGCTTCCGTATACCGTAAAGGTCATACTATATGCAATAATTTCTGCCCTTGTATTTATACCTGTAAAGCTTGTGACACGAGAATTCTTCCCGGGAGTTATAGAACGCATAGGCATTTATTTTCCGCTGCTTGCGGTTAATTCACTTATAGTCTTTCAGACGGAAGCAAAGTTCTTCCGCATGAAAAGGCTTGATATGATAATATCCCTTGTATTCTGTATCCTCGGATTTGATGCGGTAATGCTCATTACGGGCGTGGTCCGCGAGCTGTTTGCATACGGCACCATAAACAGCAGGATAGTTGACGTCAATACGCTTGTGAGCGGACTTTCACAGCCATTCGGCGGCTTCATATTCTTAGGACTTATGTGCGGAGCATACAGATTCATTCGGGGACTTGTCTCAAAAAATAACGAAGTAAGGAGTAATGCTGATGTTTCTGATAGATGAACTTATAGCGCTCCTTGCGGCTAATCTTATATTATCTCAGGCGCTGGGCACAAGTACCATGTTTATAGCGGCTGACAGCAAGAAAAACATGATTGCCACATCGTGCGTCATTACAGTTTTCACCACACTCGGTTCGGCTGCGGCTTATTTGATAGACAGCCTGCTGCCGACCTCTGCTGCTGATCTGAGACTGCTGTTCTATACGGCAGTTATCGGGATACTGTATATCATTATGCTGACTGTGTCTTATTTTGCGGGAAGAAAATGGTTTGCGGACTTCCGCAAATATATCCATGTTTCCGCTTTCAACTGCGCTGTCATGGGAACGCTTTTTACCATAAGCGGCAGAGCAGAAGACTATAGCATTGCTTTTGATCTTGGCGGATATGTTTTCGCAGGATTTGAAGCAGGTCTGGGCTTTATTGTAGCGGCACTGATCCTTGCTGCTGCATATCGCAAGCTCAATTCGGCAAAGGTACCTGCATCGTTCAGAGGATTCCCTGCAATGCTTGTATATCTTGGGATCATTTCAATGGCAGTATATTCGCTTAAATAAAAGCAATATACTGATATTATAGGAGAGTTATTAAATGAAGTTTAAAAACAAAGGAAGAAAGATCTATAAGACCAAAGAAAAGAATTACTACGGCAAAAGTCCTGTGGGAAAGGCTTTTTCTGTAGGTCTTACTGTTCTTCTTATAGGCGGTATCGGCTTTATAGGCTACAGTGTTGCCGAACCGCTTATAAATTACTCTAAGAAAAAGGGCGATAACGCAGACAGCTCTGCTGTTCTTTCGGCTACGGAAAGTATTACCGATGAAAACGGCGAGCCTGTTGAAGATAATACAGAGCCTGCTGTACCGCTGCCTCTGGACGCGGAAAAGTACAGAGCCTATGCCCTGAGCACAAATGATCTGATAGGTACAGATACCCTAAAGGACGCTCTCAAGCGTATACCTCAGGGTGAGAGCATAGAGTTTGTAGAGGTTCCGCTGAAAGTCGGCGGCGGCGATATTTATTACGCTTCAAACAACTATTACGCAACGTCGGCAGGTCTGGTGCGTTCATATATCAGGCTCAAGGACATAGTTTCAACTATAAGTGATGCAGGGTATAAGCCTGTTGCACTTGTTAGCACCTTCAACGACAATACGCTCCCGAAATACTTCCGTGATATGAGCTATATCACAGTAGATGACGGTTCACAGTGGATCGACAATACCGTTGAGGCAGGCGGAAAGCCGTGGATGAATCCTTTCTCGGAAACCGCCGTAAGCTACAACAGTGACATTGTTGAGGAGATATCATCGGCAGGCTTTAACAAGGTGGTATGCTATGATTTCATCTTCCCTGATTTCCGTCCCTCTGATGTTGAATATCTTGGAGACAAGGTAACAGGTCCTGACAGATATATGGCGCTTACATCTGCTGCAAACCTTATGTATGACAAGATAATGCATAACGGAGCCACCATGCTTCTTGAAGTTGATGCGGCTGACCTTTTAAAGGGCAAGGACGATGTTCTGCAGCCCATGCTTCTTAAAGTAAATACTGTTGTTCTGAATATAGATATGGACGCTATCAGCTACGGAGTCTATACACTTGACACTGTGTATGAGTTTAACGGTACTCCTGCTGAAAACGTAAAGAAAATGCTTGACCTTGTGAGCGATGACGTTGAGGATTTCAACGTAGCTGTTCGCGTTTCTGGCGATACGGTAAGTACACAGGATCTGCTTGATGCAAAGGAAGAAATAGTCGATTACGGATTCGATTCATATGTACTCGGCTAAAAAATAATTCCCGACTGCTTGTCGGAGACAGGAGTTTATTATGGCTGATAATTTCAAGGTGTCGCTTCAGCGTATTATGGATGAATTCAAGCTTGAAGCAATTTATGTGCCGAAAGATCCAAACGAGATAATGATCGATGAGAATGACGTAAACCGTCCGGGACTGCAGCTCATGGGCTTCTATGAGTACTTCAACCCTGAGCGTATCCAGATAATCGGAAAAATGGAATTCGCTTACCTTTCAACTATTGATGAAAAGACAAGAAGAGAGCGTCTGCAGTGTCTCTTCTCAAAGCGAATCCCTGCAATAATAATCACAAGAGAGCTTCCTGAATTTGCTGAAATGAGAGAGTTCGCAAGTCAGTATGAGGTGCCGCTTCTCAGAAGCAAGGAGAGCACGTCCAATTTCATTGCAGCTCTTATCGCATTCCTTAACCTTACACTTGCTCCGAGAATAACACGTCACGGTGTTCTTATTGAAATATACGGCGAAGGCGTATTCATCACAGGCGAGAGCGGCGTAGGAAAGAGCGAGACAGCTATCGAGCTTGTAAAGCGCGGTCACAGACTTGTTGCCGATGACGCTGTTGAGATCAGAAAGGTGTCAAATATCAGTCTTGTGGGAAGCTCACCTGATAATATCCGCCATTTCCTTGAGCTCCGCGGTATCGGAATCATCAATGCAAGACGTCTTTTCGGTATCGGTGCCGTAAAGATGACAGAGAAGATCGACCTTGTAGTAGAGCTTGAGCAGTGGAAGTCAGAAAAGATATACGACCGTATGGGCGTAGATACCGAGTTTGTAAGCCTTCTCGGCGTAAAGATACCGTCTCTTACCATACCTGTTAAGCCCGGACGTAACCTTGCAGTCATACTTGAAGTTGCAGCCATGAACAACAGACAGAAGAAAATGGGCTACAATGCTGCCCGCGAGCTTCTGAACAGACTTGGAATGGAGTCCGACCCCAAGGAAGTTGTGCGCGAGTACGACGCATTCTGATAATGCAGATACATAATTGAAAGATTCAGGGGGAAACTACTTTGGATATCAATGGATTGACTAAACTATGCGAAAAGCTCGGGTGCAGGATAACTCCCGAGGTATCGCTTAAAGAATATATAACCTTCAAATTTGGCGGTCCCTGCAGGGCACTTATCAATGTTAATTCTGCAATGTCAGCTGCCGAGCTTATAAAATACATGAAGCAGAACAGTATCAAGTACGGTATCCTCGGCAGAGGAAGCAATGTACTTGTTTCCGATGAGGGCTTTGACGGTGTGATACTTCTTTTCGGAAGCGATTTTGCACGCATCGAGGCTAAGGGTAATACAATACGCTGCGATGCGGGAGCTCTTCTTGCATCTGCCTGTGTACGCGCCCAGCAGCTCGGTCTGAAAGGTATGGAAAACCTCTTCGGTATCCCGGGAACTGTAGGCGGTGCACTGTACATGAACGCAGGCGCATACGGCAGCGAGATGAAGGACGTTGTAGTCTGTGCTGAGTACATTGATGAGGACTGCAATATCAAAACCATAAGCCGCGACGATATGGAGCTTTCATACCGCAGCAGCTTTTTCTCAGGCTCGGACAGAGTGATAACCTCTGTTACAATGGAGCTTGAATCGGGTGATCCCGATGAGATAAAGGCAGCCATGTCGGAATGTATGGCAAAGAGAAGCTCTAAGCAGCCTCTTGATTATCCAAGTGCAGGAAGCACATTCAAGCGTCCCGAGGGAAGCTATGCATCACTGCTCATAGATCAGTGCGGACTTAAAGGACTGACCTGCGGCGGTGCAATGGTAAGCGAAAAGCACAGCGGATTTGTAATAAATAAGGGATATGCGACCTGTGCGGATGTTCTTGAGCTCTGCGAAAAGGTCAAAAAGATCGTAAAGGAGAAAACAGGCTTCCAGCTGGAGCTTGAACCTGTGATCCTCAGCTGATCTTTAGTAATTAAGGAGAGAATTATGCAGTTACTGATCGTAACGGGTATGTCAGGCTCGGGAAAATCAAGTGTTATGGACGTTATGGAGGATATCGGCTTCTACTGTATGGACAATATACCGCCCAAGCTCATAACACAGTTCGTTGACCTGTGCAGGCAATCTGAAACTGATATAAATAAGATAGCCGTAGCTGTCGATATACGTACAGGCGAAATGTTTGCGGAGATATACCAATCGTGGCTGGAACTGAAGCGCCACCCCGATGTTGACGTAAAAGTTCTGTTTATCGAAGCAACTCACGACGTACTGCTGCAGCGTTATAAGGAAACACGCCGCAGACACCCCCTTTATGATAAATTCAACGGAAACATACATGAAGCCATAAACTATGAATGGACACAGCTTTCTCAGCTGCGTGAGATAGCGGACTACTACATAGAGACGTCCAACTTTACAACTTCGCAGCTAAAGGAGCAGGTAAAGTCCATTTTTCTTGAAAAGAGCTCTGATTCGCTCATTATCAAGGTAATGTCCTTTGGCTTTAAGTACGGAGTCTCTACCGAGGCTGACCTTGTGTTTGATGTTAGGTGTCTGCCGAATCCTTTCTATATCGAGGAGCTCCGCAACCATACGGGCTGCGACAGCTGCGTCAGGGATTATGTTATGGGCTTTGGGCAGTCGCAGACTCTTTTTGACAAGCTTAAAGACCTTATCGACTATCTTATACCCCTTTATGTTCAGGAGGGAAAGAGCCAGCTTGTAATTGCTTTCGGCTGTACAGGCGGAAAACACCGCTCCATAACCTTTGCCGAGCTTATGGCTGATCATCTTATTGAAAAAGAATACAAGGTGCAGAAGTACCACCGCGATATTACTAAAGACAAAAAATTCTGAGTGGGGAGTGAGTTGAAATATCATTCTCAAATGATGTAAGGCAGGAGATCTGTTCTTCTGTAAACGATAAAGATAGGCGTTTTGCCTGCCTTTACGGTATGCTGCTGTTTTGCAGGAGCCTTACCCGTGAGCACATATGCTTTCAGAGCGAGAGCAGGATATCAGCCGAGCTTTTTTGCAGCCTGTTTTCGGCTGTATTCCGAAGAGAGCTGAGTATAACCGAACACACAAGAAAAAACGGTGTTGTACTGTGTTCCTGTGATGCTGACGGCGAGGACGCAGAAGCAGTTTTTCAGAAATATCACCTTGCTGACGATGCAAGGCTTATCGATTCCGAGATTATTGCCACAAATAGTCTCGGAGTTTTTACAGCAGGAGTTTTTCTTGCCTGCGGAAGCGTAAACGATCCCAATAAGGAGTATCACCTTGAATTTGCCTGCCCTGAGGAGCAGCTGGCACAGCAGCTTGCAACACTTCTCGGAGATATAGGCGTTACCGCAAAGACCGTACTCCGCAGGGGACAGCATATAGTCTATATCAAGGGCAGTGAGTCCATTGAGGACACGCTGACCTTTATCGGCGCGTCTCAGTGTACACTGGAGCTTATGAATACCAAGATATACAAGGACATACGCAATAAAGCCAACAGGATAGCCAACTGTGATGCAGCCAATATCGACAAGGTGGTAAAGGCTGCCATGAAGCAGATAGAGGATATAAAGCTCATTGACAGGACTGTTGGACTTGAAACTCTTTCCGACGAGCTCCGCGAGGTAGCTCAGCTCAGAGCAGAGAACATCGATATGAGCCTGCAGGAAATAGGTGAGACTCTGAGCGAGCCCATTAGCCGTTCGGGAGTCAATCACCGCTTCAAGAAGCTGGCAAAGATAGCCGACGAGATACGCGGAGGTGGAGGGGCAAATGCGAAGTGACGAATTTGTAAATCTTCATGTCCACACCGAGTACAGTCTCCTTGACGGAGCCTGTCGCATTAAGGAGCTTATTGTCCGCGTTAAGGAGCTTGGACAGACTGCTGCAGCCATAACAGACCACGGAAATATGTACGGAGCTGTGGAGTTCTGGAACGCTGCAAGAGCAGAGGGAATAAAGCCTATTATCGGCTGTGAGGTATACGTTGCAAGACGTACACGCCATGACCGTGAGCCGAAGCTTGACGCGTCACCCTATCACCTTATACTTTTATGCGAGAACAACGAGGGCTACAGAAATCTTGTAAAGCTTGTCTCTATAGCGAGCATAGAGGGCTTTTACAATAAGCCCAGAGTAGATGTTGAACTGCTTAAAAAGTACCACAGCGGACTTATATGCCTGTCAGCCTGCCTTGCAGGTGAGATACCCCGTCTTCTTGCTGACGGTCATTACGATGAAGCAAAGTCGGTCGCACTGAAATATCGCGACATATTCGGCGAAGACAACTACTTCATCGAGATACAGAACCACGGTATCAAAGATGAACTGAAAATACTTCCGCTTCTCTATAAGCTTTCAACGGAAACAGGTATACCTCTTGCTGCTACTAATGACTGCCATTATATTGAAAAAAAGGACGCCGAAATGCAGAATGTACTTCTCTGCATACAGACCGGAAAGACTATAGATGATCCCACAGGCTTGCGCTTTGAGACAGATGAGTTCTATGTTAAGTCAGCAGACGAAATGGCAGCTCTCTTCAAAGGACATGAAGAAGCTGTAAGCAATACTGTCCAGATAGCAGAGCGCTGTAATGTTGAATTTGAGTTCGGCAACATAAAGCTCCCAAAGTTTACGATCGAGGGCGTTGACGACAACAGGGAATACTTCCGCGAGCTTTGCCGCAGGGGAATGATAGAGCGATACGGTGAAGCTCCGCCGAAAAACGTCACTGAGCGCATGGAGTATGAGCTTGACGTCATCACAAAAATGGGCTACACGGACTACTACCTTATTGTATGGGATTTTATCCGCTATGCCCGCGAGCATAATGTGCCTGTAGGTCCGGGACGTGGTTCGGGAGCAGGAAGCCTTTGCGCATACTGCATAGGCATTACAGGTATAGACCCCATAAAGTTCAATCTTCTCTTCGAGCGCTTTCTCAATCCCGAGAGAGTAAGCATGCCCGACTTTGATATCGACTTCTGTATCGAGGGACGCCGGAGCGTCAAGGACTACGTAGTCAGAAGATACGGTGCTGATTATGTTTCGGAGATAATAGCATTCGATACCCTGAAAGCCCGTGCGGCGGTCCGCGACGTGGGCAGAGTTCTTGGTATATCCTATCAGCTCTGTGACAGAGCCGCCAAGGAGATAGACCCCCGTGCAACGCTTAGTCAGGCGATGAAGGAGTCTGATGAGCTCAGCGGACTTTATCACTCCGACAGGGATATGCGCAGATGTATAGACCTTGCAAAAAAGCTTGAGGGTATGCCCCGCCATGCTTCAACTCATGCGGCAGGCGTTGTAATATCGGCAGTACCTCTCAGTGATCTTGTACCATTGCAGAAGAATGACGATACAGTAGTGACTCAGTACACAATGGGCATTCTGGAGTCACTGGGACTTCTGAAAATGGACTTTCTCGGACTGCGTAATCTTACAATTATAAGAGACACAGTTAACGAGATACACAAGACTGACCCTGATTTTGATATAAGCGCAATTCCAGTAGACGACAGGGAAGTCTATGCAATGATGACCCAGGGAGATACAGAGGGCGTTTTCCAGTTTGAGAGCGAGGGCATGACTGCCCGCGTTATGGAGCTTGCTCCCGAGCGTCTGGAGGACTTGATAGTTATAATCTCACTGTACCGCCCCGGACCTATGAAGTCCATACCCGTATATATCGAAAACAAGAAGCATCCCGAAAGCGTCACCTACAAGCACCCGCTTCTCAAAGATATTCTGGAAGATACCTACGGCTGTATGGTATATCAGGAGCAGGTAATGGAGATATGCCGAAAGCTTGCAGGCTATTCCTACGGTCATGCGGATATAGTCCGCAGAGCTATGGCTAAAAAGAAGCACGATGTAATGCTGAAAGAACGCGAGAGCTTCGTAAAGGGAGCGGCTGACAACGGAGTATCGGAAGATATTGCAAATTCGGTATTCGATGAAATGGTCAGCTTTGCGTCCTATGCATTCAATAAGTCACACGCGGCAGCATATGCATACCTTGCTTATCAGACTGCGTTTCTTAAATGCCATTACCGCGGAATATACATGGCGGCGCTTATGTCAAGCGTTATGGGACAGAGCGATAAGCTTGCGGAGTATATCAACTCCTGCAAGGAAAACGGCATTGAGATACTAAGTCCCGACGTAAACAAGAGCGGCAAGGGCTTCACATTTGCAGACGGCAAGATGTATTTCGGACTACTTGCCATAAAAAATGCGGGAAGCGGACTCGCAGACAAGATAATTGCCGAGCGCAACGAACACGGTAATTTTACAGGCTTGCAGGACTTCTGCGAGCGTGTGGAGGGCAGGGAGCTTAACAAAAAAGCCCTCGAAAACCTTATCAAGTCGGGAGCATTTGACGGACTTGGACATAATCGGCGTCAGATGCTGGAAAGCTACGAAACTATTCTTGATATGACAGGCTCGGGTACAAGAGGAGTAATTGAGGGACAGCTGAACTTCCTCGAGGGAATGGACACTTCTGAGATGAATGTGCGTATCCCTTATAAGCAGGAGTACGATACCAAACAGCTCCTTGCGATGGAAAAGGAAGCAACAGGAATGTATCTCAGCGGACATCCGCTTTCGCCTTATTACTGGATAGGAGAACTGATGCACGTCCGCAGGATAGGAGATATCCTTACCGACAGCAGCGTCAGGGACGGTACTTCCGTAAAGCTCCTATGCTGCGTGGAAAGCTCAAAGCTTCATGTCACAAAGAACGGCGACAAGATGAGCTTCGTCACCTTTTCAGATGAGACAGGCGAGATAGAGGGCGTTGTATTCCCTGATCTTTTTATGGTATGCGGCGGCAAGCTCGTATCTGACGGTATAGTTCTAATTAACGGAAAAATTTCTGTCAAGGACGACAGACTTACTGTAATATGCGGAGCAATAACCGCTGATACTGAATTTGAACGCTCTGTATCAAATATGAAGCTCTGTATAAAAACAACTTCTTCCGAAGCCTCATTTACAAATGAGTTTGTTGAGCTTTGCGGCAGAAACATCGGCGGTACAGCAGTATGTCTGTATCTGACAGACATGAAAAAAACTGTTATTCCGCGCACAAAGCTGAGTGTAAAGGTGACAAAAGAGTTCTGCGATGAGCTGAAAAAGCATTATAATTCTTCACAAATAGGGCTTATTCAGTGATTTTGGATTTGAATACCGAAAAAATACGGAATCCTCTTGACATTTTTTCCACAAAGTAGTAAAATATAAGAGTATGGAATTACGCCGCAGTTTTTTGCGGGTTAAACAATATATGCCAAGTGCAGAATGGAGAGTATGTATGATCAAGAAAATTGGTGTTTTGACAAGCGGCGGTGACGCTCCCGGAATGAATGCCGCTGTAAGAGCTGTTGTAAGATCTGCTCTTGCAAAGGGTATGGAGGTTTACGGTATCCGCAGAGGATACGTTGGACTCCTTAACGGCGATATCATCAAGATGGACGAGAGAAGCGTTTCCGATATTATACACAGAGGCGGTACCGTTCTTTATACAGCAAGATGTCCTGAATTCAGAACTAAGGAGGGTGTTGCAAAGGGCAAGGCTAAGCTTGATGAGCTTGGCATCGAAGGTCTTGTAGTTATCGGCGGTGACGGTTCATTCAGAGGCGCAGCTGATCTTTCTGCAATGGGCGTTCTTTGTATCGGTCTTCCCGGTACTATCGATAATGATATTGCATGTACAGATTATACTATCGGCTTTGATACAGCTATGAACACAGCTATGGAAATGGCTGATAAGCTCCGTGATACATCTCAGTCTCACGACAGAATCTCTGTTGTAGAGGTAATGGGAAGAGGAGCAGGTCATATCGCTGTTAATACAGGTGTTGCATGCGGTGCTACAGATATCATCACAAAGGAAGTTCCTTATGATATCAATGCTATCGCAAATACAATGCTGGCAAAGAAGGCAAAGGGCAAGCAGAACTTTGTAGTTATCGTTGCTGAGAGCGTTGGTCACTCTGATGAGATCGCTAAGATGCTTCAGGAAAAGACAGGTATCGACGCAAGATCAACTATCCTCGGTCACGTACAGAGAGGCGGCTCTCCT
The DNA here is from genome assembly GCF_000526795.1 of Ruminococcus flavefaciens AE3010. Lineage (NCBI taxonomy): Bacteria > Bacillati > Bacillota > Clostridia > Eubacteriales > Oscillospiraceae > Ruminococcus > Ruminococcus flavefaciens. The sequence goes on from NZ_JAGT01000001.1 coordinate 435,642, forward strand.
ACAGTTAGAGACAGAGTTGAGGCTACAAGAATGGGCTACTATGCAGTAGAGCTTCTTGAGCAGGGAATCGGCAACCGTGTTGTTGGTATCAAGGACAGCAAGATCGTTGATTACGATATTCAGGAAGCACTTTCAATGCACAAGGAATATGACGAAAAGCTTCACCATATCGCTGAAGAGATCGCATACTGATATAAAAACTATGCACCTGTTTTTACAGGTGCATTTTTTGTCAGAAGCTTGTAGAGATATTCTTGTCGGAAGTATCGGTGGAGTATTTCCAGTAGTTTATATGGTCTGACTTTATAAAGTATTCTATCTCCTTTGGGGGAGTATATTCGCCGCAGACGTCTACGATAATGAGCTTTACTTTCATTTTTTCGGGAATGATAGCCTTTATGTAGACGCTGACGCTCTGACCTACAGATATACCTTCCTTTGATTCTGCAAGCCCTGCAAGATTTGGCGTAAGCTCCACGAATACGCCGTAGCTTTCTATGGAACGTACAACACCGGGGACAGTTTCTCCGATTTTGAATCTGCAGGCGTTTTCTTCCCATGTACCCAGGAGCTCTTTATGAGTAAGAAATATCATGCCGTTTTCAGTCCCTTTGACTATTACTCTTATAAGCTGACCTGTCCTGAATCTGTCGGTGGGGTGAGAGATACGGGACACAGACATAGTATCTATGGGTACAAGAGAGGGTATGCCGCAGCCTATATCAACGAAGCTGCCGAATTTTTCCATGTGGGATATTCTTGCGTCGATAATATCACCTGGTCTGAGCTTTGAGATCATGTTATTCTCGCATTCAAGCTGTGCGGCTTTACGTGACAGCCTTGCTTCAAGCTCTCCGCTGTCAGTCAGATCGAGCTCGGTAACTTTAAAGCAGACTATTTTATTGACACGTGATATAAGAGCTATATCACGTGTCTTCCCTTCTGTGATACCTATGGCCCCCTCCTCGCGTGGGATTATCCCTCTTGCGCATGGCAGATCGATCATCAGGTCATGAGTTCCTGTACACAGCATTGCTCTTGCTTCAAGTATTATACCTTTTTCCATTGCTTCCGCCAATCCCTCTGCCGAGGATATATACCTTTGATTTGACGGTGTATCAAATAAGCAGCCTTCAGGTCTGAATTCCATGTTTTTACCTCCGTTATAATAACTTTGTAGTCAATCATATGCGGCTGCCGAGTATTATATGCTACTGGGCAAAACGGATATTCAGAGCGCCGAGAGCATTCAGTACGGATATAACATTGTCCACCGCAGCGCTCCCGCATACTATGCAGGCTGTGGTCTTGCGATTACGTGCAGGCTCGGGAACTATATCCTTTGAAGCAGGAGACTCCATAACGGCTGTCAGGAAGTTTGTATGGGTATTATAATAAGTCGGGATAATTGAAAAAGTAGTACTTCTTCCAAGTCTTGCAGACTGCTCGGCTATCCTGTTGTACATCATTTTTGCGGAATACACGTAGTCCACGCTTTCACGCACACGCTTCAAAGCGTATTCAGCCAGCTCGGGCGTTTCAAATTCGGCAGTTACTCTTGATATCATAAAAAGATCCTTTCTGTTTTTTTGTATGGGTTCAATATGTTTATTTGGGAGTTTTTATTATTTTTCACCAAAATGAAAAAAATATACCCGCAAAATATTGATTTGAGCTTGATTTTAGGGTATAATAAAAATGTTCGATTTTTTCTATTTACGCGAAAGGGGGATAATGTCTTGGATATCAGACCGGGTGATGTGCTTACAATGAAGAAGAATCATCCCTGCGGCGGCAGCGAAATGTTCGTGATACGTGCAGGAATGGATTTCAGGCTCAGATGTATAAAGTGCGCAAGAGAATTCATGGTTGCCCGCAACAAGATTGAAAAGAGTATCCGCAGCGTAAAACACGCCGATGAGGGTTAGCACAGTGCAGCATCTATTGTAATATTTTTAGCATTAAGGAGAATACTGAATGTTTGAAAAGCTTGCACTGATGGAGCAAAAATACGAAGAAATAAGCGCAAAACTCTCTGACCCCGATATTATCAGCGATAATAAGCTGTACACTCAGCTCATGAGGGAGTTCAAGAATATGACTCCCATTATCGAGAAATACAGGGAATACAAAAAGGCACAGGCAGCCTTTGACGAAGCTAAGGAGCTTCTTGACGGCGGCGGTCTCGATAAGGACTTCAAGGATATGGCTCAGGCAGAGTATGATGAGTCAAAGGAGAATATGGAAACCTATACACAGGATCTTAAAGTTCTTCTCTTACCTAAGGACCCTAACGATGACAAGAGCGTAATTATAGAGATAAGAGGCGGCGCAGGCGGCGAGGAGGCTTCGCTGTTTGCAAATTCCCTTTATCGTATGTATACAATGTACGCAGAGACTATGGGCTGGAAGCAGGAAGTGCTAAGCGCCAATCCCACAGAGCTCGGCGGCTTCAAGGAGATAAGCTTCTCCATTGAGGGTGAGGGTGCTTATTCCCGCCTTAAATACGAAAGCGGCGTACACCGTGTACAGCGCGTTCCCGAAACAGAATCACAGGGACGCATACACACCTCGACAGTTACCGTGGCAGTTCTCGTCGAAGCAGACGAGGTCGAGCTTGAAATAAATCCCACGGATCTGAAAATAGACTATTTCCGCGCAAGCGGTGCAGGCGGACAGCATATAAATAAAACAGAGTCCGCTGTAAGAATAACGTATCTCCCCACGAATACCGTGGTGGAGTGTCAGGACGAAAGAAGCCAGCATAAGAACAAAGATAAAGCAATGAAAATTCTGCGCTCAAGGATATACGAGGCTATGCAGGAGGAGCAAGACGCAAAGATCGCTTCGGAGAGAAAAATGCAGGTCGGCACAGGCGACCGCTCCGAAAGGATCAGAACATACAATTATCCGCAGGGACGTCTTACGGATCACCGTATCGGTCTGACTATATACAGACTGGAGGACATTCTCAACGGAAATCTTGATGAAGTGTTTGATGCGCTTGCAACCGCCGATCAGGCTGCAAAGCTCGCAAGTCAGGAAGCGTAGTTTTTATGGATACAGTTTTACTAAACAACAAGGAACAAGACCTTGAAATAGCTGCTGAATTTATTAAAAAAGGCGAAATAGTCGGTATACCCACAGAAACAGTCTATGGACTTGGCGCAGATGCTTCAAACGTGGAGGCTGTCCGCAAAGTCTTTGAAGCCAAGGGCAGACCTGCTGATAATCCGCTGATAGTACATCTTGCAGATTTTTCACAGGCTGTGGACTACACATCGTCTATACCTGGGCTTGCGTACAGACTTGCAGAGAGATTCTGTCCGGGACCGCTCACAATGGTGCTTCCAAAAAATGACAGGATACCTATGATAACATCAGGCGGACTTGATACAGTGGGTATCAGAGTGCCGTCACACCCTGTAATGCACAGGATAATCGAGTTATCAGGCAGACCTATTGCAGCTCCGTCAGCAAATACTTCGGGATACCCAAGCCCTACATCGGCTGAGCATGTTATGCGTGACATGAACGGTAAGATAGCAGCTGTGGTTGACGGCGGAAGCTCGGAGTTCGGTGTTGAATCTACAGTTATCTCCATTGAGGGAGATACCACTGCAAGGATACTTCGCCCCGGCTGTGTCACAAGGGAAATGCTTCTTGAAGTATGCGATGACGTAATAATCGACCACGCTATACTCCACGAGCTTGAAGCAGGTCAGAAGGCTGCTTCTCCCGGAATGAAGTACAAGCACTATTCGCCTAAAGCAGATATAATCATGGTGGAAGGTTCACTTGAAAGCTTTATCTCATATGTGGGAGAGCACAACGGCGACAATGTATATTCGCTTATATTCGATAATGACAGGGAAGTATTCCCATACAGATATATGACCTACGGCAGTGACAGTTCACAGCAGGCACATCTTTTGTTTCAGAGGCTTCGTGAGCTTGATGACGCAGGTGCAGAAAGAGTCTATGTCCGCGCTCCAGAAACGGACGGCGTAGGACTTGCAGTATATAACCGCCTTATCAGGGCGGCAGGATTCGAGGTGATAAGGATATGAACAGTCTCAACGGAGTCATGGTAGTCGGACTGACCGGCCAGACAGGGGCAGGGAAGAGCACAGTCTCAAAGATCTTTGCTTCCAACGGTTTTACAGTCATCAACTGCGATCAGGTTGCTCGCAAGATAGTTGAAAAGGGCACAAAATGCCTTGATGAGATAGCTGACCTCTTCGGTTCAAGCGTTATAAACGAGGATGGCACTCTCAACAGAAAAGGACTTGCAGGTATAGTGTTCTCTGACAAATCCAAGCTTGAAGCTCTTACCACCATTACATATCCTTACATCACAGGTGAGATACTTCGCGAGATAAGAGTTCATTCCATGAAAGGCGAGAAGCTCATACTTCTCGATGCTCCCACGCTCTTTGAGAGCCGTGCGGATGATTTCTGCGAGATAATCATATCGGTTCTTGCAGATGCCGATATACGTGAAAAACGTATTATCTCACGCGACGGACTTACTGTTGATCAGGCTCGCAGACGCATGAATTCTCAGCTCAACGAGGAATTCTTCAAGAGCCATTCCGACTACATAATCCATAATAACGGAAATATGGATACAGTGAACGGCATCGCATGGGAAGTTTCGGGAAAGATAAGAGAGCTTTTTAAGAACAAACAGACTCCCATGACAGTGTGATAACTCAGCCGCAAAAGGGCTGCGCTATAGATTTTCTGCGAAAGGAGAAATACAATAATGGCAGAAAAAAAGGATGCCGCTAAGAAGCTTAAAGAAAAGCTCCTTATGCAGCGCAAAAACGCATATCATCTTGTTTCGGACAAGGACATAAAAGCTTGCGACAAATTCTGCGAGGGCTACAAGGACTTTATGAACAAGGCAAAGATCGAGCGTGAAGCAGTTATATACTCCATAGACCTCCTTAAAAAGAAGGGCTTTGTGGAATTTAAAGCAGGCATGAAGCTTAAATCAGGGGATAAGATATACCGCAACAACCGCGGCAAGTCTGTACTTGCAGCTGTTATAGGTACAGCACCTATCTCTGAGGGCGTAAGACTTTGTGCAGCTCATATCGATTCACCAAGACTTGACCTAAAGCAGAATCCTCTTTATGAGGACACAGAGATGGCTCTTTTCAAGACTCATTACTACGGCGGCATAAAGAAGTATCAGTGGACTACTATTCCACTTGCACTTCACGGTGTAGTTATAAAGGCTGACGGGACTACCGTTCCTGTAAATATCGGCGAGGACGACAGTGACCCTGTTTTTTGTGTTACAGACCTGCTTCCTCACCTTGCATCTGCACAGATGCAGAAGCCCCTTGCAAAAGGTATCACAGGTGAGCAGCTTAATATCGTTATCGGTTCACGTCCTTTCAAAGACGATGAGGAGAGCGGCTCTGTAAAGCTCAACATAATGAATATTCTCTTTGAGAAGTACGGTATCACCGAGGCTGATTTTATTTCCTCAGAGCTTGAAGCAGTTCCTGCATTCAAGGCAAAGGACATCGGCTTCGACAGAAGCATGATAGGTTCATACGGTCATGACGATAAGGTATGCGCATATCCTGCACTTGTGGCTACAGCTGAGTGCAAGAAGCCAAAGCATACTGTAGTTACTATACTTACCGATAAGGAAGAGACAGGCAGCGACGGAAACACAGGTCTCCGTTCTGCATACCTCGAGTACTTTGTAGCTGATATAGCTGAAACTCTTGGAAGCGACAGCATGACTGTTCTTTCAGCTTCCGAGTGCTTGTCCGCAGACGTTAACGCTGCATACGACCCCACATTCCCTGAGGTAAATGAGCGCAACAACAGCGCTTATATAAACCACGGCGTAGTTATCACAAAGTATACAGGCGCACGGGGCAAGGCCGGCACATCTGATGCTTCCGCAGAGTTCACAGGACGTATCAGAAGACTTATGGACTCAAAGAATGTTATCTGGCAGACAGGTGAGCTTGGCAAGGTAGATGAGGGCGGCGGCGGAACAGTTGCTGCTTACATTGCAAATCTTAACGTTGATACCATTGACCTTGGAGTACCTGTGCTCTCAATGCACGCCCCCTATGAGATAGTATCAAAGCTTGACACATATATGGCGTATAAGGCATTTGAAGTATTTATGGCAGACTAAAAGTAAGCCCCCGAACTATGTTCGGGGGCTTTTATACCTATATAATTCCTCAGAGTAAATATCAGGATAAAAATTACTTAAATTTTACTTATCAATAATCTATATATTGCAATTAATTATTTATATTTGCAAAAAGTATTGCCCTATGCTATAATAACATATGGAAAGTCATTCTTTCATAAATGACAATCTCATATCCCCTTATTAAGAATGAGAACCTCCCCCCTAATGGCTCTCATTCTTTTTTTTCAAAAAAAGCCCCGATCAAAGACGAACTGCCGTCTGATCGGGGTATATTTATTATATTTCCAGTCCTTCGATCTTGTCTGCGTACTCAAAGACTGTTCTTATACAGTCCGAGATGAGCGCATTGTTTTCGCTTGCCTTACGATAGATTATCATATCACGGTTGAGATTAGTCGCATAGGAGCTCTTTCTGGTGCAAAGCTCATTAAATTTCAATATGAGCTGAGACATGGGAGCTACCCACATATATGCATTCTTAACGGTTTTGAGCATACTTATCTGAGTACCTCTGTCGTAAATGAAGATCTTCTTTGTAAAACGCTTTTCGTCAAAATCCTGATTGATAGAAGCTCGGCGAACCATTTCGGATTCATCATCGCCGTGGATTATCTCGGGATACTCTGAAAGCAGCTCATAAGGAACGTCATCGTATTTAGCAAGGGGATGTTTTTCGCTCATAACGATCTGAAGAGGGAACTCCATAATAGTTCTGCCAACAAGATTACGAGCTTTAAGACGGCTTTCGATCATTTCAGCATACGTGCTGGGAATACGAATAAAACCGATATCGTATTTGCCCGCACAAATATCCTCAAGTACCTTTGCGGTGCTTGTCTCCATAACATGGACGTCTATCTTATCTGTCTTATCGGCGTAGCTGCTGATAAACTTACCTATAGCCGCAGTTGCATATGTTGAACGCGCAGCCGCAACTTTTAGTTTCATTTCATTATCGGGTGTCTGTGCATAGTCTCTTTCGAGGCTCTGCATTTCATCAACGATAGTCTGAGCACGGGCAAGGAACTCCTCACCCTCAGGGGTAAGTATCATACCGTTGGGAGAGCGGTTGAATATCTGTATGCCCAGTGAAGCTTCAAGCTCTTTAAGGGCGATACTGATATTGGGCTGAGCCTGATAAAGCTTCTTGGCTGCCTTTGTTATACTGCCTTCTCTTGCAACGGCAATAACATATTCAAGCTGCTGTATTTTCATAAGTAAATCCTACCTTATCATTATAAAAAGTAATCTATATAAATATTATATCACGATATAAATGAAATTGCAATACTAAATTTCTAATAATTTAATTTAAGTTATCCAGCTTAAAATGCGCTCTTTCATTTCAGATATCCCGAGTATTCCATAAGCGAAGCCTTTTTTCACAAGGACTTCCGGAAGAAATTCATCATATTTTTCAAATACAGGTACTTCACCCGGATATACCAGTTCCATCGGGTCAAACTCCTTGCGTGCTTCATCTGCGAGGACTTCAAAGAATTCCCCGGGAGAGACCTTCATGGTGAATTGAATATAGTAAGGACGTGAGGAATCCATACCCCGAAGTCCCAGTCTGTCAGCGCATTTAAGTTTAAGGAAGCGCTCCATGGCAAAAAAAGCGTAGGTGCCAAGCCACGGGAACAGACACCACATATTGCCGCCGAGACATATCAGCGGTGTATCCGTCACCTTTGAGTTATGGGCAGTCTGACGAGCCTGCGCAAGTCGTGCAGCAGCGTTTTTCATAAGATATGGATAGCTTCTGTCCTCACGGAGCACCTCACGCATACGCAGAAGTATCTTGGTGTTGATATCGCCCGGGCAGTCACCGAAATATGCAGGCACTTTTCCTTTGATCTGCTCGCAGTAAACAAGTCGGCGCTTGTGGTCAACTTCCTCTACTATCCACACATGCCCTGCAATAGCTATCTTTTCGCCTGCAGGCGGAGGCATAACTATAGTGCCAAGCTCCTGAGAGCCCCATCGCACGGTATATTCTTCATTCTCCTGAAATACAGCATAAAATTTGAAGCTGTTGACGATGCGTTCTCCTGCAAGACCTATGATAAATCCGCCCTCATCTGTACGCTGTATGTGGTCGTTTTCAAGGAGATGCCGAAGCAGTATTTTATAGTCGTCCTTAGTGATGCGGTGAAAATATTTAAGTGTCAGTACCTTTGAAGCAAGCTCGGCGGGGGTAAGCTCACCGCATGAAGCGAGAGTACTCATGGTCTGGTGATAGAGCAGACTGTAGGGGAGCCTGTCAAGCTTTGGGGGCTCCACCCATTTTTCTTCAAGGTATACCTGTACAAGAGCAATGCCCTGCAAAAGCTTCCACGGTATAGTCTCAGGCAGCATTGAGCGGGGCTCGGGGAGCTCTTCACGTATAACGAACCACATCTCAGGCGGCAGGTCGCGTCTGCCTGTACGTCCCATACGCTGTAAAAACGATGAAACTGTAAAAGGAGCGTCTATCTGAAATGCACGTTCAAGCCTGCCTATGTCGATACCGAGCTCCAAGGTGGCTGTGGTACAGGTAGTCATGAATATATCCTCGTCCTTCATGGCTTCCTCTGCAGTTTCACGGTAGGCTGCGGAGAGATTGCCGTGATGGATAAGAAAGCGGTCAGGCTCATGTTTAGCCTCACAGTAGGAGCGCAGTGTAGTTGTGACTGCTTCACATTCTTCACGGGAGTTGACGAACACAAGGCATTTTTTGCCCCGCGTATGCTCAAAGATATATCCCATGCCTGCGTCAGCGTGTTCTGGAGCAGTATCTGTTTTTTCATCAAGAACGGGAAGAGCATCTGCGTTTTCTTTTTCGTCGGGTTGATTCTGCTGACTGATGTAGAAGTGCTCCATGGACAGTCGCCATTTTACTCCCTTGCTTTCTATTTTGGGTATAATAGTACCTCGTCCCGTACCGTAAGACAGAAATTCTCCTGCGGCGGCGGGATCGCCTATAGTAGCTGACAGACCTATCCTGCGCGGATTGACCCCTGCCATTTTACAGAGCCTTTCCATAAGACATATGGTCTGACCGCCGCGGTCACCGCGCATAAGGGAGTGTATCTCGTCAATGACAATAAAGCGCAGGTCTCCAAAAAGCTTAGGTATAAGGGCGTGCTTGCGCAGAAGCATAGCCTCAAGAGATTCGGGAGTTATCTGCAATATCCCCGACGGATTTTTCAGCATTTTGCTTTTATGGGACTGCGCCACATCGCCGTGCCAGTGCCAGACAGGTATATCCGCCTCGTCGCATAGCTCGTTAAGTCGCATGAACTGGTCGTTGATAAGTGCTTTCAGCGGTCCTATGTATATAGCACCCACGGAGCGGGGCATATCCTCTGAAAAGAGCGTAAGAATAGGGAAGAAAGCTGCTTCTGTTTTGCCTGAGGCAGTTGAAGCCGTCAGGAGAACGTTCTCGTCGGTATTGAAAATAGCGTCACCTGCGGCAGCCTGGATTGCACGCAGGGACTCCCAGTTATTTCGGTAGATGAAATCCTGTATAAAAGGAGCATATCTTTCAAAAATACTCATAGCATATCCTTATATCTCAAATTCTGCAAATTCCTCGTCAGCTGTATCGTCGTTACCGCTTGGCTTGGTGAATTCCATAGCCTCCGAGGAGATAAGCTGACTTACATTAATACTCGGGTTCTGCATGATAATATCAAGAAGCTCGATGAAATCGCGGATAACCTCACGGGGAGTGATATGGCTGTCGGAGCCTATGCGCCCGAATTCCAGCTTTATAAAGCTTATCATATCCTCCTGTGTTATCATCTGGGTATAGTCAAATAGCTGAGCGTGTATATCTGCAAGCTTTTCGGTAAGTACAAGCATTTCCTCATAGGTGAGAGGAGTCAGATGTATGACAGGAGCCAGCATATCCTTTACGCCCTCACGTCCAAAACGCCCCTCTGCAAGACGCGAGCGAAGAGCTTCGTAGCTGTAGACGCCGCGGCGGGTGTCCTCAATGCACTGTGGAGTGCCGCCCATTATGATACCTATGTATTTAGCCTTGCCCTGCAATGTATCATTGTACATGGTGAGTATTTTTTCGTAGTTGTACTGCCTTGTGATACTGTTAGGTATCTTGTAGATGTTCACAAGCTCGTCCACCAGGACGAGGAGGCCGCTGTAGCCTGCCATTTTGAGAAAGGCTGCAAAGAGCTTGATGTACTCATACCAGTCGTCGTCACTGATTATGATATTTACTCCAAGCTCGGACTTAGCTTCGGTCTTGTTGGCGTACTCGCCGCGGAACCATTTTACAACCTTGGCTTTTTCTTCGTCGTTTCCGCTTACAGAAGCTCTGTAATATATAGTCAGCAGCTTTGCAAAGTCAAATCCGTGCACCATTTCACTCAGTGCATTTACAACTTCAAATATCTTTTTTTCTACAGCTTTAGCGAACTCTGCGGAATCAGTTGAAAGTCCGCTTTCAGCAGCAGTTTCGGACTGAACTCCGCTTATCCAGCGGTCAAGTATAAGTGTAAGCGCACCGCCGTCGGGACGTGTCTTTGTTGACATATTGCGGATAAGCTCCTTGTATGTGGCAAGTCCCTGACCCTTGGTGCCCTGTAAGCGGCGCTCAGGTGAGAGGTCAGCGTCAACAACGACAAAGTTCCTGTCCATAACGTGACTGCGTATAGTCTGCAAAAGAAAGCTCTTACCGCTTCCGTACTTACCGACGATAAAGCGGAACGATGCTCCGCCGTCTGCGATTATATCCACATCATGGAGAAGCGCATCTATCTCGTTTTCACGTCCAACGGTTATGTATGGCAGACCAATACGCGGAACAACGCCGCCTTTAAGCGAGTTAATGACCGCAGAAGCGATCCTTTTGGGTATTTTCATATTTTTACTCCTTGGGTATCATATGTTTAAGTTCGTCAGTATAGTCATCTATGAGCACAGGCACATCTGACGAAAAATCTATGACGGTATCGCTGAATGTATCGAAAAGCTTTTCATTAATGCTGTCGGCAAGTATAGAGACAAGGAGCCCACATTTTCTCGCAGCATCTGAAACATCACCGTTGTATAGCAGTGCCTGCATGAAAAGTATCTCATTCTCGTCAAGCAAAGGACACGCAGAGGCTTCTGCGGCTGTTTCTTCCTTGGGTTCAGCAACGGGAGCAGGTTCTTCGACTTCTTCATCAACGATAAGCTTATCCCGTGTAATATCGGCAGCCTTTCTTATTTCTACGAGCTTTGAAAGATCAATTTCGATCTTTTGTGCTTCGGCGCGCTGCTTTTCAGCATAGAAGCTGTCGATCTCTGCCTGAATTATCTTCAGAGCAGTCTTTGAGACTCCTTCAATGCTTATCTTGTATCGGAAATCAGCTTTTTCACGCAGCAAACTGTCCACTGCTCTCAGAAGATCGCCCAGATTTCCGTTTCTTCCTCTGTTGCCGTAGAATTTTCGGCATTTCCATTTGCCGCTTTTGCAGGTGTATGAGTGTATCTCGCTAAAGCTGTATTCGCAGCTGCGAAGTGCCTGCCTGTCATAGAAAATAGCCGAAGCAAACATATTATATGTGCATTCCACTATATTACCGAAGAGCTTGTCGCACAGGGAATTCTTTCTTTTATCACGGAAGAACTCAGACAGCTTTATAAAGCTTCTCACAAGAACCTTTTTGAATTCTTCGAGTTCAGCTGTATAGTAAAGAGACTTTTCAAGCCGATAAGAAGATAGGGCGCTAATAGCTTCAAAAAGCTCATCATCGGAGCTTTTCTCCCAGTATATAAGGGTAAGCAGTTTCATATCGTATCTGATGTCCTCAAAATCGTCTGCAAGGGAAGGTGGAAGCCCGTAATAAACTATCATATCGCTTAGCCATACATCGGTATATTTTGATATACTGCCATCAATGAGCCTGTACACGTCGCAGAAGCTTTTCAGCCTTGAAAAACATTCCTGCGGTTCGTCGGCACCTATGCAGTTTATAAGCTCATAGATATAGATATAAACGAAAGACAGGGGAGCCTTTTCAATGACATCTTTCCTCACATTTGTACGCCACGCGAAATAGCTTCTAAGCTGCTTGTCATCAAGGTCACGGTAGCATGGATAGTATTTGACGAAATCGTCACACATTGGATATACGTCCTCGTAGTTTTCCATGAATTTTCCCTGATTATAGAAAAGCCATGCCGAGGTTTTCCAGTATGCTTCTGGTGAAAATGCAATGCCCTTCATTTCCTTGATCTTTGCAGGAGTTTCAGGCTTTCTGAGCTGTGCGGCAGTTCTTATTATAGGCTCGTCCGTATATACTCTGTCACGGAAGGCGCGGCTGTTCAGAAGCTTTTCGTCATTTAGTATCTGATGAAGTATCTCTTTTGTGTCTGACATTTTCACGCCTCCTTTTCAGAATTACCACTCTATATTATAGCACAGAAAATAGTCTTTGTCAAACACTTGTTCGATTTTCAGAGTAAAAAAGAACTGCTGAATGACCCAGCAGTTCCTGTAAATTATTGAAGCTTTTTGATGCTGTCCCCGTCGGGAACATCATGACCGCTTGTATCGATTATGTTGTCATTTTTATTTGCACCTGATGTACTGCTGACAACACCGCCGTTGCGTTCGTTTATAACGTAAGCAACATAGAAGTTGAATAAAGCATAACCTATCATTATAAAGCCAACGATGATTCGGATAACATTGCCGCCCTTGAAAGGATCAAAGATCAGGAATACAGACCCGATAAGGAGTACTATTCCGAAGATGAGCTGAAAAATCTTGATTCCCTTTTTCATTTCCTTAGAAAGCGCCTTTACTATCTGAACAATGGAGATTATAAGAAGAATAAATCCGACTATCATAGAAATATGTGCACTTATTACCTTTGGTATGCACATTATGAAAAGACCGATGGCAACGCCTATGCCGCCTGCGGGAAGAAGAGAACCGTCTCCCTGAGATATACCGCCCAGTGAGGTAAGTGCACTGCCTGCAACGATTATTCCGCCGATTATGTAGAATACCCACGTGATAACATTAGGGAAAAAGGCAAAAAGTACGCCGCACACCGCAAGTAAAATCCCCTTGGCAATATATCCCGAGTTGTCGATCTTCATATTAGTCATCCCCCTTTAAAAGAACATTCAGATACATAAGCTTATATTTCTGCGTTACAGTAGCCTTTTTGAAGATATATTCGCCGAGATCCGAAAGCGTCTTTTCACATTTTTTCAGTTCCTCATTGTCCGGCGTTTTATTATTGAATGCTGAATCAAGTGCAATATCCGTAAGCTTTTCAAAGCCTCCGTCCTCAAAAGAGATACCGCCGTGCCATTTTTCAACTTCAGAAGCAAACTGCTTATAATTGCCGTATTCGCTCCTGAGGTTCAGCTCATTGAGAAGCTTTTCGGCGTAGGAATACATATATCTGATACGTGTTCGGGGATCGCCTGTTTTGAAGTGCTTTTCCCTTGTCTTTAATATGAAAGCTCTTCGTGCGCGTATCAGCATTACCATTGCTGCAATAAAGAGTATGAAAAAGAACAGCTTCTTTATAAACTTTGGTATATGTATGCCTGACTTATTCTTTCCGCCAGGCACGATGGTTGTAGCACTAACATCTGAACCAGCAGCTTTTGTTGTAGTATGTGAAGTAGTAACAGAGGAGTTTCCTGTTGTTTTTGATACAGATGTACCTGTTGTGGTGGTAGTTGAAGAATTTTGTGTTGTGGCAGTTGTAGTAGCCTGAGTAGGCTCTGTATTAATCTCCTGCTGTGTATAGCCTGCGGTGAACTCATAAGGTATCCAGCCGATACCGTCGATATAGACTTCAGCCCATGCATGGCTTCGGTTATCCTTGACGTCTATTGTAACAGAACCGTCACTGTTGGTCTTGCCTGCCTTGATATCGTTTTCAACGAGGATATATCCTGTTGCGTAACGTGCAGGTATACCTGCCATTCTTGCCAGAAGTACACCTGATGTAGCATAATAGGTACAGAAGCCTTTGTGGTTCTCAAGCAGGAAGTAATTAACGAAATCGCGGGTGGAAGGAGTTTTTCCGGGAGCAAGGGAATAGGTGCTGTTAGCAGCTATTCTTGTACGGATATTGTTAAGTATCTCGAAAACCTCTTTGGGAGTGTTGCCGTGCTCCACATCAACGAGATCACTGTATGCTGCTCTGACTTCCGCCATATCCTGATTATCGGGAACATCAAGGAAATTCTCGTAAACGAATTTTTTATAGTCGTTCTGCAAAAGCTCAGCCATAAGAACATCGCCGTGATCGTACAGGTAAGCATCGTCGGAGGGAAGCTCATAGTCTATTGTGAAATAGTCATCGTAGCTGATAAGACCGTTTTCATCACAGTATTTATATACAGCGTCCTGCCACTTCTTATCGGTTATGCTTGAGGCAGAGTATACGGAACGGTTTGGCGCTTCTAAAGAAAAGCTGCTGCCGCTGTTTTTACTGAAGAACACTTCAATGCCGCTGTCCAGAAGGACTTCCATATTATCAGGGCTTATAGGCACAAATTTGTAAGAGGTTTCGCCGCCCTTTTTGTTTCCGGGGAATGCAAGGGTATCGTTTTCGTATTTTATTTTTCCCAGATCCTCAACGCCGTAAGGAGAATATATGCGATTCTTTTTCTTTGCGCTGTTCTTTATCCAGATAGTGTTTTTCTCGTCACTGCGTTTGATATATCTTGAGAAGAGTGCAGGGAAGTTCTGAGGATGTACATCGTAATCCTTAAAGTCATCGAATATATCTGCGTTATACTTTGACGACGGAAGCTTGAACCACTGATTGTCTTTATAGACAGCGCCGACATAGTCTTTGAGATACAGCGCACCTTTGACAGGCTTTTCTATAGTTACTGTCAGGTCGGTGACGTTTTTGTATCGTATATGGTCGCTGGCTCCGAGCTTATGGTTTTCGTAATCAAGATTAAAGCCGAAAGCATTTGTGATATTTGAAAGACTCTCTCCGAGATTTTCAAATGTGAAATCATCAAAGGCATCGGAAATATCACGGCGCTTTTCATTGATAGAATCGCTTCTTTTATAATGTGTTATCTTGAGAAAGCCGTATGAAAGGACCGCAACTATCATGACCGAGGCAATGATAAACATACCGCAGCGCTCCGTGACTTTAAGTTTCATGTGCCGCTTGGGGAAGAACAGATTGTTCTTTCGGACAAAACCGCTCTGACCGCCCGAGTATTCTCCCACATCAATTGTTGACATGGCAAGTATGGCGAGCCAGTATGCAATACACATTATGCCCCAGAATACAGGCATTTTCACACCGTTGTACATACCTATCTCCAATATGGGGAATGTCACCATAAGAGGGAGTACAGGGTTCGGTCTGCATATTGTAAAATAGCAGAGCACAATGGCAAGAAGCCAGATATAAAATACAAAAAGTGTCGTTATACAGGGTTCTTCAAGAACTCTTCTCAGACCCTTGTAGTAATTCAGATTTGATTCAAAGGTTTCCTTGTATATGATATTATATACAAATTTAAAGCCGAGGACCAGCTTTGATGATTTTTTGTAAGCCAGAAACAGGAAGCTTACAACTGACAGCAAATAAGCTCCGAGAGCCTTTCCGCCTTTCAGAGCGATAAAAATATGGAAAGCTGCAAAGAATAAAAAGGCTGCCGCAACATTTCCTTGGTGGTAGCGGAAATGGAACATTCCGAGAAAAGCCATTATGACCGATAACATGCCGATAATGGAGATGGCAGCGGCATAAAGCTTTCTCATGCTCGGATGTTTTTGTTTTACAGACATTACTATGCTGTCGCTTATAGTAATGCCGTTGGAGTTTTGTATGTTCTTTCTTTTCATTATATATCTATATCCTTTATCGAGGCAGAGATCCTGCCGACTACAACAGGCATAACGTTAAGTGAAGAATAACCGCCGCCAATTGAAGAAAGCTTTTCAACATTGTCGATTACTATAACGGCGTTTTTGAAGTCAGCTTCGATCTCCTCATCAATACTGTCGAGGAGCTTTTCATTAAAAGCGGAGGTGATATAAGTGAACGAGGCAAATGAAAGCGAAGCATTATCCGTGAAATATGTCTCGGGATTCTGACAGAAGTGATTTTCATCTACTGAAGAAATAAGAGCTTTTACAGCAGCGGCAAGATCTGTCGGGCTTGTTATGCTGTACTCGGAAAACTGATTCTGTGAAGCATTGAAAAAGACAGCCGAGTGACACCTTTCGTTGTCAAGCAGGAACTGCGAGATCGAAAGGAATGTTTCGATAAGCGTATCAAATACAGGCAGAGCAAGACTGCTTACCTTATTGCAGTTCAGATCGAGGAACAGCATACATGGCACATCTATGGGAAGGCTGTAGTCCTTTACAATGAAATCGTCCTTTTTGGAGCTGAGCTTCCAGTGGATACGGTTGAGCTTGTCTCCTGCGTTATATTCACGGAGATCGAATACCTCTGACGGATCATCGCCGGGGCGATGTTCTGAGAAGAGGTCGCTCTCTTCGTTCACACGGTCGCTGTAATGAACGATACCGCCGATATCGTGTCCCTCGGGCATGATAGTGACCTCGGTATGGATATTGCTTGCCGTTGTGAATTTGAATATTCTGAGCGGATCGTATATGTTCAGAAATAAGGTCTTTATTTTGATATTGCCGCAGAATTTCGAGTTCAGCTGAAATGTAACGCGCTGGGAGTTCCTTGGCTGTATGGGAAGAAACAGGTCAAAAGAAGAGATCTCATTGCTGAACGTGTTATAGTATTCGATTCTTGCCTCAGCTTTGCCGATAGGGAAAATGCTCTTGTTTGTAACGACAAGCTGAACAGGGAAATCCTTTGACTTGACAGCAGTTTTGTCCTTAACAGCAAACTCTACCGAAATGTTTTTCTTTGTTATATATGTAGTGATGAACATAATGATCGGAAGTGCGATCATTACAATAAGAAGTACAAGTGCGAAGTCCCATATATATAGTATATAGAACAAAGCACATACTATTATCAGAACTATGAACAGTAGCTTGGTAAGTATCATGCTGCCGCCTTACTTTTCGCCGATACCAGGAACAGGAACTGTTCTGAGAATTTCGGTTATGATGTCAGATGCACTGGTATCCGAGAGCTTAGCCTTGGAATTGAGCATGATACGGTGCTCGAATACATCATTGCATATGTAGGAAATATCCTCGGGGATAACGTAATCGCGTCCCATTGCTACAGCGATGCCCTTTGAGAGCTGCATAAGAGCGAGAGTGCCGCGGGGGCTGACGCCGAGCTTGAGCATTGGGTGCTTACGTGTAGCAGCAGAAATAGAAACGATGTACTCATATATCCTGTCATCAATATAAATGTTGGATATGTATTCCTGAAGCTCCATAATAAATGAGGCGTCCGCAACAGGTCTGACACTCTGCAGTGGATTGTCATTGTGCTTAGCCTTGAGTATGGACACCTCACCGCTGAAATCGGGATAGCCCATGCTCAGCTTTATCATAAAACGGTCAAGCTGGGAATCGGGAAGGTTATGTGTGCCTGCTGAGCCGATAGGATTCTGTGTAGCTATAACAGTGTAAGGCTCGGGAAGCTTGTAGGTATTACCGTCAACAGTAATGCTTTTTTCCTCCATGAGCTCCAGAAGAGCGGACTGAGTTTTGCTTGATGTACGGTTTATCTCATCAGCAAGGAAGAGATTGCAGAATGCAACACCGGGACGGAATTCAAATTTTCCGTTGCTCTTATTATATACAGAGAATCCTGTTACATCAGACGGAAGAACATCGGGAGTGAACTGCATACGGTTGTGTTCAAGAGACAGCGCCTTTGAAAAGGCAAGCGCAAGAGTAGTTTTGCCCACGCCGGGAATATCCTCTATTAATATGTGGCCCTTGCAGAGCATAGCGAGCAGCGCCTTGACAATGATGGCGTCCTTGCCGATAACAGCTTTTTTTACTTCTGCGATCACAGAATTTATTTGATTGGTATAGTACGTTTTGTCCATGTTGTTTCTCCTATGAATATGATTATACTTTATTATTATAGCATTAAATGCAGACATTTGCAATAGCTCTCTGTATATTTTTACAATAAGTGGTTGTAACAATTCGGTTACCGAAATATATGTCACAAAACATCATAAAAACAGGGAAATCAACGTAGAACTGGGAATTTGATTTTGAGAGCTGTTACATAAAAACAAGCTGCTTGTTACTTTTTTGTAACCTACAGCTGTTAAAAATGGAATAATATTAATAAAAAATTAACATTTGGTTCACTGAATCGAAATATAATATGTGCACATTTGCTCCGAGCCCATAAATACCGTGGAAAAAAATGGCCACAAAATGGAAAAAATCCTAAAAGTATTGCCATTTCGAGGAAGATGTGTTATCATATCAACAGCCCGAAAAAATTGAAAACACTTTTTCAGGAAAGGATGAGTTGATGGGTAATCTCAAAACCGCGGCGTTAGCTTGCGGAGTGGTTGCTTCAGTATTGGGCGGAGGATTCGGAACTGCATATCTTACAGCTTCGACCGTAAGTACATCTGATATAGTCTGTGAGGATAACACAGTGGCATGTGCCAAGAGTGCTATCTCTTCCACAGCTGCTGATCTTTCAGCAGCGACCGAAAAGGCAACTGCAAACAAAGGAACAACCACCAAGAAATCTTATACAGTCGAAAAGTCGACGGCTGCAAGCAAAAAATCAATTGCTGCACAGGAAGGCACAACTTCACTGTACGGTATAGAAGTAGCTACAACAGCTGCTCAGATTTCAAGATCGGTGCCCGCACCGGCACATGCGCCGGCTGCAATCACACAGCCTGCAACGCAGGCAACTACAACTGCTGCATTAGTTACAAAGGCTATTGAGGCAGTAAGCAAAACAACTACGACTGAAAAGCCGGTAGTTACAACAACATTAGCAACTACAACAACGACTACTGCCACAATTACCACGACAGTAGAGACAACAACTACTACAGAGTATGTTGAACCAACAACTGAAGCTCCGCAGGAAACAACAGAGACTTATGTTGAGCCTGAGACAGAGCCTGTAGTATTAGATGTTGAAACAGAAGAGGGCTCATTGCCGATTTCCGATGCAGAGTACATACTCCTTTGTAACGCTGTTGCACACGAAGCAGGTTCATACTGGATCAGTACCGAGGAAAAGGCAAAGGTAGTAGAAGTGATTATGAATAGAGTTTCTTCTACATCATTCCCGAACACAATTTACGGTGTAATCACACAGCCGTACCAGTTCTCGGGAGCATGGACATACGCAAATTTAGGCACATACAGCAATTATGTTACACAGAGCGTCAAGGACGCGGTAAACCTTTACTTCAGTGATAATGGATCCTTTACTCAGGGTTACATTGGGTTCTGGGGTGACGGTTACAGTAACCATTTCTATTAATAGGATGAAAACAGTCGGCGTTCAGTCGGCTGTTTTTTTTATTTGCATTACTTTGTGATATGTGATATACTATACTAAAAATGTTATGGAGTTAACTATGGAAATAAATGTAAGAAGAATTGCAGAGCTTGCTTCACTGGATATCTCTGAAGCTGATATACCGCGTTTTGAGCGTGATATGGAAGAAATAGCGGCTATGGTGTCGGAGCTTCCCAATATTGACGGAAACGGCTATGCTCAAACGCCTATGGAGCTTCGCAGTGATACTGTTGAGGAAATCGAATATTCGAGAGAAGAGCTTATGAGGAATGCTCCCGAAGTAGTAAATGGCTGCTTTGCAGTCCCGAGGACGGTGGAGTACTGATGAAGCTGTATAAAAAAAGCGCATATGAGCTTTCGGAGATGCTCCGAAGCAAACAGTGCAGTGCCGTTGAACTCCTCAGCGAAGTTATGTGCAGAGCAAAGGAAGTTCAGCCTGAATTAAATGCATATATAACATTCAATGAGGACGCTTTTAAATCCGCAGAAAAAGCTGACATACTCATTGCTCGGGACGAAGATATACCTCCGCTGTGCGGTATACCTGTCGCCGTCAAGGACAATATATCCACTAAAGGGCTCCGAACCACATGTGCTTCACGAATGCTGGAAAACTATATTCCGCCTTACAGCGCCACAGCTGTTGAGCTTCTTGAAGCTGCAGGTGCTGTGATAGTCGGCAAAACCAATATGGATGAATTTGCAATGGGCTCTGCCTCGGATACGGGTATATTCGGAGCAGTTAAAAATCCTGCTGATGCATCTTATTCGGCAGGAGGCTCGTCTGGCGGTTCAGCTGCCGCAGCTGCAAGCGGAGGAGCGGTATTAGCTCTGGGGTCTGACACGGGAGGTTCAGTGCGCCAGCCCGCTTCATTCTGCGGTGCTGTAGGCTTTTGTCCATCATACGGTGCGGTTTCAAGGTACGGACTCATTGCATTCGCGTCTTCGCTTGACCGTATAGGCGTTATCGGAAGAAATGTCCGTGATACTGAGTTGCTCCACAATATAATAAACGCTGCTGACAACAAAGATGTGACAAAAAATCCTAAAAAATTTCCGCGGAGCTTAAACGGCAGTCTAAGCGGACTTCGTATAGGCATTCCCAAAGAACTTTTTTGTGAATCAATAAGCGAAGAAGTAAAGACGGCTGTAATGAACGCTGTAAAGCTTATGGAGTCATCAGGTGCGGTTATTAAGGAAATAAGGCTGCCATCGGCTTCTGCGGCTGTAAAAGCCTACTATATCATTTCCTCAGCGGAGGCTTCCTCAAATCTTGCAAGATATGACGGAGTGCGTTACGGCTACAGAGCCGAGAATTGCTCTTCTCCTGCTGATATGTTTAGAAAGAGCCGCACGGAGGGCTTTGGTGATGAAGTGAAAAGGCGAATTATGCTTGGTACATTTGTACTCAGTGAGGGCTGCTTCGATATGTACTATAAACGTGCAGCCGCACTGCGTCAGAAGCTTTGCTCGGAATTTGATGAAATATTCAAAGAATGTGATATTATTGCAGCGCCCGTATATCCCGAAGCAGGAATACCACTTGGAGCCCAAAAGAAGCCTGCGGAGATATACGCGGCTGATATTTGTACTATCCCGTCAAGTCTGGCAGGGCAGCCTGCAATAAGCGTTCCCTGCGGCAGAGCACTCAACGGACTGCCAATAGGCTTACAGCTCATAGGCAGAAGATATAATGATGAAACAGTACTTAGTGCCGCATACGGATATGAGCTTGCAGGAGGTGTTTACGATGGCTGAGCTTGAATGTGCCATAGGTCTTGAGGTCCACGCTGAGCTCAGTACTGCGACCAAGATATTCTGCGGCTGTAAAAACGAGTTCGGAGCAGCTCCCAATACTCACGTTTGTCCTGTGTGTCTCGGACTCCCGGGGACACTTCCTCGGCTTAACAGCAAGGTCTGTGACTACGCTGTTAAAATGGGGCATGCACTTGGCTGTAAAATAAATAACGTAAGCCATTTGGACAGAAAGAACTACTTCTATCCCGATCTGCCGAAAGCCTATCAGATATCACAGTCAGAGATACCCATATGCGGCAGAGGAAGCCTTGATATAATGGTTGACGGCGAGATATGCTCTGTGGGTATAACACGTATCCATATTGAAGATGACGCAGGGAAGCTTATACATGATGATGATTTTGCAGGTACGCTGTGTGATTATAACCGCTGCGGATTTCCGCTTATCGAGATAGTTACAGAGCCTGATATACGCAGCTCACGTGAAGCTTATGTTTTTCTTGAAACTATCCGCAGTATACTCAGGTATATTGATATATCCGACTGTAAAATGCAGGAGGGCAGTATTCGCTGCGATGTAAATGTATCCGTTCACGAAAAAGGTACACCTCTTGGAGAACGCTGTGAGCTGAAGAACGTAAACAGCTTCAGTGCCGCAGTCAGAGGCATAGAATATGAAATAAAGCGACAGACCGATATTATCAGCTCAGGTATCAAAGTAGAGCGGGAAACAAGGCGATGGGATGACAAAAAGGGTATCAGTACTATTATGAGGACTAAGGAGAATATGCAGGATTACAGATTCTTTCCTGAGCCCGACCTGGGAGATATAGTTCTTGATGCTGAGAGGATAGAGCAGCTTCGCGGTGAGATACCCGAGCTCCCGAACCGTAAAATGATACGTTATGTCACAGAACATGGAATGAATTGTGATGCGGCATTTACTATTGCAGATTCACCTGATAAGGCAGCACTTTATGATGAGTGTGTTGCACTTGGAAAGTGTAAGCCCCGCTCTGCGGCAAACAGAATACTCGGTGATGTTACAAAGTTCATGAACGATACAGGTAGAAGCATATCTGATACGCCGCTGACTGCGGATAACCTCAGTGAGCTATGCGCTGCAGCTGAGAACGGGATAATATCAAGCACAGGAGCAAAGCTTGTATTCAATGAACTGTTAACACAGGGCGGAGATGTTTCGGAGATAATTGAAAGACTTGGGCTTGCTCAGAATTCAGACGATGGATTCCTCAATGATATTGCGGACAGGGTAATAGCTGAAAACGAGAAGAGCGTCTGCGATTATATGAACGGAAAGAAAAATGCTCTCGGATATCTTGTGGGACAGGCTATGAAGCTCTCAACAGGTAAGGCTGCCCCTGCAAAGCTTAAAAGCATGATCGAAAACAAAATTAAAAAGGAGAATTGATATGAAATTTATATGTTATCCAAAATGTACTACCTGTCAGAAAGCAAAGAAATGGCTTGATGAAAATGGTATATCCTATGAACTGAGAGACATTAAGGAGAATAATCCAACTGCTGATGAACTAAGAGAGTGGTATAAGAACAGCGGGCTGCCCTTGAAGAAATTCTTCAACACAAGCGGACTGCTCTATAAGTCTATGGAGCTGAAAAATAAGCTGCCGAATATGAGCGACGACGAGCAGATAAAGCTCCTTGCGACAGACGGAATGCTTGTTAAAAGACCTATCCTTGTCAGTGGGAAAAAAGTTCTTGTCGGTTTCAGAGAAAAGGAATACGAGGAGCTATTCAAGTAATACTAAAGGCGGACGACATGTCCGCTTTTTTGTTAGCTGCGGTTAATTGACAGTTGTCAGCATTTAGGGTATAATTATATAAATGAAAGGAGCAGGATTATGAAGCAGTATAATGTAACAGGAATGAGCTGTGCTGCATGCAGTGCGAGAGTAGAAAAGGCTGTATCATCAGTTGATGGCGTTACGTCATGTTCTGTCAGCCTGCTTACTAATTCTATGGGTGTTGAAGGCACAGCGTCTGCCGAGGCAATTATCGCTGCCGTAAGAAATGCAGGCTACGGTGCATCAGAAAAGGGCGGAAGCAGATCGGAGGCTTCAAAGCTCGATGAACTTCGGGATACCGAAACGCCCAAGATGAAGCGCAGACTTATTGCGTCTCTTGTATTCCTGTTCGTTCTTATGTATATCTCTATGGGACACACCATGTTCGGAGCTCCTTTACCGTCTGCAATGGCAGGCAATCATGTAATGACAGCTCTTGCGGAGCTGCTTCTCGCCGCCATAGTAATGGTCATCAATCAGAAATTTTTCATAAACGGATTTAAAGGCATTATAAACCGCTCACCCAATATGGACACTCTTGTAGCACTTGGTTCGGGAGCATCTTTTATTTACAGCACAGCGGTACTGTTTATGATGACAGCAGCACAGCAGCGAGGTGATGCCGCAGCTGTACACTCATATATGCACGATCTGTATTTTGAGTCTGCGGCAATGATACTCACGCTGATAACTGTTGGAAAGATGCTTGAAGCACGTTCAAAGGGAAAAACTACCGATGCACTGAAAAGTCTTATGAAGCTTGCTCCCGAAACTGCTGTTATTATCCGTGACGGCAGTGAGGTCAAGATCCCTGTGGAGCAGGTAAAGAAAGGCGATATATTCGTTGTACGTGCAGGAGAAAGCATACCTGTTGACGGAATAGTTATTGATGGAGAAAGCGCTGTTAACGAATCGGCTCTTACGGGTGAGAGCATACCCGTAGATAAAACAGTGGGCGACAGTGTATCGGCTGCGACTATTAACAGCTCGGGATATATGCGCTGTGAAGCCACCCGTGTAGGTGAAGATACAACGCTGGCGCAGATCATCAAAATGGTCAGTGACGCAGCTGCGACTAAAGCTCCTATTGCGAAGATAGCCGATAAGGTCTCCGGAGTATTTGTGCCTGTGGTAATAGGCATAGCACTTCTGACATTTATTATATGGCTTATAATAGGGAAGAATGTAGGCTTTTCACTGGCAAGAGCAATCTCAGTTCTTGTAATAAGCTGTCCCTGCGCATTGGGACTTGCCACACCTGTTGCCATAATGGTAGGAAGCGGCGTAGGCGCAAGGAACGGTCTTTTGTTCAAGACAGCCGCTTCTCTTGAAGAAGCGGGAAAAGCACAGATAATAGCTCTTGATAAAACGGGAACTATTACAAAAGGCGAGCCGATCGTAACAGATATTATCCCTGCTGCTGATTTTTCGGAGCAGGAGCTTCTTGCAATTGCCTATTCACTCGAAATAAAAAGCGAACACCCCCTTGCAAGGGCAATAGTGCAGTATGGCAGCGACAACGGTATTAAAGCTGACGATGTCACTGAGTTCAAGGTCATGGCAGGCAATGGCGTATCGGGAAAGTGCGGAGAAAGCTCATATATAGGCGGAAATCACAGCCTTGTAAGTTCGTCGGCAGATATCAGTGATGAAATTATCTCAATAGCTGAGAATCTTTCGGAACAGGGAAAGACACCTCTGTTTTTCGCAGTGAACGGAAAACTCGCAGGAATCATTGCCGTAGCCGACGTTATAAAGGACGACAGTGCACAGGCAATAAGCGAATTAAAGAATATGGGCATTCGCGTAGTGATGCTGACTGGTGACAATGAAAAAACAGCGGCTTCTATCGGTACTCAGGCAGGCGTTGACGAGGTTATAGCGGGTGTTCTTCCTGAGGGTAAGGAAGCTGAAATACGCAGGCTTAAAAAGCAGGGAAAGGTGATCATGGTTGGTGACGGTATCAATGATGCTCCTGCGTTAACAGCGGCTGATATGGGTATTGCCATTGGAGCAGGTGCAGATGTAGCAATTGACGCGGCGGATATAGTTCTTATGAAGAGTCGCCTGAGAGATGTTCCTGCGGCAGTAAGGCTCAGCAGAGCAGCTTTGCGTAACATACGCCAGAACCTGTTCTGGGCTTTTATCTATAATATTATAGGTATACCTCTTGCAGCAGGTGTGTATTCAAAGCTTTTCGGCTGGCAGATGAACCCGATGTTCGGAGCGGCAGCAATGAGCCTTTCAAGCTTTTTTGTTGTGACTAATGCACTTAGACTAAACCTTTTCAAAGTCCATGACAGCAGCCGCGATAAAAGACGCGCGA
This sequence comes from Ruminococcus flavefaciens AE3010, assembly GCF_000526795.1. NCBI lineage: Bacteria > Bacillati > Bacillota > Clostridia > Eubacteriales > Oscillospiraceae > Ruminococcus > Ruminococcus flavefaciens. The sequence goes on from NZ_JAGT01000001.1 coordinate 461,202, forward strand.
ATACTTCTGCGGAAGCAAGTGAGCAAACAGGAACTTTAACCGTAAAGATAAAGGGCATGATGTGCGGACACTGTGAAGCAAGAGTGAAAAAGGCTCTGGAAGAGCTTCCTTTTGTCGATGAAGCCCTGCCAAGCCATGAAAAGGGGACTGCCGAGATAGCTTTGTCAGGCAATATGGACGAAAAAGCTGTCACGAAAGCAGTTACCGCTGCAGGCTATAAATATCTTGGCATAAAACAGTGAAACATAATGAAAAGCAGTCTTTAAGGCTGCTTTTTTCAGTATATCGGGAAATTATTGCTGCGGACTTGCAAAAGTCACGGAAATGTGATATAATATCAAAGTATGCATTAAAACGTGACCGAAAGGCAGAGGATTATGGCTAAGAAACAAGATTACGGCAATGACAGTATATCAATGCTCAAGGGCGCGGACAGAGTCCGTAAGCGCCCTGCGGTTATATTCGGCTCTGACGGCTTGGACGGCTGCGAGCACTCAATTTTTGAGGTCATCTCCAACTCTATTGACGAGGCTCGCGAGGGCTACGGCAATAAGATAATCATTACTCATTACAGGAATAACGATATTGAAGTCGAGGACTTCGGACGCGGCTGTCCTGTTGACTATAATAATAACGAAAAGCGCTATAACTGGGAGCTTGTCTACTGTGAGCTCTATGCAGGCGGTAAGTATGATACAGCTGCTGAGTCTTATGAGTATTCACTGGGACTTAACGGACTTGGTCTTTGTTCTACCCAGTATTCGTCTGAATTTATGGACGTTGAGGTAATACGTGACGGTTTCAAGTACGACCTGCACTTTGAAAAGGGCAATAACGTAGGCGGCTTAAAAAAAGAGCCCTGCAAGAAAAAGCAGACAGGAACCAAGACACGCTGGCGCCCCGACCTTGAAGTATTCACTGATATCAGTGTTTCCGACGAGTTCTTCTGCGATATTCTTAAACGTCAGGCTATAGTAAATCCAAATATACTCTTTGTGTTCCGCTCGGAAAATGAAGCAGGCGGCTTCAATGAGCAGGAGTTCTTCTACGAGTCGGGTATAACCGAGTATGTTCAGGAGATAGCAGGTGAGGGTGCGCTTTCTTCCATACAGCACTGGACTGCTGAAAAAAAGGGACGCGACCGTGATGATAAGCCCGAGTATAAGGTGAAGCTTGATGTGGCAGTAACTTTCTCCAACAAGGCAAAGCTCACGGAGTACTATCACAATTCAAGCTTTCTTGAACACGGCGGTTCGCCCGAGGAAGCTGTAAAGCGTGCTTTTGTCGCACAGATAGACAGCTATATCAAGTCTGTGAACGGCTACCAGAAGAATGAGGGAAAGATAACTTACCCCGATGTTGAGGAAAGTCTTATTCTCGTTTCCTCGTCCTTCTCGACCCAGACTTCATATGCCAATCAGACCAAAAAGGCTATTACCAATAAGTTTATACGCGAGGCTATGACAGAGTTCCTGCGCCATCAGCTGGAGGTCTACTTCATTGAGAATCCCGATGAGGCTCAGAAGATAGCCGAGCAGATACTTATAAACAAAAGAAGCCGTGAAAATGCGGAAAAGGTACGTCTTAACGTAAGAAAAAAGCTGACAGGTACTATCGACCTTGCAAATATGGTGGAGAAGTTCGTAGACTGCCGTACCAAGGACGTTTCACGCCGTGAGATATATATCGTGGAGGGTGATTCGGCTCTCGGTTCTGTAAAGCTTGCAAGAAACGCGGAGTTTCAGGCAATCATCCCTGTCCGCGGCAAGATACTCAACTGCCTTAAAGCAGAGTACTCCAAGATATTCAAGAGTGAGATAATCACTGATCTTATCAAGGTCCTTGGCTGCGGAGTCGAGGTCACTACCAAAGCCAACAAGGAGCTTTCAAACTTTGATATAAACAATTTCCGTTGGAGCAAGATAGTTATCTGTACCGATGCGGACGTTGACGGCTTCCAGATAAGAACCCTCATACTCACCATGCTTTACAGACTAACTCCGACTCTTATCGAGCAGGGCTATGTCTATATAGCTGAGTCGCCGCTATTTGAAATAAATACTAAGGAAAAGACATATTTTGCCTATACCGAGCAGGAAAAGCAGCGTATACTTGAAATGATCGGCGATAAAAAGCACACCATACAGCGCTCGAAAGGTCTCGGTGAGAACGAGCCCGATATGATGAGCCTTACGACTATGAACCCTGATACCCGACGTCTTATCAAGGTAACTGCGGAGGATATCACCGAGTCTGCAGAGGTATTTGAGATGCTTCTCGGAGACGATTTACAGGGACGTAAGGATTATATATCCGAATACGGCGCTGACTATCTCGAGCTTGCTGATATAAGCTAAGGGAGCGATGATTATGAAAAAGATCAGAATGACAAAATGCCGCTTCTGCGGCGGTACTGAGTTCATTACAGGCTATCAGAATTTTTATGGTGCTGTTTACAGTGCGGACAGTATGCTGAGATCCACATCTCTGTATCATACTATCTGCAGAGACTGCGGAAGCGTTGTGAGAAGCTTTGTCAAAGATCCCGAAAAACTCATCAAAAAGAGCGAAAGACGTAAAGAAGGAGAAGAATAAATGCCAAAAAAAAAGGAAACTCCCAAAAAACAGCCTGCTTTCAAGCATGAAGCTTATATTGAGGGCTCGGGAAGCGTAGTTGATGAAAAGATAACAGATACGCTTAAAAAGAATTACATGCCCTACGCCATGAGCGTTATCATCTCCCGTGCACTTCCTGAGATAGACGGCTTCAAGCCCTCACACAGAAAGCTCCTATATATGATGTATAAAAGGGGACTTCTCAGCCCTGATAAGGAGCGTTCAAAGTCTGCCAACGTGGTGGGCGAGACCATGAAGCTCAATCCTCATGGCGACCAGGCTATATATGAGACTCTTGTTCGTTTGACAAGGGGAAACGAGGCTCTTCTTCACCCGTTCATTGACAGCAAGGGAAACTTCGGCAAGCAGTATTCCAGCAAGATGCACTTTGCGGCTCCTCGATATACAGAGGTAAAGCTTGAAAAGATATGCAACGAGCTTTTCCGTGATATCGACAAGGAGACTATAGATTTCGTACCAAACTACGACAATACCATGCAGGAGCCAACACTGCTCCCTGCAACTTTTCCAACTGTACTTGTAAACTCAAATACAGGTATTGCAGTATCAATGGCAAGTAACGTGTGTCCCTTCAACCTTGAAGAGGTCTGTGAGACCACAATAGCTCTCATGAAAGACCCGAACCATGATATCCTCAGCACATTAAAGGGTCCTGATTTCCCTGGCGGAGGACTTATGCTCTATGATGAAGCCGAGCTCAACAAGGTCTATGAGACAGGTCGAGGCAGTATCAAGGTACGCTCCAAGTACAGCTATGATAAAGCCGCTAACTGTATCGAGATAACCGAAATACCTTACACAACCACTATCGAGGCTATTATCGAGAAGATAATCGACCTTGTAAAGCAGGGAAAGATAAGAGAGATATCATATATCCGTGACGAGACTGATATCGACGGTCTCAAAATAGCTATTGATCTTAAACGCGGCACAGACCCTGATAAACTCATGCAGAAGCTGTATCGCCTGACGCCGCTTCAGGACAGCTATCCCTGCAACTTCAATATCCTCATTGCAGGTACTCCAAAAGTAATGGGTGTCCGCGAAATACTTATCGAGTGGACAGCATTCCGTGAGGAGTGCGTCCAGCGCAGGACTTACTACGACCTGCAGAAGAAAAAAGAGAAGCTTCATTTGTTGGAAGCGCTCTCAAAGATACTTCTTGATATTGATAAAGCTATAAAGATTATCCGCGAGACCGAGAACGAAGCAGACGTTGTGCCTAACCTTATGATCGGATTCGGTATCGATGAGATACAGGCTGAATACGTTGCTGAGATTAAGCTCCGCAATATCAATAAGCAGTATATTCTTCGCCGTGTGGAGGAGGTCGACCAGCTCAAAAAGGATATTGAGGAAATGGAAGACATTCTCCGAGATAAGAAGAAGATACGCAAGATAATCGTAAATGAGCTCCGCGACGTTATCAAGAATTACGCTCAGCCCAGAAAGACCATGTTCTATTATCAGGCTGACGTCGAAGAAGCAGAAGAGATCGACGATACTCCCGATTATCCTGTTAATATTTTCGTTTCTGACAGCGGATACTTCAAGAAAATAACTCCGCAGTCTCTGCGAATGAGCAGCGAGCAGAAGCTAAAAGAGGGCGACTTCATCAGCCAGAGCTTTGAGGCTACTAATAAAACAGAGCTGGTATTTTTCTCTGATAAGGCTCAGGCATACAAAACGAGAGCAAGTGCTTTTGATGATACTAAGGCAAGCGTTATGGGTGACTATATCCCTGCAAAGCTCAGCTTTGATGAGGGAGAGGGACTTAAAACTCTTGTTGCCACAACTGATTACAGCGGATATATTGTATTCTTCTTTGAAAACGGCAAGGCAGCAAAGGTTCCGATGAAGTCATATGAGACCAAGACGAACCGTAAGAAGCTTGCAAATGCTTATTCGTCAAAATCTCCTCTTATTGCGGCACTGTTTATATCAGAAGATTCAGATATACTTCTCAGAACAACAAGCGGTCATGCTCTTGTATTCAATACAGGTATGATATTGCCAAAGTCCACAAGAGACTCACAGGGCGTTCAGGTAATAACTTTGAGAAAGAAAGCTCTGCTTTCGTCAGCTGCTCTCATCGCTCCCGAGGAGCTTCCGGAGCTTGAAAAGTATCGCTCAAAGAGTGTTCCTGCCGCAGGAAAGCCTGCCAAGGAGCTGGGTGACAGCAATCAGCTCACATTCTGATAAAAAATCCCGAAAGCAATTGCTTTCGGGATTAATTTTATTATTCCTGAGAAATGATCTCCTTGTAGAACTCAGATACGTCCTTGCGCTTTTCTTTTGTGTACTGGATAGCTGTTCTTGGGTGCTGGTTGAAGAGACCTGTGAGGAGATACTGGAGATCATAGCCCCATACAGCACCCTCTTCACGTAGCCTGTCCATATGCTTCTCGATAAACTGGAATACAGGATAAGCATTGTACTTCGGATTTTTCAGGAATCCGAGAAGAAGCTCCATTGCACAGTTGCCTGCGCCTCTTCCCATTGATGAATATGTAGCGTCGAGCCAGTCTACACCGTCACCAACAGCCTCGATAGTATTTGCGAATGCAAGCTGCTGATTGTTATGTGCGTGGATACCGACTTTCTTTCCGTACTTGTCAGCTGCCTCAAGGTAAAGATCGGCAATGCGAGCCAACTGCTCGGGATAAAGTGCGCCAAAGCTGTCAACGATATAGAAAACATCAACAGGAGACTGTCCAAGAATGTCAAGAGCTACTTTAAGGTCGCCCTCCTGAGCGTTTGATATAGCCATAATATTACAGCTAACCTCATAGCCCTTCTTCTTTGCGTCCTCGATCATATCAACAGCAGTCGGTATCTGATGGAGATAAGTTGCAACACGGATAAGGTCAACAGGGGAGTTCTCACGCTCTACAATGTCCTGCTTATAGTTGCAGCGTCCAACATCAGCCATAATGGCGATCTTTAAGTCCGTGTGGTTTTCACCAACTATCGTGCGGATATACTCATCATCGCAGAACTTGCATGGACCGAATTCTTCTACCTTGAACATTTCCTTGTCAGCTCTGTAGCCGAATTCCATATAATCAACGCCTGCTTTGATGTTTGCAAGGTAAAGATCCTTGACAAATTCATCTGTAAATCTGAAATTGTTTACAAGTCCGCCGTCACGGAGAGTTGCGTCTACAACTCTAACATCTGATCTGTAATTCATAAGTTTAGAAATCTCTTTCATTTTTATCCCTCTTTAAAAATTGAACTGTAACACTTTAAGCTTTTGAGCTTTTAAGCTTTAAAGCGTTGCGTTTCTTTATATAGTATAGCACACAATCAATCCTTTGTCAAATACTTTTTTAAGGTTTAATAGCCGAATTTTTTGTATAAAATAACAATGGACCTCAAAGAGGTCCATGTAATTAATTATTTTTATTGTTTATGTTCCTTTGAAGCTCTTCAAGCTGCTGCTTAAATCCTTTTAGATCAGAAAAATTCAGCTGAGGGAAAGCCTTTGAGATACGTCTGAGCGTCATGCTGCGTCTTTCGCGGAGTGCTGCATATTTATCTTTAAGCTCGGCAAGCTTTTCTTTATATTCGGCATTTCGTTCATCAAGCTGTGTTTTCTTATCCATAACGTGTTCGACGCCGGTGAACAGTTTTTCGCCTGTCTTATCAGATATTTTTCGCATTTCAGCGGATATGCCTTCAAGAAGTACAAGTCTTTGCTTTATGTGTATTATAGCCGCGACTGTTATAATAGTATCGCTGATAAAGCCGATAAGAATAGCAGAGACCATTATGATCCCAAGTGTATGAGGAATATCGCTGACGATTTTTTCTGTCAGCGGGTGAATGAGCCGAACCGTTACAAGACAGGCCACTCCCCATAAAAGTGAGAACTTCAGGCAAATATAACCTTTCAGATTAAATCGTTCTTCGGAATAATCCCACCATTTTTGAGCAAAAATCTTTTCAAGGAGAAAGCCTGTAATAAGCTCAAGAAAAGTTGTAAGCAGCACTGAGCCAATATATAGTATCACAATGTTTTCCTTGATAGGGTCAAGAGCAAAGCAGACAAGAATCACTCCGAATCCGTATATAGGACAGTATGGACCGTTCAGAAATCCTCGGTTGATAAATTTACCGTGCTCGACTGCCTGATATACGACTTCCAGACACCAGCCTAAAAAGGCATATATAACGAAATAGCTTGCTGTATGATATACGGCAAGAGCAGTATCAATCATTGCTTAATATCCAAGCTCTTCGCCGACAATTATTACCTTTATACGACCCTTATGGCGCTGCTGAGCAGATATAAGGTAGTTGCAGCATATTCTGCCGTCACCGCCGCAGCCGTCGGACATCTGATGGTCTGCCTTTAAGAGAGAAACACATTCGCCTTTTTCCTTGCAGTAGGTCTCACAGTTAAGACGTACACAGTTAGGCGGAGCAGCCTCACGCTTGACGCGGAGCTCAGCTTCTTTGAGGTCTCTGACGATCTTATTGTATCCTGCGATGATTATAACTGACTTCGGGCCGAATGCTATTGCGGCGATACGGTTGCTGTTTCCGTCAACATTGTAGAGAACGCCGTCTTCTGTTATAGCATTGGAGCTTGATATATATACATCGGCAAAAAATGCTTTTCTGTAGATCTCAGCGGCTTCCTCGGGAGTTGCAGCCTTTGAACGGTCAAGATAGCTGTAGTCTGGGGAGCTGATAAGCTCCTTAATACCGCACTCAGCCATAGATACAGTTCCGCCGTGGGTTATAACGTCGCCTTTATTTAGAAGCTCCTTAACGATCTTACAGACATCATTTTTTGATTCTGCATAGTAGAACTCCATATTGTTCTTTTTTAGGTTCTCACCGACCTTATTTATTCTTTTTTCGAGTATTGCTTTTTTGTTATCGTCCATAATTAAAAACTCCTTTATAAATTTAATATGCGGGACTTATGTCCCGCATATCATATTGAACATATATCAAGCGTTATCAGGTTCGAGAACGGCGTAGTTTCCGTCGTCACGCTTGTAAACAACATTTATATCGCCTGTCTCGGCATTTGTGAACATGAAGAACTCATGGTCGAGCATGTTCATTTGGAGAATAGCCTCGTCGATATCCATAGGTCTCATCTTGAACTTCTTGTGCTTGATTACCTCATACTCAACAGTTTCGGGTACAGGGTAAGCAAATGCTTCCTTGAAAGCGGCGTCCTTCAGTTTCTTTTCGACCTTGGTCTTGTTCTTGCGTATCTGTCTGATGATCTTGTCTATTGCATCGTCAAGGGCAACGTACTTGTCCTCGGCAGATCTTTCAGCACGGAAAATAATGCTGTTATATTTTACTGTGAGCTCAAGAACTATCTGTGTCTTGATCTCGGAAATTACAATTTTTGCATCAGCGTCCTCTCCAAAGAATTTTCCCAGACGGGAGTCGATCCTCTTTTCAGCGTACTCTGTGAAGTTGGTTGGAATCTGCATTTTTTTAGCTGTGATAGTTGTTTTCATATTGGTCCTCCTTTTTGCTCTGTAAAAACAAAGCATAAGTTTATGGTTATATTATACCATAAAAGAAATGGGCTTACAATAGAATTTTATTAATTTTGTATAAATGCACAAAGAGCTTACCATTATTTGTTTGTTTTGACATCAATAATTGTTTTTTAAATTATCAAGAAGCACCTGAGCAACTTGTTCAGTGGTAAGATATCCGCTGTCTTTATTCTCGATAAGAATACAAAATGCAATAGGGAATGAAGGATCGTCAACAAAGCCAACAAGTAGGGAATTTTCCTTTGCACCTTCATCTACCTGAGCAGTACCGCTCTTGACGCCGACTGTATACCCGTTTATAAGCCATGAATACCTGTCAGCGCCATTTGTAAGCATTATCTGTTTGACGGTTGATGCAGTGCTTTCCGAGAAGATCTTCTCGCTGTACTGAGTTTTTGCTTTTTCTTTTTCGTGACCGCTAAGATCGGTAACGTGATCGATAAGATAGGGCATGGTCATTTTGCCTGTGCCGTTTGCAATGGCGCTCTGCCACATCATAAGCTGAATAGGACTGACAAGAGTATCACCCTGACCTATACAGCCCCACTGTGTGCGGAATTCATATGAGTTCTCAAGAGTAGTGGATGCTGTTTCACATTCTATGCCGTTTATATCGATGTATGTTGGCGTACCGCCGTTGAGAACATAGCCCATTTTCTCATACTGTTTTTTGACCTTGTCAAGAGGCATATCAGGATCTTCAATAAGCTGAGCAAAGAATGGGTTGCAGCTGTTTTCAAAGGCTTCCTGAATATTCTGAGTACCATGACCATAGATGTTGTGGCAGTCAATATCGTTGCCTGTTTTATTTGTATATTTTCCATTGCAGGTGTAGCTCTTGGAGAAAAGCCTTGCGCTGCCCATTATCTCAACAGCAGAAATTACTGTGGAGACTTTCTGTGTTGAACCCGGGACTGTTCCGTAAAGATTCTTGGAGAGAAGTGTACCTGATTTAAAGCTGCCTAATCCTTCATAGCCCTTTGTAACATCAAGAGAGGGGAGACTTGTGCAAACAAGAATCTCACCTGTTTTATAGTTATAAGCTGATACACAGCCCTCCATATAACCATAGGTGTTGTACACAGCGCGGTTGGCATTATGGTCAAGAGTAGTGTAAATTGCAGCTTTACCGCCGTTTTTTAGTCCCTCTGAGAAGCTGTAGTTGTTCAGCTTCTGCAAATTGCGGGCTACAAGGGTATTATCCATTTGCCCCTTGTCATCACCGATTATGTTTCCAACGTCAATGAGATAGTTGTCAGGATAAGAGCCCTGTCCGGTACCGTCAAAGAGAACATCGCCTCTGCGGTCATATACAAATCCGAGCTGACGTGTATCTGAGTTCATCATATAAAAATCAGCTTCATGGTTAATTTTTAGTACAAGAAATGCCATACCTGCAATAAACAGGAGTATGATAAGACTGATAATACGCTGAGTTCTTCTTATGCTTTTCATTCCTGCCACCTCCACGTAGGTACGTTATCTTCCTTCTTTTTGTGTTTAGGCTCTTTGAAGGAAGGCGACTGACCTGCCATAAGCATACCTATCATGAATCCGCTTACCATAAGGGAACTTCCTCCTGCGGAAATAAACGGAATGGTAACGCCCGTAAAGGGGATAATATTGCAGGAACCGAATATATTGAGAGCCATTTGAACTACGAAAGCAGAACAAACGCAGGCAGAAATGGTTCCGTGATAGTATGAACGAGCAGGATTTACAAGGGGGACAGATGCCATTACAAGAATTGCAAATATTGCCATAAGAGCAAAGAGAAGTCCCCATTCTTCACTTATAGTGGCAAAAACAATATCGTTTTCATAGGCAAAAACATTTGAAAGGAAACCGTTTCCGGGACCTACTCCGAACCAGCCGCCCTTAGCAATGGCAATAAGTGCCTGAGACTGCTGATAGCCGTCTCCTGTCTTATCGCTCCAAATATCGACATGAAGTCTGTGCTGTACATATTCAGGGGCATATTTCAGACCGATCAGAACAAAAAATATAACCAGTGCAATTACACCAAAGAGCTTCTTCTTTGAAAATTTAGCCTTTGGATAACATATTCTGAGCAGGAAGCCGACTGCGAAAATACTTAAAAAAGTAGGCAGGCTTCCGTAGTCATGGGATTTGACCTGTACAAGACAAACAATAGCAGTAAGTGCAAGCAGAGCAATATTTTCGTAAACAACGCTGAATGTCAATATCTTGTGCTTTTTCTGCTGGTCAGCGATCGATGTAGCGCAGGCAAGAATGAACAGCGGCTTAGCAAATTCAGACGGCTGTATTGCGAAGCTGCCTATTCTTATCCACATATCCTCCGCGCTGGTAAATATAAGAACTACGAGCATTACAAAGCATACGCCGCCGTAGATAAATGGCTTTTTGTCCTGTAGCAGCTTGTGATTCCTGCAAAGTATATAACCTGCTTTGCAGGAGGCGAGACAAACTATGCAGGTAATAAGGTGCTTTAAATCAAATCCGACTTTTCCGAAGCAAGACTGAAAAATAAAACTCATATTAAGAATGAGTATCAGCAGAAAATCAAGAACATATGAGGTCTGCTTAAAAAACAGGATTATAACAAAATAGGAAATATCCAGTATAAGAACTGCTGCACCTAGAACAGCTACGTCTCTTACGTCTGTATAATTACCGTTGAAATATACGTTTACAAGCATTGCGATATGCGCTATCAGCACAAATATACAAGAGAAAACGTATGCAACAGGGTTAGCGTACACGTTCTGACCTCCTTGCTCTGAAAATAAGTCGGCGATTGCCAAGTGTAATGAGATCGTTTTCGTGAAGTACAGCCTCACGGACCATACTGCCGTTGACAAAGAGTCCTGATTTGGAGCCCATATCGTGTATAGTCCATATACCGTTTGAAACAGTCAGCATTGCATGATACCTTGATACAGAAAGATCGGGGAGTCTTATATCCGCCGACGCGTGACGCCCGATGAGGACTTCGTCGCAGCCAAGCTCATAAGTAACGCCCTGTTCTGTAAGTACCATATCATGTGACAGCTCATGCCATGTCTTTTTTGATGATTTACGTTCACGATAAGCAGTCAGCAGAAGCACGAGAATGCAAATATCAAATGCCGCAGCTGCTGTAATACATAAAATCGTATCAAGTGATTCCAAAAGAAACCCTCCGTTTCGATAATGCTCTACAATGATTTGAACATTGCGGCGGTTATTGAATATAAGTTTACTATACCATATGAGTGAAGCTTATACGGTATAATCGCCCGATTACAGGGAGCAAATCCTTGATTTGCGTATCTGCAAGGGCTTTTGATCAAGTATAATGAATGCATTTACATTCATTATATCATATAATTCATTAAACAGCAACAAACAACAAACGAATATTAAAGCTACAATAAAAATCCCGAAGAGCTGCTCTTCGGGATATATTTTATATATTGCTGTCGCTTCCATCAAGATCAGCCTTTTCGTATGGAGGGATCTCGTCAGGAATATCGGAAACATCAACTATGAGCTCATTTTTCATAAGCTTGTCAAAGTCATCGCCATCTATCTTTTCATATTTCAGAAGATATTTTGCAAGGAGATGCATTTTATCAGCATTTGCTCTGAGTATCTCAAGACAATTTGCATACGCCTTGTCAATAATAGCTCTGACTTCTTCGTCGATCTGAGCTGCAACAGCCTCGCTGTAGTTCTTTGTATGACCATAATCCTTACCGAGGAATACCTCGTCATTATCCGAACCGTATACAACTGTACCAAGCTTGCTTGAGAAGCCGTACTTTGTAACCATTTTTCTTGCGGTAGCAGTTGCACGCTCAATGTCGTTTGATGCTCCTGTGCATATGTCATTGGTGAATAATTCCTCAGCACAGCGTCCGCCAAGCAGTGAAATGATATTCTCGAACATTGTTGTCCTTGTAAGATGCTGATCGTCCGTTTCGGGACGGTATATTGTCATACCTGCAGCCATTCCGCGCTGAATTATAGTAACCTGATGAACCTTATCCTGGGTTTTGAGGTTATATGAAGCAATTGCATGACCTGCTTCATGATAAGCAGTGATGAAGTTATCACGCGGAGTAACGATCCTTGACTTCTTTTCAGGACCTGCAATGACTTTCAGAGTAGCTTCCTCAATGTCTGCTTCTGTAATAGAAAGGCGGTCATTTCTTGCAGCAAGGAGAGCAGCCTCGTTAAGAACATTTTCAAGGTCTGCACCTGTAAATCCTCGTGTAGTTCTTGCAATACGCTTGATGTCAACATCGGGGCCAAGAGGCTTGTTCTTTGAGTGAACGAGAAGTATCTCCTCACGTCCCTTAACATCGGGATATCCAACCACGATCTGCCTGTCAAAGCGTCCCGGACGCAGCAGAGCAGGGTCAAGGATATCACGTCTGTTTGTAGCAGCAAGAACGATAACGCTGTCGTTGCCTGTAAATCCGTCCATTTCAACAAGGAGCTGGTTAAGAGTCTGCTCACGCTCGTCGTGTCCGCCGCCGAGACCTGCGCCTCTGTGACGTCCCACCGCATCGATCTCATCGATGAATATTATAGCAGGAGCATGTTTCTTTGCCTGCTCGAAAAGGTCTCTTACACGTGAAGCACCCACACCGACGAACATTTCAACGAAATCGGAACCCGAGATAGGGAAGAACGGGCAGCCTGCCTCGCCTGCAACAGCACGGGCAAGAAGAGTCTTACCTGTACCTGGAGGGCCGAGCAAAAGAACGCCCTTGGGCACCTTTGCACCAAGCTCTGTATATTTCTTTGGATTTTTTAGATAGTCAACTATCTCGATGAGTTCCTGTTTTTCTTCGTCAGCACCTGCAACGTCCTTGAAAGTCGCCTTTCTGCCGCTTGCACCGTTTTTCAGGTTTGCTTTGCCGAATGTAGCGTACTTTCCGCCGCCGCCGCCCTGCTTCATCATGAAGTAGAGTATAGCGATACCGAGAAGAATTGTAAGAATAACAGGTATCAGAGAATAAAGCCAGGTCCTGTCTGTTATCTTGATATAATCCTGTTCAAGAGGTTTATCGTGATGAGCGTTGTATTCCTTACGATAATCCTTGGTATCCTCAAGAAAGATATTTACATTGGGGACAGTGTAATGTCTTTCCTTTTCTTCGTCGTTGATAGTGTACGTGAGATCACCTGTACCGAGATCAAGTACATAACTTGATACTTCATAATTATCAAAATAACTGATTATGGTAGTGTACTCGGTCCTATCGGTATTTGCATTCAGCTTTGAACTAATAAGAACAAGGCATAATACCGCGATGGTAATAACGATAAGATAGGTAAAAACTCCCTTACTTTTTTTAGGTGTCAAATTATCCTCTCCATTCTTTATTATCTGTTTACTGAAATTTTAAGACATCTGACTGTATTATTATCAGGCGTAACACGGTCGGCTATACCGATCCCCTCCGCAAAAACCGTGCCTGCCTCATCTTCGATAAAGTGAAGTGTAGGACGAATTTCAGCATCAATAGTTTCATTTATCAGTTTTTTCACGGAAGAAGTGAAGCTCCGTCCGCTAAGTCTTATTTTATCGCCGAACTTGCGGCTTCGTAAAACAGTCCTTCCATTTATTTTATCATAATCAAGGAGATAAAATGTGGATTTTTTATGAACAGCTTCAATTTTCTTCAAATTATCACATTCGATAATTTCGCAAAAAAGCTCACAGTTGTCGAAAATTCGGTTTGTACCGATTTCAAGTGGTATTTCTTTATACTCACTTGTCGGAGCAGATATTTTTTTCAGTTCTAATGAACCGTTGGCTCCGATCAGATATACATCTCCAGAAATATTTATCTTTCCGCTGTTAACAAGTACCTTATCGGCTTCCTCAAGACGTTTGTGAGAATAGGGAAGCTTTTTTTCCGTAAGAAGCCGAGAGATACAGCGTTTCCTGATTACCGCAGAATAGCCGTCCAGTCCATTTAATAAATCGCCGTTTCTGCAATTCGTCATTGCTTCATCTGTGAGTTCCTCTATAAATGCGTTTTCTTCGCGTACGGTATTTATAGAGTTTATGGACGTTTCTACTGTCGAGATGTTTATCTCTCCGAGAAGCGGCAGTATTTTATGCCGTATCTTGTTTCGTGTATAGTCGTCAGAAAGATTTGTGCTGTCTGTTACAAAAGTCTGAGAGCGTTCAGAAAGAAAGGCTTCTATCTCCTGACGGGTGACAGTAAGAAGCGGTCTTACGATATTACCGCGAACAGGGGGGATACCTGCAAGTCCTTTGATACCTGTTCCTCGTGCGAGGTTCAGTATGACGGTTTCAAGATTATCATTTGCATTATGAGCTGTAGCAAGCCTTTTACCCTCGGAATATTCCTTAAAGATATCATATCGGAGAACTCTTGCGGCTTCCTCGGTAGAAAGAGAATGCTGCACTGCATATGAGCTTACATCGCACGAAACAGCTATAAATGGTACATCAAGCTTTTTACAGAGTTCCTGACAGAATTGCTGGTCACTGTCACTTTCTGCTCCGCGGAGACAGTGGTTCACATGCAGTGCTTCAACGTTTATATGAAGCTTTTCGCTAAGCTCACACATGCAAATAAGAAGCGTAACGCTGTCAGCGCCGCCTGACAGACCGCAGACGACCGTGTCACCCTGCGTGACCATCTTATTATCCGTTATAAATTTGTAAACCTTGGTTAACATGGTCAGATATTCTCAGGCGGAGCATTGTAATCAGGATTGGAAAAGCGTGTGAACTGACCGTCCCAGATGAGCTCCACAGTGCCCGTTTCACCGTGACGGTTTTTCGCCACGATACATTCGGATATATTTTGCCGCTGGCTTTCTTTATTGTAGTAAGCGTCACGATAGAGGAAAAGAACTATATCAGCGTCCTGCTCGATAGAACCCGATTCACGCAGGTCTGACAGCATCGGACGTTTATCGGTACGGCTCTCAACAGCACGGGAGAGCTGAGAAAGCAGTATTACAGGAACATTGAGCTCCTTAGCCATTACCTTGAGCTGACGGGTTATCTCACTGATTACGGTAACTCGGTTATCCGAACGTGATGTTGACTCCATGAGCTGAAGGTAGTCTATAATTACAAGACCAAGATTCTTAGTTCTGCGGAGCTTGGCTTTCATCTTCTGAACTGTCATGCTCGCTGTATCATCGATATAGAGGGGGAGCGTGCTGAGATAGCCTGCACTTGTGGCGAGCTTGACCCAGTCGTCACCTGATATTCTACCGTTTCGGAGAGTGTTTGACTCTACAAGTGCTTCGGTAGAGAGTATTCTTGTGGCGATCTGCTCCTTTGACATTTCGAGATTGAAGGTAACAACTTCCTTTTCGGCACGCCTTGCCACATTTGTAGCTATATTCATGGCAAATGAAGTCTTTCCCATACCCGGACGGGCGGCAATTATGATAAGATCGGACTTATTAAGTCCTGAGGTAATGCTGTCAAGAAGAGTAAAGCCCGTTCTTGCGCCCACATATTTATCCTTATCGGGCCCCGAGATCTTGCCAAGGCGGTCATAGGCTTCGGAAATAGCCTCTGAAAGGGGAACAAGTCCTCTTACATCACGTCCCTGACGTATATCGTAGATCTTCTGCTCTGCTGCATCAAGAAGAAGCTGAGCATTCTGCTCGCCCGACTGTACTTCTTCAAGAATGGACCTTGCAACATAGCTGAGACTTCTGAGAAAATACTTATCCGCAACTATCTTGCAGTAGCTCTCGATATTAGCAGTGGAAGGGAGCATATTTCCAATCTCTGCAAGGTACCTTCTGCCCTCGGCAGGGCTATCAAAAATATGCTGTTTTTCCGCCTCGTTGAGCACTGTCACGATATCAACAGGCAGGCTCATCGAGTTCATTTGCAGCATAATGGAGTAAAGGGCTTTATGCTGATCATTGTAGAAGTATTCGGGCTTTATGAGCTCGATGACATCTGAAAGGACCTGCGGATCGGAGATTATCGCTCCTAAAACAGACTGCTCCGCCTCGATACTGTGGGGCAGTTCTCTGGCGGAGAGCAGGATATCATTTTCGTCCATATTATGCACCTATCAGCCTTCGCTGACTTCAACGTCGATAGTCTCTGCAATTCCGTTATAAAGCTTTACTGATGCGGTATAAGAACCGAAATTCTTTATATCAGTGCTGAGAACTATCTTTTTCTTATCGACTTTTACGCCGAGCTGCTGTGACAGAGCGTCGGCAACATTTGCAGCAGTGACTGAGCCGAAGAGCTTTCCGTTCGAGCCTGCCTTAGCGATGATCTCGACTTTTTTGCCCTTGATCTTGGCAGCTGCGTCCTTTGCAGCCTGTATGTCCACATCTATCTTATGCTGAGCAGATGCCTGAGCGCCCTCCAGCTTGTTCATATTAGCTGCTGTGGCTTCAACTGCGTAACCCTTAGGCAGCAGCATATTGCGAGCGTAGCCGTCTGCTACATTTTTTATTTCTCCCTTTTTACCTGAACCTTTAACGTCCTGTAAAAAAATTACCTTCATTAGTTTATCCAACCTTTCTTACTGTGAATTTTCCGTATTTTTACGGCATTCGTCTATTGCATATATAAGTGATTTTACAGCGTCCTCAACAGAGATTCCTTCCAGCTGTGTAGCAGCCATTGTTTGATGACCGCCTCCGCCAAGCTGTTCCATTATCACCTGTACATTGAGTGCGCCGAGTGATCTTGCCGAGATATTCAGTGTGTTTCCTGTCCTGTAAATTACAAAGGAAGCATCTACATCTGTGATACCGAGCAGCTCATCGGCTGCCTGCGGTGCTACAAGGCGTATGTCGTCAGACTTGAAATCAGCTGCTGCGATAGCACAGTTATTATGTATCTTTGCAGAAGCAACTATCTGAGTTTTACGTCTGTATGAATCAATAGAATTGGAGAACAGCAGCTTTACAGCAACAGTATCTGCTCCCATTTTTTTCAGGAAAGCAGCAGCTTCAAATGTCCTGACACCTGTACGCATTACAAAGTTCTTGGTATCAAGCATGATTCCTGAAAGAAGCGCGTCTGCAAAACACGTCCTCAGCTTCTCGTCACCGTCGTAATTGAAGTATTCAAGAAGCTCGGTTACCATTTCCGAAGCCGATGAAGCATAAGGCTCATGGTGGAAGATAACTGCATTGTCTATAAAGTTGACGGTTTTTCTATGGTGGTCGATAACAACTACATTTTTAGCCTTTTCATAGAGGACTCTGCTTTCAATGTAGTCCTTATTGTGGGTATCAACGATGATTAGCAGATCATTCTGTGCGATCATTCCCTCTGCTTCGGACGGAGTGACAAAAAGACCGCCTTCTGTTTCTTCGTCAACTATATCAATAAGGTTTGTTGCAAGATTTTTTGTACGATCAACAGCAATATAAACAGATTTGCCCACAAGGGAAATAGCTCCTGCAAGGCCGCAGGCTGCTCCCACAGAGTCAAGATCACCGAAGCGATGACCCATAATGAAGATATTATCGCTGTTCATTATAAGATCCTGAAGTGCATTTGCGATTATCCTTGTTTTTGAACGGGAGCGTTTTTCAATGCCGTTTGATACGCCGCCGAAGAATCTGTATCCGTTGTCCGTCTTTACCACAGCCTGATCGCCGCCTCGTCCGAGGGCCATATCAAGGCACTGACGGGCGATCTTTTCGCTTTCTGCAAGGGAAGCAGCTCCTTGCCCGACGCCAATGGAGAAGGTGAGGGGATACTTTCCTGAAATTTTGATGTTTCTTGCAGCGTCAAGTATCTTGAATTTGCCGTTTATTATCTCGTCAACATGGTGGTTTTCAAGGATAGCAAAGAATGTATTTGAGGAAGTCTTTTTTATGAAGCCGTTTGTTTTGCTCATAAAATTCTCAATGAGCTTTTCGGTCTCAACAGAAGCCTGTGCCTTTTCGCTTTCCTTTGCGTTCTGCATTATATCATCATAGTTGTCGATGTTTATTATAACAACATTGGGGTGAGATTCGTCCATACGCTTTTTGACTGTATAGTAGCTTGTATCGTCATGAAAATACAGCACAAGGAAGGACATATCATTTTTATCGAATTTTTCAGCTGTTACATTATAGATCGAGCCATTCATGGGGCATATGGCAGAACCGTTCTTTTCAAGCATATTCATGTCTATATTGACAAAGCCTTCAAGCTCAAGTCCGTACACATCTTGTCCCAAGCCGATTTTTTCGGCGAATATCTGATTATACCAGACAAATTGTCTGCTGTCATCGATAACTGCCACAGGAGCGGGGAGCGAATTCATAAATTCAGCAGCAGAGCTTTCAAGATGCTGATTCATTTTTGAAATGCGCCGCATAGAATTTCTGGAATAAATTATAGTATAAATAACACAGATTAGAATTAATAAGACTACGGACAGTACCAGTACATTCAGCACCTTGTTGCTTTGGTCGATCAGCAGATATGTTGGTATAAGCGCTACGAGAACCAAAACATGGAGAATCATCAGAACTGCCGGAAATTTCTTTTTCAACTTTAAGCTCCTTTCGGATAAGCCGTCAAAGCTTTTTAAGCTCTGGCAGAGCGTATCATGTTTCCATGATAATAGGAAGAATCATAGGACTGCGCTTTGTCTTTTGATAAATATAGTCGGAAAGTGCGTCACGAAGCTTGCCTTTAAGTGAATTCCATTCTCTGAGCTCACTTGCGGAGCAATTTGCAAGAGTATCGGTAAGAAGACCCTTTGCCTCGTCCATAAGTTCCTCTGATTCACGGACATATACAAATCCTCTGGATATGATATCAGGACCTGCAACGATCTCATTGCTGCTTCTCTCAATTCCTATAACGATAATAATAAGTCCGTCCTGAGCAAGGTGCTTTCTGTCACGGAGAACTATAGAGCCTACATCTCCGACACCAAGGCCGTCAACGAGAACTCTTCCCGCAGGCACCTGTGATACGACTTTCATTGTATTTCCATCGGTCTCAATAACGTTGCCTATTTCTGCAATAATTACATTATCCTTTGGCATTCCCAGCTGCAGAGCAAGGTCCGCATGCTTTTTTAGATGCTTGTACTCGCCGTGAACAGGGATAAAGAACTTAGGCTTTGTAAGAGAATGCATGAGTTTGAGCTCTTCCTGACAAGCGTGTCCCGAAACATGTACCTCGTACATAGCCTCATAGACTACCTCAGCGCCTGATTTCATCAGTTCGTTTACAACTCTTGTAACGAACTTCTCATTGCCCGGGATAGGTGTTGCCGAGATAATGATGAAATCCATGGGAGTGATATTGACCTTTTTATGGTCGTTCATAGCCATTCTTGTAAGAGCTGACATTGGCTCACCCTGACTTCCCGTAGTTATAAGAACGATACGCTCGCTCTCATAGCGGTTCATCATTTCGATATCGATGAATATGCCCTCAGGAGCGTCAAGATAGCCCAACTCAATAGCTGTATTGATTACATTTACCATGCTTCTGCCGAATACAGCGACTTTACGTCCATATCTTGCAGCGCAGTTTACTATCTGCTGAACACGGTGTATATTTGAGGAGAAAGTAGCGATAATGATTCGCTTTCCCTCGCCTTTCTGAAAAAGCTTATCGAATGAATCACCGACAGTTCTCTCGGAATGAGTATATCCGGGGCGCTCGGCGTTGGTGGAATCAGCCATAAGAGCAAGAACTCCGCGGCTCCCGAGCTCTCCGAAACGTGCAAGATCGATGATCTTTCCGTCAATAGGGGAGTAATCTACCTTGAAATCGCCTGTATGAACTATAACTCCAGCAGGAGTATGGATAGCCATACCAACAGAATCGGGGATAGAATGGTTGACCTTGATGAACTCAACAGCCATACAGCCCATTTTTACTGTCTTTTTGGGCTCAACGATGTTGAGGTTGACTTTCCCGTAAAGTCCCTGTTCCTTGAGTTTGCCCTCGATAAGACCGATAGTAAGTCTTGTGGCGTAAACAGGAACATTTATCTTTTTGAGAAGATATGCAAGTCCGCCTATATGGTCTTCATGACCGTGAGTGATGACGATACCTCTTATTTTTTCCTTGTTGCGCTCAACATAGGTAAAATCAGGGATAACAATATCAACACCGGGCATATCTGCATCAGGGAAAGCAAGTCCGCAGTCGAGAATGAAAATATCATTTGAGCACTCAAATACGGTCATGTTCTTGCCTATCTCATTAAGTCCGCCAAGCGGGATTATCTTAACAGGAGTCTTTTTTACTTCCTTAGGCTGTCTTGAACGTGTTCTGCCCTTTGCCGGTGCAGAAGCCTCCGCCTTTACAGCGTTATCTTTTGTTGTTTTTTCCTTTGAAGAAGTTCTTCTTCTGTACGTTCTCTTTGGAGCGTCAGACTTCTTAGCGTTGTTTTTTTCTTTTTCGTTCACTATATGACCTCGCTTTCAAAAATAGGGAAAGACATTCACATGAACGCAGTGAAGGTCTTTAAAATATGTAAAAAAGCGACGGAATATTACATTGTGTAAAAATGATGCTGTTATCACAGAAATGTAAAATAAAGTGTTATCTTTAAAATAGCGATAAAAATACTGACCACATCAAGCAGGCAAACGTACAAGCTCTTGGATTTTGAGCCGAACCTGTTGGGATATGTGACCTGATAACATTATGATTCCGAAGCTGTTGACCGTATATCGCCTTACGGTCTTATATCTTAATGACGATTTTTCGCCATAAAAGCCTAATTAAAAGTGTCATGACATTATTTGCCAAGCATAACTATTCAACTATAATTATACATAATCATGTGTCTGCTGTCAAGAGCAAAAATGTTACAGAGTAAACATTAGTCAAAATCCATAAAATTTTACTGAGAGTTGAATTTATTGTATAGTGAAATCAATCATCTGTAATGATATTTCTATTTTATATATTGGCGTTAATACATACTTTTATTCGCGCCTGACATTTTTTATTAAAAGAATAAGAGCTATGAGGTTTGGAAATGCCATTAATCCGTTGGAAATGTCGGATACAGACCATATTGCTTCGGCTTTGAACAGAACTCCCATGGAAGCTGCCAGTGAGAATACAAAAGCAAAAATAAGCGTATTTTTAATTTTAAAGAGGTATCTGAATGCAGTTTCTCCGCAGTAAAACCAACCTATAACAGTGCAAAGAGCGAATACGAACATGATAACAGCAATAAAGAGATCCGTTTTGTCTCCTATAACATTGATAAACGTACTTCTTACCGTTTTATCCTTCGAGCCGCACAGTATCACAACAGCTGTAAGCGTACAGCATAGCATCGTATCAATAAAAACCTCCAGCATACTGCTCATTCCCTGAACTATGCCGTTATTTGCATTGTCGGAGGAACTGTGCAGAATAGGGGAACTTCCCAGACCAGCTTCGTTAGAAAAAACTCCTCTGCGAAGCCCGGCCGATACTGCTTTAGAGAGCGTATACCCGGATATACCGCCAATTGTTTGTTTTATCCCGAAAGCTTCTTGAAATATCCGAGTAAAAACGATTTTGAGATCAGACTTGTATTTAACTATTACTATCAAGCATAAAACAGTATATAATACTGTTGCAAACGGCAAAAGAAACTGTGCTGCCGAGCCAATCCGCTTTGCACCTCCGCTGATTATAGCGAAAATAAGTACAAATAATACTAATGCCAGCAAAAACGGCGGTATATCGATGCAGGCCAGAACACTTTCGGAAAGAGCGTTTGCTTGTACCATTCCGCCCATACCAAAGCAGGCAAGAACACAGCATATCGAGAAAAAAGCAGCTATTCGCTTACTGCCGAGACCCTTTTCTATATACGCCATTGTTCCGCGTACCGATTCATCGGTATATTTTGCTGAAAGGCTGTTTTCCGCATATACAGTTGCCATTCCGAGAAAGGCAGATACCCACATCCAGAAAACCGCACCTGCACCGCCGATGGAAATCGCTGATGCAACTCCTGTTATATTACCTGTACCCATTGCTGTTCCGAGGGACATACATATTGTTTTGAACTGAGCGCGGAAACCTCCTTTTTTCGCACGTCTGAGAAAATACGGAAATATTCTGAACTGTATGAATCTTAGCTTTAAGGTATATATTATACCTGTTATCAGAAGAAGAAAAATAAGTCCGCCGCCCCATACAAATGAATTGATCTTTTCAAGCATATCGACAGATGCTCCTTGTAAAGTTTACAATTTGTTTTTAAATTTTGTTTTACATTAAATAATATTTGTGATATAATAAAGAGTAAATCATTAAAAGGATTTTTTAATGAGAGAGGGGGCGGAGAATGAAGCAATATGTACCTGACAGGCATTGTCTGTCAACTTTGAGGATACTTATAACTGCGGCTGTTGGTATTATATCTGCTGCGGCAAAGTATTTTATCCCTTTTGATAATATTGTATTTATTATTGTAGTTTCGGCTGTTTCAATAGCCTGCTTTGAAATGTTCATTCATCTCCCCATGTATTTTTCGTCCATAAAATATACAGCCACTGAGACGGAAGTAATGAAAAGCAGCGGCGTCTTTATAAAAGTTCATCAATCGGTTCGTTATTCATCTATTCAATATACAACTATCATCAGCAGCCCCTTTTCTCAGTATACGGGATTTAATTTTATAATATTCTTCGTTTACGGCGGTCAGCTGAGACTTCTTTTTCTCAAGCAGTCGGACGCCAAGGAGATACTTGAGCTTTCGGGCAGCATAAGTGTAAAGGGGGATAGGTATGTACCATGAACACCCTCTGAAAATATTAAAGTATTCAGCGAAGAACATATGGCTTCTGATTTTTCCTCTGCTTCGCGGAGTCTACACTTATCACTTTGACAAAAACTGGCTGTACAGCTGGGTCAAGGGCGCATGGTTCGATATAGCAGTTCTCGGAGCCATCATTATTTTCGGTTTTATACGCTGGTTCTTTTCCAAAATCGACTTCACCCAGGAGGAGCTCGTTCACCGTGAAGGAGTATTTGTGCGTGTGAATACCTATATCCCATTCAAGAATGTCAGCTCAGTCACCATCGAAAGACCTTTTTATATGTCAATGTTCAGAGCTATGCGCTTCAGGTGTGATACACGTGCAGGGATTTTCAAGACCGTTGATCTGAAGCTTCTTGTAAGTAAAAAAACACGCAACGCTATAATGCACCATATGCCTGATATCAATGAAAACGAGAAAATAAATGGTATACCACAGCCCAACTCCCTTTCTGTACTTCTTTTCTCCGTTTTCTTTTCCAGCGGCTTTTCGGGAACTATCTATCTTGCCACATTCTTCTTCAAGGGCGGAGATATTGCCTATGACATTATCAGCCGCTCATTAAATATTCTTACCGCTGAAACAGCCAAGCTCACCGAAAAACTGGTCCTCAAGATACCTACAGCGGCGATATTTATCGGTGTATTCTTTATCGGTTCATGGTTTTTGTCTTTTCTTGTAAACCTGTTCAGATACGGCAGATTCAGTATAGACTGCGATAAGAATTGCATGAAGGTCGCCTATGGTATTTTTGACCGTAAGGAATACAGGATAAAAAACTCACATATAAATTATACAGATCTGCGGCAAAACCTGATAATGAAGCTTTTCAAGGCAGTAGCTGTTAATATAAACTGTGCCGGTTACGGAGCTTCAAAGAATCGCCTTCCTGTGCTTCTTCCTGTAAAACTGGAAAAGAAGCTGGGCAGCAATTTACAGGTAATAGGCATATACAGCGGAATAAGGAACGATTACAGCGCACAGCCCGCAGGTATAGGCTCTTATCTGCTGATACCCCTTGTTGTAGCAGCGCTTATATTTCCGTCACATGACTGGTTGGCGAAGCTTTTTCCCCCTTTTTCGGAGCTCTCATTCTTCGTCGCTGTCATGCTGGAGATACCTGCTGTATGGTTCATAATTGTTAAATTCGTAGCTCTTCTCACCAGCGGAGTTGCTCTGTATGATGATAAGATAATGATACGCTGCTCCATATGGACTCGTTTTCATACAGTTGTGTCGGAGCGTAAAAAGATCGTCAAAATAGAGCTTGAACAGAACCTTTTACAGGCTATGAGCGGCAGATGCGCCATGAGTATATGGTTTGAGGGTGAAGAGCACAAGCGCTTCAAGATAAAGGCTATGAAAGCAGCCGATGTAAGAAAAATAGCCGATATTCTTGGCTATAAGCTTGGCGAAAAGGTTGAAGCTTGACTTTTTTATGAAATAATGATATTATTAACAAGTGAGCAGACTATGCGGTAGCGGAAACGTTTTAGTTTACGAGGAAAGTCCGAGCATCACAGAGCAGGGTAGCTGCTAACGGCAGCCGAGGGCGACCTTAGGGCAAGTGCAACAGAGATATACTGCCGTCATTTTGACGGTGATGGTGGAAAGGCGAGGTAAGAGCTCACCAGAGCGCTGGAGACAGCGCTGCTATGTAAACCCTATCCGATGCAACGTCTATTGGTGTCTGTTATCATAACGTCGGCTCGGCGGATAACAGGTAATGACGGCTTGAGCTTATCGGCGACGATAAGCGTAGATAAATTACCGCACACGACAGAACTCGGCTTATCGGTCTGGTCATAAAAAAAGAGAGCATATGCTCTCTTTTTTTGTTATATATCAGTCACGCCACATTTTTCTGTAGGAAAAGCAGGTGAGATTTTCGGATTTTTTGAATTGCCTTGCGAAATAGCTTTGGTCATTGAACCCGCATAGATGAGCGATTTCCTCAACTGACTTATCGGAGAAGCGTAAAAGCTTCTTGCCGTAATTGATTCGGGCGTTGATTATGTGCTGAAAGATCGTCTTCCCGTAAATATGCTTGTATTCTCGTGTGAGATAATATTTGCTTATATAAAACTCCGAGGAAAGCTTTTCGAGGGAAATATCTTCCGTAAAATGATCCTCTATATAGCTGTTTACGGCAGCAAGCTTCTGTTTCAGAGCTGAATCGTACTGCTGCTCATTATTATTGAATGTCAGAGAGATAGTAAGCAGATCAACGATGTATTTTGAAGTATACAGCTCCGCATTAGACTCATTTTTTTCGTGAAGCTCGATAATTTTACTGATATCAGAGACGACTTTATCGAAGAAAAGAGGTCTGAAAGTATGTTTTGAATTTGAAGCAAAAAAATCATAGTACTGCTGTGAAGCACTGCCGTTAAAGTATATCCACATCATTTCCCACGGTTCGTTTTCTGAGCTTTTACAGCAATACCGCTTACGGCAGTCTATGAAGAAGCAATCACCTTTTACAAGTGAAATTGATTCGTCTTCGACTGTAAGATCACCACGACCGCTGACAACGGCTCCTATGAGAAAAAGCTCAAGGTCACGGCGAGCTGCTGAATACGGGTCTTCTTTCATTGTGCTGCCTGCTTCCTGTATATAGAAGAAGGCGCTTTTGGCAGCAGGAGTAGGTGTGGATATTATTCGTTTTGAAAGCTTATTTCTGTATTTTTTTTTCATGATGTTCCATACTCTGACTCCTTTATAAAAGCTTTGCTATAAATTAATTATACCACAAAAAGAAACTAATGTCTATAGAAGCAGAAACAGTACAATACCAAGAAATAAAGCCAGCAGAGCAGCTAAAACAGCTTTTTTGAGCCTGTTCCTTTTCCCTGTACCTTTATCAGGCATCAGACTGTGAAGAAGCCGTTCGGCTTCCTTGCGCCTGACAGCTTCAGGGAATACGGTAACATTGGGTCTTACATAAAGTACAGCCTTTTCAAAATACAGACTGTCAGGATTTTGAATCTCGATAATGTTTTTGTTTACACCTTTAACCATAATATCTCCTCAAAAGTTATTTATGGGGAGTATCGGCAGATTTTTTATGGTTTATTCGCCTTGTTTGGGCAAATTCCTTATGTAATGAAAAAGATACTGCTGAGCTATACCACCTTTGCTTTTGGCAAATTCAGGGAATCCTTCCGGGTAATACTGAGCGAGAACTCGTTTTATCCACACATCAACAGGGAATGCTTCTGTCCTGTACATTCCAAAAAGCAGAACACATTCAGCGACCTTAGGTCCAACGCCTTTTATCTGCTTCAGAGCAGTACGGGCTTCGTCTATCGGCATTTCTGCGATCTTATCGAGACTGATCTCATTATTGGCAGACTTGCAGGCGGCGTCGAGAATATATTTTGCGCGGAAGCCGCTTCTGAGATATGCCAGAGACTCTTCTGTTTCGGAACTGAGCTGCGGCGGGTCGGGAAATTTCCCTTTGTAATGCTCGCAGAGACGGTCGATAATGCCTTTGATACGGGGAATATTATTGTTCTGGGAAATAATAAAGGAAATAAGGCACTCCCAGCTGTCCTGCTTCAGCAAGCGGATGCCCTGTGCAAATTCGCAGGCCTTTGAGAGAGTTTCATCTTCCGAAAAGCAGCGCTTCAGCTCTGAGTAGTCGGTCTCAAAGTCAAAGTAGTTTATCCACTTTGAGACAAAATCGTTCTCAGATGTATCGTGAAAAATAAAATTACTTTTGCTTGTCTGCGAGATCGTAAGTTTGTCGTTTATAAAATATCCCTCATATGTACAGCCATAATCAGAGGGTATCTTTTTCCAGCGGAAAGCCTGTCCGCAGTCAAGAGTTTCATCAAGGTCGAGGTCTGGTTCATGTACGATAATATCTCTGCCTTGTACGCGGTAATCCATACTGCAGCTCCTTTACAAAAAATTTATTGATCGGTTGTACTTGATTTTTCTATTAAATTATACTAAAATATAATAGTAATTACAAGAGCAAGGAATGATTTTTTTGAAAAAATTTTTATCCGCAGCTGTTTTTGCAGCTGCTGTCGCACTTACGATCTGCAGCTGTTCCTCAAAGAGCAGCACCTATGTACCAAAGCACAACGTCGAAGCAACAAGCCAGCCATTTACGGAACGCGAGGTAAAAGCTGCCGAGGGAACGTATGTCTTTGACAAAGCAGGTCTGCTAAGTCTTGAAGATACAAAAGCATGCAACGACTATGCAGGCTGGCTGTATAATGCGAAGCTTATTAACACGGCTGTCATTACGGTAAATGAGCTCGGTGATAAATCGCCTTATGATTATGCTGCTGATGCATTTGCTGATATATATGAAGCAAAGGGCAGCTGCCTTATAATTCTCATAAATAATGACACTAATGAAGATGTTGTCTATAAAACGGGCACCTGTCTGACAAATATAGGTGAAAAAGCTCAGGAAAACGCTGTATACTGGTCCACAAAGGAGATAATGAAAGGCGATTACAGAAAAGGGATCATGCGTCTTTTACAGCTGGGAGAGCTGTGCCCCGATCATATAACCGATAATGTTCAGCTTTTTGAATATGAGCAGAGCAAGGCTTTGGAGAAAGCTCTTTCATCGTGTAAGGAAGATATAACGCTTCTTGTCTCAAAAAACAACTCAACAACGCCAAATGAAGATATACTGAAAACCTATTATAAACGTAAATACATCGACAAAAGCGGGATAATGCTTATGCTTGATACAAAGAGCAGAAAAATGATCGCATACTCCGAAGAAAAGACACCTAAGGAGCTTGATACAGCGCTAAAGGCAGCAAATGAACTTACCGTCAAGGAGGACTATTACGGTGCTGTTAATAAAATAGTTGAAGCCATGGACGGAAAAACAGTTTCATGAACAAAAATAACATTGGGAGTTGATATTTATGCCGCCTGTTGGTGGACCGCGAGGAATGGGCTACCTTACCGATGAGGAAAAGAAAAACCGCCCTAAAGTTACAAAAGCACTGCTCAAAAGGATTTTTTCCTATCTGAAGCCGTATTGGAAGCAGATGCTTATAGTTCTTGCAGCTATAATCATTTCATCGACGCTTACCCTTCTGCCATCTGTTATTACAGGTAAGATAATCGACGAGGGACTTATTGGAAGAAGTCTCAATAAACTGATATTCTTTATCGTGATGTCATTGGCAGTAACTCTCGGAGCTAATCTCATAGGAGTACTTGAAAGCTACATGAATACATGGATAGCTCAGCATATAACCTATGATATGCGCAATAAGATGTATGCTCATTTGCAGAAGATGTCCCAGAGATTCTTTACATCGAATAATCAGGGCGATATCATAACGCGAATGACAAGCGATATATCGGGCGTTCAGCAGATAATCACAAATACACTGACAAGTATATTATCAAACTCCATTACTCTCATAGTTGCTATGATAGTAATGTTCAGACAGAACTGGGTACTTGCAATCGTGGGTATGCTTGTGGTGCCGCTTTTTGCTATACCCACACGAAGCGCAGGAAAAACAAGGTGGTCCATAACCAAGGAATCACAGGCTTGCAGCGATGAGATCAACGGCATACTCAATGAGACAATGTCTGTCAGCGGTCAGCTTCTGGTAAAGCTTTTCGGTATGGAGCAGACTGAGTACGACAGGTACGAAAATGTCAACCGCAAGATGATAAAGCTAAATATTCGTGAGGGAATGGCGGGGCGCTGGTTCAGAGTTGCTCTTACAACATTTTCAAGCATCGGACCTATGCTCATATATCTTGCAGGCGGTATTCTCATGATGAAGTATGATTCTGATCTCACTGTGGGCGATATCACAGTACTTGTGGCTCTTCTCGGCAGAATGTACGGTCCTGTTAATCAGCTTCTGAATATTCAGGTGGACTGGATTCGCTCAATGGCTATGTTTACAAGAATATTTGAGTATTTCGATATGCCGGTGGAGATAGAGAACGCTCCCGACGCCATAACTCCCGATAAAGAGCCCGAGGGCGAGGTGGAGTTCAGAAATGTGGGCTTCTATTACGATAAGGAGCGTCAGATACTCAATGATATCAACTTCTCCCTTGAAAGCGGCAAGTGCATTGCTGTTGTCGGTCCCTCAGGCTCGGGAAAGAGTACTCTTGTAAATCTTATTCCTCGCCTTTACGACGTTACCGCAGGAAGCGTACTGTTTGACGGTATTGACGTCAGGAAGCTTGATCTTGAGTATCTTCGCAAGCATATAGGCATCGTTAGTCAGGAAACATACCTTTTCAACGGAACTATCCGCGAAAACCTTCTGTACGCAAAGCCTGACGCTACAGAAGAGGAGCTTATTGAAGCCTGCAAGCAGGCTAATATCTACGAATTCATTGAAAAGCAGGAGACAGGTCTTGATACTGTTGTCGGAAACAGAGGACTGAAGCTCTCAGGCGGCGAAAAACAGCGTATATCAATTGCCCGCGTACTGTTAAAGGATCCTGCGCTCATGATTTTTGATGAAGCTACATCTGCTCTGGATTCTATATCCGAGCAGAAGATACAGGACGCCATAGATCCCCTAATCTCGTCAAGAACAAGTATTCTTATCGCACACAGACTTTCCACTATTCTCGCCGCTGATGAGATACTTGTCATCAAGGACGGTATAATATCAGAAAGAGGTACTCACAGCGAGCTTGTGAATAAGGGAGGAGTATATACCGAGCTTTACAAGACGCAGTTCAGTAAGGCTGAAAGCGGTACAGAACGTTTTGAATATACAGAAGGCGAGGATAATACGGACTAAAGACAGAAAGGAAGGAAACATATGAGCGAAAAAGACTTCATTACAGAAGCATTTGACAATCTCCCCGCACTTACGGACAACAGCGAGTCAATGAAGGAGATGTTCTCTCATGTTTTCTATGATTTTTTACAGCTTCAGCACCTTTACGATTCGGCTATTGAAGTAGTAAGGACACATCTAAACATTCTTGACAATGAATTCAGTGTTAAATTCCAGAGAAATCCTATCCATAATATTGAAAGCAGACTGAAATCGCCACAGTCCATAATCGGGAAACTACAAAAAAAGGGACTGCCTATCTCTACAGATGCCGCAAGGAAGAATCTGCTCGACCTTGCGGGAATCCGTGTTACCTGCTACTATATATCTGACATATATGCAATAGTCGAAATGCTTGGCAGACGTGATGATTTCACTGTTATAAAGCGCAAGGACTACATTAAGAATCCAAAGCCCAGCGGATACAGAAGCTATCATATGATACTGAATGTGCCTGTTTATCTGTCAACTCACAAAGAATATGCTCCTGTAGAGATACAGATACGAACCATAGCCATGGATTTCTGGGCAAGCCTTGAGCATCAGCTCAAATATAAGACCTCGACGGAGATAACCCCCGAAATATCCGAAGAGCTCCGTGAATGCGCCGAAAGAATAGCTGAGACTGATATCCAGATGCAGCGGTTATATATGCAGATAAATGATATGGAATAGAAAAAACTCGCCGTTTCGGCGAGTTTTTTCGTCAAAAAGCTGCTTAAAGCTTTCTGTTCAACAAAAAAAATACCCGTTCACATTGTATCCTGTTGATGTTATAATGATATTGTCATATGACGGAACAAAACGAAGGGAGCATAAATATGTTCGGGATAGTAAAAAGAATAAAGCATGAGGTTAAAGACAAAACTGTATATATGGAGATATACGGCGATAACAAGGTCACGTACCGTGTTCTGAGCGGAAGGCTTTATATGTACGGTGACGAATTTATTACATACGGGATAGAGGTCATCGACAGAAAAAGCGGCGAAAAGGAGATAATATCCGATTTTTCACGTAATATCGAAGATGCTGTAGCTTTTGCAGAGGCTCTGATATCAGAGAGATGCCGCCCGAGACAGCTTTACAGTAAGGCGCTTGATTTTCTAAGAGTATCTATTTGAATTTTTTTCTCCGTGGCTGTTGCTTTTTATTATGTTTTATGTTATAATACTAAATTGAATGGTAAACAGCCAAAAAATGAAAGGAGAAATGAAAATGGCAGAGCTTAAATACGAAATAACAGAGAAGGTAGGCGTTCTCTCAGAGAATGCAAAGGGGTGGACAAAGGAGCTTAATATGGTAAGCTGGAACGAGCACGAGCCAAAGTACGATATCCGTGAGTGGTCTCCCGATCATTCAAGAATGGGTAAGGGCGTTACTCTTACAGCTGACGAGCTTGCAGAGCTCAAGGAGCTTCTTGCAGGCATCGACCTTGATTCCTTCGATGAAGAATAATAAAAAGGCAGCTCATCGAGCTGCCTTTCGTCATTTTATAAGAGCTTTTCCACCGAAATAGAGCAGTACAAGTATACCGAGCACTATTCTGTACCAGCCGAAGACCTTGAAATCGTGTTTTTTTATGTAGTCCATAAGGAATTTGATAACGAATATTGAGACAAGGAATGAAACAACGCAGCCAATAAGAAGGACTGCCAGCTCACTGCCTGTGAAGTCGAATCCGAATTTTACAAGTTTAAGGAGACTTGCTCCGAACATAACGGGAATAGCAAGATAGAATGTGAATTCAGCTGCTACAGTACGAGAAACTCCGATAAGAAGTGCTCCGACAATAGTTGCACCCGAACGTGAGGTTCCCGGAAAAACAGCTGCTATAAGCTGAAAAGCGCCGATAATGAATGCTGCATTGAATGTGAGTTCGGATATTGTTTTTATCTTGGGATTTTTGCCTTTGTTCCAGTTTTCAACAACAATAAATGCGATACCGAAAACAATGAGCGCTACTGCAACCGTCCACGGATTGTAGAAATGCTCGTCTATCCAGTCATCAAGCAGGAGTCCGATAACAGCTGCTGGTATGCAGGCTGCAAGGACTTTGAACCACATCATAAAGATATCTGTCTTTATCATCTGACCGAAAGGTGATTTGTTCAGCGGGTGAGCGTTGTCTTTCTTGCCGAAGGGCCACAGCTTCTTCCAGAATATGACAACGACAGCAAGAATAGCTCCAAATTGTATTACAACGTCGAACATCTCTTTGAAGTCATCTGACTGGTCGAGTTTTAAGAATTCGCCGACAAGGATAAGATGTCCTGTACTGCTTATGGGCAGCCATTCAGTGATCCCCTCGACGATTCCGAGAATAATTGTTTTGATTATCTCCCAAATCATAGTTTATTTTTTCCTTTCAATTTAAAAATCAGCATTTATAAGTTTATCATTTCAATAAAGAAAAGTCAACACATAATTTCAGATATGACAAAATTGTTATTTTTTATATATCGTGTTCCTGATTATGCTGTAACCGAAATTTTCGTTTGGATATTGTAAGTATCCCTGCTTTTTTCAGTCTTGATATCTCACGCTGTAAGGCGCTTCTGTTTACGCAAAGGTAGTCTGAAAGAGCAGTAGTTGAAAAAGGTATCTGAGGAGCTTTGCCTTTTGGAGTTTTTTCCTCTATGATACTCAGACAGATGATAAGCTTATCCTCAATGGAGCGCTGGCTCAGGACTTCGATACGTTCATTCAGGGATATAGCCTTTTCAGACATAAGATCAAGTAGATTTTCGACTACACGTGAATGGCACTGACAGGCGTTTTCGCATCTTTTTGTAATTTCAGACCGTTTAACAAACATGACTTCGCAGTCGCTTTCAGCAACTATCTCAATACCGCTTCGCTGTGAGGCTGTAAAAGTGAAATATACCCCGAAAATGCTTTGTTCTTCAAGGGATTCCAAAATAGAACGTACACCATTCATATCATAGCGTACCATGACTGCTGTGCCGTTTAATATTATTCCGAGCTTGTCGGGATTATCAGAGTAATCCATTATGCGGTTTCCGGACTTGAATTTCTTTATATCCGCGTTAAAGCAGCTTATCATGCGGTGACAGTCGTCATGCTCAATGCCTTTAAATAGTATATTATCTTCAGGTAACATAAAAAAACTCTCCTGATGTTGCATATGCAACAGATTTTTAATATGTTTTATGATACAATATATTCAGACATTTGTCAATACTATGTTTATGGAGGTCAAAATATTATGAAAATCAATGTTATCGGCGAACAGCTCTCACAGGACGAGATCAACGCCTATATCGACTATGGCAAGAAAAAGTACAGCGACAGAGAGATTCTTGGCATGACAGTAAAGACCGACGGTGAATACGTTGATCTCCGCTATGATTTTGCGCAGGATGTTCCTTTCGACAGAATAAGAAGAATTACAGGCTATCTCGTTGGTACACTTGACCGTTTCAACAACGGAAAACGTGCAGAGGAGCATGACAGAGTAAAGCATTCAGTTTAAAATGTCCATTTCAGCAAGGCTTTCAGCTTAGCACGGACTAAAATATTTTAAAACTATGGAGGTATACTACTATGAAAACCTATGTATGTCCAATTTGCGGATACGTTCACGAAGGAAACGAACCACCTGAAAAATGTCCACAGTGCGGTGTTCCCGGCTCAAAGTTCATTGAGAAGGAAATGGGCGACAAGCTTGTTTTTGCCTGCGAGCATGAGCTTGGAGTTGCAAAGGCTGTAACAGATCAGGAGATCCTTGACGGACTTAGATCTAATTTCAGCGGTGAGTGTTCAGAGGTTGGTATGTATCTTGCAATGGCAAGAGTAGCTTACAGAGAGGGCTATGCTGAGATAGGCGCTTACTGGGAAAAGGCTGCATATGAGGAAGCTGAGCACGCTGCTAAGTTTGCAGAGCTTCTCGGCGAGGTGCTTTCATCTTCCACAAAAGAAAACCTTGAAAAGAGAGTTGCTGCCGAGCACGGTGCAACAGAGGGCAAGCTCAGGCTCGCTAAGAGAGCTAAAGAGCTCAATCTGGACGCTATCCATGATACAGTTCATGAAATGGCAAAGGACGAAGCTCGTCACGGCAAGGCTTTCGAGGGACTTCTCAAGAGATACTTCGGTTAATTATACATAAGAGCGAGGCAAATGCCTCGCTTTTTTTATAAAAATGAACTTTTTGTTTAATTTTGACTAAAGTCCTTGAAATGGAAGATCAAATTTGATATAATGTATTCATAATATTTTTTCGCAGGGAGGCTATTGCTATGAAAAGAACTCTTGACTGGAATAAATATCTTGAAAAAGCCGCAGAAATTGTTGCTGAGGGCATTGTCATGCTAAAAAATGACAATAATGCTCTGCCGCTGGATATGAGCAAGACGGTTTCTGTTTTCGGACGTATACAGCTCCATTATTATAAGAGCGGTACAGGCTCTGGCGGTATGGTCAATGTATCAAAGGTAACAGGCATCGTTGACGGACTTGCGGAAGCAGGCGTTAAGATAAATGAAAAACTGCGTGATATATACCGCAAATGGGACGAAGAGAACCCCTTTGATCAGGGCGGAGGCTGGGGCGGAGAGCCATGGAACCAAAAGGAAATGCCTCTTGACGACAGCATAGCCGAGGAAGCTGCGTCTGTAAGTGAAACTGCTATTGTTATAATAGGCAGAACAGCAGGCGAGGAGCAGGACGCACGTCTTGAAGAAGGCTCCTATCTTCTCACATCTGTGGAGCTTGATATGCTGAGAAAAGTTAGGAAGTATTTCAAGAAAGTCGTTGTACTTCTCAATGTCGGCGGACTTATCGACCTTGAGCAGATATTGGAATGCTCACCTGATTCATTATTATATGTATGGCAGGGCGGCATGACAGGCGGAACAGGTACTGCTGCTGTACTGACAGGTAAGGCCAGCCCATCGGGCAAGCTTCCTGACACGATAGCATATAAAATTTCAGATTATCCCTCGGACGAGTATTTCGGTGACAAGAATAAAGCGGTTTATGCAGAGGATATTTTCGTAGGCTACCGCTGGTTCGAGACCTTTGCAAAAGACAGAGTTCTATATCCATTTGGCTTTGGATTATCGTATACAACATTTGATATTGAATTGACTTACGCAAAAAAATACGATAGTGAAAGCATGATCAATGTCAGAGTGACAAATACAGGAAGCTACCGCGGCAAGGAAGTCGTTCAGGTATACTGCGAAGCTCCACAGGGGAAGCTTGGCAGAGCCAAGAGAGTCCTCTGCGGATTTGTAAAGACAAAAGAACTTGCGCCGGGCGAGTCACAGTCCTTGAAAATAAAAATAGATCACAGAGATATAGCTTCATATGATGACAGCGAGGGCAAGCATTGCTGGGTACTTGAAAAAGGCAGATATGCGCTCCATATAGGCAGCAACGCGAGAAACTGTATCGATCAATTCCATTTTGAGATAGAAGAAGATACAGTTATTGAGCAGTGTTCGCAGGTGCTGGCACCTGTTGAAGCCTTTGAAAGATTCAAGGCAGCTGAGAACGCTGAGGGGATTACGAAGATATTGGAAAGTGTCCCTCTCAGCAATGTTGACGAAGAAAAGCGCAGACTCGAACATCTTCCAAAGGAGATTGCATACACAGGAGATAAAGGTATAAAGCTTGTTGATGTGAAGAACGGAAATGCCACAATGGAGCAGTTCGTTGCTCAGCTGTCAGACCACGATCTCTCGTGTATAATTCGCGGCGAGGGCATGGGAAGTCCGAGAGTAACTGCAGGAACAGCTTCTGCATTTGGCGGAGTTTCCGATGAACTCGTTAAATTCGGTATCCCTGCGGGATGCTGTTCTGACGGTCCATCAGGAATGAGACTCGACTGCGGAACAAAGGCTTTCAGCCTGCCCAATGGCACGCTTATAGCTTCTACCTTCAACCGTGAGCTTGTCGAGGAGCTTTTTGAGTTCATGGGAACTGAAATGATAGCAAACAAGGTGGATTGCTTGCTCGGCCCCGGAATGAATATTCATCGTCATCCACTTAACGGCAGAAACTTTGAGTACTTCTCGGAAGATCCTTTCCTCACAGGACAGATGGCTTCGGCAGAGCTAAACGGACTTCACAAAGTTGGTGTTACAGGTACAATTAAGCACTTCTGTGCAAACAATCAGGAGACGAACCGTCATTTCCTTGATTCAGTTGTGTCCGAAAGAGCTCTCCGTGAGATATATCTCAGAGGGTTTGAAATAGCTGTTAAAGTAGGAGGAGCCAAAACGATAATGACGACCTACGGAGCTATAAACGGCTTATGGACCGCAGGAAGCTTTGATCTGAACACTGTGGTGCTTCGTGACGAATGGGGCTTCAAGGGCTTTACCATGACTGACTGGTGGGCGAATGTTAACTACAGAGGTGAAGAACCAAAGCGAAGCTATTATGTTCCTATGGCAAGAGCTCAGAACGACGTATATATGGTCTGCTCAGACAGCTCTTGCGTTGATGCGGATATTGAAGCTGCACTAAAGAACGGCTCCCTCACAAGAGCGGAGCTTCAGCGAAATGCAATGAATGTACTTGGTTTTATTATGGGCACCCACGCAATGAAGCGCCTCATTGGAGAAGAAGACATTGTTGAGATAATAAACCGTCCCGACAGTGAAGAGCTGTCTGACGAACCTGTTGTTTTCTACGAAATTGAGGATTCTTTAAAGCTTGATCTTTCAAACATCAGAAGCGAAAAGGGTAAGAATCACTCATTTGCACTTATCATAAAGAAGCTTGGCTGGTATAATGTTACTATCACAGCATCATCTGTTCAGAGCCCGCTTGCGCAGATACCTGTTACCATATTTGCAATGGGTACAGCCAGCGGCACTCTTACATGGAACGGAACAGAGGGAAAGCTCATACCGCTGGCCTGTGAAATACCCATGTTCTCACGCTTTACGGCAATACGCCTTTATTTTGCACAGAACGGACTCGATCTTCACAGCATAGAATTCAAGCTTGTACGCGAAGCTGATAATATGGATCTTGCCTTTGCCGAGGAGAATTAACGATGAATATACAGATTTTTGGTACTAAAAAGTGCTTCGACAGTAAAAAAGCCGAGCGCTATTTCAAGGAACGTGGCGTAAAATACCAGTTCATAGACATGAAAGAAAAGGGTATGAGCCGCGGAGAGTTCAATAATGTGAAGCAGGCTGTGGGCGGTACTGACATGCTTATAAATACCGATCATAAGGATAAAGACCTGCTTGCAATGCTGCAATATCTGTCCGAGGAGGACAAGGAGGAAAAGATACTGGGAAATCCTCAGATAATACGAACTCCTGTAGTCAGAAACGGTAAAAAAGCGACCATTGGCTACTGTCCCGATGTATGGAAAGAATGGGAATAATATTGTTAAATAATAAAAATATTTCTATAACAGGAAAAAATTGCTAAAAGGTAGTGCATTTTTCTTTAAAATATGTTATAATTACAATATGTTGGTTAAAAACTGACAGATAATTGACGGAAATCAGCTATTTTCCGTGAAATTTTATAGGGATCATTCCCGAAAGGAGCTTAAATTATGGGACTTATCAAGGCAGCTCTCGTAGGAGCAAGTCAAACACTGGCTGATACATGGCTGGAATTCTTCGTATGTGAATCAATTCCTGCTGATGTTCTCGTTGTAAGAGGAAAGAAGCAGCTTGGCAAACATTCTTCCAACACAAAGGGAAATGATAACGTAATCTCCGACGGAAGCGGTATCGTTGTACATGAAGGTCAGGCTATGATCATGGTCGACCAGGGCGTGGTAACTGAAATTGCTACAGAGCCCGGCGTATACAAATATGAAACAGGTACTTCACCCAGTATCTTCTCCAGCAGCTTCGGTGCTGGTCTCAAGGAGACCTTCAAGGAGATGTGGGATCGTATCAAGCACGGCGGTACAGCTGCTAAGGATCAGAGAATTTACTACTTCAATATGAAGGAGCTCGTTGACAATAAGTTCGGTACACAGAACCCTGTTCCTTTCAGAATGACATATCCCGATCTCGGAAGAAGCTTTACTGTAGGCGTTCGCTGCAACGGTATCTACTCCTACAGAATTGCTGATCCTGTAGTTTTCTACGTTAACGTATGCGGAAACGTTACAGACAGATATACTCGTTCAGAGCTTGACAATCAGCTCAGAGGCGAATTCGTTGATGCTCTGCAGCCTGCATTTGCTGCTATCTCAGCTACAGGTATCAGATACGATGAGCTTCCCGGCAAGCAGAGCGAGGTTAAGCAGGCATTTGAGACACAGGTAAATCCTGTATGGATCGAGAAGAGAGGTCTCAAGATCTGGTCCGTAAGCATTCTTTCAGCAACTGTAAGCGACGCTGATATGAAGCGTATCCAGGAATTTGAAGACAGAGCTTGGAACCGCGATCCCGGCAATGCTGCTGCTACTCTCGTTGAAGCGCAGGCACAGGCTATGCAGAACGCCGCAAGCAATCCAAACGGTGCTGCAATGGGACTTTTCGGTATGGGCATGGCTCAGCAGGCAGGCGGCATGAATGCTCAGAGCCTCTTTGGTATGGCGCAGCAGAATCAGGCACAGCAGGCTCAGCAGCCACAGCCACCTACAGGCGGCGCAGCTGAATCATGGAAGTGTGAGTGCGGCGAGACAAATACAGGCAAGTTCTGCGCAAGCTGTGGAAAGCAAAAGCCTGTTGTACTTACTCCCGATGGCTGGACATGTGACTGCGGCGCAGTAAATAAGGGCAGATTCTGCTCAAACTGCGGACAGAAAAAGCCTGAGGGCGCACCTCTCTACAAGTGTGACAAGTGCGGCTGGGAACCTGAGGATCCAAAGAATCCTCCTAAGTTCTGCCCTGAGTGCGGCGATCCTTTCACCGATGATGATATTGTAAAGTAATTACTACATAACGGGCGGACCTCGGCGTCCGCCTGTTTTAATATAAAGATATTGATGAGGTGAAAAAGATGCCTGATGTTATGGAATACAAGTGTCCTGCCTGCGGCGGAAAGCTTGAATTTGACAGCAACACTCAGAAGATGAAATGCCCCTTTTGTGATTCTGAATTTGATGTTGAGTCTTTAAAGGAATATGACAGTGTTCTTGAAAATGCCAAGGAAGATGATATGGCATGGGAATCAGAAGCGGGAAGCGAATGGAGCGAGGGCGAAGCTGAGGGCATGCGTGTTTATAAGTGCAAGTCCTGCGGCGGCGAGATCATTACAGACGCAACTACTTCCGCAACTACGTGTCCCTACTGTGATAATCCTGTTGTTATGAGCGGTAATTTCTCGGGTGTACTCAAGCCTGATAGAATAATTCCTTTCAAATTCGATAAAAATGCAGCAAAAAACGCGCTTAATAAACATATTGAGGGCAGAAAGCTGCTTCCAAAGGTTTTCAAGGACCAGAATCACATCGACGAAATTAAGGGAGTTTACGTTCCTGTATGGCTTTTTGACGCCGAAGCTGACGCTCAGATTATATACAAGGCTGAAAAAATTAAACGCAGGAGCGACAACAACTTCAATTATATTGAAAGAAGCTACTACTCTGTAAGACGTGAGGGCAGTGTTGTTTTTGAAAACGTACCTGTAGACGGCTCAAAGAAAATGGCCGATGAGCTTATGGAGTCCATAGAACCGTTTGATGCAAATGGTGCTGTTGATTTCCAGACTGCATATTTATCGGGATATCTTGCGGATAAATACGATGTAACAGCCGAGGATAGCGTTGAACGTGCAAATCAGCGTATAAAAAATACAACGGAGCAGCTTTTCGCAAGCACTGTACAGGGATATGATACGTTCAATAAGGAAAACGGAAATATTTCTCTTAAAGGAGGAAAAGCGAAATACGCGCTTTATCCCGTATGGCTCCTTAATACTACATGGAACGGAAATAAGTATACCTTTGCTATGAACGGTCAGACGGGTAAATTTGTGGGAGATCTGCCTGTCGATTCGGGAGCAGCTATGAAGTGGTTCATTGGCGTATCGGCAGCTGCAACTGCTGTTTGCTTTATTTTGATGCGTGTTTTAGGCTTATAAGGAGATGAGAAAATGAG
This sequence comes from Ruminococcus flavefaciens AE3010, assembly GCF_000526795.1. Taxonomy (NCBI): domain Bacteria; kingdom Bacillati; phylum Bacillota; class Clostridia; order Eubacteriales; family Oscillospiraceae; genus Ruminococcus; species Ruminococcus flavefaciens. The sequence goes on from NZ_JAGT01000001.1 coordinate 500,985, forward strand.
TTTGAAAAAATTCGCAGCAGCTGCTGCTTCTGTTTTGCTTATGTTCTGTGCAGCAGGCTCAATGGGTCAGAAAACTCCTTCACTTAATATTGCAATGACGGCTTCTGCAGATTATGAATTTGAATTTATTGACGAGGACGATGCCGAAGATATACTGAATGACTATGCAGGTGAATATGACGCAAGTGCAGGTACACAAGATGAACGTGTTGGCGCAAGTCAGCCAAGCCCTATACAGACATTTTTTATCAGTCTTATAATCGGAATGCTTATAGGATTTGTAGTTGTATCGATAATGAGATCAAGTATGAAGTCTGTTCACAAAAAAGCAGGTGCAACAGATTATCGAAAGCAGGATGGTTTCAAGCTGTCCGTCAAAACAGACGACCACCTTGGCACTAAAGTCGAAAAATCTCCTATTGCAAGAGCAACAGCCCCTACTCAGAATAATATTTCAAAGAAATAATACTATCCGCAATATTTGAGTTGACAAAACAACATCTTTGTTATATAATAAATATACTATGGCTTTTTTCAATATAAATTATTGATTAATAAAAGATTATTACATAAACTGGAGGAAATAAAATATGTGCGGAATCGTTGGCTTTACAGGAAGTGCGCAGGCAGCACCTATTCTGCTTGACGGACTTTCAAAGCTTGAATACAGAGGCTATGACTCAGCGGGAATCGCTGTTCGTGACGGCGAAAAAGAGACTGAGGTCGTAAAGGCTAAGGGAAAGCTTAAAGTCCTCAAGGAAATGACAAATAACGGTAATGCTGTAAAGGGCGATTGCGGTATTGGTCATACACGCTGGGCAACTCACGGTGAGCCGTCAGCTCTCAATGCTCATCCTCACAGCAGTGACGACGAAAATGTTATTGCAGTTCATAACGGTATTATCGAGAATTATCAGGAGCTCAAGGAGAAGCTTGTAAAGAGTGGTTACAGCTTCAATTCTCAGACAGATACCGAGGTAGCTGTCAAACTTATCGACTACTATTTCAAGAAGTACGGTCTCGGACCAGTAGATTCTATTGCTCGCGCAATGATCCGTATAAGAGGTTCTTACGCTTTATGCGTAATGTTCAAGGATTATCCCGGTGAGATATATACTGCACGTAAGGACAGCCCGATGATAATCGGTATCGCAAACGGTGAAACATATGTTGCTTCCGATGTTCCCGCTATCCTTAAATATACAAGAAATGTATACTATATCGGCAATATGGAGATCGCTAAGCTTGAAAAGGGGGCAGTTACTTTCTACAATATTGACCGTGAAGAGATCACAAAGCCTCTCACAGAGATCAAGTGGGACGCTGAGGCTGCTGAAAAGGGCGGTTTCGAGCACTTCATGCTCAAGGAGATTCACGAGCAGCCAAAGGTTGTGCGTGATACTATCAACTCAGTAATAAAAGACGGAAAGATCGATTTCTCCGATGTGGGACTCACAGACGAGGAAATGCAGAAGATCAGTCAGATATACATTGTTGCCTGCGGAAGCGCATATCACGTTGGTATGGCTGCACAGTATGTTATTGAGGACTTCACATCTATTCCTGTAAGAGTTGAGCTTGCTTCCGAATTCAGATACAGAAAGATGTCTCTTGTTAAGGACAGTCTTGTTATAATCATCAGCCAGTCAGGTGAAACAGCTGACAGCCTTGCAGCTCTCAGAGAGGCAAAGGCTAAGGGCATAATGACTCTTGGTATCGTTAATGTTGTTGGTTCTTCAATTGCACGTGAAGCTGATAACGTATTCTACACACTTGCAGGTCCCGAGATTTCTGTTGCAACTACAAAGGCATACAGCACTCAGCTCATTGCTGCATATCTGCTTGCCCTTCAGTTTGCTGTTGCAAGAGGAGAAATGACAGAGGAGAAGTGTGAAGAGCTTCTTAATGAGCTTTACACTATTCCTGACAAGATCGAAAAGATACTTGAGGATAAGGAGCGTATCCAGTGGTATGCAAACAAGCTTGCAAGCGCTAAGGACGCATTCTTTATCGGACGAGGCATTGACTACGCTATCGGACTTGAGGGAAGCCTCAAGATGAAAGAGATCAGCTATATCCACTCCGAGGCTTACGCCGCAGGTGAGCTCAAGCACGGTCCTATCAGCCTTATCGAGGAGGGCGTGCCTGTTATCGGTGTACTTACCCAGCAGGATCTTTATGAAAAGACCGTAAGCAATATGGTCGAGGTAAAGAGCCGTGGCGCTTCTCTCATGGGACTTACAACATATGGGAATTACAGTATGGAGGATCTTGCTGACTTTACAGTATATATTCCTCAGACCGATTGCCATTTTGCAGGCAGTCTCTCGGTCATCCCGCTTCAGCTTCTCGGATACTATGTATCGGTTGCAAAGGGCTATGATGTAGATAAGCCGAGAAATCTTGCAAAGAGTGTTACAGTAGAATAATTACAAAAAGGCTGTCGTTTTACGTCAGCCTTTTTAGGTTGAAGACGGAACAGGAGAATAAGAGTGAAAGACAAAAAAGTATCAATAACCGAATTGGGTGATCCGCGCAAGCCTCATGGCGACGCAGGTGCAGAAATGCTTGCAGGCATGAACGAACACCATGCTCCCGTAACAGATTGGGCTCTTGGATTTTTTGAGTTCAGGGATAATGACAATGTTCTTGATATTGGCTGCGGCGGCGGTGAGACAATAAGAAAAATGTCGCAAAAGGTTAAAAACGGAAAGATCATCGGTGTGGATTACTCTGAGCTTTCTGTAAAACTTTCAACAAAGCATAATATAAACGATGTTGAATGTGGAAAAGTCAAAGTCGCTGAAGCATCTGTAGAGAAACTTCCTTTCGAGGATAATTCTTTTGATAAAATAATTACGGTTGAGAGCTTTTATTTCTGGCCTGAGCCGCAGCAAAATCTTAAAGAAGTATACCGTGTTCTTGCAAAAGGCGGTAAATTCCTTATCGTTGCTGATATAAACGGCGATGCAGAGCTTGACAAGGAAGATATTGAAGGGATACAAAAGTATCGGCTCTTCAATCCCACACTTGCAGAATTTTATGAACTTCTTGAAAATGCAGGCTTTAAAGCAATAAAAATACACACTCAGGACGGTAAAAAATGGGTTTGTGCAGAGGGAAACAAGTAAAATCAGACTCAATTGACTGAATCAATAAAAGAATATGGGTTATAGTCGGGCACATCTCCAACGATTACGTTTTCAGCGATAATAAACTCAAACTCCACACATGTCTCAAAGCTGTAAAGCGGTACTGATGATGTCATTTTTACCTTTATGATCGCAGTTATCCTGTGGCATGTCTGATTGACTCCTGCACTTTGGAAGTCGTTTCGGAGCTTTATCTGTGCCGAACCTACAGGCGATACTCTTATTCTGATTTTAGGACCTTTACCTGACAGAATATGTGAGTTTGCAAGCGAACCTATTGGTATTTTAGTTGATTTTTGACTGCTTTTTTCAAGGTTTCTGTTTAAAAGTTCTCCAAGCTCTGACTGTACCTTGTTGATGTTATAAGGTATAGTCTCTATCGCTGTGACTTTTTTCTTGTCGTCATATAAAACAGCTGCAAAATCGCTGTATGTAAATCTGTTATCTTCTAGGTAATCCGAGACTGTTTTTTCGATAATATCAGTGGCGTTCTTCTGAGCAATATGCTCCGCCTGCAATTCAGCTACGGGACTTATTCTTTTTTCTATTATAAATAGAATGACCAAGAAAGCCAAAGTCACAAATACAACAAATATTTTACATCTTGATTTGCCGGATTTTTTTCTGTACCTCATATTCCACCTTATTTTAGTATTTATTGGTATTATATTCTTTATTATATCGTTATGTGATAGTTTATTTGTATTCAGTTTTCTTTATTATGAAATTATTCATATGTAACAGGAGGTGATACGATGAAAAGAATTACTGTTGGAATAACTGCTCATGTGGATTCGGGTAAGACAACACTTGCAGAAGCGATGCTTTATAAGTCAGGAAGTATACGCAGTCTCGGACGAGTTGACAGCGGAAATACAGTTCTTGACACAAATTCAATAGAAAAAGAACGCGGAATTACCATTTTTTCTGCACAGGCTGAGCTTTTCACAAAGGATTCTCGGATCACGCTCCTTGATACTCCTGGACACGTCGATTTTCTTGCAGAAACCGAGCGAACTATGTGTGTCCTTGATTATGCTATATTAGTTATAAGCGGTACAGACGGCGTTCAGAGCCACACTTCCACATTATGGAATATGCTCAGAAAGTATGAAGTACCTGTTTTTATCTTCGTAAATAAAATGGACCTTATTGGTGCTGATAAAAGCTTTGTTGTAAATGATCTCAGAAGCCGCCTGTCGCAGAACATAGTTGATTTTACAGCTGATTACCGCGATATTTCGGAAAATACAGCACTTTGCGATGAAGAGATCATGGAAAAATACGTTGAAAACGGCTTCGTGGAAAAGAATGATATTATACATGCTCTGAACGAGCGACGAGTTTTTCCCTGCTTTTTCGGCTCTGCTTTAAAGATGCAGGGCGTTGAGGAGTTTTTATCGGTTATTGATGAATACACATGCGAAAAAACATACCGAAATGAATTCAGTGCCAAGGTCTATAAGATCTCTTACGACTCAAAAGGGAGCCGTCTCACTCATATGAAGATAACAGGCGGCTGTCTGAAAATGAGGGACGAGCTTTGTTATACTGACTGCGATGGCAGCGAGCAAAAAAGCAAAGTAAGCTCTATTCGTTTTTACACAGGCGAAAAGTTTAGAACATCTGATACCGCAGAAGCAGGTGATATATGTGCTTTAACAGGTCTTGTCGGAACTTTTGCGGGACAGGGTATAGGCTCCGAGAGAAGTTCAAGCGATGTTTTGTTTGAGCCTGTTATGACGTATAGAGTTATTTATCCAAAAGAAAAAAATGCCTTTGATGTTCTTAAAGAGCTCCGGCTTCTTGAAGATGAAGATCCTCAGCTCCATATTTGCTGGAATGAGCAGAACAAAGACATTCATATACAGATAATGGGGGCTGTACAGCTTGAAGTGCTGACAAAGCTTGTTTTTGAACGTTTCGGATATGCTGTCTCATTTGAGAATGGTGCGGTCACTTATAAAGAAACTATAAAATCATCTGTTGAGGGAGTAGGACATTATGAGCCCCTGCGCCACTATGCCGAAGCTCATATACTTCTTGAACCAATGCCGAGAGGCAGCGGCATTATCTTTGATACAGTATGCTCCGAGGATGAGCTTGATCGCAACTGGCAGAGACTGATATTGACACATCTTGAAGAGAAAACTCATCTTGGTGTTCTGACAGGTTCCCCCATAACCGATATAAAGATGACTCTCGTTTCGGGAAAAGCACATTTGAAGCATACAGAGGGCGGAGATTTCCGACAGGCAACTTACCGCGCCGTAAGACAGGGACTTCGTCTTGCTGAATCTATATTGCTTGAACCATACTATGATTATGAGATAGAACTTCCCACTGAAAATGTCGGTAAAGCAATATCTGATCTCCAGCATATGTGTGCAGAATTCGAGGCTCCCGAAAGTCTTGGAGAGATGTCAATAATTCGTGGAAACGCACCTGTTTCCGAGATAAACGACTACCGCTCTGACTTTATTGCATATACTCACGGAAAGGGAAGAATATCTTTTGCACTTAGCGGCTACAAAGAGTGTCACAATACTGAAGAGGTAATTGAAGAAATAGGTTATGATTGTGACAGGGATACCGAAAACAGTGCTGATTCAATATTTTGCAGTCACGGAGCGGGATATGTCGTAAAATGGAATGAAGCCTATGAACATATGCACCTTCCGCTTATTTCAAATGATGCCGAAGATATTGACAGCAACGAACAGCGAAACGAAAAAGCTGCCAGATTCATTGAAAAAGCCGTAAGTGACGAGGAGCTTATGGCGATATTTGAAATGACCTACGGTAAGATAAACAGAGATCCCGTAAGAGCCTTCAAGAAAACGAAAGCTGCATCGATAGAAGATAAAAAAGTTCGGCTTCCTCAATATGAGGGACCTGACTATCTTCTCGTTGACGGATATAATATTATTTTTGCATGGGACGACCTCAAAAAGATAGCTGAGGAGAATTTAGACGCCGCAAGAGCCGAGCTGATACACAGAATGTGCAATTATCAGGGCTATAACGGAAGTGAACTTATCCTTGTGTTTGATGCTTACAAAGTAAAGGGCAAGCATCGTGACATTGAAAAGTATTGCAATATTAATATTGTTTACACAAAGGAATCGGAAACAGCTGATTCTTACATTGAAAAGGTCAGTCATGAGCTTTCGAAGAAACACAGAGTCCGCGTGGCGACTTCTGACGGACTTGAACAGATGATAATTCTCGGTAACGGAGCAATGAGGATATCCGCAGCAGAATTCAGAAAGCGGGTAGATGCTGCCGAGAGCGCAATAAAAGAGTTTATTGACGCATTATAATAGCAATAAAAGACTTGCGATGTGCAAGTCTTTTTGTTTGTTCTGTGTCAGATTTTGTTTAAATAAAAAAATAATTATAAAATTGGAAAAAATAGTGGAAATTTGTTTTTAACTGTGATATAATAAAATTTGATTGGGGTTTTTGCAGGAAATGCATTATATCCCACTGTTTAATTACTTATATAAATTTTTTCTGCTATGCAGAGTTATTTTTGAGGAGGCTTGTACATGAAAAAAGTGCAACTGACAGAAACCGTTTTGCGTGACGCCAATCAGTCATTGATGGCAACACGTCTGCCTTATTCGGATTATGAGGGTATCCTCGCCGATATGGACAAGGCAGGATATTACTCTATCGAGTGCTGGGGCGGAGCTACCTTCGACTCATGTCTGCGTTATCTCGGTGAGGATCCGTGGGAGAGACTTCGCAATCTCAGAAAGAATCTTCCCAACAGCAGACTCCAGATGCTTCTCAGAGGTCAGAATCTTCTGGGCTATAAGCACTACCACGACGATGTAGTAGAGAAGTTCATTGAACTTTCTATCAAAAACGGTATCGACGTTATCCGTATCTTTGATGCTCTCAATGATTTCAGAAATATTGGTACAGCTCTTGAAGCTACGAAGAAATACGCAACAGAAAAGACTATCGCTTCAGGATGTATCTCATACACACAGAGCCCCGTACATACAGTTGACAAGTATATTGAGATGTGCAAGGAGCTCAAGACAATGGGCTTTGATACCATCTGCCTCAAGGATATGGCAGGTACAATGTCTCCTTATGAGGCTGAGCATCTTATAAAGGGCATCAAGGACGCTATCGGCGATATGACACTTATACTCCATACTCACTGTACAACAGGTATGGCTTATATGACACTTACCAAGGCTATCGAGTCAGGCATTGATGTTATCGACTGTGCAACATCATGCTTCTCAGGCGGTACATCTCAGCCTGCAACAGAGACAATGTTCTATGCTCTCCAGCAGTACGGCATTGAGTCAGGTCTTAATGAGGACATTATAAATAAAGTAAACGATTACTTCAAGCCTATCAAGCAGAAGTATATCGACAACGGACAGCTCAACCCAAAGAGCCTTGCAACAGATGCTCAGGCTCTCGTTTACAAGGTGCCCGGCGGTATGCTTTCAAATATGATCGCCAACCTTACAGATATGCACGCTATGGATAAGTTTGATGATGCTCTCGCTGAAATTCCAAAGGTAAGAGCCGATATGGGTTATCCTCCGCTTGTTACCCCTCTTTCACAGATGGTGGGAAATCAGGCTGTAACAAACGTTCTTGTAGGCGAAAGATACAAGAATATCTCCAAGGAGATAAAGAATTACATAAAAGGCGAATACGGCAATCCTCCTGCACCTATCGCACAGGAGCTTGTTGAGAAGGTACTCGGTGACAGCGAAGCAGTTGACTGCCGTATCGAGGATCAAAAGCGCACAGGCGAAGAGTTCACAGCTGCAAGAGAAGCTCTCGGTGACCTTTGCCGCAGCGAGGAAGATGTAATGAGCTACATCTGCTATCCCGATCAGACTATAAAGTTCCTTAATGACCGCAAGGCTAAGGAAGAGAATGAAGCAGTATACACAATTGAAGAAATGTAAGGAGGCAGAGTTATGTATGATAATCTCTTGATTTCTGCCGCTTCTCAGGCTGTTGACGATATGTCTGTCGGCGACGCAGCAGTAACCGCTTTATTCGGATACGCTGTTGTTTTTGCAGGACTTGTGTGTCTTATGATAGTTCTGTATATTACAGGATCTATTTTCAAATCCAAGGACGCAAAAGCAAAGGCTGCCGCAGAAGCTGCTGCAAAAAAGGCTGCTCCCACAGTTCCTGCAGCTGAAACAAAGGCAGAGCTTCCTCTTGCACCGGGCTCAGCAGGTCATGTCAAGCTCTTTGACGTTCCTGATAAGGAAGCTGCAATGATAATGGCTATCGTTGCCGATAAAATGCAGAAGCCGCTCAATGAGCTGCACTTTATTTCCATTAAGGAGGTCAAATAATCATGAAATATAAAGTTACACTTAACGGTAAAACCTATGAAGTAGAGGTAGAGCAGGGAAAAGCTGTTCTTCTTGAAGAATATGAAGCACTTGCCCCGGCTCAGGCAGCACCTGCAGCTCCTGCTGCCGCTGCTCCGACAGCAGCTCCTGCTCCTGCGGCTGCACCCGCCGCTCCTGTAAATCTTGCAGCAGGCGAGACAGTAACAGCACCTATGCCCGGAAATATCCTCCGAGTTGACGTAGCTCAGGGCGATACAGTAAAGGCAGGTCAGATTCTCATTATACTTGAGGCTATGAAAATGGAGAACGAGATCGTTGCTCCGAAGGATGGCACAGTTGCTCAGGTCGTTACAAGCAAGGGAGCAGTTGTTGATACTGGCGCTCCTCTTGTTGTTATAGCATAAGGGGGACAGAAAATGGACATTCTCGAAACCCTAAAGACCCTTTGGGAAAGCTCTGGCTTCCATAGCTTTCTCATTGACGGAGGCTGGAAAAATCTCATAATGATTTTTGTTGCCTGCGTCCTTCTTTACCTCGGAATAAAGAAAAAGTTTGAACCGCTTCTTCTTGTTGGTATTGCGTTTGGCTGTCTTCTCGTTAACCTTTCATACTTTATAGGCGGCGACACTTCCGATGCACTTTATCACCTTGATCTCTGGGATCAGTTCCTCGATGAAGGCAGTGAGTTCCACCACAGCTACGGACACATTATGGCTCACGGCGGACTTCTTGATATCCTTTATATGGGTGTTAAGGCAGGTATCTACCCTTCACTTATATTCATGGGCGTTGGTGCTATGACAGACTTCGGTCCGCTCATTTCCAATCCTAAGAGCCTTCTCCTGGGCGCTGCTGCTCAGATGGGCGTATTCCTCGCATTTTTTGGAGCTATATGTCTCGGATTTACAGGCAGTGAAGCAGCTTCCATCGGTATCATCGGCGGTGCCGACGGTCCTACTGCTATATTCCTGACGACACGTCTTGCTCCTCATCTGCTCGGTGCCATTGCTATCGCAGCTTATTCATACATGGCTCTTATCCCTATGATACAGCCGCCTCTTATGAAGCTCCTTACAACTAAGAAGGAGAGAGAGGTAAAAATGGAGCAGACACGAGTTGTTTCCAAGACAGAGAAGATCATTTTCCCGATAATCGTTGCAATGTTTGTTATTCTTCTTCTCCCGTCAACCGCTCCTCTTATCGGCTGCCTTATGCTCGGTAATCTCTGGAGAGAGTGCGGAGTTACAGAGAGACTTTCCGATACAGTACAGAATGCTCTTATGAACATCGTAACTGTATTCCTCGGAATCTCTGTTGGTGCAACAACGGTTGCTGACAGATTCCTTTCACTTGAGACGATCAAGATCATAGTTCTTGGTCTTACAGCATTCTGCTTCTCAACTGTCGGCGGACTTCTTGTCGGCAAGATCATGTACAAGGTCACAGGCGGCAAGGTAAATCCTCTTATCGGTTCCGCAGGTGTTTCTGCCGTTCCTATGGCTGCTCGTGTATCTCAGATGGAAGGTCAGAAGGCTAATCCTTCAAACTTCCTGCTCATGCACGCTATGGGCCCGAACGTAGCAGGCGTTATTGGTTCTGCTATCGCAGCAGGTTTCCTCCTTGCAGTATTTAAGTAAAATAATATAAAAATGACCCGAAGGCAAGCCATACGACCTGCTTTCGGGTTTGTTTTTTAGATATATTTGCTTGCTTCTTTTAAACTCAGGCTGCTTAAAGCGCTTTTATTTCGCTCTATGAAGCTCTTTACCCAAGCGGGAGCTGTTTTTGAGTATTCCCTCAGCGCCCATCCGATAGCTTTATTTATAAAGAATTCGTCGGTACCAAGGCAATTGAGTATTATTTTTGATAACAGCTCGGTATCGGTTTTTTTCTTTATATGCCAGCTGGTGCTGGATAGCTGTTCTTTTCAGCCAGATATTATCGCTTTCGGACCATTCTATCATAATTTTGCCGACTCTGTTATCTCTCAGACCGATATCACCGATGACTTTGCAAAGAAAATCAATAGTATCCCACCATGATCTGGCGGTAATATAAGACTTTATTTTCTCAATATCTTCAAAAGTAAGGTGCTTCTTCATAGCAATAAGATAATCATAAACAAGATACTGTAATTCTCTGTGTTCATCTTCATAGCATTTATCAAGGAAATCCCAGTCTATTGTTTTTCCTTTTTTCTCTGATTTGATGAAGTCTTTATATAATTCCTTGCGCTCAGGCGAGGGTATACCATAGAATACGAATTTGTTTTTCATATATTTTGACATAGCTGCGGCATTTTCAGGATCTGCATGCCTTTCAAACAGGTCTTTTATCGAAATGTACTTGCTCATCATTTTCACCTTGAATACTTTTATAAGATTTTTGCAAATAATATTATACATTACACACGCAGTTTTGTCAAATAAACGCCCGAATTCGTGGACATTTCTGCCTTTTTTGAGCCTGCTACAAAAATTTTACATCTTTAACTTGAAAAATATTACGGAAAAGCTTGCAAAATCTTTCAGAATAGTGTAAAATAGAAATGTACGTTGTTAATATTATAACAACAGCTAAGAATGTATTATATTACGAAAGGATGTCATACCCATGGCAGGATTAAACAAGGTTACTGTAGAAGACATTAACGTTAAGGGCAGAAAGGTACTCGTTAGAGTTGATTTCAACGTTCCTATGAAGGACGGCGTTATCACAAACGATAACAGAATCCAGGCTGCTCTCCCAACTATCAATAAGCTCGTTGAGAACGGTGCAAAGGTTGTTCTTTGCTCACACCTCGGCAAGCCAAAGAACGGTCCTGAGGCTAAGTTCTCTCTTGCTCCCGCAGCTAAGAGACTCGGCGAACTCGTTAAGACAAATGTTATCTTCGCAGCTGACGATACAGTTGTAGGCGACAACGCTAAGAAGGCTGTTGCAGCTATGAAGGACGGCGATATCGTAGTTCTCGAGAATACACGTTTCCGCGGCGACGAGGAGACAAAGAACGGTGAGCAGTTCTCCAAGGAGCTTGCTGACCTTATCGACGGCGAAGTATTCGTAATGGACGCTTTCGGTTCTGCTCACAGAGCTCATGCTTCAACAGCAGGCGTTACAAAGTTCGTTAAGGAGACAGCTGTTGGTTACCTCATGCAGAAGGAGATCCAGTACCTCGGTAATGCAGTAGAGGTTCCAGAGAGACCGTTCGTTGCTATCCTCGGCGGCGCTAAAGTAGCTGATAAGCTCAACGTTATCTCTAACCTCCTTGAAAAGTGCGATACACTTATCATCGGCGGTGGTATGGCTTACACATTTATAAAGGCACAGGGCGGTTCTATCGGTAAGTCACTGGTTGACGAAGAGAAGCTCGACTACTGCAAGGAAATGCTTGCAAAGGCTGAGAAGCTCGGTAAGAAGATCCTTCTCCCTGTTGATACAGCTATCGCTGCTTCATTCCCTGATCCTATCGACGCTGAGATCGCTGTAGACTACGTTGACGCTGACAAGATCCCTGCTGACAAGATGGGACTTGATATCGGACCAAAGACAGCTGCTATCTTTGCTGAGGCTGCAAAGTCTGCTAAGACAGTTGTTTGGAACGGACCTATGGGCGTATTTGAGAACCCAACACTCAAGAAGGGTACAGTTGCTGTTTGTGAGGCTCTCGCTGAGGCTGATGCTACAACTATCATCGGCGGCGGTGACTCTGCTACAGCTGCTATCCAGCTCGGCTTTGCTGATAAGATGAGCCACATCTCAACAGGCGGCGGTGCTTCACTTGAATACCTTGAGGGTAAGGTACTCCCAGGCGTTGCAGCTATCGCTGAAAAGTAAGAATATAAACAATCGGGCGGATAGAGATATTCGCCCTTATTGTGATAAATGGGGATACGATTATGAAAAAATGTAACTGCACATGCAAATTTACTGAGGAACTCAAAAGCAGCGGTACAGCTATATGGCTGTTTGCTGTATGCAGCTTCCTTGCAGGCATCATCTTAGGTTTTTTCCTTTCTCCAATAAAGAAAGGCGTAAAAATAGGCTGCAACAACGGTAACAGCTCTTATAAAAGCGAGCCGGATATGCTGCCGTACTACGACGATGAAGACGAAATCAAATTCTGATAAAAGGAGTTAATTAACATGAACAAGTCATTAAGAAAGGCTATTATCGCAGGTAACTGGAAAATGAACAAGACTCGTCCCGAGGCAAAGGCACTTCTCGAGGCTATCAAGCCCCTCGTTGCAAACGCTGAGGGTAAGATCGAGGTAATCGCTTGCGTACCTTTTACAAACCTTGAAACAGCTATCAACACAACAGCAGGCAGCAACGTAAAGATCGGTGCTGAGAACGTTCACTTTGAGAAGAGCGGCGCTTTCACAGGCGAAATTTCTGCTGATATGCTCACAGAGCTTGGCGTTGAGTACGTTGTTATCGGTCACAGCGAGAGAAGACAGTACTTCGGCGAGACAGACGAGACTGTTAACAAGAGAACTATTGCTGCTCTTGAAGCAGGTCTCAAGCCTATCGTTTGTGTTGGCGAGCTCAAATGGGAGCGCGAGTGCAACATCACTGAGGAAGTTATCGCTCGTCAGATCAAGCTCGACCTTTGGTCACTGACAGCAGAGCAGGTAAAGAATGTAGTTATCGCTTATGAGCCTGTATGGGCTATCGGTACAGGTCTTACAGCTACTCCCGATCAGGCTGAGGAAGTTTGCGGATTTATCCGTGCACAGCTTGCTAAGCTTTTCGATCAGGCTACAGCTGACGCTGTAACTATCCAGTACGGCGGTTCTATGAATGCTAAGAACGCTGCCGAGCTTCTTGCTAAGCCCAACATCGACGGCGGTCTTATCGGCGGTGCTTCACTGAAGGCTGAGGACTTTAACGTAATCGTACAGGCTGCTGTAAACGGCTGATAAAGTTTATATTTATGAGGGCGGATATTTTCCGCCCTTATGTATGAAAGGAAAATTATAATGTCAAAAAAACCTGTTGCACTTATAATCATGGACGGCTTCGGCTACAATCCCGATACATACGGCAATGCTATCGCTGCCGCTAAGAAGCCCAACATAGACAAATACATGGCTGAGTGCCCCAATACTATAATCGGCGCAAGCGGACTTGACGTTGGTCTGCCCGACGGACAGATGGGCAACTCTGAGGTAGGTCACACCAATATCGGTGCAGGACGTATCGTTTATCAGATGCTCGTTAAGATCTCCAAGGATATCAAGGACGGCACCTTCTTCAATAACAAGGCTATCCTTGATGCTATGAATAACTGCAAGGCAAAGGGCAGCGCCCTCCACCTTATGGGACTTCTTTCACCCGGCGGTGTTCACAGCCATATGGAGCACATGTACGGTATCGTTGAAATGGCTAAGAAAAACGGTCTTGACAAGGTTTATATCCATGCGTTCCTTGACGGACGTGATGTTCCGCCTTCGTCTGCTGCCGAGTATATGGAAGAAGCAGTTGCAGAGCTCAACAAGATCGGCCTCGGCAAGGTAGCTACTATCTCCGGACGTTTCTACGCAATGGACAGGGATAACGCTTGGGACAGAGTTGAAAAGGCTTATGCTGCACTGGTTTACGGTGAGGGCGTAAAGGAAACAGATCCTGTACAGGCTATCAAGAACTCCTACGCTAATGAAGTTACTGACGAGTTCATGCTTCCTACTGTTATCGAGGGCGGCGCTCAGATAAAGGCTGACGACAGCGTTATCTTCTTCAATTTCCGTCCTGACAGAGCAAGACAGATCACACGTTCATTCGTTGATCCTGAGTTCAGCGGTTTTGAGAGAAGAAACGGCTTCTTTAATGTTAACTTTGTATGCATGGCTCAATATGATGCAACAATGCCAAATGTATCAGTTGCATATCCTCCCGAGCAGCTCACAATGACAATGGGCGAGTACCTTGCAAAGCTTGGCAAGACACAGCTCCGTATTGCTGAGACACAGAAGTATGCGCACGTTACATTCTTCTTCAACGGTGGTGAAGAGAAGCAGTTCGAGGGCGAAGACAGAATTCTTATCAAGTCGCCTGACGTTCCAACATTCGACCTCAAGCCTGAAATGAGCGCTTATGAGGTTTGCGATGCTGTATGCGAAGCGATCGACTCAGACAAGTATGATGTTATCATACTCAACTACGCAAACTGCGACATGGTAGGTCATACAGGCATATTCGATGCAGCTGTAAAGGCTGTTGAGGCAACTGATACCTGCGTAGGACGTATGGTAGACAAGATACTTGCAAAGGGCGGTGCTGCTCTTATTACAGCTGATCACGGTAACGCTGATAAGATGATGGAGCCTGACGGCAGTCCTTTCACAGCTCATACAACAAACCCTGTTCCGCTCATTGCAGTCGGTGTAGAGGGTGAGCTTATTGAAGGCGGCGTTCTTGCAGACCTTGCACCTACAATGCTCGATATCATGGGAGTACCTCAGCCTGCTGAAATGACAGGAAAGAGTCTCCTCAAGAAGTAATATTAAAAGCGGATCAAGTGATCCGCTTTTTTGTTGCATTTGGTTTACTTATGTGGTTGCAAATACTAACAAAAAATGGTATAATTATTTGAGTTTAAATTAGGAGAGCACTTATGTCAGTAAAAAAAAGCCTGATATTAATGTTGTTTGCCGCGTCTGCATTTTTTGTCGGCTGCGGCAGCACGAATAACGATGATAGAAAAACTTACGAAGCTGTGACCCGTGATGTATTTGCAATGGATACATATATGAATATGAAAGCCTATGGCAAAGAAGCTGAAACAGCTCTTGAAGAGGCAGAAAATCGAATACATAAGCTTGAAGAGGAATTGTCAGCTACATCTGAGACAAGCGATATATGGAAGATAAATCATTCCAACGGAAATGAGGTCGCGCTATGCGATGACACAGCTGTACTGATTGAAAAAGCGATCGAAGTCGGCAGCTGCACCAATGGAGCCCTTGATATTACTGTTTTTCCTATTCTTAAAGAATGGGGATTTACAACAGGGGAGTATCATATACCAGAAAAAGCTAAGCTCGATACACTGCTGAGTAATGTGGATTACAGAAAAATCGAGATTGATGGGAATTCTGTTTCAATTCCTTATAATTCCGAGATTGATCTTGGAGCACTTGCAAAAGGATATACAGGTGACGAAATAATGAAAATATTCAAGTCACATGGTATCGATTCGGCAATAGTAAGTCTCGGAGGTAATGTTCAGGCAATTGGAAGCAAGCCTGATGCCTCGGCATGGAAAGTTGCGGTACGTGACCCTTTTTCTCCCGATACAGATATGTGCGTTGTTGAGGTAAAGGACAAGGCTGTAATAACTTCGGGCAACTATGAAAGATTCTTCACTGATGATTACGGTCAAAAATACTGGCATATAATTGATCCTGCTGATGGGTATCCTGCTGATAACGGCTTTGTTTCGGTCACAGTAATAGGCGATAACGGACTTAACTGCGACTGCCTTTCAACAGCACTTTTTGTTGCAGGAGAAGATGGATATGAAAATATAATAAAAGAGTATGCCGATTACGATTTTATCTTTGTTACAGACGATGAAAAAATTCTCTATACGAAAGGGATTGCTGATAATTTCCAAAATATTAGCTCCATGACTGCTGAGGTGATTGCTGTTGACTAAAGGACTGAAAGCTCTTATTATTTCTGTTGGTCTGATATTTTTAGTGTCTCTTACTGCGGTGTTATTAAGTCTGAGGAAAACTGATAAGACCTATGTGGAGATAGTTCAGAACAATAAGGTCATATATTCATTTGACCTTGCAGTCGAAAAGAACAGGACATTTTGTATAGAAGCTGCTGACGGCGGCTGGAATGAAGTAAAGATCGAAAACGGAGAGATATCGATATGCGATGCGGATTGTCCTGACAGGACCTGTGTAAAAACAGGTATTCTGCGCTCTGAAAGTGTACCTATAGTATGTCTGCCGCACAGACTTGTCATCAGATTTGCTGATAAGGAGAATAAATAGAATGAAAGCACGCAGAATCACTAAACTTGCACTTTTAACAGCTGTGGCGCTCATAATATTCATCATCGAGCTTCAGATACCGAACATCATACCTATTCCGGGCGTTAAGCTTGGACTTGCAAACATCGTTACCGTATATGCTGTTTATAAGTATTCTGCAAAGGAAACTGCTGCCATAGTATTGACAAGAGTATTGCTTGGCGCCATTTTCGGAGGTAATATAGCAGCTATAATGTACAGCATGGCCGGTGCTGTTATGTGTCTTGTAGGTATGCTGCTTGTCAAACGTATCGTTCCTTTGAAGTATATTTGGCTCAGCAGTATTTTAGGCGCGATACTGCATAATACAGGACAGATCATAGTTGCTGTTCTCGTTATGCGGTCCTTTGCGGTCATCTCTGTATATCCGTTTTTGCTTACAGCAGGCTGTATCGCAGGAGCGTTCACAGGTTTATGTGCGCAGTTTCTCATTAAAAGAGGAAGTCTTGAAAAAACGGATTGAAAATTTCTTCGGGATATGTTATAATATCTTTGAGGTGAAAAGAATGAATCCAATGAATATGATAAAGCTGAAATCACTTTTTGATAGGTTCAAGGAGAATCATCCGAAGCTGCCGCTTTTCTTTAAAGCTGCCGTTGGCTCGGTCAGAGAGGGGAGTATTATCGAGATAAAGGTAATTCCTCCCGAAAGTGATGAAAAGACGATAATAACAAATCTTAAAGTTAATTCCGAAGACATCGCTCTTTTTGAAGAGCTGAAAGATATGACATAAAAAGCTGCCGCTTATGCGGCAGCTTTAGTATTCTATACCTTTTCTTGCAGAAATTCCCTTATTGTATGGGTGCTTTACAGCTTTCATTTCAGTCAGATAATCAGCAGCTTCAATCAGCTTATCCGAAGGAGCGCGTCCCGTCATAACTACCTCGCATTTGCTTATCATGTTATCTATAATCTTATCCGCAAGCTCTGTATCAACGAGCTTTTTATTGTATGCATCAAGGAATTCGTCAAGTACGATAAGCTGAACGTCACCGTCTATTAGTATTTTTTCCGCTCTTCTGAGCATTTCGTTATGCTCTTCGGTAACTGCGCTGAGTTCCTTATCATTCATTAAAAAAGTGAATTTGCTGCATTTTTCACAGCATATCACATCAATATTCTCAATATTTTTCAGAACGGATATCTCAGAGGAAGAACCGTTTTTCAAAAACTGAAATACGGCTGTTTTAAGACATGCACCGCTTGCACGTACAGCAAGACCTATTGCAGCAGTAGTTTTCCCTTTTCCGTTTCCGTAATAAATATGAAGCATTACTATCACCTCAGATATATTATATCATTTTAAATTACTGTTTGCAACTCTGAAATTTCTTGACAATGCCGTTATTTCGTAATATAATGTTTATTGTTAATGATTAAGGAGTGTTAATGATGCGATCGGTAATTTTTTTCGATATTGACGGTACTCTTGTAACAGAAGATGCAAGAGCTATTATTCCCCAAAGCACACGTGAAGCTATTGAGCTTACGCGCAAAAAAGGAAATCTGACTTTTATTAATTCGGGACGAACTGCTTTTAATATAAACGACAGAGTCAAAGAGCTTGGATTTGACGGATACATATGCGGCTGCGGAACATATATCGAATACGACGGAGAAGTTATGTTTTCGAGGACCATTCCGCAGGATCAGTGCAGAAGTATAGCAGAACTTATGAGAAAATGCAATGTTACGCCTGTATATGAACATTCGGAAGGGTATTTTTTTGACGACTCAGCTGTTATGACGGACGGACTAAAAGAATTTATGGATGTATTCGTAGATTCGGGTATAGACATAAGTGGCAGGGTAGAGGACGAAGATTTCGGATTTGACAAATTTGTTATTTGGGTAAATCCTCAGAGTGATATGGAACTGTTTAACCGTGAAATAGGTAAGAATTTCTCTATCATCGACCGCGGCAGCGGATTCTACGAGAATGTACCGCTTGGTTATTCAAAGGCAACGGGTATAGATATGGTTTTAAAAAGACTTGGTATCCCAATGGAAAATGCTTATGCAATAGGGGACAGCATGAACGATCTTCCTATGCTTGAAGCTGTTCCGAATAGTATTGCAATGGGCGGAGCTGAGAAGATCTATCCCTATGTATCGTATATAACGTCTGCTATAGAAGAGGACGGAATAAAAAACGCACTGTTACATTTCAATTTAATATAACAGAACGTATATGAGTTGTGCATAAATTGCTGTTTTTTTCAAATATTGCGCTTTAGCGTTGCTGTTTTTTGGATTTTATACTTATTGAAAAATATTATTTATCATGATATAATATAATTGAAGCCATGCGGCTAAATATATGGGAGGGACGGCTCACATTCTTTGCTGAGCTAAATATTAAATATGAATATTGCAGTTGCACAGTCAGGAGGTCCTACCTGCGCTATAAACGCTTCTTTGGCAGGTGTTTTCAATGCAGGTAAAAAAAGCGGCAGGATCGATAAGATATTTGGCGTTTTAAACGGAATCGAGGGTATCATCAATGATCAGATGGTAGATCTTTCAGAGAAGATCAACAGCGACGTAAGCTATCAGCTTCTTCTTAGAACACCTTCCGCTGTTCTTGGATCATGCAGAAAAAAGCTTCCAAGCTACACTGAGAGCACTGAGGTCTATGAAAAAATAACGGCAGTACTTCGCTGGCGTGATATAGGCTTATTCTTCTATATCGGCGGAAATGATTCAATGGATACTGTTGCAAAGTACTCAGAATATCTCCGTGCAAACAATATTGACGATATAAAAATAATCGGTATTCCCAAAACAATTGATAACGACCTTTGTGAAACCGATCATTCCCCCGGATTTGGCTCAGCTGCAAAGTATGTTGCTGCAACAGTACAGGAGATAACCCGTGACGGTAATGTTTACAGTATCCCGTCGGTAACGATAATCGAAACAATGGGACGTCACGCAGGCTGGCTTGCAGCAGCTTCATGCTGCATCAGAGCCAATGGTGAAAGTGCTCCGCATCTGGTATATCTTCCCGAAACAACATTCAGCATTGAGGGCTTCCTCAGAGATGTAAAGGAACAGATGAAAAAACATCGAGCTGTTATTGTAGTTGTTTCAGAGGGCGTGAAAACAGCTGAGGGCAAGTTTGCGGCAGAAGAATACCAGTCAGGTCAGAAAGATGTTTTCGGACATACATATCTTTCAGGAATCGGCAAATTTCTCGAAAAACTGGTGGGCGCTGAAATAGGCTGCAAGGTACGTTCTATAGAGCTTAACGTTATGCAAAGATGCAGCTCGCATATAGCCTCCTTAGAGGATATACAATCAGCAGAGGCAATCGGCATGGCAGCTGTAAATGCAGGCCTTGAGGGAAAATCCGGCTGTATGATGACATTTGTAAGGGAGTCAAATATGCCGTACAGCTACAGAATAGATATGGTAGACGCTGCAAAGGCTGCTAACCGCGAAAAATTCTTCCCGCGTGAGTGGATAAATAAGGAAGGCAACAATGTTCTTCCTCCTGCATATGATTATCTTATGCCTCTTATTCAGGGAGAACTGCACCCAATAATGAAAAACGGTATGCCGTTAAATTTTGTTATATGACTAATAACCTCGGATTTTTCCGAGGTTATTTTTATAGATTGTCAAAATATACCTTTTTTAACATTCAGGTACATATATTTTGTATCAAGAAGAAAAAGTAACCCGCCTGAGTTGATGTAATATTGACAAATCACCGCTGTAGTGGTATAATTTAAAAATATAATGGAGTATTGTATTTAGGAGCGGAAATGCTCTGAGGAGGAAAGATTATGTCAGTTAACATTCCCGAGATTTTTGCCTGCAATGTCTTTAACGAGGAAGTAATGAAAACAAGACTTCCCAAGAATGTCTACAAGGCACTTAAAAGAACAATGCAGAACAATGAGCCCCTTGCCGATATGGAAACAGCAGATGTAGTTGCAAATACCATAAAGGAATGGGCAATAGAAAGAGGCGCTACACATTACACTCACTGGTTCCAGCCAATGACAGGTTCAACAGCCGAAAAACACGATTCCTTCATAAATCCTGCACCTAACGGTATGGCTATCATGGAGTTTTCAGGGAAGGCTCTTGTCAAGGGCGAACCTGATGCTTCTTCATTCCCGTCGGGCGGACTCAGAAGAACAAGCTCAGCCAGAGGCTATACAGCATGGGATCCTACTTCTTACTGCTTCGTAAAAGAGGGCAGCCTTTATATCCCGACAGTATTTGTATCATATACAGGAGAAGTTCTCGATAAGAAAACACCTCTCCTTCGTTCAATGCAGGCTCTCAGCAAGACAGCTGTTCGATTCTTGAAGCTTTTCGGCAATGACAAAGTTACAAGAGTAACATCGACTGTAGGCGCGGAACAGGAGTATTTCCTCATAGATAAGGAGAAATTTGACAAGCGTGAGGATCTTATACTCACAGGCAGAACACTTTTCGGTGCTAAGCCACCAAAGGGACAGGATCTTGACGACCAGTATTTCGCAAATCTCCGTCCAAGAGTTGCCGCTTATATGGCAGACCTTGATGAGGAGCTCTGGAAGCTTGGCATATACTCAAAGACTAAGCATAATGAGGTTGCTCCTGCGCAGCACGAAATGGCGCCTATATTCACAACTTCAAACCTCGGTACAGACCAGAATGAGCTTGCAATGGAAGTTATGGAAAAGGTAGCTCTCAAGCACGGTCTTGTTTGTCTCCTTCATGAGAAGCCTTTCGAGGGTGTAAACGGCTCGGGTAAGCATAACAACTGGTCTATGTCAACAAATGACGGTCAGAATCTTCTTGATCCCGGCGATACTCCTATGGATAATCTCCAGTTCTTGACCATACTTTGCGCTCTTATAAAGGGTGTTGATGAATATGCTGACCTTATGAGACTTTCCGCAGCTTCTGCAGGCAATGACCACAGACTTGGCGCTGACGAAGCTCCGCCTGCTATCGTTTCAATGTTCCTCGGTGAAGAGCTTGAAGCTGTATTACAGGCTATTGAGGAAGACGGCGAGTACAAGACCAAGACACGTACATTTAAGATAGGTGTTGATGCACTTCCATCATTCCCAAAGGATTCTACTGACAGAAACAGAACATCTCCTTTTGCATTCACAGGAAATCGTTTCGAGTTCAGAATGGTCGGTTCTTCCGATAATATCGCTTGTCCTAATGTCCTTCTCAACACTATTATGTGCGAGGAGCTCAGCCAGTTCACTGAAATACTTGAGCCGTTCAAGGGCAAAGATAACTTTGATGCTGAGGTTAGAAAGCTCCTCAAGAGCGTCATAAAGGATCACAGAAGGATCATCTTCAACGGCGATGGCTATTCGGCAGAATGGGTAAAGGAAGCCGAGAGAAGGGGACTTCCCAACTACGCTTCTACCGTTGACTGTATGCCTCACTACACAGACGAGAAGAATATCCGTATCTTCCGCAAGTTTGAGATATACAACCAAAATGAGGTAGCCGCAAGAACCGAGATACACCTTGAAAAGTACTCCAAGACAGTCCGTATCGAGGCTCGTACCATGGTTGAAATGGCAAGAAAGCAGCTTCTTCCCGCAACTATGGAACATGTTCAGACGCTTTGCGAGTCTATCGCTACAAAGAAGCAGATAGGCTTCACCTGCAATACAGATGAAAAGATCGCAAAGAAGCTAAATGAGCTTGCCGATAATCTGTATGACTCTATCGAGCGCCTCGAACAGCGTATTACCGAAGCAAACGCTGTCAAGGAGATTCAGGCACAGGCTGAATTCTTCCATGACAAGGTGCTTGCTGAAATGGATATAATGAGAAGTATTGCTGACGAGATCGAACTAAACATGCCTGCTTCAAAATGGCCTATCCCCGCATATTCCGAGATCATCTACAACGTATAAAATTGAAAGCCGTCCATATGGACGGCTTTTTTTCATATCAGATTATTCTTTATTGCAAATACTGCAAGCTGAGTACGGTCCTTCAAGCCGAGTTTTTCAAGAAGTCTCGATACGCCGTTTCTAACAGTACCCTCTGCAAGAAACAGGCGGGAAGCGATCTCCTTGTTGTCATATCCGTCACAGATAAGCCTTAGAAATTCAATTTCTCGGTCGCTCAGATCAAAGTTCTTGGCGTCCTGCTGTAAGAGGACATCTTTCTTGATAGAACGAAAAATATTATCGCAGAATACATTTATACCGCCTGCAACAGCCTTTATGGAGTTGATTATTTTATCGTTGTCCATTTCCTTTAGGATATAGCCGTCAGCTCCGCTCGAAATAGCCTTTTCAACCGTTTCCTTGTCGTCAAATGTAGTCAGTACAAGAACCTTGACATCAGGGAGTGTATCCTTGATCTTTCTTGTGCCATAGCCTCCGTCATAATCAGGCATTCTCATGTCCATAAGTACAACATTGGGTTTGAGACGGACACACATTTCGTATGCTTCCTTGCCGTCCGAAGCCTCGCCTACAACATTTATATCTTCGTCACTTACAAGAACTGCCTTTAGTCCTGCACGCAGTATCTTAACATCATCTGCCAGAATAACTTTTATCATATCTGCACCTCTTTATATGGTATTTTTATAATAGTATTGAAGCCCTCGCCCTGAATGGAACTGAATTTCACAGTACCTCCGAGTTTGTCAGTCCTTTCACGTATTCCGCGAAGTCCGTTATGCTCAGAAATAGTTTCACAGCCCTTTCCGTTGTCGAGAATATACATTTCAATACGATTATCAAGGAATTTGAGTATGATATCTATTCTTGATGCCTCAGAATAACGCAGTGAATTAGTAATTGTCTCACGGCAGTTGTCATACATTTCTCTTACGCAGAAGCTGCATCGGTCGTCTTCCTCGCCCTGTACACAGAGCTCGATCTCAACACCTCTGACAGCAGTAATGACAGTTTGGACCGCCTTTGTGACGGAAGTCATGAATTCATCATCACGGAGATTATTGATGGTACATCGCAGCTGTGTTACACCGCTCCTTGACAGACCGTCTATTTCGGAAATATTTTCAAGCATTTTTACATTGTCGGGCTCTGTTTTATCCGCCTCAAATTTGAGAAGTCTTGCAAGAGAACTGATCATTGTGAACGTATGCCCTGCGGAATCATGCATCTCCTGAGCAATACGATTGCGTTCCTGTTCAAGGCTCAGCTTCTTTTCAGCGTTTACAAGCTCATGATATTCCGTAACATTACTTATTGTAATGACGCTTGCGACTTTATTGCCATTTTTGTTGTCACAGTGAGCCTGCTTTAGATTATAGTATTCATCACCGCACTTGATCTCCAGAGACTTAAAATCGGGGGCGGTAGCATTTCCGCTTATTTCGGAAACAGTATCAAGGAATCCGTTTATGCTTGATATATCCTTAAAAAACGGAAGTGAATCGGCGTATTTATTTTTATAGGTCGCCATGCCGCTGTTATCAAAAATAATGACACCGCTGTTGATGTTATTGATAGTGTCACGAATAGCAATACTGTTTATATTAAGCAGTCCGTACCGTCCGAGGGCAATTATTATAAGCAGGCTCGATAAGCCGAAAAATAAAGGAGTAAGTGTAACATTTGAATGAAAGACTCCTGTCAGAGACAGGGTATTTATTCCAAGAGGTATTGCAGCAGAAAGAATGAGCAGAACTGACTGCTTGCTTATCTGTGATGAATTTCTTGTGTGTTTAAGGCATATTATAGTGATTCCTGCAATTATACATATGTAATAGATAACCTGATACACATAGAAAAGGGGACCGTATGTAAATCGGCGCTCAACAAATGCAGCGTAATACAGATGATGCATCGGGTTAGTCAGCACAACGCATATAGATGATATGGTTATAAGCGGAAGTATCCAGAGAAATTTCATTTTTTTCTGACCGTTATATGTGTACTCCTGTGACAGCCACAGCCATAGCGGTCCGAAGCAGCTGATTCCGATATTGCCAATAATGTAGCTTATCCAGAACTGCTGCTTTGTGTACGAAAACAATATGAGCAGCTCCGAGATCAACCACAAAACAATAGAAGACTGACAGAAAAGAAATAAACGGGTGAGCCTGTTTTTATTGCCGCGCCTGAGTATCCATGTTACTGATCCAAGCATACCGCACAGACCAAGTATAAGGAGCACAGCTGAAGTGATCGTTGGCGTGGTAATGCACCTCCATTTACTGTAAATATATATATATAATTATTATAACACATTAAAAGTTTTTCGGCAACTGTTTTTTTGGTAAAAATAAAAAAAATGCTCCGCAGAACGCGGAGCATTGAAGTATTTACCAAGTCCAGCCGCTGAATCTCTTAGCGACAGAGGATCTGAGTGTCTGGTTGTTCTTTTTGCAGTATTCGTTTCCTGCAGCAAGAGCTATGAGCGTGATTCCTGCGAGGAAGAGGTATATCCACCAGTTAAGAGCCATAAGGTATTCTCTTGTTGCGTATATTGTTATTGTGAAGAGTGAAGCTGCGGAAGCGATGAACCATGTCTTCGATCTTGCCATTATTGAAGTAACGAGAACGAAGAACATAACTGACATTACGAATATGGTATTTGCTGCGGTATCAAAATACATTGCGTCAATGAGAAGTGCGATGAATGATGTGAGGAAAATGCTGTTTGAAGAGAATCTTGATGCGTTTGGAAATTCACGCCAGATATATCTGCATGCAACTCCTACAAGTGCAACTATGCCAATTGAGATCTTCCATGATACTGCTTTTGACTCAGGTACAAAGAAGGGTCTGATCATAAGAGCCAGAGCTGTGAGAGAAGAAGTTGCTGTAAGCAGAATAGCAGCTGTTTCCCGAGATGTATTCTTTTTTATGAAGCAAGCAAGATAAATTGCAAGTCCGATAAGGAAGAAGAATGCAGATGTTCTTGTGGTATCCCTATACATCATCATTACTGCGAGCCAGCCTGATAAGAGCATAGGATCGAACATAAGTCTGTCATTTGCTCTAACGATTATACCATCATTGTAGATAAGCTTTGATATTGCCATGAAGATGCAGAACACTGTCATGAATACGATTGAAGAAAAGAGGTTGCCCTGTGTTCCTTCATCGAGGATCGCGTGTATGCAGCTGATAAATGCAACAGGTGAAAGAACTGCTGTAATATTGCAGCGAAGCTTGTTTGAAAATGCAAAATGTATGAAGCTTATAACAGCCGGAATAATCACGAGTGCTTTTGAAGAAGGAATGAGTATCAGTAAGAGACCTGATGCTACCATATTTACATATAGTACGATGTCATTGCTTCGTGGGTGCTTTGCGTGGAAGTTAAAAGCGTATTTGGGAAGATATGCAATGAGTACAGCAGCTGCTATTAGACCTGCAGCAAAAATGCTCCATGCAGCTGAATAAAGCATATCTGTGTTTTTTATGTTGTATGTCTTTATAATATTTACGATAGCTGCTCCTGTTACGAATGCCGGGAGCACGGGAGCGATAAATCCTGCGACATTCTGGATGATTTCATTTTTATGGAAGATGTATGCAGCAATAAATACCGAAACTATAAGTGCAAGGATCATTTCAGTAATGAAAGCTCCTTTGCTTGCTGTGGAAATACACACGAAGGCGCTGATAACTGAAGTTAAAAGTGTGATCGATTCGGTATATCTGTTCTTTATCAGTGGTACAAGGCGATGAATTACGTAAAGAACTATTGAAAGAACAGCAAATACAAGGATCCCATATCTTGCCTTTGATTCTTCCACGATATTTGTGGAAGCCATGTATGCGAAAAGAACAGTAACCATTGAGCTTATTGCAGAAAAGACTTCTTCCTTTGTCTTTTTAGCATAGCAGAGAAGCTGTCCAATGATAATTGCAAGGATAATGTAGCTTATAAAAGTTGGCTGACGAAGAGAGCTGAAAATATACGCAGCAGGGAAGCAGCCATAGATAAATGCTGAACATGAACCGACGAACTTGATCGGGAACTCGTTTTTCTTGCCTTTGAAAAGGTTTGCAGCATAGATAGCGGCAGTAATAAGAGTCTGAAGTACAAGGAATATGGGCGCTGTTACCATAAGGTCATTGCTGATCTGTAATACTGCAAAAAGTATTGTAAGTGCAGCAGCTGAAAGAGCTGTGTAGATAAGAGGAAGCTTCTTGAAGAGCTTATCTCCGATAAACATCATTACAGCTGAAATGCCCGTTGATATTGCAAGAAGAGCAAACTTGCCGTCGCCGTTTAATGAGAGCCATTCGCCCATAAGCTTGTAAAAGCCTGCTGTAAGGACAGCTGTAGCAATAAAGCCCGAGCCAAGTACATAGAATGAAGTCGATGTGCCGTTAAGCTTGAGGAATTTTCCTACAACGGCGCTGAGAGTGAATGAAACTAATGAAGCTGCCATGATTATTGCAACTCTGCCCTCATGGGAAGTGTGTACCCATTTTGCTACGCCAAATGCAAGACCTGAAAGAACTACAAATGCTGTTCCTATAAGGAAGAGTACATTTGATACTGTCATGTCATGTTTCTTCTTGGGCTTAGGAGGCTGTGGCATTTGAGCTGCCTGATATGGAGACTGTGGATAGCCGTAAAATCCATTCTGAGGCGGATAATTGAAATTCGGGTAATTCTGATGTGTGTTTTTGCTGTCACACATTTTTACTATCCCAATTATCATAAGCGGAATTATGATCGGTACAGCTAATATAAACATTGTTATAAGAGAAATATTTAACATAACCATCATCCTTTCTTTGCGGTTGAGTTTGTTTTTTTGTGACTATATAATAACACGTTTCAGCTCATATTGTAAGGTGTTATTTGTCACTTTCAGAATGACATTTGTCACTTTTTCAGTGACAAATGACACTATATAATAGTAATTTAAATGTGGTAATATATGTATATAAGCATTTTGTCTTGCAACAGTAAAGTAAAGATGATATAATGATATCTGACTAAAAAGCAAATATAGAATGGAGTGATATAAATGAAAAAACAACTTATCATTCCCGACAGATCGGTATATGATAATCTGAAAATATGTGTAAAGGAATATGGAAGTCTATGTGCCCTTGACTATTTCGGCAGAGAAATATCTTATCGTGAGCTGATCCGTGAGATAAACAGGTGCGCTTGTGCTCTTGTAGCTTGCGGGATCAACAGAGGAGATGTTGTATCTGTCTGTCTTCCTAATATACCACAGGCTGTATATCTCCTATACGCTATAAACAAGCTTGGAGCAGTATCGGATATCATTGACCCTTACATTGGTGAAAATGACATTATCGCAAGAGTCGAACAAAGCGGGAGCAGATATATATTTGCACTGGATACTATTTATGAAAAGATAGAAACGCTCAACAGCAAGCTTAATGTTAGTCTTCTCGTAACAGCTTCTGTAAGCGATGAAATGCCGATTATTATGAAAACAGGGCATATTCTGAAGAATTTCGGCATAAAGAAAAGAAGAAGCCTGTTTATGGACTGGAACAGCTTTATCTCAAAGGCTTCTCCCTCTGACAGATATATATCGGCACATTCAACAGGTAATACTATTTGGGCATTTATAAGTGAGGGATCAGATACAGTACAGTATTGTAAAGTAAGTAATAAGAAGTTCAATGATTTTGCGGTATATTGCCTTGATATGTGCGGCAATATTGAAAAGGCTGACAGAGTTCTTGCTGTTATTCCAATATCGCAGGCGTTTGGTATCTGCACCTGTATCCATTCCGTTTTTTCTGTTGGAGGGACAGCTGTCATACTGCCAAACTTCAATAATAATGACATCGACAAGGCAATACTGAGATATCTTCCTAATGTAATAGCAGGCGACAGCGGAATGTACAGAGCTCTGTGTGAGAGAAAAGGCTTTGACGGCGAAGATTTAAGCTTTATAAATACTGCTATAATGACAGGACAATTTGATGATGATCTGAAAAAACATGTCCGCGAGCATCTAAGCTCCAACGGCAGTATATGCGAAATATGCGAATTAAAGAGCCTGACAGAGTTCGTGAAGGCTGAATAGAGTGGCCAAATCAATATACGAACAGTAAACATGCGTATTAGTTCTACAGGCTATAAATAGCGGTTTAAGTCATTCTTCAGCATTAAGAGCTTAAATTATAATACGCCTTTGTCAAATGTGACGAATTTCTCTAAACTTTTTTATTGATTTCATATTTTGTATTGATTTTTTATGAAACAATTATTATAATAAAATCATATTAATATAGATGGGGAATATATATTTATAAATTTTTTAAAGGTTGCTTTTAACTTTTAGTATTATTATTATCTTTTGATCGTTACAATGGATCAAGCTAAATAGTTGTATAGCGGCTGAATCGGAGGGATTATTGTTATGAAAGATCTATGTCGAAATTTTAAATGCAGAAAAGTCATACTTGCTTTTGCTGACGCCTTTATTATTTCTGTTGCTGCGCTTATTGCAAATTTTATTCTTTCATTTGTCGGGAGGCCACTTGATGAATCGCTGATCGGAGCTTCTATTGCAGTCAGTTCCATATGCTGTATCGGAAGCTTGCTGATAACAGGCGCATACAGTAAGCTATGGCGATATTTCAACAGGAAAGACTATCTTACCTGCGTTTACGGCGCTGTAATAGGAATTGTTGTTTCATCTTCTATAGTTTATATCATCAACAGCACGTTTTTTCCTTTATATACGCTTATTCACTTAGTGCTTCTTACTTCTGGGATCTGCCTTTTCAGGTATATGTTCAAATGCACATTCATAAATCTTGTCAAGGCGGAACCTTTTAAGGGCAAGCGTACTATGGTAATAGGCGGCGGACAAGCCTGCAAGACTATCCTTAAAGAGATACACAATGCTCAGAATTCTCCGTATACAGGTGACAAGCAGGTGACGCTGTTTGATCCTGTATGTATTATCGATGATAACAGAGATAAGATTGGTACAGAAATAAGCGGAGTTCAAGTTGTAGGAACTACTGCTGAAATATCAAGATTTGTTAAAGAGAAAAGGGTAGAGCAGATACTTTTTGCTATACCGTCCTGTCTTGATGATGAGAGAAAACGTATACTTGATATATGTTCAGATACCAAGATCCCTGTAAAAATCGTTCCGTTCATCGGAAATCTCGTTTTTGACAATGAGAACAAGACGATCATACATCAGATTCGTGATATAAGAGTGGAAGATCTGCTTGGCCGTGATCCGATCAAGTTCAATAATAATGATATACGTAATTTTATCAGTGGAAAGGTCTGTATGGTAACAGGCGGCGGCGGAAGCATCGGCTCCGAGCTTGTTCGCCAGATTGCTAAATACAATCCGGAGCGTGTGATAATCGTCGATATCTATGAGAATAACGCCTATGATATCGAGCAGGAGTTGAAAATGGAATACGGTGACGAATTATCGCTTGTAACGCTTATAGCTTCTGTAAGAGATTATTTCCGTATGAATCAGATATTTGAGTCATATAAGCCCGATGTTGTCTTCCATGCGGCTGCACATAAGCATGTTCCGCTTATGGAGGTCTCTCCGATGGAGGCTATCAAGAATAATATCATAGGCACTTTTAATGTTGCGACACTGGCTCAGTATCATAACGTTGAGAAGTTCGTAATGATATCCACTGATAAGGCAGTCAATCCCACAAATGTAATGGGAGCTTCAAAGAGATGCTGTGAAATGATAGTTCAGTATCTTGCTCAGCAGCACGAGGGCAGAACAGAGTTCGTAACAACCCGTTTCGGAAACGTTCTTGGCTCAAACGGTTCAGTCATTCCGCTTTTTAAAAAGCAGATAGAGCAGGGGAAGCCTGTAACAGTTACACACCCTGATATTATACGCTATTTTATGACCATTCCAGAGGCTGTAAACCTTGTAATGGAAGCTGCTGCAATAGCCAATGGTGGAGAGATATTCGTACTTGATATGGGAAGGCCTGTTAAGATAGTTACTCTTGCAGAAAACTTAATTCGTATGTACGGAAAAGAGCCATATAAAGATGTTGAGATAAAGTTCACAGGACTTCGTCCCGGTGAGAAAATAAAGGAAGAGCTTCTCATGAACGAAGAGGGGCTCAAAAAGACATCAAATAAACTCATATTCATTGGCAAGCAGATAGAGATCGATGAGAGAAATTTTGCTTTCAGACTTAACGCTCTCAGAAATGCGGCTCTTGAAAACAATGAAAAGGTCGCAGTAGATGCTCTGCATGATATGGTTCCTACATTTACAACTCCCGAAGCCTTCAACAGCAAGGAGCTCAAGAAGGAGACAATGGAAAAAGCTGTTGAGTCAGCCTAATAATGATTGCCCGTTCCTTTCGGGGGATATTGATACAGCCGTTCATAAGAACGGCTGTATTTTTTATATCGTATTATAATAAAAACGGAGAACTTGAAAAAGTTCTCCGTTTTTGTTTTTATAGCATTACTTTACGGGAAGCTTAGTGACCTGCTTGAGCAAGTACTGCTGAATAACAAGAGCGTCATTTGTTGTAACGCCCTTTGTTGCGTCACAGTCAGCGTTATTCTGTCCCTTTGCTGTGATGTGATTCTTGTCAGTACCTTCAAGGCCATACTTGTTCGGATTTGAAAGTGACTGCATTACAAGTACAACATCTGACATATCAACTGAACCGTCGCAGTTAGCGTCACCGTATACAACATCGCTTGATGTACCGTCTGTTGTCTTAGAAGGATCAACCTTTGTGGTTGTAGTTGTTGTAGCAGAACCTGTAGGTTTAGTTGTTGTAGTTGTATCCTTTGGAGTTACAACGTACTCGCTGCCGCCTGCTGTTGTGCCGTCGGGCTCTGTACCCCAGATGAGCTTATCGCCTGCGTAGAGAGTTACCTTATCGGTGATAGCAGCTGCGGAGTTGTCGTCCTCAAAGCTTACAAGATCAGCATAGCTGTAGTCATTTGAAGAATCCCACTCAGGATATTCATTAGTCTCGGGATCCATCTTTGTTGTAAGAGCAAACTGATATACACGACTTCCGTAGAACTTACAGTCCTTCCATGTTACGTCAACATAATATGTTCCGTCGTCGTCGTACTTGACAGGATCGGAAAGTGTAGCATGAGACTTGTTGTTTGTGTAACCTGCCTCCTGATCGTAATCGATACGAGGAACAAGGTAATCTACACCATAGCCCTTATCGAGAAGCTCCTTGATGTTGAAGAAGTATCTTGCCTTTACATCGCACTCAAATCTTGGAGGATTGATTGTTCTGTTGTGGAGAACGAGCTTGAGCTGGATACCGTCTTCCTTTTCCTGAGCCTTACCGCCTGATACAAAGTATCCGACAGGAAGTGCGTTTCCGTCCTCGTCTACCTGATCGTAGCCGATAGCGTTTTTGGACATATCGAAGCCTTCGATAACGTAATTTTCCTTTTCGTACTCCTTGCCCTTAGCACCAAAGTAGTGGTAAAGACCTGCAAGGTCGCCGCAGAAGCCTGCGTTATAGTCATCGGTAACTTCGTTGTAGATATAGTCCTTTGTCTCATCAACGTGGTTGTCCTTGAGGTCAGGACCGCCAACGAGAGCACCCCAGAGGGTATGTACCTGGATTATAGGATCATCCATGCTCTGTGTAGCTGAGCAGTGTGATGAACGGTGGTGAGGGTGACAAGCGAAGTTGGATTCATAACCTACTTCGTAAGAATAACCCATAGGGTTATTACCGAGAATGTATTCCATCTGAGCCTTTGCCCATGGGAGGAAAGTTTCGTCGCCTGTTGTCTTTGCATATACACAAGCGCAGAGACCTGCTGCAGTGTTGTAACGAGCTGAACCGTAACCTGAAACTACTGCCCAGCCGTAAGGTGACTTAGCAATAAAGTCGCCGCTTGTCTCACTGTCGGGAAGATCAGGGATCTGGTCATATGTCATCGGCATATTCCAGAGATAATCGTCTCTTCCGAAATACTTGTGACCGTGTACAGGCTCATAACCCCAAGCAGAGCAATCAGTTGTCTTAGAACAGCCTGACCAGAACTCAAGGTTGTAACGGAAGATATACCAGTCACGTGCAGTGTTTGTAATAGGAGCAAGCTTTGCGAAAACTCCGCCCCATACTGTATCCCAGCAGTGAACCCAGATATTCTGCCAGCAGTTACCAGTATCAGTAATGATACGTTTCATATAGCCTGTGTAAGCGTAAGAAGGCTGCTGACCTGTCTGAGCATCTGCATCATATGAACCGCTGTCAGAAATTGGCTTAGAATCATCAACTGCGATGATATCATCTATATAATCATAGTTTTCGGTACAGTAGTAGAGCCATACAGCAGCCCATGCGAGTTCATCGTAGTCATAGCTTGATGTATAGAAACCTCCGTCGTAGCCAAGGCTTGAGTTGCTCGGTACCATACCCGGTTTCCATTCCTCGATATGAGTTTTTACAGCGAAGTCGTAAAGAGCCTTTGCGTACTTGAGGTTCTCCTCAGCGTACTCAGGATCTGTGTCCTTGAAATTGAGGTAGTTGATAGCCAGGGAAGCAGCTGCGCCTGCACACTGATCGGAAGCAGGCATTTCTGTTGTAGCGAAGTAAGCGGGACGCTTAACAGCACATCCCGAAGAAGCAACCATTGTGTTTTCCTGCTGAAGTTCAGGTGGGCACCAGTAGTTATGGTCGTTGTTACCTTCGCCGACCTGATAGCAGTATGCAACTACATTTCCGTCGTCATCAAGGAATGTAGCTTTCATAAAGTAATCGTTGATCCAGCGGAGCTCGTCTTCAACGTGCTTCTGGAGACCGAGATCCTCATAAGAATCACGGAACTCATAATAACCCCAGCCTACAGTAGAAGCGGAATAGCTTCCGGGGAGACCGAATTTTACGTGGTCACCTGCGTCGTGCCAGCCGCCTGTGAGGTCTACAGTACCGTTTCCGTCGGGATCAAGGTACTTCTTGTTCTTTTCAATGAATGCGCTGGACATATTAACGCCTACATAAAGATCAGGATCGTCATCGCCGAGATTCGGCTTTGTCTTTCCGTCGTCGCCTGCGCCGAGTCCCTGATCCTCCTTGAGCTGATCGTCGGTCTTGCCCTTTCCGACAGTCGGCATAGGACTCATAGGCTGGAGCGGGATCTCACCGTCGATAACATGACAGTTAGCGCGCCATGAGTAGTAGCCGTCATCTGCTACCTTGTCACCGCACTTATTTGCATCATAGAAGCAAAGTGCGAGCTGAAGTGCCTCAGCATAGTTGTGGTAGTTGTTTTCCTTGCCTTCGGTTATTACCGCGGCATTTGTGCTTGTCATGATACCGCTTGACAAAAGGCTTGCGGCAGCAGACAGGCAGGCTAATGATTTCTTGAATATCTTCGCCCTCTTCATTTAAGATCTTCCTTTCAAGAATGTTATTGTCTGAGCCTTTTCTATGGCAGAAAAGCCCAGTTTAGACTTTATTTGAGCAGATTCTTCCCCTTGAGTCTGTCAAAAACGATATTATAGCCGTCGTTTCCGTCTTTCAGGGAACGGTTTACTCTGCTGATTGTAGCAGTACTTGCTCCTGTTTCTGTAACGATACTGTTATATACTCTGTGCTCGTCGAGAAGCTTTGCAACGTGGAGACGCTGAGCAAATGACTTGAGCTCGATGCTTGTACAGAGATCGTCAAAAAACTTATAGCAGTCGTCAACTGATTCGAGAGTGAGAATAGCTTCAAAGAGCAGATCCATACTTTCTGATTTGATTTTTTCGATCATTATAATTCTCCAATCTGCCATAAAGGCATAAATAAACAATTTTGTACTTTACATTGTAACACATTATTACGCAAAAGTAAAGTGGTTTTTGAAAAGATTTTACTTTAGTTTAATGCGATATGAT
Organism: Ruminococcus flavefaciens AE3010; assembly: GCF_000526795.1. Taxonomy (NCBI): domain Bacteria; kingdom Bacillati; phylum Bacillota; class Clostridia; order Eubacteriales; family Oscillospiraceae; genus Ruminococcus; species Ruminococcus flavefaciens. Next base: position 535,343 of record NZ_JAGT01000001.1, read on the forward strand.
ATAAGTATCCTATTATTTATACCTTTGTGTAAATGATACCATAGAATCAACAAAAAGTAAAGAACATTTTGTAAATTTCGCAAATTTTGGCGTAACGCACCAAATAAACGCAAGTTTTCGTATAAAACAGCAATATTCAAAAGACATTTTTTGACGATGCCGAAATTTTGGTATCTATATTTAATATTCCGACGATTGTAATTTAATTTGGTGTAGCAATAGATAATAAAATATGTTTATGTTTTCGCTGTGGGGGTTGAAATTGTTTCGTTTTTATAGTATAATAATTTTAAGCCTATTGTTTTGGCTGGAAGGATTAGTATGATACCAACAGAAATGCGGTGATTTTATGGAACAGACCATTAAAAGTGATAAAAATATTGAAGAGAGCAACATTCTTTATACTGTTGCGATGAGAGGTCTTGTTGCATTCCCTAAAATGGTGATGCACTTTGATGTTTCAAGATCAAAATCTATCTCTGCTATAGAACATTCCCTTAAAGAGGGAGGCAAGCTTTTTCTTGTAACTCAGCATGAGGCTTATGTTGATAACCCAAAGGCTTCTGACCTGTACAAGGTCGGTGTTGTTGCTGAGATCAAACAAGTGCTTAAACTGCCTGATAATATCATGAAAGTTCTCGTAGAGGGCGTATACAAGGCAAATCTTGTTCGTCTTATAGACGACGGAGAGGTTCTGAAAGCAGAAGTAAAGCGCACCCCCACATATTCACGTGCGAAGTTTGATGACGTGGAAGCCGAAGCACTTATGCGCTCTGTCAAGGACGTTTTTGAGAGATATGCATCATTCTTCCCGAAAATGCCAAAGGAGCTCCTTGCATCTATAATGACTCAGGATTCTCCGCTGAAGCTTTTTGAAACAGTTACATTCAACTGCAACCTTAATTACAGAGACAAGCAGACTCTTCTTGAAGAGACCAACGTTATCAATAAGCTTTCGGTACTCTTTGCCTGTCTTACTTCCGAGGTTGAGATACTTGAACTGGAAAATCTTATCAACGAGCAGACTAAGAACAGCATAGATAAGGGTCAGAGAGAGTTCTATCTCCGTGAACAGCTCCGTGTTATACAGGAGCAGCTCGGCGAGGACGAGGGCGAAGAAGCTTTCGGCTATATCAATGATATAATGGACCTCAAGATCGACGAGAAGAGCAGGGAAAAGCTTCTGAAGGAAGCTGACAAGCTCACAAAGCTGCCGCCGTCATCACAGGAAGCATTCGTTATAAAGAATTATCTTGATACTGTTCTTGATCTTCCGTGGGGCAAGTATACAAAAGCTAAGCTCTCAATGGATAAGGCAGAAGCTGTTCTTGAAAAAGACCATTACGGCCTTAAAAAGGTCAAGGAAAGGATTCTTGAATTCCTTGCAGTCCACATGCTAAATCCTGAAATAAAGGGACAGATAATCTGTCTCGCAGGCCCTCCCGGTATCGGTAAAACATCTATTGCCAAGTCTATAGCAAAGGCTATGGGACGCAAATACGCAAGAGTTTCTCTTGGCGGTGTACGAGATGAAGCTGATATACGCGGACACAGAAAGACCTACGTCGGCGCAATGCCGGGACGTGTCATAACCGCACTTACTCAGGCAGGCTCAGCAAACCCGCTCATTCTTTTTGATGAGATCGATAAGCTTTGCAGTGATATAAAGGGCGATCCTTCATCAGCAATGCTTGAAGTCCTTGATGCAGAGCAGAATTACGCTTTCCGTGATCATTTCATAGAAGTACCTTTTGATCTGAGCAAGGCTGTATTCATAACAACAGCTAATAACGTAAGCGCTATACCTGCGCCTCTTCTTGACCGTATGGAGGTCATTGAGCTCCCCAGCTATACTGCTGAGGAAAAGTTCCATATCGCAAAGGAACACCTTGTTCCCAAGCAGCTCAAGGAGCATGGCTTAAAGGCTTCACAGCTGAGAATATCCGACGATGCTATCAACGAGCTTATCCAGTATTACACAAAAGAAGCAGGCGTTCGTTCCCTTGAAAGAAGCATTGCCTCACTTTGCAGAAAGACAGCAAAGAAGATAGCAGCTGATGAAGCAAAGCGTGTAAGCATCAAAGCCAAAGACATTAACGATTATCTTGGTATCAGAAAGTACCTCAGCGACCTATCTTCTCAAAAAGATCAGGTCGGCGTTGTAAACGGACTTGCATGGACCTCTGTAGGCGGCGTTCTTATGCCTATAGAAGTTCTTGTTATGAAGGGCACAGGCAAGATTGAGGTAACAGGTTCTCTCGGCGATGTAATGAAGGAGAGTTCCAAGATAGCAATGAGCTATGTCCGCAGCATTGCCGATAAATACAAGATAGATCCTGATTTTTATAAAGAAAACGATCTTCACATACATGCTCCCGAGGGAGCTGTTCCCAAGGACGGTCCGTCGGCGGGCGTTACCATGACTACAGCCCTTGTATCAGCTCTTTCGGGCTTAAAGGTTCGTTCTGATGTTGCTATGACGGGCGAGGTAACTCTTCACGGACAGGTGCTGCCTATAGGCGGACTTCGTGAAAAGACAATGGCAGCATTCAAGGCAGGTATAAAAACTGTTATTATACCTGTTGCCAACAAGCCCGATCTTGAAGAAGTTGATAAAGTTGTAAAGGACGCTATCGAATTTGTTTATGCAGAAAATCTTTCAGATGTTCTTGATACAGCATTGATAAAGAAATGATCGGGAGGGAAGAGCGTGAAGCTTAATTACAATAAAGCGGAATTTGCCGCAGCATATGGTAAATTCTCGCAGATACCCGCTCCCGAGCGGATAGAGATCGCATTTGCAGGACACTCGAATGTGGGAAAATCTACTCTAATAAACAAATTGTTCAACAGAAAGAATCTTGCAAGAGTTAGTTCTGTTCCGGGAAAAACAGCTACTATCAATTTCTACGGACTTGAAAATATCTACTTTGTCGATCTTCCGGGATACGGCTATGCTAAGGTATCAAAGTCCGAAAAGGACCGCTGGGCAGGACTTATCGAGGGATATCTCGGTTCAGACAGAGATATAAGGCTCGTGTTTATGCTCATTGATATGCGGCATGCTCCCACAAAAGACGATGTTCATATGATAAACTATCTCATTGATACTGAAATGCCTTTTGTACTTGTACTTACAAAAGCCGACAAGCTCAATAAGACAGAACGTGCAAAGCGCATGGAGGCATTTAAGACTGAGATACCATGTTTTGAGGACATACACTCTATCCCGTTTTCATCGCAGACATTTGAGGGCGTTGAGGAACTGAGACAGATAGTTGAGGATATCGCAGACGACAATGACGTCGCTGACGAATAAATTATACCCGAAAGGATTGTTACAAATGTTTGTATCCGAAAATTTAAGCGTTAACGCCGCAGGTAATCTTGCTATCGGCGGAGTTGACACAGTGGAGCTCGCAAAAGAATACGGTACTCCGCTCTATGTCATGGACGAACAGGAGATACGCAGAACTCTACGCCGCTTTCATGACAGTATCAACAAATACTATGATGGCAAAGGCAGTGTACACTATGCAAGCAAGGCATTTTCATGCATGGAGATGTGCCGAATAGTTGCAAGCGAGGGCGACGGTCTTGACGCTGTTTCCATCGGAGAGCTGTATACGGCTCTCAAAGCAGGCTTCCCTATGGAGAAAGTCGGCTTCCACGGCAACAATAAAACAGATGAAGAACTTGAATTTGCTGTCGATAATAAGGTAGGTCATATCGTTGTCGACAATATCCCAGAGCTTCACAGACTTGAAAGGATAGCTGCTGAAAAGAATGCTGTTCCGCATATCATGTTCCGTATTAAGCCCGGAATTTCTGCTCATACCCACGATAAGATAATGACAGGTCAGATCGACAGCAAATTCGGATTTGCACTTGAAACTGGCGAAGCGTTTGAAGCTGTAAAGGAAGCGCTTTCCTGTAAGAATGTAGAGCTTGCAGGCGTTCACTGTCATATCGGCTCACAGATATTCGATATAGTACCATTTGAAGAAGCAGCAAAGGTAATGCTCAGATTTATTGCTAAGGTAAAAAATGAACTTGGATTTGAGATCAGGGAACTCAATCTTGGCGGTGGTTTTGGCATAAAGTATACTTCACAGGATGATCCTCAGCCTTTTGAGAATTATCTTGAAAGAGTATCTGCTGTTGTAAAGGAAGAATGTGCTAAACTTAATATAGAGCAGCCATTCATCTACATAGAGCCCGGAAGATCTGTTGCTGCTCCTGCCGGAATCACTCTTTACACTGTCGGAGCAAGAAAGATAATACCTGATATACGTACCTATATTTCAATTGATGGTGGTATGCCTGATAATCCGAGATATATTCTTTACGGTTCGGAGTATGACGCTGTTGTTGCCAACAAGGCAGGCGAAGAGCGTACAGAAAAGGTCACTATTGCAGGTAAATGCTGCGAAAGCGGAGACCTTATCGGCGAGAATATGCCTCTTCAGCACGCAGAAGCAGGCGATATAATCGCTGTGTGCGCAACAGGTGCATATAACTATTCCATGTCTTCAAACTATAACAGACTCCAGAAGCCTGCTGTAGTATTTGTAAACAACGGTGAATCAAGAATTGCTGTAAAGCGTGAAACACTTGACGATATAATCAGAAACGATATATAAGACCAACGGGCAGGAATATTTCCTGCCCGTTTTATCTGTCTGAATATAATCTGCCCTGCCATGTGTCAAGCTCCGCCAGCCTTTTATCGATGCCGCCGAGAACTGCTATTTTATCGGCACTCCACATAGGAGCGATAAGCTTTCGTTTATCTCCGTCGCCTGTGATTCGCTCGATGACTGTTTCTGGTGGAAGAAGTTCAAGCTGATGTGCGATTATATCTATATATTCATCGCGTTCAAGAAGCCTGAACTCGCCATTTGAGTACATTTCAGCCAGCTTAGTTCCGCGGATAACGTGCAGCATCTGGAGCTTAACCGCTTCGGGACGAAGCCATGCGACTTCATTGGCAGTTTCAAGCATTTCGCTTTCACTTTCAAACGGAAGCCCGTTTATAACGTGCAGACAGGTGCGTATACCTGCGCTTTTTAACTTAGAATAGCCTCTTTTGAATTCTTCATGAGTGCAGCAGCGATTTATCAGGGAAATCGTCTTTTCGTGACAGCTTTGCATTCCAAGTTCAACTGTCAGATGAGTTCTGTTGTTTAATTCACAGAGAAGTGATACTATATCGTCAGACAGGCAGTCAGCGCGAGTGCCTATGGATATGCCGAAAACATTAGAAAATCCAAGTGCGGTATAGTATGCTTTGCGCAGAAACTCAACAGGAGCGTAAGTATTTGTATTTGCTTGAAAGTATGCAATAAACTCAGCGTCATCACCATATTTTGAGCATATTCTGTCTTTTTCAAGCGTTAACTGAGTGAGAATATCAGCTTCTCCGTGTGTAAAATATCCGCTTCCGCTGTCACAGAAGATACAGCCGCCCTTACCATTCGAGCCGTCTATATTAGGACACGTCAGACCGAGGTCTATAACAGCTTTATATATTTTTTTGCCAAACGTTTGCTGGTTGTAATAATTCAGGGTATTATACCGCTTGTTATCACTTGTATATTTAAAAGGATTACTGCTCATATCATCTCTCCTTGTGAAAATATGTTATCATATAAGCTATGTTTTGTCAATATTTAGTGTAAAAAAATAAATATAGCAATATATGGTACCTTTGTCTATTGACATTTTGCACAAAATGAGTTAAAATGTAATAGTAATCAAAATTCGAGGTCATCATATGAATGGAAAGAATATTGTTCTCATCGGTATGCCTGCCGTCGGAAAGAGCACTGTAGGCGTTATTCTTGCGAAACTGCTTGGTTACAGCTTTGTTGATACCGATCTTGTTATACAGAAAAGCGAAGGCAAGCTTTTGAAGCATATAATTGCCGAAAAGGGAATAGACGGATTTATTGAAACTGAAAACCGTATATTGAGCAGTCTTGATGTTACTAATTCTGTGATCTCCACAGGCGGAAGCGTTATTTACGGTGAAGATGCCATGAAGAATCTTTCACGGAACGGTACAGTGGTCTATCTTAAACTCGATTATCACAAGCTGAAATATCGCCTTCATAACATCAAAAATCGCGGTGTTGTTATTCGGGAGGGACAGACTCTCAGTTCACTTTACAGGGAAAGAGCCCCTCTTTATGAGAAATATGCCGATATTATCATTGATGAAAACGGCTGCAATATTGAAAAAACAGTTGGAAAGATAATGGAGAGCATAGATGCTTACTTGTAAGAATTGTACAATTCAGTGTATAAAAAAAAGCGGTATTGCACAATTTTATCCTTTATTTGAAAAAGTGCTTTGACATTTAGCTAATTATATGTTATAATGTACAGTAGGATTATTATTATAAAGTAATTATAAGACTTCCGTGCCGTTTATGCAGCAAAACTGCTCTGGCTTGCGGATATCGGAAAGGAACTAAAATGTCTAAAATAATTGCTGTTACATCAGGAAAAGGCGGTACAGGAAAGTCCACTGTATGCGCAGGTATTGGTTATACTCTTGCAAAACAGGGACACAGGACACTTATCATCGAGCTCGATTTCGGTCTGAGGTGTCTTGATATTATTTTCGGTGTTGAGGATAATATCAAGTATGATCTGGGCGATGTCCTCAGCGGCAAGAAAAGTGCTCTTGATGCTGTTGCACAGATACCTATGGCTTCAAACCTCAATATTTTGTGCGCACCTAAGACTCTTACAGCTGTTAACGCAGAACAGATCGTTGATATATGCCGTTCTGTAAAGAAGTATTTTGAGTATATCATCATCGATACAGGTGCAGGTATCAATTCCCACGTATTCGATATTGTTGAACAGGCTAACCTTATACTGGTTGTTTCTACTCCTGATCCTGTATGTATCAGAGATGCCAGCCTCATGTCTGACGAGTTCTACAACAGAGGAAATAAAAGCCAGAGACTTATCATCAACAAGATAAGCAAGAAGATCATCGGCAGCGAACTCATCACTAACCTTGACGAGATCATCGATAAGGTAGGAGTACAGCTTATCGGAGTTATCCCTGATGACTTCAAGATGACAGTTGCAACAGGAAAGGGTAATCCTATTCCTACAGACAGCGAAGCCCTCAAGGCTTTCGATGCTATCTCTAAGAGACTTGGCGGAGAGTTTGTTCCGCTTACAGTAAAAACTGTATAAATCATGAAAATCATTCCGCTTTGCGGGGAAAGGGCAGAAATATGAAGATAGCAATTATAGCACATGATGCAAAAAAAGAGCTTATGGTACAGTTCTGCAGCGCGTACTGCGGAATCTTATCCAAGCACACTCTTATCGCTACAAATACAACAGGCAAGCAGGTAAGTGAAGCTACAGGACTTCCTATCAAGAGGTATCTCAGCGGTCAGGGGGGAGCAGAGCAGATACTCGCACTTCTCTCATGTAATGAAGTCGATGTTCTCCTTTTCTTCCGTGATCCTATCAATCCAAAGGCAGCAGATGTTCACGGAATGAATCTTCTCAGACTTTGTGATGTTCACAACGTACCTGTTGCTACAAATATCGCTACCGCAGAAGCGCTGATACTCGCTCTTGAAAGAGGCGATCTTGACTGGCGTGAGGTCGGTACCCCCAGCATCTAAATCTTTAATTGTCCCTTTTAAAGGGACAATTTTCATGTAAAAACAAACAGGAAAGGCTTGAAATCTATGGCAATTAATATCAAACGCCCAAACGGCACCGAAGATGTTCTTCCAAAGGATGTCTATAAATGGCATACAATCGAGAAGATCGCAAGAGATACCGCTGAGAGCTTTGGTTTTTCTGAGATCAGGATACCTACCTTTGAAAATACAGACCTGTTTCTGCGCTCTGTAGGTGAAACTACAGATGTTGTTCAGAAGGAAATGTATACCGTAAAGGCTAAGGAGACTGAGTTCACTCTTCGTCCCGAGGGTACAGCAGGTACTATCCGTGCTATGCTCCAGAACGGACTTCTCAATGAGGCGCTGCCTCAGAAGGTATATTATATACTTTCGTGTTTCCGCCACGAAAGACCACAGGCAGGAAGATTACGTGAGTTCCACCAGTTTGGCCTTGAAATGGCAGGAAGTGCAGCTCCTACAGCAGACGCCGAGGTAATTTCTCTTGCAAAGAATCTGCTGGATCGCCTTGGCTTGAAGAATATAGAGCTTCATATAAATTCTATCGGATGTCCGACCTGCCGTGCCGAGTACCACAAGGCACTCAAAGCTTATTTCGAGCCGCATCGTGAGGAGCTCTGCGATACCTGCAAGGAAAGACTTGTCAAGAATCCTATGAGACTTCTTGACTGCAAGAGCCCTATATGTAAGGAAATAGGCAAGGACGCTCCTCTGATAATCGATTATCTTTGCGATGAGTGCAAAGAGCATTTTGAAAGCGTTAAAAAGTACCTGACAAATTGGAGTATCGATTATATAGTTGATCCCAAGATAGTAAGAGGTCTTGACTATTATACAAAGACTGTTTTTGAGTTTATAACGAACGAAATAGGCGCACAGGGTACAGTTTGCGCAGGCGGACGATATGACGGACTTATCGAGCAGCTTGGCGGACAGCACGTTCCCGCTCTTGGCTTTGCCACAGGTATCGAAAGACTTCTTCTTGTAATGGACAAGCAGGGCTGTGATTATCTCACTCCCAAGAAGTGCGATATCTACTTCGCAACAATGGGCGACGCTGCACTTGAAAAGGCAATGGAGCTCACAAAGGGACTCCGCGAGTACGGCTACTGCGCTGAGTATGATCTCATGGGCAGAGGTATAAAGCCTCAGATGAAGTATGCTAATAAGATCGGCGCTGTCTATACACTGGTTCTCGGTGATAACGAGCTTCAGGAGGGTAAGGCAAAGCTAAAGGAAATGGAAAGCGGCAAGGAGACAGAGATTCTTCTTAACGACAAATTTACAGCAAATTTTGAAAATGAATTTTTCAATAAAGTCCTGGACGTAATGGACGCTGAGGGCAGTCCGATGTTCGCATTCACAGGGGAGGATAAGTAAAATGGTAGACAGTATGAAAGGTCTCAAGCGCACTCATTACTGCGGTGAGGTCACAGAAGCAGGCAGGGAAGTCGTTGTAGGCGGCTTTGTTGACAGAATAAGAGATAAGGGCGGCGTTATCTTTATCGTATTAAGGGACAGAACGGGTGTTGTTCAGCTCCTTTTCAACGATGAGACAGACCGTGAGATATTTGATAAGGCAGCTTCCTGCAAGAGCGAGTATGTTCTCATGGCTAAGGGCGAGGTTCGTGAACGCGAGAGCAAGAACGATAAGCTGAAAACAGGTAATGTAGAGATATTCGTAACTGATCTCAGAATACTTGCAAAGGCACAGACACCGCCTTTCGAGATCGTTAATGAAACAAAGGTAAATGACGAACTCCGTCTCAAGTATCGTTACCTTGACCTCAGACGCGCCCCTTTACAGGAGAACATCATCAGGCGCCATGAGATCGCAAGAGTTACCCGTGAATACTTCTACGAGAATGGATTTCTTGAAATAGAGACTCCTATGATGATGAAGTCTACTCCCGAGGGCGCAAGAGACTATCTTATCCCTTCAAGAGTTCATCAGGGCAAGTTCTACGCTCTGCCACAGTCTCCTCAGATATACAAGCAGCTTCTTATGGTATCGGGCTATGACAGATATATCCAGCTTGCCCGCTGCTTCCGTGACGAGGATCTCCGTGCAGACAGACAGCCTGAGTTCACACAGATAGACCTTGAAATGTCATTCGTTGACGCTGAGGATATACAGGAGTGCGTTGAGGGCTTCGTTCAGCGCGTATTCAAGGAAGTTATGGGAGTTGACGTACCAACTCCTCTCCCGAGACTTACCTTCGCTGATGCTATGAACCGTTACGGCTCCGATAAGCCTGATACACGTTTTGGCTTCGAGATTCAGGACATCACTGATACAGTAAAGGATATCGACTTTGTAGTATTCAAGAACGCTATCGAGGACGGCGGCTCTGTACGCGCTATCAACGTAAAGAACGGCGCTGCAACATATACACGTAAGGAAATAGACAAGCTTGTTGAACATGCTAAGGGCATCGGCGCTAAAGGTCTTGCTTACATCCGCTGGGCCGACGAGCCTAACTGCTCATTCAAGAAGTTCCTTGCTGACGGTGACCTTGAAAAGATATGCTCCGCAGTTGACGCACACGAGGGAGACCTTGTGCTCATATGCGCAGACAAGACAAAGACCGTTCTTGCAACTCTCGGCGCAATAAGACTTATCTGCGGAAAGAGAATGGAAGTTATCCCCGAGGATCAGTACAATTTCCTTTGGATCACAGAAATGCCTTTCTTCGAGCATGACGACGAGAACAATACATGGGTAGCTGCACATCACCCATTCACAATGCCTATGGAGGAGTGTCTTGAATACCTCGACACTGATCCCGCAAATGTCCGCGCAAAGGCGTGGGATCTTGTACTCAACGGCACCGAGCTTTCAAGCGGCTCTATGCGTATCACCGACTTTGAGCTTCAGCAGAGGATGTTTGAGGCTCTGGGCATGACTGACGAAGAGATACAGGCTAAGTTTGGCTTCCTCGTTGACGCATATCGTTACGGTGCACCGCCTCACGGTGGTATGGGTATCGGACTTGACCGTCTTGCGATGATAATGTGCAAGGCTGATAGTCTCCGTGACGTTACTGCATTCCCGAAGGTTCAGAACGCAAGCGAGCTTATGTCTGAATGTCCGTCAACAGTTGACGACGAGAGCCTTGATGTTCTCGGCATCACCGTTGTAAAAAAAGAAGATGAGTAATCGTTTTTACGCAGTATGCGGAATACTCGACATAGACGGTAAAATACTATTTGTAAGACATACATATGGTCCTGCAAAGGAGCGTATACTTATTCCTGGCGGATATGTCAAGGAAGGAGAGCTTCCCTCAGAGGCAGTAAAACGCGAGTTCTTTGAGGAAACAGGCGTTACTGCCGAGGCTGAGTCAGTATTTGCTGTTCAGTTCCGCACTGAGCAGTGGATAATCGTATTCAAGCTTAGGTATATTGCTGGCGAACCGCGTTCCGACGGCTATGAAAACAGCGAAGTACTGCTGCTTACGCCGCAGGAGGCTGTTGACAGAACTGATATTACAAATATGAGCCGAGCCATTTTGAAAGCGTATATCGATAATATAGATAACACCCTTGAAAAGGGCGACTATAGATCAATAACGCTTAAAGCAGGCGAATATGAAATTTTTGGCGTATAAAATATATATTTTTTATAGATTTGCATTGACTTTTTTATAAAGTTGGTGTATAATATTAACTGTACCGTGAAAACATCTAAGGGAGCTGTCTGTAGGGATAAGCTCCCTTTATGTATATTTGTAAATTTATTCATATTTCATCTGTTGACTGTGAATAGTTATAATGGTATAATCTGAATATCAAATGACCGTTGGTCATTTTAAAAGGAGGTACATCAATGGCGTCGGAAGCTGTTAAAAAAATTCTCGAAGCGGAAGCTCTATCCGATAAAAAGAATTCGGAAGCACGCAAAAAACGTGACGAGATAATTGACGCTGCTTCAGGAAGTTCTTCACTTGCTATTCAGAAGCGACTAAGTGAAGCACATTCGGAGGTCGCAAAACTAAAGGCTGATTTCGATGAAAAATTCAAAGAATACGAAAAGAAAGTCAATGCTGCCTGTGAAAAAGACATTGAAAATATAAAGCAAAAGGCTGAAAAGAACATGGCGTCAGCTGTTGATGAGATAATCAGCAGATTTTTTTGATTTTTGCTCTTGAAAAGGAGAGTGATGTAAAATATGGCGAAGCTCAAAATGAAGAAAATAGAGCTTATTGCTATGCTCACTGACAGTAAAAAGATAATCGAGCTCCTGCAGCGGCGAGGTGTTGTCGAGATCTCCAAAAACGAAGATGAAGAGCTTGAAAACACCAACGTGACAGCAGTTGTCGGAGAGTTTGACAAATTCCGAAATACTGCTGTACAAGCGCTGGAGATAATCGATAATTATTTTCCCGAAAAGGTCGGCTTAGCTGATTTGTTCAGCGGCAAGACAGAGGTGGAAAAGCATGAGTTCGGTCAGGAAGCCATGCAGATGGAAAAAGTCATGGCTGCGGCAAATGAGATCATCAAGAATCAGCGAACTATCACGGAGGCAAATACAAGCATCTCACAGCTTGAAATAAAGTGTGATATGCTTGACAGATGGCTTCCGCTTGACGTTCCTCTCAATTTTAAGGGAACTGCTTCGACTTCTGCTTATATAGGTACATTGCCTTACCAGATAACAGCTGAAGAGCTTGAAGAACAGCTTCCTGATAATTGCAGCGTTGAAGTTGTCAGCGGCTCAAAGGAGCAGACAAATCTGTTCATTCTTTGCAGCAAGGATTCGTACGAAGAAGCAGGCGATAAGCTGAGAAAGCTGGCATTTGCTTTTGTTTCCGAGCCGGAAAGCAAAACACCTAATGAACTTATCGATTCATATAAGGAAAAAGTGGAACAGCTCAATAAAAAAATCGACGAAGCTAAGGATTCCATAGAAAAGCTTTCTGAGAACCGAAAGCAGCTGAAGTTCGTTATTGATTATCTGCAAATGCGCAAGGAAAAATACGACGCTCTCAGCGGACTTGGATTTACGGAGAGCACCTTTGTGCTGACAGGATTTATTCCCGAAAAATATGCTGAATCGCTGCAAAAAGAGATAGAAGCCAAGTACACGGCAGCTATCACATTTACTGATCCGACAGATGAGGACGATGTACCTGTTTTACTGGAAAACAGTAAGTTTTCCGCCCCTGTAGAGGGCATTACGAAAATGTATGCAATGCCGGGCAAGGGCGATGTTGACCCCACGCCTGTAATGTCGTTCTTCTACTACCTGTTTTTCGGTATGATGCTTTCAGATGCAGGCTATGGACTGCTTATGGTAATAGGGACCACCATTGCGCTAAAAAAATTCAAGCTTGAATCAAGCATGAAAAAGACACTCACCATGTTCCGAAACTGCGGTATATCCACAGTATTCTGGGGAGCTCTTTTCGGAAGCTGGTTCGGAGATATAGCTCAGGTCGTAGCAAGGAACTTTTTCGATAAAGAGATTGGAAGTCTTGCACTGTGGTTCGAGCCTTTGACAGATCCCGTAAAATTGCTTCTTGTTTCATTTGGACTCGGAATACTTCATTTATTCCTCGGCGTTGCCGTTGCGTTCAAGATGACATGGGACAGCGGCAAAAAGCTTGACGCTGTATTCGATGCCCTGCCCATATATCTAATAGTTCTCGGAGTTGCACCATTGGGTGCAGGAATGTTCATTGCCGTGCCTGAGGCTCTCAAAACAACAGGTATATATATGCTTCTCGCAGGAGTTATCATACTTGTTCTGACAGCAGGTCGAACATCTAAATCCATATTCGGCAAGTTCTTCGGAGGTCTGTATGCGCTTTACAATACAGCCACTGGCTATTTCGGAGATATCCTGTCCTATTCGAGACTTCTTGCTCTCGGACTGGCAACAGGAAGTATCGCCAGCGTAATTAATCTTATAGGTACAATGCCTGAGAATAAGGTATTCAAGCTCATACTGCTCATCATTGTATTTGTTGTGGGCCATATCGCAAACCTTGCTATTAATCTGCTTGGAGCATATGTTCATACCGACAGACTGCAGTTCGTTGAGCTTTTCAGTAAATTCTACACAGGCGGCGGCAGAGAATTCTCACCGCTTACTGTAAATACCAAGTATATAAAATTCAAGGAGGAAAATTCAAATGACTAACGGTTTAGTTTTAGCAATTATAGGCGCTGCTCTTGCAGCACTTTTAGCAGGTATCGGCTCTGCAAAGGGCGTAAGCCTTGTAGGTGAGGCTGCTTCCGGAGTGGTTTCCGTTGACCCTTCAAAGTTTAGCAAGGTGCTCGTTCTTGAGCTTCTTCCGGGTACACAGGGACTTTACGGACTTATTGCAGCTATGTTTATTCTTCTTCGTACAGGCGTACTCGGCGGCAGTGCTGCTGAGCTCACAGTACAGCAGGGACTTGGTTTTCTCGCAGCTTCACTTCCTATCGCTGTTGTAGGTCTTATATCAGGTATCATGCAGGGCAGAACAGCCGCAGCAGGCGTAAGCATCACTGCTAAGAAGCCCGATCATAACGGTAAGGCTATCATCATGGCAGCTATGGTTGAGACATACGCTATCCTTGCACTTCTTATATCAGTTCTTATGATATTGAACATCGCAGTATGACGGAGGTGGGGATATGTCAGGACTTGACGAGATTCTTAACCTCATTGAAACTCAGCAGCAGCAGGGAGAAGAGATGATCCTGAAAGCCGCTAAAAGCAAGGCAGCGGCTATAAAGGCTGAGGGCGACAAAAAAGCTCAGACTGCATATGAAGATTTTCTCCACAGAGCCAAGGAGCAAACCGAGAAAGATTTTGAAAATGCCTGTAACTCTGCGGACGCCGACGTGAAACGCCGAATCCTTTCATTTAAAGTCGGTCTAATCGACGAAGCTGTCGAAAAGACTATAGCTAAGCTGAAATCATTGCCTGACAGCGAGTATTTTCAGCTTATAATCAAGCTCGCAGAGCGTCACAGTCAGCCTGATAAGGGCGTGCTCTCATTATGCAGCAAAGATCTTGCAAGAGTTCCTGCGGATTTTGAGAGCAGACTCAACGAGTGCGTGAAGAAAACAGGCGGCAGTATCAGTCTTTCAAAAGAAGCTGCTGACATTGAGGACGGCTTTATACTCAGCTATGGGCTTATTTCGGAAAATTGCAGCTTCCGTGCGATCATCGAATCCGAAAAGGACGAGATAAGAGATACGGCGGCAAGAGTGCTTTTCAGTAGGTGAGATCATGAACGATACAAAATACGCAAACGCTGTAGGCGCTGTCAGAGCAATGGAGAATTCACTGCTTACCGGAACTGATATAGATCAGCTTATCAATTCAAGGAGCAAGGCTGAAACAGCTTCTATTATTGCATCGAGAAGCGGCTCAAACAACAGTGAAAGCCTTTCAGATGTATGGGTGATGCTCAGGGAATATGCGTCTGACTGCAAGGAACTTCCTATTCTTCTTTACAGGAATGATTTCCATAATCTGAAAGCAGTGCTCAAAGCGATCATCTCAAACAGAGAGCCGAAACAGTATTATATAGAGCCTTCAAATGTTGAGCTTTCTGCTCTTGTTGAAGCTATAAATTCAAAAGAGTACGATCTGCTCCCGAATTATATGCAGAGTACAGCAGAGGAGGCTTATGAGCTCATAACTCAGACCCTTGATGGTCAGCTTTCCGATTCATTTATTGATACCTCTGCACTTAAAGCTATGCAGAAGAGCGCAGAAGAAAGCGGCAGCAGCTTTATGCAGAAATACGCAGAACTGCTTACTGTATGTGCAGATGTAAAGACTGCATACAGATGCAGTATACTCGGCAAAAGTGCTCAGTTCATGGAAAGTGCCATATGCGGAAGCACAGAACTGGACAAGGAGCAGCTTATCAGAGCTGCGCTGGGCGGTACGGAATCACTTTTCAGCTTTCTTGAGGGAACAACGTACAGCGATGCAGCTGCACTTCTGAAAGAATCTGCCGCACAGTACGAAAAATGGTGCGATGACGTTATAATGGAGCTTGCGGAGACTGCACGTATGCAGGCTTTCGGTTCAGAGCCTCTTGCAGCATATTTTATCGCAAAGGAAGCAGAGATAAAGAATCTACGAATACTTTCTGTCTGCAAGGAATTCGGCGCAGACAAGGAAACTATCACGGAAAGGATGAGAAAGCTATATGTATAAAGCAGCAGTTATCGGTGACAGCGCAAGTGTGTCAGGCTTTGCAGCTCTTGGGCTTTCTGTTTTCCGTGAGACTGAACCCGAAAAGATTACCAAGCTTATTTCAAGGCTTGCAGCCAATGATTTCGCAGTTATATATATAACCGAACCTGCAGCTGCACTTGTGAGAGATACAATAAACAAATATCGGAGCAGTAAGCTTCCGTCAATAGTTCTTATACCTGCTATCGAAGGCAATACAGGAGAAGGCGTAAGAGCTCTTCACGAAGCAGTCGAAAAGGCTGTAGGCTCGGATATATTAAATTAGGAAAGAGGCGGATAAGCAGAAATGAACAGCAAAGGTACAGTAGTTAAAATATCAGGACCGCTTGTAGTTGCCGAGGGCATGAGAGATGCCAATATGTTTGACGTTGTCCGCGTTAGTGAGAAACGTCTTATCGGTGAGATAATAGAGATGCACGGTGACCGTGCTTCAATACAGGTTTACGAGGAAACTTCAGGACTTGGAACAGGTGAGAATGTCGAGTCAACAGGTGAGCCCATGAGTGTTGAGCTTGGTCCCGGACTTATAGGAAGCATCTTCGACGGTATACAGCGTCCTCTTGACGCTATAAGAAAGGTCTGCGGAAACAATCTTGCAAGAGGTGTCGAAGTTCCTTCCTTAAAAAGAGAAACTATCTGGAAATTTACTCCCTCAGTTAAAGCAGGTGATAAAGTCATTGGCGGAGACGTTATCGGTACAGTTCCCGAAACAGATATTGTTCTCCATAAGATAATGGTACCAAACGGCGTCGAAGGAACTGTAAAGAAAATATCAGAGGGCGAGTTCCACGCAGATGATACAGTTTGTGTTATTGAGACAGCTAAAGGTGAAAAGGAGCTCTCTCTTTTGCAGAAATGGCCTGTTCGTCAGGGCAGACCTTATAAGAAGAAGCTTTCACCGACTATGCCGCTGGTAACAGGTCAGCGTGTAGTTGACTGTCTTTTTCCTATCGCTAAGGGCGGTGTTGCTGCTATCCCGGGACCTTTCGGAAGCGGTAAGACAGTAACACAGCATCAGTTAGCAAAATGGGCAGATGCTGATATCATTGTTTATATCGGCTGCGGTGAGCGCGGAAATGAGATGACCGACGTTCTCAACGAGTTTCCCGAGCTTATCGACCCAAATACAGGAAAGTCACTTATGGAGCGTACAGTTCTTATCGCTAATACGTCTGATATGCCTGTTGCAGCCCGTGAGGCTTCTGTATACACAGGTATCACCATTGCGGAGTATTACCGTGATATGGGCTATTCCGTAGCTCTTATGGCTGACTCCACATCACGTTGGGCAGAGGCTCTCCGTGAAATGTCGGGACGTCTTGAAGAAATGCCCGGTGATGAAGGCTATCCTGCATACCTCGGAAGCCGTCTTGCTCAGTTCTATGAGCGTGCAGGACGTGTAATATCAACAGGTACAGAGGGCAGGGAAGGAGCGCTCTCTGTAATAGGTGCCGTATCGCCTCCGGGCGGTGATATCTCAGAGCCTGTATCTCAGGCTACCCTTCGTATCGTAAAGGTATTCTGGGGACTCGATTCAAATCTTGCATATCAGAGACATTTCCCTGCTATAAACTGGCTTACAAGCTACTCGCTGTATGCAGATTCTCTGGCAGATTGGTACAATAACAACGTATCAAAGGATTGGATGAAGCTGCGTGCACGTTTCATGGAGATACTCCACGATGAAGCAGAGCTTAAAGAAATAGTAAAGCTCATCGGTATGGACGCACTTTCTCCCAATGACAGACTGAAAATGGAAACTGCACGCTCTATCCGTGAGGACTTCCTGCATCAGCTTGCATTCCACGAGATAGATACCTATACCAGCCTTAAAAAGCAGCTTTATATGATGAAGCTCATTCTCAACTTCAACGATGAAGCTGCGGACGTGCTCGCAAAAGGTGCTGACGTGGAAACAGTTGCTAATCTTGAAGTAAGAGAGAAGATCGGCAGATTCAAGTATATTGAAGAAGATAAAACAGACGCAGAATTTGACAAGCTCAGTGTGGAAATATCCTCAGAGCTCAATGAGCTGCTTGACAAGGAGGAAGACTAATGCCAAGAGAATACAGAACCATTGAGGAAGCGGCAGGTCCTCTGCTGCTTGTCAAGGACGTTGAGAATGTAACTTACGGTGAGCTTGCTGAGATAAGACTTAAAAACGGCGAGAAGAGACGCTGCCGAGTACTGGAGATAGACGGCTCAAATGCACTTGTACAGCTTTTTGAGAACGCTGCAGGTATCAACTTGCAGGACAGCAGTGTAGTATTCTCAGGTCATCAGATGGAGCTTGGCGTATCCGAGGATATGCTTGGACGAGTTTTTGACGGACTTGGCAGACCTATCGATGACGGTCCCGAGCTTATACCTGAAATGCGTCTTGATGTAAACGGACTTCCTATGAACCCTGTTGCAAGACGCTATCCCCAGGAGTTTATCCAGACAGGCGTATCTGCCATAGACGGACTGAATACCCTTGTAAGAGGTCAGAAGCTTCCTATATTCTCAGCCAGTGGACTTCCCCATGCACAGCTTGCTGCTCAGATAGCAAGACAGGCTAAGGTTCGCGGAAAAGACGAGCAATTCGCTGTTGTTTTCGCTGCTATGGGTATCACCTTTGAGGAGTCGGAGTACTTTGTACAGAGCTTCCGCAGTACAGGCGCTCTTGACAGAACAGTTCTTTTTATAAATCTTGCAAATGACTCGGCTATAGAGCGACTGGCTACACCTAAAATGGCACTTACAGCTGCTGAGTATCTTGCATTTGAAAAGGGCATGCACGTACTGGTTATCCTTACGGATATTACAAACTACGCAGATGCTCTGCGTGAGGTTTCCGCAGCACGTAAGGAAGTTCCGGGACGTAGAGGTTACCCCGGATATATGTATACCGATCTTGCTACTATCTATGAGCGTGCAGGCCGTCAGGACGGCAAAGAGGGAAGCATTACCATGATTCCTATCCTTACTATGCCCGAAGACGATAAGACACACCCTATCCCTGACCTTACGGGTTATATCACCGAGGGACAGATAATTCTCTCCCGCGAGCTTTACAGAAAGGGTATCAATCCGCCTGTAGACGTTCTCCCTTCACTTTCCCGTCTGAAAGACAAGGGAATAGGTGAGGGCAAGACCCGTGCCGACCATTCGGATACTATGAATCAGCTCTTCTCCGCATATGCGAGAGGAAAGGACGCCAAGGAGCTCATGGTAGTTCTCGGTGAAGCTGCTCTTACCCCCACAGACCTTATCTACGCAAGATTTGCCGACGAATTCGAGAAAAAATACGTATCTCAGGGCTTTGAGAACAACAGAAGTATCGAAGATACGCTTTCAATAGGCTGGGAGCTTCTTAAAATGCTGCCGCGAAGTGAGCTGCGCCGAATTAGAGAGGAATATCTGGTCAAGTACTATGATACTCAGAAATGAGGTGAGCTGATTGGCAAGACTTAATGTTAATCCAACGCGTATGGAGCTCAGCAAGCTGAAAAAGAAGCTCACTTCTGCCCGAAGAGGTCACAAGCTTCTGAAAGATAAGCGCGACGAGCTCATGCGTCAGTTCATGATACTGATAAAGGAGAACCGACAGCTCAGAGCAGATGTAGAAGCTGCTATATCGGAAGCCAACCGCTATATGGCTGTAGCAGGTTCTGTAATGCAGAGAGAGGTGCTTGAAACTGCACTTATGCTTCCTAAACAGGAAGTTGAGCTTGAAGTTTCGGAGAAAAACGTCATGAGCGTTTATATCCCCGAATTCAAGACCAAGTACCGCTCAGGTGATACAAATGATATATACTCATACGGTATGGCATTCACGTCTATCGACCTTGACGGCGCAGTAAGCGCTCTCAGCAAGGTCTTTCCTAAAATGATAAGACTTGCGGAAGTCGAAAAGGCTTGTCAGCTCATGGCAGACGAGATAGAAAAGACCCGCCGCCGTGTAAATGCTCTTGAGCATATCATGATACCCGACTATGAGGAAACTATCAAGTTCATCACCATGAAGCTTTCCGAAAACGAAAGAAGCACCACTACTTCACTTATGAAGGTGAAGGATATGGTGCTGAAACAAAGTCACAATTATCACTGAAAAAAGGCGGTCATTGACCGCCTTGATTTTATGCAGTAAAACAGCTCCGTGAATATGATACTCACGGAGCTAATGTTTTTAGCTGTTCTTCTTAGCTTCAATATCAGCAAGAGCGTCCTTGCGTGAGAGATTGATTCTGCCCTGACGATCAATCTCTGTAACCTTTACAACTATCTCGTCACCGATAGAAACAACGTCCTCTACCTTTTCAACTCTCTGCTTGTCAAGCTTAGAGATGTGAACAAGTCCGTCCTTACCTGGAGCTATCTCTACGAAAGCACCGAAGTCCATGATTCTTACAACCTTACCCTTGTAGATAGCACCTACCTCAGGATCGTTGGCAATTGTATGGATTATCTGGAGTGCCTTGTTAGCGTTATCGCCGTCAACACCGCTGATGAATACATTACCGTCATCGCTGATATCGATCTTAACGTCACAGTCAGCTGAGATCTTCTGGATAACCTTACCGCCCTGACCGATAACCTCGCGTATCTTGTCAACTGGGATCTTTGTCTGGAGCATCTTGGGAGCGTACTTATTTACTGTAGGTCTGCTCTCCGGGATAGCCTTGAGCATGATCTCGTCGAGGATATACAGACGAGCCTTTCTTGTCTTTTCAAATGCTTCCTTGATGATAGCAGGTGTAAGACCGTCAACCTTTATATCTACCTGAATAGCTGTGATACCCTTATGAGTACCGCCTACCTTGAAGTCCATATCGCCGAAGAAGTCCTCAAGACCCTGGATATCTACCATTGTCATGAAGTCATCACTGTCGGGAAGAGTAATAAGTCCGCAGGAGATACCTGCAACAGGAGCCTTGATCGGTACACCTGCGTCCATAAGAGCAAGTGTAGAACCACAGATAGAGCCCTGTGATGTAGAACCGTTAGAGGAAAGAACCTCTGAAACGAGTCTGAATGCGTATGGGAATTCCTCAACAGGAGGGATAACAGGAGCAAGAGCTCTCTCTGCAAGAGCACCGTGACCGATCTCACGGCGTCCGGGTCCTCTGCTGGGCTTTGTCTCACCAACTGAGTAGCTTGGGAAGTTGTACTGATGCATATATCTCTTGGAGTCTTCTTCGTCGAGACCGTCTATCTTCTGAGCGTCGCTTACAGGACCAAGTGTAGCAATAGTGAGTACCTGTGTCTGACCTCTTGTGAAAAGACCTGAACCGTGAACACGGGGAAGTACGCCGACCTCAGCTGCCAGAGGACGGATCTCGTCAATGCCGCGTCCGTCAACACGCTTGCCCTCATAAAGCCATGCACGAACGATCTTCTTCTGGAGCTTATAGATGCACTCATCGATCATAGCAATCTGCTCGGGATACTTCTCATCAAAGTTAGCATGGATATCGTCAACAATAGGAGCAAGTCTCTCATCACGTACATTCTTGTCGTTTGTATCAAGAGCTACCTTTACACGGTCAGCAGCGAAAGCCTCGATAGCGTCGAACATATCGTGATCAACTTCCATTGACTCGAATGTGAACTTAGGCTTACCAATCTGTGCGCGGATATCACTGATGAAAGCGACCATCTTCTTGATCTCCTCATGACCCTTAAGGATAGCTTCCAGCATAGTGTCCTCGGGAACTTCGTTAGCGCCAGCCTCAATCATAACGATCTTTTCAGCAGTACCTGCAACTGTAAGTGTGAGGTCTGTCTTAGCTCTCTGCTCGAGAGTAGGATTGAGAACGATCTCACCGTCAACAAGACCAACGTTGATGCCTGCGATAGGGCCGTTCCATGGGATATCAGAAATAGAGATAGCAATTGATGTAGCTATCATACCTGCGATCTCAGGTGAGTTATCAGGCTCAACAGCAAGAACTGTCATAACAACAGAAACATCGTTTCTCATGTCCTTGGGGAACAGAGGACGGATAGGTCTGTCAACGCAGCGTGAAGTAAGGATAGCCTTTTCGGAAGGCTTGCCCTCACGCTTTGTGAATGAGCCGGGGATCCTGCCTACTGAGTAAAGTCTCTCTTCGTAGTCAACTGAAAGAGGGAAGAAGTCAACGCCCTCTCTTGGCTTTGCACTTGCAGTAACATTAGCCATAACAACAGTCTCGCCGTATCTTACCCAGCAAGAACCGTTTGACAGTCCGCAGGTCTTACCTGTCTCTACAACGAGAGGTCTGCCTGCATAAGTTGTTTCAAAAGTTCTGTAGTTTTCAAACATCTTTATTATGCCTCCAATTTTTTAATATTTATCAGAGGAGAGCTTTTAGAAGTTAGAGGTAAAAGCACGATAGATCAGTTTCATAACTCTTACCTCTGACTTCTAATCCCTGCACTCTGATAGACGTAAAGGCAGAAGGGCATAGAACCCCACTGCCTTCTTTTACATTTGTAATTACTTACGGAGACCGAGCTTCTCTACGACAGCACGGTATCTGTTGATGTCCTTCTTCTTGAGATATCCGAGAAGGTTACGTCTGTGACCAACCATCTTAAGAAGACCTCTTCTTGAGTGATGGTCGTTCTTGTGTGTCTTGAGGTGGTTTGTGAGATCGTTGATTCTTCTTGTGAGAATAGCGATCTGAACCTCAGGAGAACCTGTGTCTTTTTCGTGTGTTCTGTTAGCCTCAATAACGGCTGTCTTTTCATCCTTCAATAACATTTGAAGCACCTCTTAATAAATATTCCGTCAACTCAGTGGGGGGTGAAAATCGAGGTCAAGCCCCGAACCAAGTACACGGTGATAATATTATACCACATAAAAAATGTTTTGTAAAGAGTTTTTTTCCATTTTTACGAAAAAAATAAGTTCCTTTTGTGCAAAAGAAATATATATGGGTTCTCCAATTTGTTGCAAATATAGTTTTATAAGGTAAGATAGTTGACTATCGCTGCAATATGTGTTAAAATAGTAATATAAGGTTTGTCAGATAAGGATTGGAGGATCATGCTATGAAAAAAAATTCGTTTGATTATGTATGGACAGATAAAAAACGTTCTCTTTTCGGACTGCCTCTTACTTTTACACGCTATTATCTTACAGAGACAAAGTTCATCACAAGAACAGGTTTCCTCAACATTGATGAGGACGAGATAGATCTCTATAAGATAACCGATAAAAAGGTAAAATATCCTTTCTTTCAGCGTTTATTCAATTGCGGAACAATAATCATATACAGCCGTGATGCAGATACTCCTTCAAAGGAAGTTCACTGTGTCAAGAATGTCAGAAAGGTATCGGAGCTTATTGATAAATATCTGAATATCATGAGAGATAAGTATGGTATCAGAGGCAGAGACATGATGGCAGCCATGTATCACGACCACGACCACGACGATTACGATGATGTGGGTGATCATGACGGCGATTATTGATTAAAGAGGTGATAGGGGCAATGCTCTCGTTTATAACTGAAAAACAATCCAGCTGGGACAGACTAAAAGCGGAAGAACGTCCCATATTCATCTACGGAATGGGCGACGGCGCATTGAAGATAATGTCCGTTTTCCGTGACAAGCATATAACGGTAGCAGGTATCTTTGCAAGCGATGATTTTGTACGAGGTCATTCATTCGAGGGCTACAGAGTCCATAAGCTTTCCGAGATAGAGGAAGCAGTTGACGACTTTGTCGTAGTTCTTGCTTTTGCGGCAGGCTATCAGGAAATAGTTGACAAGGTACAGGAGATAGCTTCAAAGCATACCCTGTATGTACCTGACGTGCCGGTTGTGGGCAGGGGACTGTTCACCTATGAATACTGCATGGAGAACGAAGACAAAATACAGAAGGTCTATGACAGTCTTGCAGACGACTATTCACGCAAGGTATATGCCAATATCATTAATTTTAAGATAAGCGGCAAGATAGATTATCTTTCAGCTGTTACTACAACAAAAGCCGATATCTACAAGCGTATAATAAAACCTAATTTCGGTGAGATATATGTGGATCTCGGAGCATATAACGGCGATACTATAAAGGAGCTCCTTGAGTTTACTCAGGGCAGATATTCTTCCATATATGCTCTGGAGCCTGACAAAAAGAATTTCAAAAAGCTTGCTAAATTCATCGACGGTATGCCACATGTTTATGCATATAACTCAGCAGCATGGTGCATTGATACCGAGCTTCCTTTTGCTGCAAAAGCAGGACGTCAGTCCGCAATAACGGCTGAGTCGGAGAATATGATAGGAGCTCTTTCAGTAGACAGTATCCTTGCTAAAAAGCCGGCGACTATTATCAAAATGGACGTTGAGGGCTTTGAGCGCGAGGCTATATGGGGAGCTGCAAGGACTATATCTCACTATGCTCCCAAGATGATGGTATCACTATACCACAGAAACGAGGATATTTTTGAACTTCCATTGCTCATAAAGAAGCTCAATCCCGCATATAAGCTGTATATCAGACATCAGCTTTATATCCCTGCATGGGAAACAAATCTTTACGCAACAGTATAGATAAAAGCGATAGACATCCAGTCTATCGCTTTTTTGTGTCTTATGATACCATTTATACGAGTATATCTTTCAGCTTTTCATAATTTGCTTTTACGCCGTCGTCCAGATCAAGCTTTATGTGCTTTTCAGCCATTAAGTGGAGCTTGTTTATGAAGCCCTCCATCTCAAGTATCAGCGTCTGCATACGTGAAATATCGCGCCGCAGTCCGGCTTTATCATTGCCGACGGCTTTATTATATTCTTCACTGAGTTTTAAAAGCTTGCTTTTCAGTTCGGCAAAATAGGGGAGTGCATAATTGTTTTCAAGTACGCTCAGAAGCTCATCATCGTAACGATGAATGTACATTATTGCGCGAAAAGCTCCTTTTTTTCCTGAGCTGAACTGCCAATAGATCGGACGGTTCCTGTATATTTTGGCATGATCAGCAAAAAAAGATTTTTGCAGATAATCGTGAATTACTTTACGAGAATCAGAAGCGTCTCCGAGAGCGGCAGCAATAAAATCAAGGTTTTCTTCAATGGTGTCGCCGCCGTAAACCTTTTCCATAAAATCGATCACAGCTGCTGTAAGACCGTGTTCCCAATCGTTAACAGGCATGATGTTATCGGCGCAGGGGATTATAGTCTTGTATGCTGAACTGTCCCATTCTCCTCCAGCAAAGCACAATCCCTCTCTGTCAACGGAATATCGTCCGAATATGCAGCCTACGGCATAGCTTATAAGGCTCTTTATCTCGCGTGTAAGTTCGGCACGTCTGACAGTTATATCCGCATCATCGACCTGTGGGTCAAGCTCGTCGGCAATATTGTAAAGATCAATAAAGAAACGATTCAGCTTTTCTTCGTTCTGTTTGAGCCTTTGGAAACGTTTGTCGCAAAGAGCTTCCCATTCCTTGTACTTATCTGATATTAGGTAAGACATCTTTTTCTCCTAAAAAAGATACTTACGAGTTATTTCGGAAGCATCTGGGATTATTATATTATTCGAGAACAGGCAGATAAGCAAGAGCTCCAAGCGCAGCTGCTTTAGCCTTTGCTTCTGCAAATGAAAGCTTTTCTGTTGTAATGTAAGATAAGCCGTTCTCATTATTGTAAACTTCAACTCCGCCGATCTCAGAACCGCTTGGAACGCGGAAATACCAGTGTGAGCTAAAGTTATCAATGCTTTCAACGAATGAATTGTCGGAAGACGACTCCCATGACTGTGAGAAAACAGTTACCTTGTGCTTTACAGCTTCAATAACATCGCCCATTACCGCACTTGCAGTAGGCAGCTTACCCGCACCTCGACCGTAGAACATCGTCTGATCGATGCCGTCGCCGTAAACAAGTACTGCATTGAAAACGTCATTTACACCTGACATGATGCTGTCGTATGAAACAAGCATGGGCATTACAGACGGAAGGATCTTGCCGTTATCAAGTTTTGAAACGCAGGCAATAAGCTTGATAGCATAACCAAGCACATCTGAAGCCTCTACGTCGCAGAGCTGTATATCAGTGATACCCTTTGTGAAAACGTTCTTGGGATAAACGTGCTTGCCGAATACAAGTGAAGAGATAATACATATCTTGCGGCAGGCGTCGTGACCTTCGATATCTGCTGTAGGATCCTTTTCAGCGTAGCCAAGCTCCTGAGCGAGCTTGAGAGCTTCTGCGAAAGGCATATTGTCATTGTACATCTTTGTGAGAATAAAGTTTGTTGTACCATTAAGGATACCTGCTACCTTTGTTATATCATTGGCTGCAAGACATCTGTGGAGTGGACGAATTATAGGAATAGCACCGCCAACACTGGCTTCAAAGAAGAAGTTGCAGTTATGCTCCTTAGCTGTCTGAAGAAGAATATCACCTTTTTCAGCTACAAGCTCCTTGTTTGATGTTGAAACGCTCTTACCCTTTTCAAGGCAAGCTTTTACAAAAGTGAATGCAGGTTCAACGCCGCCCATGCACTCTGCAACAGAAACAACTTCGTCGTCATTGAGAATATCATCAAAGTTTTTGGTAAACTTGTCAGCATAAGGAGACTCAGGGAAATCTCTGAGATCAAGAATATACTTTATATCCATTTCAGTTCCTGCGTGCTTTTCGATGCTCTTTCTGTTCTTGTAAAAGAGCTCAACAACGCCCGAACCTACTACACCGTGACCTAAAACTGCAAATTTAGCTGACATAAAAGAAACCTCCGTAAATTACTCGGCAGAAAGTATCTTGACCTCCAAGACTCCGTCGAGTTCAGTAATTGAATTAAGCTTGACGAGTTCGTCGTTTGACTCGCCTGTAAGTCTGAGCGAAATATTTACCGCAGCAGCTCCGTCAACAGGGATACTCTGATTTACGGTAAGGATATTAGCATTCAGATCATGAAGAAAAACAAGAGCACTCGAAAGTACCCCGGGACTGTCGCTCAGAAGCAGATAGATATTGACTATCTTGCGATTGAAAAGCTCCTCATAGGAGAAAACGCTGTCCTTGTACTTATAATAAGCGCTGCGTGATATGCCGATACGCTTGCAGGCAGAAGCGAAGCTCTTTTCGCCCTTCTGTGCCATAAGCTTTTTTACTTCAAGGACCTTGGTAAAGACCTCAGGAAGTATTTTTGAATCGGCAACAATAAGCTGTGATTTATTATCCATAATCGAAATCACCTTAAATGTTTTTGTAAAAATAGTCCGCCAGTGGTGAACAATTGTATTCTACTTAATTACTATAACATTTTTTAAGAGTTTTGTCAAGACCAAATAATTTCAGTTTTATACGATGAAATTAGGTATCTTGACAATAAAATATCCGCAGTTGATACTGCGGATAGGTCTATTTATCATGTTTTTCCAGTATTTTCTGTCGATACTGGTATGCAGCCTGTTCCTGCTTATTATCCCCGAACTGATAATAAACATGGTCTGCGAGAGCATCTGGAAGGTACTGCTGTTTAACATAATGATCGGGAAAGTCATGAGGGTAAAGATAATGCTGTCCAACGACCTTTGCACCCTTGCCGTCGCAGTGAACATTCTGCAAATGCCGCGGAAAGTCAAGAGCGTCGCAGCTCTTTATATCTTCAAGTGCAGCATCTATAGCCATGCAGGCGCTGTTTGATTTCGGAGCTGTAGCCATGAGGATTATTGCCTCAGAAATAGGAAGCTTCGCCTCAGGAAGTCCAAGCTGCAAAGCAGAGTCCACACAAGCCTTTACTATCGGTACAGCCATAGGGTAGGCGAGACCTACATCCTCGGAAGCTATACACAGCATTCTCCTGCACAGAGAGATAATATCACCTGCGGCAATAAGACGGGCAGCATAATGCAGAGCCGCATTTTCGTCGGAGCCGCGTACAGACTTGTGAAACGCAGAAAGTATATCATAATGCTGGTCACCGTCGCGGTCATAGCGCATATTGCTGCGCTGAGCAAGAACCTCCAGCGAATCAGCAGTGACCGTCACCTTGCCGTCAGAAGCTTCACCGCAGACAACAGCAAGCTCCGCAGTATTCATAGCTTTTCGCACATCTCCGCCGCAGCTGTACGCGATCTTGTTTATGATATCATCTGAAGCCACGACCTCATAGCCGTTTTCCTCGGACATTATGCGAAAGGCTCGTTTTATGGCGGGTATGAGTTGTTCTGCAGTAACAGGCTTGAACTCGAATACGGTACTTCGGCTGATAACGGCATTATAAACGGCGAAATATGGATTTTCAGTAGTAGAAGCAATAAGAGTGATATCACCGTTTTCGATGTATTCAAGGAGACTTTGCTGCTGTTTTTTGTTGAGGTACTGTATCTCGTCAAGATAGAGGAGTATGCCGTTCTCGCTGCCGAAGGTGCCTATATCTGCAACAACGTCCTTGATATCAGACAGTGAAGCGTTAGTGCCGTTCAGCTTGTACAGTGACATACCACAGTTTTCGGCAATAATACGGGCAACAGTGGTCTTACCGACTCCCGACGGTCCGTAGAATATCATGTTGGGAACAGTACCGCTTTCGATTATTCGGCGGAGCGGTTTGCCCTCGGCGAGTATATGCTCCTGACCGACCACGTCGGCAAGAGTTTTCGGACGTATTTTATCGGCTAAAGGTGCAGACATAACGTTTCTCCTTTCATTTTACTTTGCAGGTGCGGTGATTTCAATGTGATTACCCTCTGAATCAACAAATTCAGCCACCCAGTTGTTTCCAATACGGGTTACAGGAAAGCATATCTCTTTTCCGTTAAGCTTTTCATTCAGGCAGTCAATACTTTCAACGCTGATACTTGGCAGGCAGTTGCTGCCGAAAGTGTGCAGTTCATTCTTCTTTTCATAGGCAAATAAGCCCAATCGAAAACCGTTTACATCGAAAACGCTGTAAACATCGTCTTTTTCGGTTACTTTCTGCTCAAAAAGCTCCTCGTAGAACTTTATAGCTCTTTCCATGTCTTTAACGCAAAGATAGAGCGACTTTATGTTAATTCTCATATTATGAATCAGCGATTGCCTGTTTGAATAAAACGTATCAGGGCTTCGATGTCGTCGAAATCGTCATAATCGCCGATAATGCCCTCTCTGTGGTAAACAATACCTGCTTTTTCGTTTTTTTCAAGACAGTCCAGAAGCTCATCTACGCCAAATCTTCTTGCATATTCCGCAAAAGCGCGAGCTTTTATTTTATCCGCATATAAACCTTTGCGGCAGTCTTTCGGTTCACACTCATAGCAGCCGTTTATGTTCTTTTCAATTACGCATTTTCTGTTTACGCACCATTCTGCGTCCTTGCACCATGAAAGATCAAGAAAACCGTCACGTTTGCAGCCTTTACATTCAACATTTTCAGAGCACAGGCAGCAAGCCAGTCCGCATCTGGCTATTCCGAGTTCGCGTTTCATAGTATACTCCTATAATTATAAAAATCAAGGGACGGACAGCTCGTCCGTCCCTTATTGGCTTTTGATTACTTGTAAAGTGGGAACTTCTCGCAGATAGCGTTTACGCCTGCACGGATCTCGTCAGCCTTGTTCTCGAAATCTGTAGCGCAGAGGTAGATGTACTCAGCGATCTTTTCCATTTCCTCGATGCCCAGACCTCTTGTTGTAACAGCAGGAGTACCGATACGGATACCGCTTGTTACGAAAGGCTTCTCAGGATCATTGTGGATAGCGTTTTTGTTTACTGTGATGTAAACCTCATCAAGTCTGTGCTCAAGCTCCTTACCTGTGATGCTGAAAGGACGGAGATCAACCAGCATTAGGTGGTTGTCTGTACCGCCTGAAACGAGGTTGAAGCCTCTCTTTACGAGACCGTCAGCAAGAGCCTTTGCGTTCTTGACGATTCTCTGCTGATAGTCCTTGAACTCAGGCTTGAGAGCCTCACCGAAGCATACAGCCTTAGCAGCGATAGTGTGCATCAGAGGACCGCCCTGTGTTCCCGGGAAGATGGCAGAGTTGATTTTCTTAGCAAGAGCCTCGTCGTTTGTGAGGATAAGTCCGCCTCTTGGTCCGCGGAGAGTCTTATGTGTAGTTGTTGTTGTAATATCAGCATAAGGAACAGGGGACTCGTGGCAGCCTGCTGCAACAAGACCTGCGATATGAGCCATATCTACCATGAGGAGAGCTCCTACTGAATCAGCGATCTGACGAAGTCTCTTGAAGTCAATAGCTCTTGGATAAGCACTTGCACCTGCAACGATGAGCTTTGGCTTGTGCTCATTTGCGAGAGCCTGTACTGTATCATAGTTTATCATCTCTGTCTCATCGTCGAGACCGTATGAAACAAAGTTAAAATACTTACCTGAGAGGTTAACAGGTGAACCATGTGTGAGGTGTCCGCCGTCTGCAAGGCTCATACCGAGAACTGTATCACCCGGCTGAAGAACTGCGAAATATGCAGCTGTATTAGCCTGAGCACCTGAGTGTGGCTGAACGTTTGCGAACTTAGCGCCGAAGAGCTTACATGCTCTCTCAATAGCTATAGCCTCTACCTCGTCAACGCACTGGCAACCGCCGTAGTAACGCTTTCCGGGATAACCCTCAGCATACTTATTAGTAAGAACGCTTCCCATAGCAGCCATAACTGCCGGAGAAACGATATTTTCGCTTGCGATGAGCTCAAGATTTCTCTGCTGACGAGCGAGCTCCTTGCCCATAGCTTCGCCTACAGCAGGATCATAGCTGCTAACGAAACCGATTGAATCCATAAGATCGTTGTACATTTTAAGCACTCCTTTAATAATAGTGTTCTGCGCAAAAGCATTACTTTATAATTATACATTATATTTCTATAAATTTCAATAGGAAAAACGAAAAAAGTTCATAAAAATTTTTATTAAAGCAGACAAGAAAAAATTCCTGAAAGTAGTTTGATACACTTTCAGGAATTAAATTATTTTTTGATTTTGTTTTTTATACGTATCGCAGCTTCCGTGTGCATTATCCAGTGCCGTGAAAAGGGCATTTGGATAAGTTCTCGGATATCCTTACCGCACCAGTAATCTATGAGCCAGACAGCGTTTTCATCTTTGCTCACACTGTTTGAGGCTTCAAGAGCTTTTCTACCTTCTACGGATACCTTGTTTTTTAGCATATAAAAGGGAATGCTGCTGATAATGCTTTCTGTACTGCTTTTTACATCATGTATATAACTGTACAGCTCATCAATGTCGAGCTGCATGGAAAAATCAGTTATTTCCTCTTTTACAAGCTCATTTCCTGTTGTAATGATAGGGGAGTTTATACGCTTTTGATAGCCTTCAGCAAAGAATAACTGTTCATCACTGTTTATAAGCGTATGTGCAACTATATCTTCAATACGGAATATATGCCACATGGAATAGGCGATAGTCTTACTGTGATAACCGTCTGCGTTCATAAAAGGTATAGCGTTAAAGTCTTCGCGGGACAATTCAGCTCTGAAAGAATCCATTACCTCCATGAGTTGATCCCTCAGGTTAAATAAAGCGTCAATACCACCTTTATATGTATCTTCCTTTTTGAGGAGCTGCTGCATAGTTTTATTAAGTACGGACCATTCTTTATTCATACCGATAAACCATATTATTTTTTACCGAGTATTTTATCATAATCGAAAAAGCTTTCCCAGTCCATAAACTCAGTGGTAGTAGATGTTTTGGCATAATAATTCAGTATATGAGAAGCATCACGGGCATTTACACTGCCGTCCATATTTACGTCAGCCAGACTGACAAACTTATCGGACACGGTGTAGTTTTTCGATGCAGCCATATTTGCATATGCAGTAAGCACAGCAGAAGCGTCCGTTGAGTTGATATAACCGTCCTCATTGACATCGCCAAGGTCTCTGTAGCAGATGATATCGAACTGACAGATGGATTTTTTATCTCCGAGAGGGTATACGGTTATTGTAGCTTTATCGGATTTTGCAAAGGCTTCCGCAAGAGAAGAAGGGGAGGCTTTACAGCTTGCAGAAATATCTACAATATTTTCTTCAACGATATAATTGCCGTTTTTATCTTTTTCGGGTTTCTGAACTGTCTTTGTAACCGATACTTCAAGACCGTCAAGAATAACATTGCCTCTTGCGGAGAAATAGCGGTACTTCTGCGGCGGTTTTTTGAATGTAATTGTAGCCGTCTGGGATAATGCATGGATAGTATAATCCTGATCCGCAAATGACGGTTTTATATCCCATGACGAAAAAGCCTGCTCAGTATTAACACCTAAGTGCTTATGAAGAGAAGATGTATCAACAGAGCTGTAATTGATAGGATCGCCCTCTTCGACTTCAAGAGTAGTCATTAGCTTTCCGTCAAAGTCCAGAAACTTTATATAGTATGTTTTCAGAGTTGTGGGCTCAGTAGTAGGTTCAGTGGTAACAGTTGTAGTTGTTGTTTCAGAGGTCGCTGATAAAGCAGTTCCCGAAGAATTTGTAGTATTAACTGTAGTTGCAGCTACGGCGTTATTGCCGTTTAATGTTGAGACTGAACCTGCCGCAAATACAGCAAGCCCCGCTGCCGAAACAAAAACAGCCGAAAATACAGCTGCCGCAATATTTTTTAAACTCATTGAATTACCACCTAACTTTGCCAGATGCAGAATAATCTGCAAAATTTTGAAAGCCTTTGACATACTCTTGCGTAATGATCAAGTTTAAGCTTACGCAGCATAAAGTTTGCGTAAATAAACTGCTCTGTCTCTTCGTCAAAGGCATATATCGCAAAAAGGATAACTTCATCATCAGCAAGTTCAGAAGAAGCTTCAATTGCCATGGAATGATACTCTTCAAATCTTTCTTCTATATCTTCAAGTCTGTAAAAGCCATGATAGATAAAGTCGATATAAAGATCAATATCCATAATATATGACTCCTTTTATTGATCTTTTGTATTTTGTGTATTATCTTTTCCAGATGCTTTATTTCTTCCGGTTTTTATTTTATAGCTT
Source organism: Ruminococcus flavefaciens AE3010 (assembly GCF_000526795.1). Lineage (NCBI taxonomy): Bacteria > Bacillati > Bacillota > Clostridia > Eubacteriales > Oscillospiraceae > Ruminococcus > Ruminococcus flavefaciens. Next base: position 568,152 of record NZ_JAGT01000001.1, read on the forward strand.
GCAAAACCTGCGGTTACAGCCGAGCTGATAAAAACGACTATCATTATAAGTATGATAACTCCCTTTGGTACATCTGTCTTGCCGGAGCTATCAGCTGCAAAAGCGCATGTACCTGATGCATACAAAAGAAATGAGAGAACATCAGCCAACAAAGAGGCTTTAATAAATTTTTTATACATTCTTTCATCTCCTTCCATTCAACATTATAACATAAAAATATATAAATAGCAACAGGCACAATAAAAATAATCCGTTTTGCTGATTTTTCAAAGCATAAAAAAGATTTTAATTTTTTTCAAAAAAGTGCTTGACAAACTATAATAATGGTGATATAATATATATCGTTGATTGCGATAAAGTAACCGTCTGGGTGTGGCGCAGTTGGTAGCGCGCTACCTTGGGGTGGTAGAGGCCGTGGGTTCAAGTCCCGTCACTCAGACCAATGCGATCAGCATACCCCAAAAACCGATACTCATTGAGTATCGGTTTTTTATTTACTTATGCCTTTTCATCGAAATACAAAAAGCTTTAGCTATTAGCCAAAACATACCTCCTTTGTTATAATAGATGCGGTCTGCCAACCAAACTAAAACAACAAAGGAGGTATCGTCATAACAAGAGACATTATCAATATCACCCCCTCACACTTTTAAGTCAGCCGTTAAACAAAAAGCTATGAAAGGGTAAAAAAAATCCGCCTTGCCGTCATATAGTGCATAAAACCCGCACGAAGCAGGTGGGTAAACGCCCTTATGCTTCTCGCTCCCTTCGTCCGCAAGCGGGAGGTCTGCAGTCCACATACGGAGCTGAATTCCCTTGAATTATGTGTTGGATTATAAAAACTATATTTACCCGAACAAGGCAGAATATTTTCTTTTCTATATTTATTATATCATAAAGATTTCAAAAAATCAATAGCAAATCTATGTAAAATTATTAAAATTCGATGAAAATATCTTATTCTTCGAGAGCGTCCTGTAATCTTTCCATAAAGAATGCTGACACAGTCTCAAACTCATCATCATCGTCTATTGAAGCAAGTATTTCTTCACCGTCTTCTTCAATCGATTTCAGAATAACAAGCTCACAGTCTGAGTTTAAGAAATCCTCATCTTCAATAGCAGGCAGCATAGCAAAGTACTGTTCGCCGTCTATCTCTGCTGCATCAAAAAGTTCAAACTGTTTTTTATTGCCTTCCTCATCGATAAGCTCAAAGAGGTCAGGTGTGTATTCATTCATTTCTGACATAATAATCTCCATTCCAGCTTACGCTATTTGATGATTTAATTATACACTAAAAATATTTAAAAATCAAGAGGTAAATTCATTGAGCTGCTTATTGATAATATTACCAATGAGAAGCTGCTTTACTTGTTAGATACGCCGAATTACACTAAATATTTGTGATAATTATGTGATTTCTATTGACAATGCACAAGAAGTGTGGTAATATATAATCAAAGAATAGGAGAGCTCAGATGAGCGATCCAAGCTGTATTTACTTGGACTGAGGCGAAAGCCTCAATGTAAATGATAATACGCGGAAGGGAGTGTGAGTCCAATGGAAGAAAAGTTCGCACAGCTGCGTGAAGCCGGCGGGCTTGCTGAGTAATTGGATTCAGTAAAAAGGGAATATAGGCTGCGTGCTTGTTCCATTGATAATAGCTCAAAAAGGCTTTATAATTCGATTACGAGGCTGACGTATTGCTGATCTAAACGGCTTCATGTCTAATATCTTTAGATACAGAGTTATCTGAAATTTCGACAATGAGTCTTTAGATATATTGCGAAAAATCTTTCAGAAGAGGTAGAGTCCAATGAGAAAATAGGTTATTACTTTATGAAATTGCAAATATTCGACGTTGATATCGGATAAATACAACTTTATAGGTGATTCCAATGGAGTAAAACTATATCGCTTAATTACTTTTTAAAAAGGAATGATGTACATGAAAAAGTGGTACACATTAAATATCTGATCCGAAAGGGTGAGTCCAAAGGGTAATTCAGCAAAGTGATGAAAGTCGCTTTATATAATAAAATAAAACAGAATAATTCGAGCCCCGATATATATCGGGGCTTTTCTGTTTTGAGCGGAAGATAAAAGCATATAAAATTTGTATTTTTCTTTATGTTATCATATATTTATCACAAAAATGTTTATAATATAAAATAGTGACTTTATGTAGAAAGGACGAGCAGTATGTCAGACAAGTACAATGATAGGGAACATTCCTTTTCTTCCGGCAGCTTTGACAGCAATGGAGCCGGTGATATATTTGACAGCGTCTCTTCTGAAAACAGTGAAAAATCATTTGACTACAGTGCGAACAGCACTGAATCAAAATACGATACAAGTTCATCATATGCATTTACTTCCGAAAATTCGGAAAAACCAGCAAAAAAGAAAAAAAATACTGTTCTTAAAGGTGCAGTGGCAGTTCTTGCCGTTGCTGTTTTGGGATTCTGCGGCGTAAAGGCTTATAAATTCCTCAGAGTAACTAAAGACGAGCTCGTTGCAGAATACACAGGTATCCCTTCACGTACTGTTCCTGAAAAACCTGCGGAAGATAAGTCTGCAGATGCAGACAAAGAACCATTGCCCAGTCTTATCGAGCTCGCCTCCAGATCAGATGCAAAACCGCTGCCTGATATTGTTGATTCTATAATGCCGTCGGTTGTCGGTGTGGCTTCGACATTTGAGTATGAGCAGGAGCAGACTTTCAGCATCTGGGGCTGGAATCCTCAGCCTCAGATCCAGCGTTTCAGAACTACAGGTACCGGTTTCGTTATAACTGAGGACGGATACATTGTTACGAATTCACATGTGGTCTATGATGAAGAATACAAAGCAGGCGAGGCCATTGATGTTTCCGTGCTTTTCAGTGACGAGACCGAGCATGAAGCAAGCATAATCGCTTATGATCCCGAAACCGATATTGCAGTCCTCAAGGTAGACGAAAAAGGACTGACTCCCGCCGTTCTCGGAGACAGCGACGAGCTCAGAGTCGGCGAGCTTGTCATTGCAGTAGGTAATCCTCTTGGATTTGATCTTTTCGGAACTGTCACAAGCGGTATCGTTTCAGCTCTGAACAGAAAGATCAATATAAACGAGAAAAAGATGAACCTTATACAGACCGATGCAGCAATAAACAGCGGTAACTCAGGAGGTCCCCTGCTCAACAGCTGCGGACAGGTCATCGGTATCAATTCTGCAAAGATCTCTTCAAGCTACAGTTCAAGTTCGGCAAGCGTTGAGGGATTATGTTTTGCTATACCTATCAAAGAAGCCAAAAGTATTATTGATGATCTTATAAACTACAAATACGTTACAGGCAGACCTCAGCTTGGTATAATCAGTACAAAGGATATTACCGAAGCAGAGTCACGTTACTGGGATATTCCTGTAGGCGTTTTTGTAATATCCATGCAGGAGGACGGTGCAGCTGACCTTGCAGGTATCAAGATCGGCGATGTTATTATTGATATTGAAGGAGAAGCCGTTGCCACAACACAGGAGCTTAACGAGATAAAAAATAAATACAAGGCAGGAGATACTGTTAATCTCACCGTATCACGAAACGGAATGGATATAAAAATTAAGGTAACGCTTCAAGAAGCTAAAAATGTTACTGCTGAACGCAAAAATACAAGAAGCGATATAAAAGAAACATCAAATTAAAAGAAAGGTTCACTCGAATGAGTAAACCTTATATTTTATAATTTTGAGTATGTTTTGGCAGTGAATTTTTCGCCGTAAACAAGGAATCGTTTGTGGATACCCTCGCCAATATCTCCCGCCTCGTCATAAGCTTTTACAGAAAATACAAGCTCTCTGCCGTTTACCTCTTTGAGTTCAGCTTCAGCGCATACTTTCATATTTTTAGGAGTCGCAGAGATATGTTTTACATTCATCTCTGTTCCGACAGTCGTTTCGTCTCCCTCGAGATATTCTGCAATGCAGCTGCACGCTGCCTTTTCCATGAGCATTATCATTACGGGAGTTGCAAGCACTTCAAGGCTTCCGCTTCCAACATTTACTGCCATCTCACTTTCAGTTACAGTAAGTTCCGATGTTCCTGTAATTCCTTTGGTAAGTTCTTTCATAGATCTCTCCTTAATCCTGAGTTGTGAGTTCTTCTTCAGGGATAGGGGACGGCGAGTACTCTTCCATTACAACTCGGTCGATTGTAAGTATATCAAGCTCTTCATTTCTTGGGATCTCGCTGTTGTATTCGTTTGAATAAACAGGCAGTTTTTCCATAAAATCGTTCATCTTCTCAATGAAAGCATCCCTCGGTGCATCGATAATATTCAGAATAACATAAGGAATATAGAAAAACGAGACCTCATTATCGGGAATATATGAAAAATCAGCGTCATAATTACTCCAGAAGAAGTACTTCTGCTGATACAGCGCGTCACAGTTTGCTCCTGTAAGTCCAAGCTGATTATATACACTCGTTTCACCTCTGAGTGACGGGAAATGATCTCCCACAAAGAATACAAGTGTAGGTTCGTCTATTTTTTTGAGCTCCGCAAGGAAATCATTCAGACCGTCATTTGTATGACTTAACCATGTGAGATAATTGGTGAATTCATCATCAGGATCTTCTCCCTGATTGTAAGGCTGATGATTCTGCATTGTGGTAGTATGGAGATAAATAGGCTTCTTTGAACTCTTGATCTCGCTTATTATCTGGTCAAACACAGTTGAGTCGTCAACATATGTACCAAAATGTTTAACAGGAACCGTAAAATCCGAAATACCTGCCTGATCGTCATGGAATATCATTTTCTCAAAGCCAAAGTGACCGTATATCCTTGATCTGCTGTAGAAATTGCTCTGGAACGGGTGGACATAAATAGTGTTGTATCCCCATGCCTTATAATACTGAGCAAGTGCAGGCTGTGCTCGGTCAGCAAGCTCTCTCTGCGGCATATTTGGAGTATTGATACCTCTTACAGGGAGTCCGAAAAGAAGTTCAAACTCAGAGCGCACCGTCCAGCTTGCATAAGTAGGAGTTATAGCTGTACCGCCATGTCCTTCTGAAATAGCTTCATCAAAATACTTGTAATACTTTTCGTCGATATCAAGCTGGTCAAAAGCACGGAAATCAGCATATGATTCACTCATTATCACTATAACATTAGGCTTTTTGCCGCCATTGAAGTCCTCATCGGTGTCAACGGGGATATCCATTATTTCGTCGATGTACTCCTCGCTGTAATCCTCAGGGACAACGATCCTGTTTGAGTAGCTTTCGCTTGCAGTCTGTACAAGAAAAGCCAGAAAATGATTATTTTCAAACTTTTCGTTAAGTTTAAAGGCGTTGGTAGCACTTGTAGTATCCAATTTAAAGGTCTTATAAACAGGATTATAGAACGATGGTAATATGACAAGTGCAGCAAACGGAAGCAAACAACCGCAGCAAACAGCGATCCTGCGCATTGGTGAAGCCTTTATCTGTGGATTAAAGTATAATGCAATGAGTACAAACAATATAACAATGGCATAATATATAAGCAGTCTTGGCGTTATCTTGATATATGCAAAAGATGTAAGACTTTTTACGCTTCTCAGAAGCTTCATATCAGAAAGTATCAGGTGGTTTCCATTGGTGCCGTACTTGAAAAGCTCCGTAGTACTGAGCGCCATATATATGATACTATGCACCAGTATAGCGATCCAGCCCTTTTTGAATATTCCGAGCAAAAAAGCAAAGACTGCACCTGTCAGCAGAAAGTCAAACAGCAAAACAGTAGGTCTGTCGGCTGCAAAATTGAGAAAGGGCTTGATATATTTTCCCTGATTAATTTCTGCCATACAGCAGATGAATATTGGGAAAATGAGCATAAGGAAAAAATTGAACTTATGATATTTAGTTGTATTCTCTTCGCGCTTGTTTTTGAATCTCCTGAATGCAGAAAAATGCTTTTTGTCTTCGGATCGAGACTCCATAGCAGCCTCAATAGGGTCATTTATATCATTCATGAACGAAGTTTTCTCTTTTTCGGCAGGAGAACTTACATTCAAATTGTTTTTATTCTTCATAAAGTTATCATCCTTTTTTCAATCACAGTACAGGTATATATATTATCTATCATTATAAATATAACATAATACGCTATAAACTTCAAGTTATCGAAAAAATTATCATCATTTATTCACGAAATTCGGCGCATTGGTAAAGGTGTACGACATTCAGCTGTAAAAATTGTGCATATTGTGGATTGCTATTTGAGCCAGCCTTTCTTTTCCGCATCATCAATGACTGATCTGATAAGCTGTGAAAGTTCATCGGCTTCGTGGAAATAAGCTTCGTTTCTATTCAATACCTGTTCCTTGTGAATACCATGTTCCGTCCACGAAATACCGCCCTTTGTATAATTCAGCAAAAGCGGCTGCAGCCTGTCCATAACAGCTGCAAATCTTGCTTCTTTGGTAACACTGTCCTCAAATTCGCGCCAGAGTCCGTAAAATTCCTTACACTGATCTTCCGGAAGAAGTCCGAATATCCTGCGTGCAGCTTTTTCCTCACGCTCGGCTTTAGTTGAATTTCCTGCTTCGTCGTAGCAGTATGTATCTCCTGCATCTATCTCGATAATATCGTGCAGAAGCAGCATTTTAATAACTCTTGTAACGTCAATATCGGTATTTGCATATTCTGACAGCAATATCGCCATTATAGCGATATGCCAGCTATGTTCTGCATCGTTTTCCTTTCTGTTCTCATGCAGAACATAGGTCTGACGGTACAGATTCTTCATTTTGTCAAGTTCCAGTATAAATCCGATTTGCTTTTCAAGTCTTTCATTCATTTTAATCACTCCTATATTACCATTCCGCCGTTTACCGCAAGCACCTGACCTGTAATATACTCTGAGCTGTCAGAAGCCAGAAATGCTACAGCGTCTGCGACATGCTTGGGTTTGCCGAATATTCCAAGGGGGATATCCTCTTTTATCAGTTCCAGATCTTCTGATGAGAAATTCTTGTTCATCTGTGTCATTATAAAGCCGGGCGATACGCAGTTAACGCGGATTCCCGACGGCGCCACTTCCTTTGCAAGTGCCTTTGTAAAACCTATCATTCCTGCCTTTGACGCAGAATAATCCACTTCGCAGGAAGCTCCGCACTGCCCCCACATAGAAGCGATATTGATTATATTGCCTGTTTTTGCCTTTATCATTTGCGGAAGCACAGTTCTTGCACAGTTCATAGCTCCTTTAAGATTGATATTCAATATCTTATCGGCTATATCCTGTGACATTGAGTTGAAAAGCTCAATAGCTGATACGCCTGCGTTATTGACAAGGAGATCAAGCTTTCCGATGTTACCGAAAGCTTCTTTGACCGCTTCAGCTTCAGAGACATCGAAGCAGACAGCTTCTCCGCCTATCTCTCCGGCGATATGCTTTGCTTTTTCAGCAGAATGAGCATAGTTTACATATACAAAATATCCGTCAGCAGCCAAACGTCGGCAGATAGCCTCTCCGATACCGCCTGCTCCGCCTGTGACAAGTGCAGTTTTCATATTTATCTCCTTTGTAACGAATTGGTTAGTTTTCATTATAACATATACAAATTAAAAAATCCAGTACAATACTTGAAATTACTGCGAATCCGTGTTACAATATAAAATATATTAATCTGGGAGTGTTTAAATTGGATCAGAAAAAAATCGACCGTATAAACGAGCTTGCACGCAAATCAAAGTCAGAGGGCTTGACAGAAGCCGAAAAAGCCGAGCAGACCGAGCTCAGAAACGAATATCGCCGAGCTGTAACAGGCAATCTCGCTGCACAGCTTGAACATACATACATTATGACGCCCGACGGCAAAAAGCGCAAGGTGGGCAAGGGAAGGTGAGTTAATGAGCAATAAGGAGCTTTTTGCAGCAGCTGTAAAAGCCGCTGAGAAATCTTATTCTAACTATTCACATTTCACTGTAGGAGCAGCTCTTCTTACAAAGGATGGCAAGCTATTTGCAGGCTGCAATATTGAAAACGCATCTTACTCACTGACCATATGTGCCGAGCGCACAGCTGTATTCAAGGCTGTTTCGGAGGGATATACCGATTTTAAAGCCATTGCCATTGCAGGCAGTGGAAACAATGACTTCTCCAAGCCCTGCTCCCCATGCGGAGCCTGTTTACAGGTTCTCAGTGAATTCTGCGGAGACGACTTCAAAATATTACTCGCTGACGGTGAGCACAGCCTTGCTGATTTTCTCCCCAAACGATTCAATGAGGAAAGCATGAAATGATCCATATAGACGAAATTTCAGCCTGCAAATCCGATTATATGGAGCTTCTTATCCTTGGGGACGAACAGGAAGAAATGATAATGAAGTACCTTGACAGAGGAAGACTTTTTGTGTTGAAAGATGATGATAAGGTCTGCGCAGTCTGTGTTGTTACCGACGAAGGCGATTTCACTCTTGAACTGAAAAACATCGCCGTTTCGGAGAAAGTACAACGCCATGGATTCGGCAGAACGCTTATCTCATTCATAGAAAGTAAATTTGCAGGAGCTTTCAAAAGGCTCATTGTCGGTACGGGAGACAGTCCGCTGACCGTGCCGTTTTATGAAAAATGCGGCTTCAGAAAATGCGGAGTTATCAAGAACTTTTTTATTGATAACTATGACCACCCAATAATCGAAGCGGGTGTTCAATTGTGTGATATGATATGTTTTGAAAAGGAGCTTTCCGAAGATCATGGAACAGATAGAGAAGGTATTGCCGAAATACGGTGAAAATATAGTAGTGGGAGTAATGTTCAAGCGACATTTTGAATGGTATGTTGCTCCCAAAAATCTGTGGAAAATGGATTATAAAAAGCTGTATTCCGTATGGGAGCTTGCATATCAGCGAAGCGGAAAGACAAAGGCACAGCTTGAAGCTGATATCGGAAGCTATGAGCAGTTCTGTGAAAAGCGCTGGAATATCGAAGTCGTGGACGGATTTACAGCAAGCAGCTTTCTTGCGCATCTTTTCAATTGCAGATACTCAGCAGACGAGCTCAGACTGCTCAGGATAGTTGCTCACGATGACCGCAAAAAGGACTATGACGCTTCCCTTTATATTGATTTTGACCGAAATACCATGTATTCTCAGTTTCCGAAGCCCGAAAGCTTTGAGAATTTCGTTCCTATAGGCTGGCACGGCGAGTACAGAAGCTTCATGTCGCTGATACCTGCTGAAAAAAGATACTGATGCACGGAGGAAATATGCTTAAAGATAAGATTGAAAAACATCTTCTGGAAGTCCAGAAGCCTTCACGATATATAGGCGGAGAAGTGGGCAGCGTTATAAAAGACAAGTCAAAGGTAGATGTAAGATTTGCATTTTGCTTTCCTGATACATATGATATCGGAATGTCACATCTTGGCATGAAGATACTGTACTCTCTTACCAATGAGCGCGAGAACTACTGGTGTGAGCGCTGTTTTGCTCCAAGTGAGGATTTTGAAGCAGTAATGCGTGAAAATGATATTCCTCTCTACGCACTGGAAAGCCTTGATCCCATAAAGGATTTTGATTTTATAGGCTTTACTATGCAGTACGAGCTCTCATATGCCAATGTTCTGAATATGCTTGATCTTGCAGGTATCCCTATATTCTCAAAGGACAGGACACAGGAGCTTACACAGATAGTGATCGCAGGCGGTCCGTGTGTCTGCAATCCCGAGCCCCTTGCTGATTTTTTTGATATATGCGTTCTTGGTGAGGGTGAAGAAGTCAACCTCGAACTCATGGATCTGTATTATGAATTGAAGAAAGAAGGAGCTACGAGAGACGAATTTCTGCGCAAAGCCTGTCAAATAGAGGGTGTATACGTACCGAAATTCTATGAATTTGTCTATAAAGATGACGGCACGATCGACCATATAGAAACCACCAACGGTGCTCCCGAAGTCATACGCAAGCGTATAATCAGAGATCTTGATAAAGTATATTATCCCGATAACTTTGTTGTACCATTTACTGAGATAGTTCAGGACAGAGTATCGGTAGAGGTCCTGAGAGGCTGCATAAGAGGCTGCCGTTTTTGTCAGGCAGGCTTTATTTACAGACCTTTCCGCGAAAAGCATGCTGAAACAGTTTGCAGATCTGCCAAAAACCTGTGTAAAAATACAGGCTATGATGAAATATCACTGGCTTCCCTCAGTACCAGCGATCACTCTGAGATAGACCCTATGCTGACAAAGCTTCTTGATTACACTGTAAGCGAGAAGATCAATTTGTCGCTGCCGTCGCTGAGAGTCGATAATTTCTCGGAATCACTCCTTGAAAAGATAAAAAGAGTCCGCAAAAGCGGTCTTACATTTGCGGCAGAGGGCGGTACACAGCGTCTCCGTGACGTTATCAACAAAAATGTAAGCGAAGAAGAAATAATGAATACCTGCCGCATCGCTTTTGAGGGCGGATATTCTTCCGTAAAACTCTATTTTATGATGGGACTGCCTACAGAGACCGATGAAGACATTGTAGGCATCGCAGAGCTTGCAAATCGTATAATCGACCTCTATTACAGCATTGAGAATCGACCCAAGGGCAGGGGAGTACAGATATCCATAAGCTGTGCGACTTTTGTTCCGAAGCCATTCACACCATTCCAGTTCGAGCCGCAGGATACCCGTGAAATGATAGAGCATAAACAGAAACTGCTTCTTGATTCCATAAAGACCAAAAAGATAAAAGTCAGCTATCATAACCCCGATGTAAGCATGCTTGAGGTCATACTTGCCAAGGGTGACCGCAGGCTATGCAAGGCAGTTTATGCCGCATGGAAAAAAGGCTGCAAATTTGACAGCTGGGACGAGTATTTCCATTTTGACAAATGGCTCGAAGCTTTTGAGGAATGCGGTATAGATACGTCATTCTATGCAAACCGAAGATTTGAGTACGACGAGATACTGCCATGGGACCATCTTGACTATCTTGTGTCAAAGGAATTCCTTGTCCGTGAGAACAAGACAGCCCGTCAGTCCAAAACTACGCCTAACTGCCGCCTGAGATGTTCGGGCTGCGGCGTAAATAAGAAAGTTGGGAGGGAATGTTTTTGATACGTGTTAGAGCGACTTTTGAGAAATGCGGCCGTGCAAAATATATTTCCCACCTTGATCTGAACCGCTGTATGCTCAGAACATTCAGACGCTCCCGTCTGCCTATATGGTACACAGAGGGCTTCAATCCTCACCCGTATTACAGCTTTGCACTGGCGCTCTCACTTGGATTTGAGAGCAGCTGCGAGATACTTGACTTCAATCTGAACGAGGATATCCCCTTTGACGAGATAAAAGACAAGCTGAATTCTGTAATGCCAGAGGGCATGCGTATAATTAAGGTCGCAGAGCAAAAGCAGAAGATAACAGCCATAGCAAAGGCTGAATACAGCTTTTCCCTTGTTTCTGACGCCGTTGACTCACTTTATGCAGATGTAAACAAACTAATCGCAAGTCCCGAAATATTGATCGAAAAAAAGACCAAAAAAGGCATTAAAACCGTTGATATAAAGCCTGATATGGAGATACTGACCTGCAATAAGACCGAAAGATCGGTGGATATATCCATGTATCTTCCCGCAGGTACTCAGACCAATTACAACCCCACACTCTTCATTGAAGCGCTGAAGAAAACGACAGACATCGCTTTTGAAACCGAAAACATTCGCAGAACCGCTATATTATGTGCCGATAATACAGTATTTGAATAACTAAAAGGAGTAACACAATGAATATTACCAACAAGAACATCGACGGCGGAAAGGCTTTCGATTGGGGACGCACATCATTAGACTACGCTAAATACCGCGATATTTACCCGCCGCTTTTCTTTGAGAAGATAGCAGAAAAGGGAATTTGTGTAAAAGGTCAGCGAGCACTTGACCTCGGAACAGGAACAGGTGTTGTGCCGCGAAATATGTACAAATACGGAGCTGAATGGACAGGCTCTGATATTTCTGCTAATCAGATAGCTCAGGCAAAAGTACTTGCTGAAAAGGACGGAATGAAAATAGACTTTATCGTTTCGGCTGCAGAGGATATAGACTTTCCTGAGGAATATTTTGACGTTATAACAGCTTGTCAGTGCTTTTTCTACTTTGATTATGACGTCGTTATCCCTAAGCTTGCAAAGCTTCTGAAAAAAGGCGGCAGGCTTGTTATTCTTTTCATGGCATGGCTCCCTGACGAGGACAAGATCGCAGGAGAGAGCGAGAGACTTGTACTTGAATACAATCCTCAGTGGACAGGCGGAGGATATACCCGCAGACCTATTTACGTTCCTGATATCGCCGAGAAGTACTTCGACATCGAATTCAGTGAGGAATATGATCTCATGGTGCCTTTCACACGCGAAAGCTGGAACGGCAGAATGAAAGCCTGCCGTGGAATAGGCGCTTCACTCAGCGACGAAGATGTTGCAGCATGGGAGAATGAGCACATGAAGCTGCTTGAAAAAATCGCTCCCGAGACCTTTGAAATACTTCATTCCGCCTCATATGCTGTACTTATAAAGAAGTAAATATATTAATTTTATTTTTTTCAAAAAAAACTCTTGCATTTTCTGTTAAAGTATGGTATGATATAAAAGCATTTGAAATCCGTTCAGGTATTTTTATGCCCGAATGAGGGTTAATGCCGAAAGACATTAAATCGGATAGTCCGCTGCCTGATGCTCATTATTTGAGCCTGTGTACTGTGTACACCTATTTATTATTTATTCCTGCATGAACCGAATGCTGAACGGTCAATGCGGGACAGGTAAGAATGTTCGGAAATTTTAGGAGGAAAATAAAATGGATGCACTCAAGTTAATCAGCGAATCAAGCATGAAGGAAAATGTTCCACAGTTCAACGTAGGTGATACTGTAAAGGTTCACGTACAGATCAAGGAAGGCGACAAGAGCCGTATTCAGGTTTTCGAGGGAACTGTTATCGCTAAGAAGCACGGCGGTATCAACGAAACATTTACTGTAAGACGTGTTGCTCACGGCTGCGGTATCGAAAGAGTATTCCCACTTCATTCTCCTGTTGTTGACAAGGTAGAGGTCGTAAGATACGGTAAAGTTCGCAGAGCTAAGCTCTACTATCTCAGAGACCGAGTTGGTAAGGCTGCTAAGGTTAAGGAACAGATCCGCTAACAGGTTGCAGACTGAGTTCAGCCGAATCAATTCGGCTGACTCATCTTCTTTCCTTGAGGGACTTAAAGTCCCTTTTTTGCTACATTTTCATATTTTTTAAAATAGTCCGGAGGCGGCAAATATGGCTGATAAAATAAAAGATTTATCTGAAAATACCGAAGAAGTAATATCCGAAGCTGCTGTTGAAGCTGAAGAAAAAGCAGATGAAGTTTCCGAGGAAACAGCTGAAGCTGCTGAAAAAATCGAAAACGCTTCTGCTGATGAAGATGATATAGATAAGAAAGCTGAGGAAAAGGAGAGCAAGATAGTTGATGATATTCTTGAGATCATCGAATCTACGCTTGTTACTGTATTCGTAATAGTTATGATATTTACATATCTGCTTCACCCTGTAAATGTTGTGGGAAGATCCATGAACAACACCCTTATGGATAATGACAGGATCTTTATGACAACTATTTACGGTGGTCCGCACTACGGAGATATTATCGTTATCAACAATGACGAAGCTTATCTTCTCAATGATGACGGAAGCATATATGAAAGAGATATAACAGGTTCATCACTCAAGGAGTGTATAATCAAGAGAGTAATAGCTGAACCCGGACAGACTATCGATATTGACGCAGAAAACGGCAAGGTTATAGTTGACGGCAAGGTGCTTGACGAACCTTACATAAAAGAAACCGTTGATTCGGACGGAGGAATGTTTGATTTCCCGATCACCGTACCTGATGGATACTATTTCGTAATGGGTGATAACAGAAGAAATTCTTCTGACAGCCGCTGCGGTGATGTAGGTCTTATAAAGAAAGACCAGATATACGGCAAGGCACTTATCAGATATTCACCTATCAAGGACTTCAAGTTTCTTATTTTCTGATCGTTCACTAAAAAGCATTCAGGAGGCATTTATGGATAACAGCGATATGAAACAGATCCAGTGGTTTCCTGGGCATATGGCAAAAACAAGACGTCTGATATCTTCAAATCTTTCTCTTGTTGACGCAGTTGTAGAAATATTGGACGCTCGTACTCCTTTGAGCAGCCGCAACCCTGAAATGGACAAGCTTACAAAAAGCAAGCCGAGAATGGTCCTGCTCAATAAATGTGATCTTGCCGATGAAAGCACAACACAGCGCTGGATAGATTATTTTAAAAATTGCGGCTGTGCAGCACTGGCTGTTGATTGTAAGTCAGGAAAAGGACTAAAGTCGATACTTCCTGCTATAAAAAACACAGTTTTAAAAGAGTTAATGGACAAGCGTGCCAAAAACGGCATGACAGGAGCAGCCGTCCGCCTTATGATAGTTGGTATCCCAAATGTTGGAAAGTCATCTCTTATAAATAAGTTAGCAGGCTCTAAGCGTGCTAAGGTCGAGGACAGACCGGGCGTTACACGCACAAAGCAGTGGGTGAAGCTCGATAACAACACTGAGCTGCTGGATATGCCGGGTGTACTGTGGCCTAAGTTTGAAGATCAGAACGTCGCTGTAAGACTTGCATTTACAGGCGCTATCAGCGATGATATACTCGATATTGAAACTCTGGCAATGAAGCTTCTGGTATTTTTGGCAGAAAGCTATCCCAATTCTGTTAAAGAACGCTATAAAATAGAATTTTCCGACGATGATACGGGGCTTGAACTCCTTGAAAAGGTCGGAAAAAAACGCGGCATGATGATCTCAGGCGGCGAAATAAATACAGAACGAGCTGCAATAACAGTGCTCGATGAATTCAGAAGCGGTAAGCTTGGAAAAATCACTCTTGAAGCACCGCCGCAAAAGGAGCAGTAATGGCACGAATAGTTCTTCACAAGGAGCTTTTTGACTACGATGCCGAGCTCCGAAAGGAATACCATGTTATCTGCGGAGTCGATGAGGCAGGCAGGGGACCGCTTGCAGGTGATGTTTATGCCGCTGCGGTTATTCTGAATAACGATGCCCTTATAGACTACCTCAATGACAGCAAGAAGATCTCTGAAAAGCGCAGAGAGCTTCTTTATGATGAAGTCATAGCAAAAGCCGATGCTTACTGCGTGGCAACAGCAAGCGTGCAGGAAATAGATGAACTGAATATTCTTCAGGCAACAATGCTGGCTATGAGAAGAGCTGTTGACGGACTTGGAGTTCACCCTGATTTAGCACTTATCGACGGAAACAGACTGCCACAGCTTGAATGCGAGAGCAGATTCGTCATACACGGCGATGCGGTATCAGCTTCCATAGCGGCTGCATCTATTCTCGCAAAGGTCTCCCGAGACAGATATATGCGTGAGCTTGACGAAAAGTATCCCGAGTACTGCTTCTCCCAACACAAAGGCTACGGTACAAAGCTCCATTATGAAAAACTGGCGGAATACGGTGTATCAGATGTTCACCGCAAAACATTCCTGAAAAAGCTTTATGACTAAAAATGAAATAGGAAAGCTTGGCGAAGAAAGCGTATGTGCTTATCTAACCGAGCGAGGATATAAAATAGCCGCCCGAAACTACAGGATAAAAGGCGGAGAAATAGATATAATTGCCGAAAACGGCGACTATATCGCATTTGTTGAAGTCAAAGCCAGAAAACCAGACAGCATGGTATCAGGCTTTGAAGCAGTCAACAACAGAAAACGCGGTCTTATAATAAAAACAGCCGCTGATTATTGCTGTAAGCACCCAAATATGCTGCAGCCGAGATTTGATGTCGCACAAGTCATCGTTTCGGCCGGAAAGGTGCTCAGCATTGATTATATAATCAATGCCTATGATACAACAGGCTATAATTTCATATTTTGAAAGGTGATAAATATGTTCTACAACAGCACAAGAAACAGCGACGTCAAGGTCAGCAGCGCTGAAGCCATTACACAGGGTATTTCAGCAGAGGGCGGACTTTTTGTTCCCGAGAGCATACCTCAGCTCACTCTTGACGAAATAAAATCTATCGGCGAAATGAAGTATGCCGACAGAGCTGCTTATGTGTTTGCTAAGTATCTCACTGATTTTACAGATGCCGAGATACATTACTGTACCGATAATGCGTACAGCACAAAGAACTTTGAAACAGAAAGCATTGCAGAGATGGCACATCTCTTCGATGGTACATATATGCTGGAGCTCTGGCACGGTCCTACCTGTGCATTCAAGGATATGGCGCTCCAGATACTCCCATACTTCCTTACAACATCCGCAAAGAAGATAAAGCTTGACAAGAAGATAGTTATTCTTGTTGCTACATCAGGCGATACAGGTAAGGCTGCTCTCGAAGGCTTCAAGGACGTTGAGGGTACTTCTATCCTTGTTTTCTATCCCGAGGACGGCGTTAGCCCCATGCAGAAGAGACAGATGAAAACTCAGGAGGGCTCAAATGTAGGCGTATGCGCTATCAAGGGCAACTTCGACGACTGCCAGAACGGCGTTAAGGATATCTTCACTAACGATGATGTAAAGAAAGCACTTGATGAAAAGGGCATGGTTTTCTCAAGCGCAAACTCCATCAACTGGGGACGTCTTGTTCCACAGGTAGTTTACTATATATCAGCTTATGCTGAGCTTGTCAAGGACGGCGAGATCACTCTCGGCGACAAGATAAACATTGTAGTTCCTACAGGCAACTTCGGTAATATCCTTGCCGCTTACTATGCAAAGCACATGGGAGTTCCCGTAAACAAGCTTATCTGCGCTTCAAACATCAACAACGTACTCACCGACTTTATAAATACAGGCGTTTATGACAGAAACAGACAGTTCTACGCAACTGTTTCACCGTCAATGGATATTCTTATCTCAAGCAACCTTGAAAGACTTCTTTACCTCATGACAGACAGGAATGACGCTCTGATCCGCGAGTGGTTCGGCAAGCTTGCTTCTGAGGGCAAATATGAAGTAAATGCTGACGTAAAGGCAAAACTTGCAGACGAATTTGCAGCAGGCTTCTGTGACGACGCACAGACAAAGGAAACTATCCACTCTATATATGAGAAATATTCATATACCTGCGACACACATACAGCTGTTGCAGTCAATGTATATAACAACTATAAGGCATCTACAGGCGATACAACAAAGACTGTTATCGCTTCAACTGCAAGTCCTTACAAGTTCAGCGCTGCTGTTCTTGAAGCTCTTGAGGGCAAGGTATCAGACATTGATGAATACTCCAAGGTAGACAAGATAGCAGAGCTTTCGGATATTCCTGTACCTTCTGCTCTGGCTGACCTCAGAAACAAGCCCGAGCGCTTCAACGATATCATAGATAAAGCCGATCAGAAGGATTATGTGCTCAGAACTCTGAGCGAATAAGATGAGCTTATTTGTACTTGCTGATCTTCACCTGTGCAAGGGTGCTCCCGAAAAGACAATGAGTATCTTCAGCGGTTGGGAGAACTATCAGGAACGGATCGAAAAGAACTGGCTCGACCTTATAAACGATGATGATACAGTGGTGCTTCCGGGAGATATTTCGTGGGGAATGTCTCTTGCCGAAGCATTGCCTGACTTTCAGTTCATCAACGAGCTTCCTGGAAAAAAGATAATAATCAAGGGCAACCACGATTATTGGTGGACTACCATGCGAAAAATGGAAGAGTTCCTTTCCTCCGAGAAGCTTGATACAATAAAAATACTGCATAATAATCATTATGCATACGAAAAATACGGTATCTGCGGCACAAGAGGCTGGGTCAATATGCCCGGGGAATCTCAGGACGAAAAAGTCCTGAAAAGGGAAGTACAGAGGCTTGAAACCTCAATAAAGTCCGCAATTGCAGAAGAACTCGAACCTATTGTTTTTCTGCACTATCCGCCTATTTTTGCTACAAATTTTAATTATGACATACTTGAAGTCCTTTATCGCTACAAGATAAAAGATTGCTACTACGGTCACATTCACGGACGTTCCGCACATGATCTGTGTGTAAAAAATACTTATGATGATGTGAATTTTCATCTCATTGCAGGCGATTATTTACAATTTATCCCTGAGAAAATCTTATAAATTGTGCATTATACAGAAGTGTTGGAAATTAGTAGAAAAAATTTTGGAAATGTGGTATAATATACCAAGTATGTTATATAAATATTGGAGGACGTATCAATATGAGTTTAAAATCATCAAACAAGACAGATGTGAATACTACAGAGTTAGTAATTTCAATTGACGCAGACGCTTTTGAGGCTGCTGTTGAAAAAGAATATCAGCGTCAGAAGAAGAATATCCAGATCAGAGGTTTCAGAAAGGGCAAGGTTTCCAGAAAGCTTGCTGAGAGAGAGTTCGGTGAGGGTGCTTTCTATGAGGGCGCTATCAATTCACTCCTCGGTCCTGAAATAGATGCAGCTGTTAAGGAGACAGGTCTTGTTCTCGTTGACAGACCTAATGTTGAAGTTACTTCTATCGATAAGGCTCAGGGCGTTGAGCTCAAGGCTGTATGCGTTACAAAGCCTGAGATCGAGATAGCTGATTATAAGGGAATCAAGGCTCCTAAGGAAGTTAAGGAGATCACTGAGGAAGATATTGATAAGCAGATCGACATCATCAGAAAGAAGAACGCTCGTATCGTTTCTGTTGAAGACAGAGCAGCTCAGCTCGACGATGAAGTTATCATTGATTTTGAGGGATTCTTCGGCGACGAGGCATTTGAAGGCGGCAAGGGCGAGGATCATCCTCTTCGTCTCGGCAGCGGTCAGTTTATCCCCGGATTTGAGGATCAGATCGTTGGTCACAACATCGGCGATGAGTTCGATGTAAATGTCAAGTTCCCTGAGGATTATCAGATGACTGATTATGCAGGCAAGGACGCTACATTCAAGTGCAAGCTCAAGGCTATCAGCTATGAAGAGCTCCCTGAGATCAACGACGATCTCGTTAAGGACGCTACAGAGTTTGAAACAGTAGCAGAATATAAGGACGACATCAAGACAAAGCTTGAGGAAGCTGCTACACAGCAGGCTGAGTCAGGTTTTGAGAACGCTGTTATGGAAGCTCTTATCAGCAAGGTTGACGCTCCTATCCCGAATTGCATGTATGAGCAGAGAATCGATTCTCTTATGAGATCATTCGAGCAGCAGCTCCAGCAGCAGGGCATGGACATCAAGCTCTACTTCCAGTACACCGGAATGGACATGGATTCATTCAGAGAGACATACAGAGACAGAGCTGTAAATGAGGTTAAGCTCAGACTTGCTCTTGAGAAGATCGCTGATCTCGAGAATATCCAGATTTCTGACGAAGAGCTCAACAACAGCCTCGGCGAGATCGCAGCAGCTAATAACATTGACGTTGAAACAGTTAAGAGATTTATCCCTGTTGAGGATTATATCACTGATCTCAGAGTTCAGAAGGCTATCGAACTCGTTAAGGAAAATGCTGTAGTAGACAACACTGTTGCTGAAGAAAAGGCTGAATAATAGCTTTTTCGACAATTAATCATAAAAATATCATGTTGTCCCGCAGCTTATGTGGGACAACTGTTTTTAAAGAAAGGGCGATAAACTATGAGCGTACTTGTACCTTATGTCGTAGAACAGACAAGCAGAGGAGAAAGATCATACGATATATATTCCCGTCTGCTCAATGACAGAATAATCATGCTTTCCGATCAGGTCAATGACGCCACAGCAAGCGTCGTTGTTGCTCAGCTTCTTTATCTTGAAAGTCAGGATTCGGAAAAGGATATTTCACTCTATATAAACAGCCCGGGCGGTTCTGTAACCGCAGGAATGGCTATATATGATACTATGAACTACATCAAGTGCGATGTTTCTACAATATGTATCGGTATGGCTGCTTCCATGGGAGCATTCCTGCTTTCTTCCGGTGCAAAGGGCAAGAGGATCGCTCTTCCCAACAGTGAGATAATGATCCACCAGCCTCTTATCGGCGGCGGTCTCGGCGGTCAGCAGACAGATATTATGATCCACGCTAAGAATCTCGAGCGTACAAGAGACAGACTGGAAGAAATAATCGCAAATAATACAGGCAAGACTGTGGAAGAGATACACACAGCTTGTGAGAGAGACAATTATATGACAGCTCAGGAAGCTCTTGAATTCGGGCTTATCGATAAGGTTATCACAAAAAGGTAGGGGTTTTTAAATGGCTGAAACGTTTAAATCGTGCAGCTTTTGCGGCAAAGGGGAAAACAGAGTTCGCAGTATGTTTTCGGCAGGTTCATCTAATATTTGTGATGAATGCGTAACTTACTGCTATGAAATGCTCTATGGTTCTGGTGTAGCTAAAGCGCACAGAAAAGCATCAAAAACAGAAAATGATAATGATGTTTCTGCAATGAAACTCATGAAGCCTATGGAGATAAAGGCTTTTCTTGATGAATATGTGATCGGACAGGATGATGCGAAAATATCGCTTTCTGTTGCAGTTTACAATCATTACAAGCGCATAATGAGTCAGGAAAACGACAAGGACCTTTCCGACAAGGACGGTGTTGAGCTCCAGAAGAGCAATGTACTTCTTCTCGGTCCTACAGGCGTCGGCAAGACCTTTCTTGCCCAGACTCTTGCAAAGCTTCTTAATGTTCCTTTTGCTATTGCCGATGCAACTACTATAACCGAAGCGGGATATGTCGGTGATGACGTTGAAAACGTTCTTCTCAGATTGATCCAGGCAGCAGACTTTGATATCAAATCAGCAGAGCGCGGAATCATTTACATTGACGAGATAGATAAGATAGCCAGAAAGTCCGAAAACACGTCACTTACACGTGATGTAAGCGGTGAGGGCGTTCAGCAGGCTCTTCTCAAGATCATTGAGGGAACTGTTTCAAATGTTCCTCCTCAGGGCGGCAGAAAGCACCCTAATCAGGAGGTTATCCAGATAAACACAAAGAATATCCTGTTTATCTGCGGCGGAGCTTTTGACGGACTTGAAAAGCAGATACAGAAGCGTATAGGAAAAGCTCCTATCGGCTTCGGCGGAGATATCAATACTCACAATGTTGAGACTGAAAACATCTTCAAAAAAGTCGTTCCGAAGGACCTTGTAAAATTCGGTATGGTTCCTGAGTTTGTAGGAAGACTGCCTGTTATATCTGTTCTTGAAGAGCTTGATGAGGCATCACTGGTAAGAATACTTACTGAGCCTAAGAACGCTCTTATCAAGCAGTATAAGAAGCTTTTCAGATATGATGATATCGAGCTTGAGATAGACGATGAAGCTCTCATTGAGATCGCTAAGAAAGCTATTGCTCAGAAGACAGGTGCAAGAGGACTTCGCTCCATACTTGAATCTATCCTTATGAAAACTATGTTTACCGTTCCGTCTGACGGAAGCATTGCTAAGGTAACTGTTACAGCTGATTGTGTTATCAATGAAACACAGCCTTTGCTTATCAACAGAAGAAACAAGCTTTTAAAAGCTGAATAAACGAAAGGGACTGCATGTGCAGTCCCTTTTTTGCTTGATTTAACAGCCGCAGCCACAGCCGTTATTGCTGCCGCAGTCACCACAGCCGCAGCCATTATTGCCACAGCCCGAAAAGAGGATGATAACGAGAAGTACTAAGAGAATGATACACCAGCAGTTGTTTCCGCCAAAACATGAATTGCACATAATAAAAAGCTCCTTGAATAATGTATTTAAAGCGTTTTCTTCGCTTTATAGTACATAGTATGCCATAGCAAAAAAAGTGTTACAGTTTTTATTGCAGACGCTGTTTCGACAGTTATCGCGCTGATATAATGGCATAATATATATAGAACATTATAAAGGAGCAAGCCATGATAAATAACGAAAAATTCACAAGAAAAGCCATACTCATAATCGAAGGCGCCATTGATCACGCCTCTGAGCTGGGACATACCTATGTAGGCAGCGAGCATATCCTCCTATCTATTCTTGATGATGAAGGCTCGGAAGCGGCCAAAATGCTTTTTGCAAGTGGAATATGCTATTCAGACGCTGAAAAAGAGATAATCGATATGGTAGGGCGGGGAACGCCTTCTATTCTAAATCAGCGTTTTTTCACAACAGCTACCAAGCGTATCCTTGAAGTAGCATATTCAGCGGCAGCAGACGCAGGAGCACAGAAAGCCGCTCCCGAGCATATTCTTGCTGCTTTGATAAAGGAATCATCATGCAGTGCCTGCACGGTGCTAAAGCATATAAGCGCAGATATACCTTATTTATGCGACAGGCTCAGAAATATAACGAATGAGGAGATGAACATAAAGCTCTACGAATCATTGAAGCCAAAACCCTCGCAGCTTCCTAATCTTTTCAGATTTGGAAGGAATATTACAGATATTACAGTCATTAACCAGAATGATCCGCTTATCGGACGAAAAAACGAAGTTGAACGTATCTTACAGATACTTTCACGCAGGACTAAAAACAATCCCTGTCTAATTGGAGAAGCAGGCGTAGGAAAGACCGCAATAGTTGAGGGCGTTGCGGCAATGTTTATAAGGAATCTCGTCCCTGATAATCTGAAAAACAAGTTTATTTTTTCACTTAATCTGACTTCGATGCTTTCGGGAGCAAAATATCGCGGAGACTTTGAGGAACGTGTGAAATCATGTATTGAAGAAGCCGCAGAAGCTAAGAATATTATTCTATTTATAGACGAAATTCACACCATTGTAGGTGCAGGAGCCGCCGAAGGTGCCATAGATGCTGCAAATATTATGAAGCCTCAGCTGGCAAGGGGACAGCTTCAGCTCATAGGTGCTACCACATTTGACGAATACAGAAAGACGATCGAAAAAGACGCCGCACTTGAACGCCGTTTTCAGGCAGTAAAGGTAAACGAACCGAATAATCACAGCTGTATAGAGATACTAAAAGGTCTCCGTAAAAAGTATGAATCCTTCCACGATATAAAGATAAGCGACGAAATAATTGATCTGTCGGTAGAGCTTTCAAAGCGCTATATTACAGACAGATTCTTGCCTGACAAAGCCATTGATATACTTGATGAAGCATGCGCATTGGCAAAAATAAAAAACAGCTGCAAAAAGCTCACAAAAGATACCGACTTTATTGATATGGACGGGGTCAGGCTTTCAAGGCTGAATGAAGTTGTTGAAGCTAATAAAAAACTCCATGTTACCGAAGATGATCTTAATACTGTAATTTCACTGAAAACAGGTATTCCCACAAGCAAAATAACATCACAGGAATCACAGAAACTCGAAAAACTGAAAGATGTCCTTTCCGAACGAATCATAGGTCATGAACGCGCAGTGAAAAAGGTCACAAACGCAATATATCGTGCAAAAGCGGGACTGCGTGACACTAACAGACCAATTGCTTCTCTCTTATTCGCGGGTCCTACGGGAGTGGGAAAAACCGAAATGTCAAAAGCGATTGCCGAATGTCTTTTTGACAGTGAAAACAATCTCATTCGGGTTGACATGTCAGAGTATATGGAGAAACATTCAGTCTCAAAGATAATCGGAGCCCCTCCCGGCTATGCAGGATACGACAGCAGCGATAATAATCTGTGTGAAAAAATCAGACGTACTCCCTATTCACTTGTATTATTCGATGAAGTTGAAAAAGCCGAGAAAGATGTCCTGAATATTCTTCTTCAAATACTTGATTACGGCATGCTGACAGATTCACTTATGAGAAAGGTGAGTTTCAGAAACTGCATAATTATTATGACCTCCAACATCGGTGCAGAAGAAATGATAGGCAAAAGCTCCCTTGGCTTTGCAGAAGACTGTCAGGAAAGACTTGAGGATAAGGCACTGGAAGCTGTAAAAAGGTATTTTTCAGCTGAATTGCTGAACAGACTTGACGAGATCGTTGTATTTGAAAGCTTTGAAAAAAACGACCTGTTGAAGCTGAGCAGACTTGCTCTTGATGATCTGCGAAAGCGCTCACATTCAATAGGGATAGAGATAGAGTTTACCGACAAAGTCATTGAATCCTTGGCAGCAGTAAAAGGAACTTCCAGATACGGAGCACGTCAAATAAAGCGTAAAGCTGTCGAGCTTGTGGAAAATAAGCTTGCAAATATGATAATCAACTCCGAAATAGCAAAAGGGGACAGCTTGAAGCTTGACATAGAAAACGAAAGGCTGCTTATTACAAAGAATGTTACAGTATAAAAGGGCAATACTCATGTATTGCCCTTTTTATTGAGAGATATTTGTTTTTTTGAGCCGATATCAAGCTGTGAAAGTACAACAGCAGCGAATACAAGCGAACAGCCTGCAAATTCTTTTAAGTTCATGTGTTCGTTAAGTATTATCCAGCCTGCTAATGCTGCGAATACAGATTCAAGGCTCATTATAAGCGTTGCAGCAGCAGGCTCAGTATATTTTTGACCTATTATCTGCAATGTATAAGCAACGCCACAGGACATTATTCCTGTATACAAAATAGTGTATTTAGCATCGAAAACGCTTTTTAAAGCCGGCTCTTCAAAGATAAACATACAGATCAGCATAATTGTCCCCGCGGTAAAGAACTGTATACAAGACATCTTTACAGGATCTGCACCATTTGAATTGAAATGATCTATAAATATAATATGTACCGAATAAAAAAATGCACATATTAATACAAAGAGATCGCCCTTGGAAAGCACGAAGCCTTCTTCAATGCAAAGCAGGTAAAAGCCGAGAACTGCGATACAAACACATATCCATATCATTATATTCGGTCTACGTCCTGTTACTATACCGATTATCGGGACAATAACAACATAAAGCGCCGTTATAAAGCCCGCTTTACCCGCAGAAGTAAAGGCAATTCCGTACTGCTGAAATGAGCTTGCCGCAAAAAGCACAAGTCCGCAGCAGATACCTCCTAACAAACTTATTTTGCTGCTGTATGCTTTAGCACTTTTGTGTCCTTTTCTTCCGAATAAATATACTATAGGCATCAAAATAACACCGCCGAGAAGAGTTCGTACAGCGTTATACGTAAACGGCTCCACATAATCCATGCCCTTGCTTTGAGCCACAAAAGCAGTACCCCATATCAAAGCTGCAAGCAGGAGCATAAAACTGCCGCGAAAAGTTTTCAGCATTGCTTTGGCTCCGTTTCGTTATTTTGGAAGTTGTTAGTGCCTTTAATGCTCAGCCCCTTATCAAAATCGTCGAGGAAATGATGTGTCTCGCTGCCGCGATGATATGATATAAGTGTCTGTAGATTCACATTTTCCACGCTACGAAATATATTCATATCAACAGCAGGATTTGTCAGCCTTAACTGATGCAAAAGTGATTTTATCTCTGCACGCTTTGAACTGCCCTCGCTTTTTGTGATGCGGCAGGCACACTGTATGAATTCAAGCTTATTGTATTCGCACCAGCGAATAATATCATTTTCGCGTACAAGATACAGCGGCCGTATGAGCTGAACCCCCTCATAGTTTTCGCTGTGAAGCTTTGGCATCATGGTCTGCACCTGTGAACCATACAGCATACCCATGAGGATAGTTTCGATTACGTCATCAAAATGATGTCCCAGAGCAATCTTGTTGCAGCCAAGCTCCTGAGCAGTTTTATAAAGCCAGCCTCTGCGAAGCCTTGCACATAAAAAGCAGGGGTGCTTTTCAGCTTTTTCCGTTGATTCAAATATCCTCGTATTCTTTATATTGACAGGTATCCCGAGCAGATCAGCATTTTCTATGATCTTCTGCCTGTTTTCATCGGCATAACCGGGATCCATAACTATATATTCAACATCAAAATCAATATTCCCGTATTTCTGAAGTCTCTGCATACACTTTGCCATTAGCATGGAGTCCTTGCCGCCTGAAATGCATACAGCTATCCTGTCATTATTTTCGATAAGTCTGTACTCCTCGATGCCCCTGCGGAATTTTGACCATATGCTTTTGCTGAATTCTCCTGTTATGGAGCTGTCTATGCTGCTGTTCATGATATCCCTCGCTTAATTTTATTCATATTATACTATAACGCTAATTTTTGATAAAGTCAAGTAAAAATACGCATATAATGCCTATTGACTATATAAGTAAAATGATGTATAATAATAAAAAGTATAAAATGAACAGAGTTGTACATATAATTAAGCGTATGAGGTGACGAGAATGCATAAGCTCGAAGATAATATTAATTCGCTTACCCAAAAAATTCTTATGGATTATAACGGTAACAGGACTATTGATGAAGTAAAGACCTTTGATCACCCCGACAACGATGATATTGTTGGTATAATAGAATCACTGAGACGAATCGTTTTCCCCGGATATTTCCGCAATAAAAGCTATCGCGTCTACACTGTGCGCAATAATATCACCATGATACTTGAAGATGTAATTTTTAAGCTTATCCGTCAGATTTCCATTGTACTTCGCTATGATAAAAAATATGTTGATCTTGATGAAAATGAAATAAACGAGAATGCTGAAAGGATCACCTTTGAATTTCTTGACAGGCTTCCAAAAATAAGAAGCTATATCGAAACTGATGTTCAGGCTGCATATGACGGCGACCCTGCTGCATATAATAAAGATGAGATAATCTATTCTTATCCCGGTTTATATGCTATACTGGTCAACAGACTGGCTCATGAACTGTTTCTGCTGGGTGTGCCGCTTATCCCACGTGTAATGACTGAGCATGCTCACAGCAAAACAGGTATAGACATACACCCCGGAGCTACCATAGGCAAATATTTCTTTATCGACCACGGTACAGGAATAGTTATAGGTGAAACAACAGAAATAGGGGATAACGTAAAAGTATATCAGGGAGTTACTCTTGGTGCGCTTTCAACAAGAGGCGGACAGTCCCTTCGTAACAAAAAGCGTCATCCTACAATTGAGGATAACGTCACTATCTATTCGGGAGCTTCAATACTCGGCGGAGAAACTGTTGTAGGCAAGAATGCTGTAATTGGCGGTAACGCATTTATCACTCGTTCCATACCTGCAGGCGCAAAGGTAAGCATAAAAAATCAGGAGCTCAGATATAATTTTGACTCACAGATACCTGTACAGAAAGCAGAAGTGGATCCCGACGAGACATGGTTTTACATAATATGAGACGATATAAGGCGTAATACTAAGCACAAAAAATTTTTTTGAAAAAATTCCAAAAAAAGCTTGACAAACAAAAGTATTCGTGATATAATATTAAAGTCGTCGGAACTGATTAACCGATGAACGGAAGAAAAAGTGGGGGTTTAGCTCAGCTGGGAGAGCATCTGCCTTACAAGCAGAGGGTCACAGGTTCGAGCCCTGTAGTCCCCACCAATTCTTTGGCCTCGTAGTTCAGTTGGTTAGAACGCCTGCCTGTCACGCAGGAGGTCGACAGTTCGAATCTGTTCGGGGTCGCCATTATGCGGATTTAGCTCATCTGGTAGAGCGCCACCTTGCCAAGGTGGAGGTAGCGAGTTCGAGCCTCGTAATCCGCTCCAAAGACGGCGCTATAGCCAAGTGGTAAGGCGTGGGTCTGCAACACCCTGATCCCCAGTTCAAATCTGGGTGGCGCCTCTCGAAGCATCTGCAACAGCAGGTGCTTTTTATTTTTGGGTCATATTCTCCGACTTCTTCTTAAACGAAGGAGTCTTTTTATTTTTATGACAAAAATGTTAATAGCATTTTATCACTTTATATAATGTTTGTTGAAAATGTTTATTGAATTTCTTGTTGAATTATGGTATAATTATACAAAATATATAAAAGGGGATATGCTTATGTTTAAAAATAATTTTAAGCGCTTTCTGAGTATTATCACGTCCGTGTGTATTATGGGAGCTGTCCCGATAATTACTCACAGCATCGAGCCTGATGATCAAGGAATGCAGCAGGTCACCGATCAGAACAAGGAAACGCTTCTTGGCATTAGTGATACAAATGAGTATTTTCTTGGAGCAGCTTCACAGTTCTCGGTGTTCCTGCATGATGATTTTGCCGCACGTGGCTCCGACTGTGAGGGCAGACTTGCGGCAGGCGGAAACGCAAATATTGGTGATATTGCATCGTATTCCGTCGGTGCTAAGCTTGATAAAGGAACAAAAGCTGCTAAAGTCGTTATAGGCGGTGATACGCTCCGTAATTTCCAGCCTGACGACAAAAACTTCGTTATGGGCAGCGAGGGGACAATAAGTCAGGAAATAACAGACCATATGAATGCAGGGCACTGCGAGGTGTATGTCGGTGAGCTCATTGATTTCGATATAGAGTTTGAGCTTCTCAATCAGCGAAGCAAGTATCTTTCAGAGCTGACTCCAAATGCTCATCTCGGAATTGCCAAGGATTATGACAAAGGCTGGACTTTCACAGGAACAGATAAAAATCTGAATGTTATAAATCTCGATGAAGAACAAGCTAAGATCTTCAATTCGGGATATTTACAGATCGACGTTTATATCCCCGAGGGCTCTTATCTTGTAATAAATGTTCCGGGAGACGATGTAAAGCTTCCGCTGACTAATATGAAGCTCTATGGCGACGACGGAGAATTAATGCAGGACAAGGGCGAAAACATGCCTGTCCTTTACAACCTGAAGGACGCCACAAAGTTCAAATATCTTGGTTCTATACAAGGTTCGACGCTTGCTCCCAATGCAGACGGTACAGGAGATGAGGGTGGACACGTTGCAGGTGCAACAATAGCCAAATCCTTTGATGGAGGTATACAGTTCGGTTATTCTTCATTCAATCCCAAAATGCTTGTTGAGGAAGAGGTAACAACAACTACTGCCACACCGACCACCACAACAACTACCACGACTACCACCACAACAACTACCACGACTACCACCACAACAACTACCACGACTACCACCACAACAACTACCACGGCTACCACCACAACAACTACCACGGCTACCACCACAACAACTACCACAACTACCACAACTACCACATCTACCACAACTACCACATCTACCACAACTACCACATCTACCACAGCTACTACAACTACCACAGCTACTACAACTACCACAACTACCACATCTACCACAACTACTACGACCACCACGACTACTACGACCACCACAACTACTACAACCACCACGACTACTACAACTACCACGACTACTACAACTACCACGACTACTACAACTACCACGACTACAGCTACAACATCACTGGATGTTACAGACGCTTCCAAAACTACTACTACAACAGTAGCGACTACATCGAAAATAGCCACTGCTACTAAAAAGACAGATTCTCCCAAAACAGGCAGCAAGCCAATATATGCTGTATTGACAGCATTCGGAGTTTCGTCAGCTGCATTCTTGATTTCACTTAAAAAGAGAGAAAAATAATTAGTTAAAAAGACACCTTCGGGTGTCTTTTATTTATTGCCTGCATTTTCTAAATTTAAATATAGATTTTTTTTTGCAAAAACCTCTTGAATATTATGTGAATTTCATATATAATATTAATGTATGGGCTTTTTTGCCCTGAATCATAACGTCAGCTTATTTTGAAAAAAATATGGCTCATATTCAGCCATTATATCAAGGAGAATTTTATGAAAAAACTTAACGGTATTAAGCTGAAACACCGTAAAAATACGGAAAACAGCTCTACTGTAGATTTTCCTGTTCCTGAAAAAGTTACTATTCCCATGTCAATGACTATGGGAGCTCCATGTCAGCCGCTTGTAAAGGTCGGAGACACAGTTGCTGTCGGACAGAAAATAGGCGATACCGATGCGGCATTCAGTGCTCCTGTTCATTCGGGAGTTTCCGGAAAAGTAACTGCAATAACCGATTATCGTAACGTAATGGGAACAGTCTGTAAGATGATAGAGATCGAAACAGACGGACTTCAGACAGTTTCGGATGAAGTAAAGCCGCCTGTTGTTACCGACAAAGAAAGTTTTGTAAAGGCAGTTCGACAGAGCGGTGCCTGCGGACTTGGCGGTGCAGGTTTTCCCACGCATATAAAACTCAATCCCAAAGCCGATATCGATACTCTTATAATCAACGCAGCCGAATGTGAGCCGTACATAACTGCGGATTATCGTGAAATGATGGAGAATCCACAGGACATCATCAACGGTATCAATCTGGTAAAGTCTAAGCTCGGAATCAAGACAGCAAAGCTTGCAATTGAAGCCAATAAGCCAGAGGCGATAAAGAACTTCACAGCTATGGCTGAAAACGATGATACTATCGATATAATCACTCTTCCCTCTGCATATCCGCAGGGGGCCGAAAAGGTCATTATCTATAACTCGACGGGCAGGATTGTAAACGAGGGCTCGCTTCCTGCTGATGCAGGCGTTATAGTTATGAACGTTTCTACAGTTGCATTCCTTTACCGTTATATGCAGACAGGTATGCCTCTTGTAACGCGCCGCCTTACTATCGACGGAAACGCAGTTGGGGAGCCCAAGAATGTCCGCACAGTTATCGGAACTTCATTTCGAGAGCTCCTTGAATTCTGCAAAGCAGATATTGACTCTATCAAAAAGCTTATTGCAGGCGGTCCCATGATGGGTATGAGCGTGCCAGATATAGATATGCCTGTTGTTAAGACTTCCAATGCACTTCTTGCTTTCAATCATTATGATGAGCGTAAAACCTCAAGCTGTATCCGCTGCGGACGCTGCGTAAGAGTATGTCCTCTCGGACTTATGCCTGCCGATATAGACAGAGCTTATAAGATACGCAATGTTGAGGAGCTCAAGAAGCTCAAGGTAATGCTCTGTATGAACTGCGGAAGCTGTACATATGTATGTCCTGCAAACAGAAAGCTTGCAGAAACAAATCAGCTTGCAAAAGCACTTATCCCAAGAAAGTAAGGAGGAGGAAGACCAATGGATAAGCTTATTGTTTCTCCGTCCCCCCATGACGAGAACTACACTAAAACCACAAATATAATGCTGAACGTTATAATCGCTCTTCTTCCTGCATGGGGAGCGGCGATATATTTCTTCGGTATGCGTGTTATTCCGCTGACAGCGGTATGTATAGGCAGCTGTATATTCTTCGAGTATGTCTGCCGCCAGATGATGAAGCGCGATAATACTATCGGCGACCTTTCAGCAGTTGTAACAGGACTTATTCTCGCAATGAATCTGCCATCGACTCTGCCGTACTGGATGGCAGTTATCGGTTCTTTTGTTGCGATCGTCATTGTCAAGCAGCTTTTCGGCGGACTTGGGCAGAATTTTGCAAATCCTGCCATAACAGCACGAATCGTACTTATGATAAGTTTCCCCGCGGCAATGACCAGATGGGTAGAGCCATTCACTCATACAGACCTTGATGCTATATCAAGTGCAACTCCGCTTCCTCTTGCAGGCACGGATAATGCAGCTTCATACCTTGACCTTTTCCTTGGTAAATGCGGCGGCTGTCTTGGTGAGACCTGCTCCGCGGCACTTCTTATCGGCGGACTTTACCTTGCTGCACGAAAGATAATCTCGCTTGCAGCTCCGCTTTCGTTTATAGGAAGCCTGTTCGTTTTAAGCTGGATAAGCGGCTCTGATCCCGTTTATCAGATACTTGCAGGCGGTGTGTTCCTCGGAGCATTCTTCATGGCTACAGACTATGCCACAACTCCTATTACTACTAAAGGCAAAATAGTATTCGGTCTCGGCTGCGGAATCATAACCTTTATTATAAGGCGTTTCGGTTCATATCCCGAGGGAGTTTCGTTCTCAATTCTGCTTATGAATGTTCTTACTCCTTATATAGAGCAGCTTACAAGAACAAAGGTACTTGGTGCAAAGGAGGCTGAGAAGAATGAAGGATAAGGTAAAGCCTACCGTTGTACTTACAATAATATGTGTTGTAGCTTCGCTGCTTCTTGTGTATGCATATGAGCTCACAAAAGACCGTATAGCAGACCAGAAAGCTCAGAAATTCAGCAGCAGTGTTGAAGCTCTCTTCGGAAAGACCGAAAGCAGGGTAGTGCAGCTGAAATGCGGATATGATGAGATACAGACCATAGCTGTAACCCCGGATAAGAAAACCGTTATCCAGATATGTACTGACGGCTACTCAAAGGACGGTATAAACATACTTGTAGGATTTGACCAGCAGGGAAGTATCTCGGGAATAGAGTTCGTTTCTCTTGGCGAAACTCCCGGTCTTGGTTCAAAGGTCCATGATGAGGCTGATTTCAGAAAGCAGTTTTACGGACTTACTCAGCCCTCAGACAGCTTTGACGCCATAAGCGGTGCAACTTTTTCTTCCAACGGTATGAAGCATGCAGTTGATACTGCACTTAAAGTATACAATGAGAACAAGGAGGCGATACTCGGTGGCTGATAAGAAAACTCCGCTTGTCAAGGAGCTTACAAAGGGCATTATAAAGGAAAACCCGACGCTTGTAATGCTGCTGGGTATGTGTCCTACACTTGCCGTTACAACACAGGCTATGAACGGAATAGGTATGGGACTTGCGACCACATTCGTTCTCCTTGGCTCTAACATCGTTATTTCCGCACTCAGAAAGGTCATCCCAGACAAGGTACGTATACCTGCTTTTATTGTAATAATAGCAAGCTTTGTTACGCTCATAGGCTTCCTGCTTGAAGGCTTCGTGCCGAGCCTATATGACAGCCTTGGTATTTACCTCACGCTTATTACCGTAAACTGTATCATCTTCGGCAGAGCCGAGATGTTTGCCAGCAAAAACGGTATTATAGCATCTGCCTTTGACGCTATCGGCATGGGTGCAGGTTTTACACTTGCTCTGTTCCTCATGGGCTCTGTTCGTGAGATAATCGGCGCAGGAAAATGGATGGGACTTACCCTGCCCGTACTCAGCGAGAATCCTATGCTGTTCTTTATCATGCCAGCAGGCGGCTTCTTTACACTTGGTATGATAATTGCAGCTGTGAATAAACTCAAAAAGAAAAAGCCCCCTCAGGAGCTTGGCTGTGGCGGATGTCCAAATGCTAAAAACTGTGGAAAGGAAGGTGACTGTCATTGAAAACTATACTTGCTATAATGCTCTCGGCAATGCTGACAGATAACTTCGTGCTTTCCAAATTCATGGGAATCTGTCCATTCCTCGGCGTATCAAAAAAGCTTGACAGCGCAGCAGGAATGGGAATCGCAGTTACCTTCGTAATGATATGTGCAACTATAGTTACATATCCTATTCATCATGGTATTCTCGTACCCAATGGACTTGAATACTTCGATACAGTGGTATTTATCCTTGTTATAGCGCTTTTTGTACAGCTCGTCGAGAACTTCCTCAAAAAGTGCGTACCGGCACTGTACAGCTCACTGGGCGTATATCTTCCGCTCATAACAACAAACTGCGCTGTTCTCGGCGTTACAGTGCTTAACATCGATAACAATTATACATTCTTCCAGTCAATAATAAACGCCCTTTTCGGCGGACTGGGCTTTATGATAGTACTTATCATTTTCTCGGGAGTTCGCAAAAAGCTTGAATACGCTGATATCCCTGAGACCTTCAAGGGAGTTCCTGCAACTCTGATAGCTGCATCTATAGTCTCAATAAGCTTTATGGGCTTTGCGGGACTTATCAAGTGAAAGGGGGAGACGATTTGACTTATCTTATCCCTGCTCTTATTCTCGGCGGCTGCGGCATACTTGCAGGAGTACTGCTTACAATAGCTGCAAAAGTTTTCTACGTGAAAATCGATGAAAGAATAGAAAAGATCAACGCTGCTCTGCCGCAGGCAAACTGCGGAGCCTGTGGTTTTGCGGGCTGTTCTGATTATGCTTCGGCTATAGTTAATAAAGGCGCAGCAACAAACCTCTGCCGTCCGGGAGGAAGTGACGCCGCTAATCAGATAGCGTCCGTTCTCGGAACTGCAGCTGCTGAAGTTGTGCCCATGACAGCCGTTGTACACTGCAGCGGCGACTGTAATGCTACACAGAAGGCGTTCCTTTTCGACGGAGTACAGTCCTGCAAAGCTGTAAAGCGTTTTTACGGCGGAAGCGGAATGTGCAAGTATGGCTGCATCGGTCTTGGTGACTGTGTTGCGGTATGTGAGCACGATGCTGTCAAAATCATAAACGGTATTGCTAAGGTAACTCCTTCTCTTTGCGGAGCCTGCGGACAATGTGCAAAGGCATGCCCAAATGAGCTTATAGAGATAAAGCCTGTTTCAAAACGTGTGGACGTTCTGTGCGCTTCATACGACAACGGAAAAGTCACTAAGCTTGTATGCAAGAACGGTTGTATAGGCTGTAGGATATGTGAGAAAAAGTGTCCTAACGAAGCTATCATCGTAAATAATTTCCATGCTTATATCGACCACAGCAACTGCACGAACTGCGGTCTCTGCATGGAGTCATGTCCTGTAAAGGTCATACATCGATGCGATCCATAAACAAAAGCCACAGCATAAAGCTGTGGCTTTTTTAGTTATATAAGCTTTCTCTCATCGCAGTATTCACATTCAAGGAGCGTTTCGTCACCGCTTGAACGGAAGCTCTTGGGGAGATATTCTTCGTGATTGGTTATGCATTTCGGATTTGAACAGCGAACTCCGCTGAAAACCTTGCCATTCAGTGTTTCGGAGGACTTCTTCTCCTTTAATATAGTCATTATAAGTGCCATACGCACATACATACCGTATTTAGCCTGCTTGAAGTACATTGCACGCTCATCGTCGTCCACCTCAACAGTGATCTCGTCAACTCGCGGCAGGGGGTGCATTACGATCATATCTTTCTTAGCCCCCATCATTTTCTTTCTGTCAAGAACATAGACATCTTTCTGAGCAAGATATTCTTCCTCACTTGCGAAGCGCTCCTGCTGTATTCTTGTCATATAAAGCACATCAAGACTGCCGATAGCTTCTTCAAGAGTCTTTACTTCCTTGTACTTGCTTCCGTTTGCCTTGATAATATCCTTGATATAAGCAGGCATACCAAGCTCTTTAGTAGATATGAACACGAATTTATTGTCAGGGAACATGCTCAGTGCCTTGCAGAGAGAATGAACAGTTCTTCCGTTGAGAAGATCACCGCACATACCGATAGTAAGTCCCGAAAGAGTTTTCTTCTCGATCTTCAGCGTGAGCAGATCAGTAAGAGTCTGAGTAGGGTGGAGGTGTCCGCCGTCACCTGCGTTGATAACGGAGCAGTCAGCCGTAAGTGAAGCTGCTTTGGCAGCTCCTGCGATAGGGTGACGTATGACCAGAACATCTGCATAATTGCTGACGATCTTTGTGGTATCCTTAATTGTCTCGCCCTTGGCAACAGAAGAATTTGCGGGATTGTCAAAGCCGATTATCTGACCGCCAAGTCTTATCATAGCTGTCTGGAAGGACATCTGTGTACGTGTGGACGGCTCATAGAAAAGTGTAGCCATGATCTTTCCGTCGCACACATGGGCAAAATCAGCAGGAGCCTTGTATATCTCCTCACCAAGCTCTACCACCTTTTTCCACCATGAAACAGGATAATCGTTCAGATCTATAAGATGCTGATATTCCGAAAACATATTTTATACCTCCGTTTATAATTACAGTATTTTACTGTCGTTGATTATCATTTCAAACTGAACTCCGAGGAATTCCGAAGCTCTTCTGCAAAGGAGCATACGCTTCATAAATATCTCAAAATATTCAAGAACAGAGGATATCTCAGTATCTATCTGAAGCTCAAGAATAATTGACGACTTATCATCGTTGAATTTAACAGCCGACTGTACAACAGCGTAATTTACGCGGTCGTGGATATCAAATGTGAGCAGATCTGTATTGCGGACACGGCTTCTGCGCACATCGGTCTTGTCGCCGATTATCATAGCCGCAGAAATAGGATCAAGGGGCTGTCCTGTACCTTCGTCATGATTGCCTATAGCTGATATTATAGAGCATATCTCATCAGCAGGCATGCTCAGACTGTCAAGCAGTCTGAAAGCCATAACAGCACCGCTTTGCGCATGGTCAACTCGGTTTATAACATTACCGATATCGTGCATTATTGAAGCCACCTTTGCCAGCTCCACAGTTCTTTCATCGTATCCCAGAGTTTCAAGTATCATGGACGAGGTATAAGCAACTCTTTCAACATGAGGAAAGGAATGCTCGGTATAGCCGAGTGCTTCAAGAGCCTGATCGGCTCTGCGGATATACTCCATGATATCAGGATTCTGTTTAATGTACTTGTATGTAACTTTACTTGCCATAATATCTCCGTTTGATCAATATTTTCCGTTATTTTCAAAATAGACCTTGTACCAGATAAGGAATATGAACACTGTCCATATCTTTCGGCTGTTATCAGCCTTTCCCTCTCTGTGGTCGTCAAGAAGCTTCAGCAGGGGAGCGATATTGAAGAACTCCTGTGCGCTCTCGCTTTCAAAATAGCTTTTAACAAGCTCATAGTACTTATCTTCCTTGAGCCATACTCTTATAGGAACAGGGAAGCCCAGTTTTTTCTTTGCAGCTGTTTTTGCTGTCTGCTCGGGAGTATCTTTTTTTGCGGCAAGACGCATAGCATACTTTGTGATATACTTTGTCTCGTCCGTGCCCTTATCGTGAGTTACGCGATACTTTGTAGGTATCTTCTCGGCTAAAGCCATGACCTCTTTATCAAGGAAAGGAACGCGAAGCTCCAGAGAGTTAGCCATACTCATTTTATCGGCTTTCAGGAGGATATCTCCTGCCATCCACATATGCAGATCGAGATACTGCATTTTTGTAACATCGTCCTTGCCCTTGACATTGGCATAAAAGGGCTTCGTAATAACTGTCGGCTCGGGAGCGTCTGTAGTGATCTTCAGAAGTTCCTTGCGCTCCTCGGGTCTGAACATATAAGCGTTACCGATAAAGCGCTCCTCAACGTCCTTGCCCTTGCGGACGAAGAAATTAACTCCGCGCTTAGCGGGAAGCTTGGAAGCGATGCTACCTATACCGCGTTTTACAAACCGCGGCAGCTTGTCATAAACTGTACCGTTTGGATCACTGTAAACATTATAGCCGCCGAATATCTCGTCAGCGCCCTCGCCTGAAAGAACTACTTTCAGCTTTTCAGATGCAATATTGCAGACAAAATACAGGGCGATAGCTGACGGGTCTGCAAGAGGTTCGTCCATATGATACTGTATCATTGAAAGGTTATCCCAGTACTCCTCAGGAGTGATAACCTTACTTGTATTCTCTTTGCCTATAGCCTTTGAGAAGTTCTTTGCCCAGCCAATCTCATTGTACTTTTCATCTGTGCCGAAGCCTACAGTAAATGTCTTGTCAACATCTGCAATTGCTGCAACATAGCTTGAATCAACACCGCTGGAAAGGAATGAACCTACCTCAACATCAGCTATTTTATGTGCTTCTACCGAGTTGTGGAAGGTATCGGATATCTTATTTACCCATTCGTCGAGAGAAGGCTTTTCATCTGCATTAAAGTGAACGTCCCAGTAGCGTTTGGCTTCAA
The DNA here is from genome assembly GCF_000526795.1 of Ruminococcus flavefaciens AE3010. NCBI lineage: Bacteria > Bacillati > Bacillota > Clostridia > Eubacteriales > Oscillospiraceae > Ruminococcus > Ruminococcus flavefaciens. The sequence goes on from NZ_JAGT01000001.1 coordinate 605,577, forward strand.
AGCGACCGTCCTTTAATTTGAAATAGTGTGCAGGGGGAAGCTTGTAAACATTTTTAAAAAACGTCTCGTAAGTAGGGGAGAACTGGAAGGTGAGATAGTTCTCAAGTGCGGTTGTATTGAGCTCTTTTGTAAACTTTGGATGTTCAAGGAAGCTCTTTATTTCGGAACCAAACATGAATGTACCATTCATATTTGCGTAGTACATAGGTTTGATACCAAAGAAATCGCGTGCGCCGAAAAGCTCCTTTTTGTTCTTATCCCATATTACAAAGGAAAACATGCCTCTCAGCTTATTGAGAAGCTTTTCGCCGAACTCCTCATATCCGTGTATAAGCACCTCGGTATCAGTATTGGTCCTGAATTTATGACCTGCTTTAACAAGTTCCTGACGTATATCCTTATAGTTATATATCTCGCCGTTAAAAACGATCACCAGCGAGGAATCTTCATTAAAAATAGGCTGGTCTCCCGAAGAGCTGACATCGATGATACTTAGTCTGCGATGCCCCAGAGCAATATCCTCATCTATATATTTTCCCTCGGCATCAGGACCTCTGTGTCTTATGCGGTCCATCATTTTTTCAAGAACGTCGTTTGAGTTATAAATATTATTCGTAAAGCCTACGATTCCGCACATATAAAAGTTACCTCCGATTTTCTATCTACAAAATCTCCCACAATATTATACTACATATTAAAGGATTTTGCAACACCAAACCCACAATTCGGAATTATTATTTATCGTCGGGATCATCTGATTTGATTTTTGAAAGAGGATTGCTTTCAATAGCGTTTCTGACATTTTCGTCATTTAAATGCGTGTATATCTCTGTAGTGGAAATGCTTGCGTGTCCGAGAAGCTCCTTTAGAGTAAGAACATCAGCATCTCCGTACTGATACATAAGAGTTGCAGCTGTATGTCTTAGCTTATGTGTTGTAATACCCTTGCCGTCAAGCTCAGCCTTTTTAATAGTATCCTCAACTATCTGCTGAACTCTGCGCTTGGAGATACGCCTGTTTTGATTGCTTATAAATAAAGCAGGTTCATCAGCTGCTTTAGGATTATTTTTCCTGATCGCAAGATACTTCTGCAGCGCATCAACACATGCATCATTAAGGTAAACCATTCGTTCCTTGCTGCGCTTACCGAGAACTTTAAGACGATTCTCATAGAAATCAATATCAGAGATATTGATACCAACAAGCTCGCTTAATCGCATGCCACAGTTCAGAAAAAGAGTTATAATACAATAATCACGTTTAGAATCAGCTGTATCAGCTGTCTGCAGCAAACGCATACTTTCGTTAAGAGAAAGAAATTTCGGCAGGGAAGCCCTCGGAACAGGAACATCAAGGTCCTTTGTAGGATTTTCCTTTATAATATGAGCTACTTTTTCAAGATATTTGAAAAAATTTCTAAGTGAAGAAAGCTTTCTGTAACGAGCTCTGTCCTTATTATGACGTTCATCGGATGTATAAAAGATGAAATTATAAATATCACTGACCGAGATTTTCTGAAGCTCCTCAACAGTCATATCCCGAATATCAATATCCTCGATATCTTTGCCTGTATTATGGTTACATTCGTAGATATACCTTAAAAAAAGGCGTATATCTGTGTAGTATTCCTCAATTGTACGCTGTGCCAGAAGCTGAACGATCTTTATATGCACAAGATATTCGTTTAAAAATTCAGGATTTGCGTTATTGTTTAAATTTTTCATAAATAACCTTTCTCAACAAGATATCCAAGAACTCGCGCTTCACGTTCAAGCATTAAAAGATCGTAATCTCCGTGATCGTGAGTGCGATTTACAGATATAGCGAGCTCCGGCAATACATATTTCAGAGTAAAGCCTTCATCAAGCTCATATTCATCAAGGTACTGATTTGCAACAGATTTTTCAACATTGCACAGATAATAGAAGTTTTCCTGTTCAAAGATCAAATTCTCAGCAAATCTGCTTTTCTGGATACGCAGCACTGATCCAAGCTCCATAACCGAGCCGTCTATAACAGTTAAGCCAGTTTCTTCAAGAACCTCACGTTTAAGAGTTGTTATATGATCTTCATCGTTTTCAATTCCGCCGCCGGGAAACTTATAATAATCATATTTCTTGCTATAAACTAATGCTATTTTTCCATCTTTAATTATTACTCCGCGAACTGACGGACGTCTGAAACGCGCAAAACTATCATCATAGTCTTTTTGATCCATAATGAATAATCTTTCCATAATATAGTCCCCTCGTTTTATCTCTTATCAAAGTTTCACCAAACTTTGATTTGGTGAAACTTTGTCTCTTTTTTCGTTAGTCTTATTATATCATTTTTGTGATACAATTTCAAGAAAACAGCTATAAAAAAGCTCCCTGTTACGGGAGCTTTCTGAAATTACTTTTTCTTTTTCTTGCTGCTATTGTGATTATTTGTCTTTGCAGGAGCGTTATTCTTAACAGGAGAAGCTTTTTCTACAGGTGCAGGAGCCACTTTAGCAGCTGGCTCAAGACATTTATAAACTACTGCAGCGATAACCGCACCAACAAATGGACCTACGATAAATACCCAAAGATCACTGATAGCATCTCCACCTGCTAAAAGTGCAGGACCGAGGCTTCTTGCAGGATTTACAGATGTACCTGTAAGACCTATTCCGAAAATATGAACAAGTGTAAGTGTAAGACCGATTATGAGTCCGCCGAATGAACCGTGCTTAGCATTCTTTGATGTAACTCCGAGAATAGTAAGTACAAATATAAATGTAAGGATTATCTCTACGATCACACCTGCGCCTGCATTACCATTTACACCTGCGAGACCATTAGCACCGTATCCTCCTGTCATATCTGTAACATCACCAAGATCAAAGATGAGTTTTAATGTACCTGCTCCCGCGATCGCGCCAAGGCACTGTGAAACGACATAGCCTACAAAATCAGTAAATGTCATTCCTCCGCTCAAAAGAACTCCAAGCGATACTGCAGGATTGATATGACATCCAGAAATATTGCCTACACAATAAGCCATACCGACAATAACAAGTCCGAATGCGAGAGCAGTAAGTATATATCCCCCGCCGTTCTTTGCGTCACAGCCTACCAGCATTGCCGTACCGCAGCCAAGAAGAACAAGCACGAATGTACCTATTACTTCTGCTACATATTTTTTGATTGATTCCATATAATTGCCTCCTTAACATATAAAATTATTTCGGATATACCGATAATTTAATTATATCATCATTTATACATTTATGTCAATATTTTCTAATAAAAAATACAGATAATTATTTATGCTCAATATTATGCAAATTGTAAAACACCCCACCCGCTTTACGGGTGGGGGTGTTTTATGGTTCTTTTTCGATAACTTTTCCGTTTTTAAGGCTTTCCTGACAGTCGATATATCTCTGGTTGGAGCTTCCGCGGAATTTTATTTCCCAATCCTTTTGTTCAAGGATAAACGGTCCATCTATGAGATAATCGGTCACAGCAAGCAAGTCTCCCCAATGATTCTGATCGCGCTCTTCAAAAAGCTTTTCAAACGTATAGCCCGTATATGTTATTATATCAAGTCCCAGCTTTTTTATCTCTCTGCCTAAATCAGCCAGAGCTTCTGCCTGACAAAAGGGCTCTCCCCCGCTGAATGTTACTCCGTCAAGCAATGGGTTCCCTTTTATCTTTTCAAGAAGCTTTTCTGTTGTAGTAACAGTTCCGCCCTCAAAATCATGAGTCTGTGGATTATGGCAGCCCTTGCAGTTATGCGGGCAGCCCTGAACAAATACAGTAAATCTTATTCCAGGACCGTCAACTATTGAGTCGTTGACGGTTCCTGCAATTCTGAGTTCCATTATATCACCTTATACATTATGCTTAACTCGGTCATGCTCTTCTGCACGCTTTCCGTTGTTAAAACGATCCAGTGTACCAACAAGATAGCCTGTGATTCGTCGTATCCTGTCAAACGCAACATTGTCGGAATGCTCTTTTCGTCCGCAGCAGGGACAGGTCTCACCGATGATGCCTGTGTATCCGCAGCAAGGGTCACGATCAACAGGGTGGTTGATAGCGCCATAGCCTATTCCCGACTCCTTCATGCAGCGAACGATCTTTTCAAATGCGCTGAGGTTCTCAAGGGGATCGCCGTCGAGCTCGATATAGCTTATATGACCTGCGTTAGTAAGCTCGTGGTAAGGAGCCTCTATCTTTATCTTCTCAAATGCACTGATAGGATAGTAAACAGGTACATGGAATGAGTTTGTATAATAGTCACGGTCTGTAACACCTTCGATTATACCGTACTTCTTGGCATCCATACGTACAAAACGACCTGAAAGACCTTCCGCAGGAGTTGCAAGAAGTGAGAAGTTAAGACCTGTTCTCTTTGATTCCTCGTCAAGACGCTTTCTCATTGAAGAAATGATCTCGAGACCGAGCTCACGAGCCTCTTCGCTCTCACCGTGATGAGCTCCGATAAGAGCCTTTAAGGTTTCAGCAAGTCCGATAAAGCCAACAGATAGCGTACCGTGTTTAAGTACTTCACCTACTGTATCATCAGGACCCAGCTTGTCGGAATCGATCCATATCCCCTGTCCCATAAGGAACGGATAGTTTCTTACTCTCTTCTGAGACTGAATATTGAAGCGGTGCATGAGCTGGTCGATAACGAGCTCCATTTTTTCCTCGAGCATTTCAAAGAACAGACCAACGTTATGGTCGGCCTTGATAGCAAGACGAGGAAGATTTATAGATGTAAAGCTGAGGTTGCCTCTGCCTGTAACGATCTCTCTTGAAGGATCGTAGTTGTTTCCGATTACTCTTGTACGGCAGCCCATGTATGCTATCTCAGTATCAGGATTGCCCTCCTTGTAATACTGGAGATTGTACGGTGCATCGATAAACGAGAAATTCGGGAAAAGTCGCTTTGCAGAAACTCTGCAGGCAAGCTTGAACAGATCATAGTTAGGATCATCAGGATTGTAGTTGATGCCCTCTTTGATCTTGAATATGTGTATCGGGAAGATAGGAGTCTCGCCGTTGCCGAGACCTGCTTCCTGAGCAAGAAGGACGTTCTTTATTACCATTCTTCCCTCAGGAGTTGTATCTGTACCGTAATTTATAGAGCTGAAAGGTGTCTGAGCGCCTGCACGGCTGTTCATGGTATTAAGGTTGTGGATAAGCGCCTCCATAGCCTGATAAGTAGCTCTGTCGGTCTCTTTTTCAGCGTTTCTTGTAGCGAAAGCCTGAATTTTCTCCGCAGTTTCCTTATCTGTATACTTCAGCAGAAGCTCCAGTTCCTTTTCCTTATAGCCGTTATCATTGGCAAGTGTTGGTTTAAGTCCGAAGTTTTCTGACATCTCTTTCTTTATTTCATCTATTGCTTCAAACTCGTTCTCAACTCCGCCTATAAGCGACAGAGCTCTTGCAACATTCTGTGTATATCTTGACGCATATGTTTTCTTTACGCCGTCAGCCATTGCATAATCAAAAGTAGGGATACTCTGTCCGCCATGCTGATCGTTCTGGTTGGACTGGATAGCGATACAGGCAAGAGCAGAATAGCTTGCAATATCGTTTGGCTCTCTGAGGAAGCCGTGTCCTGTGGAAAAGCCGTTAGTGAAAAGCTTTTTAAGATCGATCTGTGTACATGTGGTAGTCAGAGTATAGAAATCGAGGTCGTGTATATGGATATCGCCCTCGCGGTGAGCCTTTGCGTGTGCAGGCTCAAGGACATACATTTCATAGTATTCCTTTGCGGATACAGAACCGTATTTGAGCATGGTGCCCATAGCTGTATCGCCATCTATATTAGCGTTCTCACGCTTTATATCACTGTCTTTTGCAGGACTGAAAGTCAGCTCGTTAAGTACGCACATCAGATTGGTCTTCATCTCACGTGAGCGTGTACGCTCGTAACGATAGAGAATATATGCCTTTGCTGTTTTAGCGTGACCTTTTTCGATAAGAACTTTCTCGACGAGGTCCTGGATCTCTTCAACAGTTGGAGTTTTTCCCGGGTATTGTTCCTCATACAGTCTGCACACCTCGACTGCAACGTCCATTGCAACGTTGAAATCTGTACCTCCGCGAGCTTGTGCAGCCTTAAAGATAGCGTTTGCGATCTTCTCTATATTAAAAGGAACTTTTCTTCCGTCTCTTTTAATAATATGGATTATCATTTCTTTATCATACCTCCAAACACAATATATAGTGTCTCTCTTTTCAATCGTTCTTTATAAGTATATAGCATTATTCAATGAATGTCAATGTAGGTTATAGACAATGTAACTGTTGAAAAGGCGGAAGTTTTTAGAATATTCGTGCATAAATCATTTATAAAATAGGCTTTTAGCGATATTCCGAGCTTTGAAGCGGTCTACAGACAGTAAAACGCCCAAACACTATATATAGTGTTTGGGCGAAAAATTATACAATATGACAAAGCACATATTCGGCAATGGTTTTATATGCTTTTTCGGTAAGAGCACCTGTATCAGTGCTTATAAATTCTTTTGAGATATTTCCGTCAACTCCCTTTAGAGCTGTATTGGTGTCTATGCAGTATACATTGTTTGTGTTTGCAATAGAGAGAAGCTTTGTATTGAATTCGTTTATAACTCCGTTATCAATGGCGCCTCCCTCACTCGCGGGCGGAAGCTGCATAATGTATATATCTGCGTCTGTGAGATAGCCTCTTACGTTTTTTACTAACTCGGTATAGCTTGATATCATGTCATCTACAGATGATGTTCCGATATCATCTCCAAGCATGATGTAAACAACTTCGGGCTTCTTGATTTGCAGTATCTCATATACGGTTTTAGTTCCGTATGAAGACTCTAACGTATAAGTGTTGCAGTTCGCCGCACCGAGCTCTCCGCTTCCGATAATATCCGTAAGTCCCGTATACTTTCCCATATCGATAAGAGTATTGTCTGTTACCAGACAGCAGGAATCAAGATATGAGCTGTCCCTTGGCTGAGACTGAGCTATCGGATTTGTAACGGAAGAGCCGTTCTGCTGAACAGTCTGCGCCGAACCGTCTGAACCGCCTGAGCTTTCTCCGTCCGACTCTGCGGGAGGTTTTTCTTCAACAACAACATTTTCAAATTCATCACTGAAAAAATTCTCATTGAAGTTTGCCGCAACCATATATAATATGAAACACGCGGCAAACGAGAGCAGAAAAATCGAAATAAGTCCCCAAAAGCTGAACCTGACCTTTGGTCTGCCGCGTTTCTTGTCAGATATTCTTGTTATGCTTTTCTTTTTAGCCATATATACTCCTGAAATAATTAAGCGCCGGCTTTTTCAAGGCACACTGCGCTATGATTTGCCGTTACGGCAGTTACATATATTATACCTCTTTTTATTATTCTTTGCAATACTTTTAGGAAGTTTTATTTTATTTTTGCTTATCGTCTTGAATTATTCACGAAAAAGGACTATAATGGTATTATAATGTTTTAAGGAGGGATGATCTAATGATCCATTGCGGCAAACCAATGATAAAGGGCTTTTTTTAAAATTGAAAAGCGCGGTATCCCAACAAGAGGAGCTTCTCTCGAGTATCCTGTCTCTACGTTCTACGAAGGAGACAACAAGTTATGTGAAGTCCCTGTGGATACTACTCTCGGATATTACTGCTCGGAATGTGGTATGCTTATCGGAGTTTTCCCCGTTACTCACCCTACAGGCTTTGCGGGCAAGTATAATCAGGACATCGATGATAACATTGATATCCTACCTAAAAAGGTCTGTGTGGAATGCGGTGCAGAGATTGATCTTGATTACCCTCGCTGTCCATTTTGCGGTCATATCTATGAGGCAATATAGCAGCATAAAACGATAATTAATTTAATACGGAGGTATACATAATGAATTACAAGGAAAGCTTTATAAAATTCATGGTGGACTGCGGTGTGCTTACATTCGGCGAGTTCACGCTGAAAAGCGGAAGAAAGGCTCCTTACTTCATCAACTGCGGAAACTATAAAACAGGCGCTCAGCTTGCAAAACTTGGTGAATACTATGCCGAGTGCATCAAAGCAAATGATATCCCTGTAGATACCCTTTTCGGACCTGCATATAAGGGTATCCCGCTGGCTGTATCTGCTGTTGTTGCTCTGAGCAATAAGTTCGGCCTCGACGTTTCCTACTGCTTCGACAGAAAAGAAGCAAAGGACCACGGCGAAGGCGGTATGTTCGTAGGAAAGGCTCTCGAAGATAACGAAAGAGTTGTCATCATCGACGATGTTATGACTTCTGGAAAGGCTCTCCGCGAGTCTATGCCAAAGCTTATGACTGCTGCTGATGTTAATGTAACAGGTATGGTCATCACTGTTGACCGTATGGAAAAAGGCACAGGTGAGCTTTCTGCTGTTCAGGAAGTCAAGAGAGACTTCGGCGTTATCGTCTACCCTATCGTTACTATGGAGGATATCATCGAGGCCATTAAGAACGATATCGTTCCGGGCAAGGAATACCTTGATAAGATGCTCGAATACAGAGAAAAGTACGGTGTAAAATAATAAAAAAGAGCCTGTGACAAAATCTCAGGCTTTCTTTTTCAGGAAGGCTCAGGGAGCATAAAAGGCATTTTCCATATCTTATTTATATTTTCTTTTTTCTATAAAAAGGAGTAAGAAAATAAGGATTATCCTCCCTATCGTCTCTGATAAAAAGAGCACTTCCGATATGGAAGTGCTCTTTATTTACTTGAATAAGATTATCAGGAACTGCGATACCAGTACAACTGAAATTAAAGCTACGGGGTATGTAGCAGCATATGCGGAAGCAACGTTTTCTGTACCTGCTGTACTGATAAGAGTACCGAGGGCAGGGGTAGATGTCATACCGCCTGTGATAGATCCGAGGTTATTGAGAAGGCTCAGCTTCAGAACGTACTTAGCAAACAGATATCCGATTATCATAGGTACGATAGTCATTATCATACCGTACACAAAGTATACTGCATCAAAATACTGTACGAACTTTGCTCCGCCCGATACTCCTGCGCCGATAAGGAAGAACATGAGTCCAAGCTCACGGAATACCTTGAGGGTAGAATCCTTAGGCATTATGGAGAACTTGCCGATGCGTCCGAAATGTCCGAATATAAGGGATACAAGCAGACATCCGCCTGTTGTTGAAAGTGAGAAGTTCCCGAATTTGAATGAACCAATGATTATGCCGAAAAATGCAGCAAGTGCAAATGGCATTATGCCGAAGCTGTCCATCTCGATGAGCTTGAACATCTTCTTTTCCCTTGTTTCTTTTTTAGCTGTAGGTGCAAGCAGTTCCCTTTCCTTTGCCATATCAGCCTTTGTGAGCTTGGGGATGATCTGTACAAACAGAACAACGCCAATAACTCCGAAGATATATGCGATCGCATAGCCAACGGAAACGATACTCTGAAGATGATCACTTCCGACAGCGTCCTTGGCAGCCGAGAATCCGGGAGTACTTGTAAGAGCACCTGAAAGTATACCTGTCAGCATTGCGGTAAACTCTTCGCTGTCAAGGTCAGTGAAGTTTCTGCCTACCATGATGCAGCCTGCGCAGGAAAGTCCTCCGCTCAGGATAATGATTATTGCAAGAATAACATAGGACTTGAAGTTTTTCTTGAAGTTGCCGAAGAAATTAGGGCCTGCAATAAAGCCGACTGCCGTAACGAACAGGATAAGTCCGAGATTATCAACTATTTTCAGAGCATTTCCAACGAAGTCGGTATTTATCTCAGCCGAAAGGTATTTATAAAAAATGCAGCCGTAGATAAGTGCGACGATGAAAACGCCTGCTGTACCCAGAGAAATGCCTTTTATAGTTATTCTTCCGAGGATATAGCCAAGTGCTGCAATAGTAATGACCGACAGCATAAGGAAGGAAACGCCGTGAATCGACAGAATTCCATTAAAAAAATCCATTTATATCACTTAACTTTCTTTTATATTATACGTATTTATGGGACGCTTTTTACAGCGTCCCATTAAAATTATTTTTTTCTTGCATATTTGGGGAGAAGCATAGGTGATGCTACTTCGCTTGCAGCTCCTGCTGCTTCAAGCTCCTTGTTGAACTTCTCGATATGAGCAAGTGTGAGCTTTGCGGGAGCAGCTGTTTCCTTAGCCTTTGCAGCTGCGTAAATACCTGCGTTACGACCGAATACGATGACATCAAGGAGAGAATTGCCCATGAGTCTGTTTCTGCCGTGGATACCGCCTGCTACCTCGCCTGCCGCATAGAGGTTCTCTACACCTGTAGCGCAGTCGTCGGATATTTCAAGTCCGCCGTTCTGGTAGTGAAGAGTTGGGTATACAAGAATAGGCTCCTTGCGGATATCGATGCCATACTTGCCGAACATCCTCATCATTGCAGGGATACGCTTCTCGATAGTACCCTCGCCGTGGATAAGCTCTATCATGGGAGTATCCAGCCAAAGTGCCTTGCCGAGGTTTGTCTCCACGCCCTTGCCGCGCTCTGTACATTCGCGGATAATCGAAGCGGCTGTTACGTCACGGGTCTCAAGTGGGTGCATAAATACATCACCGTCGATATTAACAAGCTTTGCGCCCAGTGAACGGACCTTTTCTGTAACGAGTGCGCCGAATATCTGCTCGGGATAGCCTGTACCCGTTGGGTGATACTGCAATGTATCAGCATAGAGAAGCTTTGCACCAACACGGTAGCCGAGGATAAGTCCATCAGCTGTTGCGCCGTAGTGGTTTGAAGTCGGGAAGCCCTGATAGTGAAGACGTCCTGCGCCGCCAGTAGCGATAATAACAGTCTTAGCCTTGGCAACGAGAAGCTCCTTTGTTTCCATGTTCATAAGCACAGCACCTGATGCCCTGCCGTTTTCATCAAGGATTATCTCGATTGCAGCTGTAAAGTCGATAACAGGGATACCGCGGTTTATGACTTCATCACGGAGAGTACGCATTATCTCAGCGCCTGAGTAGTCCTTTGCAGCGTGCATACGCTTGCGAGAAGTACCGCCGCCGTGAGTTGTTACCATTGTGCCGTCAGGCTCTTTATCGAATTCAACGCCAAGCTTGTTGAGCCACTGTATAGCCTCGGGAGCCTTTGTAACAAGCTTCTTTACAAGCTCGGGCTTTGCTGCAAAGTGACCGCCGCCGAAAGCGTCGAGGAAGTGGATCGCAGGTGAATCGTTAGGCTTGTCGGCAGCCTGAATACCGCCCTCAGCCATCATTGTATTAGCATCACCTATACGGAGCTTTGTAACGATCATTGCCTTTACGCCTGCTTCATCAGCTTCGATGGCAGCAGATGCTCCTGCACCGCCGCCGCCGATTATAAGCACGTCTGTCTCATAATCGGGAGCTGTAAGGTCTACGTCGTCAGCGCTGATACGGCTCTTGCCCTGTAAAAGCGCAGCAAGCTGTGTAGGAACTTTATCGCCCTTGTTTACGCCTGCGGAAAGAACAGTGAATTCGTCCTGCTTGTAGTCAGGGTGGAAATGAGCGAGGAGGTCGTCCTTCTCCTCAGCTGTCATACGTCTTGGTTCAAGAGCTGCATTTTCTGCTCTCTTAGCTGCAACTACCTTTGCAAGCTCGTTAAGTTTATCTATCTTGTACATGCTCTCGCTCCCTTACTTCTCTATCTCGCGGTGGTTGTACATATCCTTGATCTCTTCGATATTGTTTACCGCCTTGGTCATGAGCTCTTCGATCTCCTTATCAAAGATACCCTCGTTTACTTCCTTAACTCTGTCGGAGAGGTGTCCACACTCAGGCTCTATGTACTTGCCGTTGAGACGTCTTGCAAGCATAGCTACCTGTGGGTGGGAAATGCCTGCGGGACATCGTGAAGAACATACTCCGCACATTACGCAGTCAAAGCTCTCCTCTGCACACTTGTCGTACTCCCCTCTCTGAGCGTATGCGATATACTGCATAACGTTGAGCTCCTGAGTACAAGCCTTTGTACAGGCATTACAGCCGATACAGCTGTATATCTCGGGATAGAGCTGCATCATTATCTGCTGTGTGGGTTTTATTTCCTCGATATTGTAAACTCTCTTTTCAAGTGGGAAGAAGGGCAGAGTTGCAACGTACATTCCCTCCTGAACCTCTGTCTGACAGGCAAGACAGCCGTGAAGCTCTATCTCGCCCTTTATTCTGTATATGGTAGCACAAGCTCCGCAGAAACCGTTACGGCAGCCGCAGCCTCTTACAAGGTCATAGCCTGCATATTCCATAGCTGTCATTATCGTAAGACCTGCAGGCACTTCATACTTCTTGCCGAACAGGTAAACATTCAACATATTATCCATGCGAATTTCTCCTTATTAATATTCGTCGGGCAGTTCCCCAAGCTGATCGAAACGGAAAACAGGACCGTCCTTGCAGACATACTTATTACCGATATTGCAGCGTCCGCACTTACCAACTCCGCACTTCATGCGAAGCTCCATGGTAGTATAGACCTGAGTTTCTGTGAAGCCCAGTTCTTTAAGTCCTGCAAGGGTAAATTTTATCATTATAGGCGGTCCGCAGACAAGAACTGTCTTGCTTGTGGAAGGATTAAGCTCCTTGACATAGTTGGGAACAAAGCCTACATGACCGTCCCAACCCTCCTGCGGATTGTCTATAGTAAGATTAACCTCGATATTAGGATCAGCCATCCACTCGTCGATTATCTCCTGATAGTCAACGAGGTCATCCTTTGAACGGGAACCGTATATTACCTGCACGTCGCCGTAATTGGAACGGTTATCGCGTACATAGTTGATAACGGAACGGAGAGGTGCAAGACCGATACCGCCTGCAATAAAGAGAAGATCCTTGCCCTTTAAGTCTGTTTCAACAGGGAAAGCATTGCCGTATGGTCCGCGGATAGTTATCTGCTGACCTACGTCCATAGCGTGGAGCCATGTGGTGAGGCAGCCGCACTTCTTTATGCTGAACTCCATAAATTCCTTGTTTGTGGGAGAAGAGGTTATAGAGAACATAGCCTCGCCAACGCCCGGAATGGAAAGCATTGCACACTGTCCCGGCATATGCTCGAAGACCTTTCCGCCCTCGGGAGAAACAACTCTGAATGTCTTTACATCGGGAGTATCCTGTCTTATATCGGTAACTACACCAATGTAAGGTATCAATGTATCGTTATTCATCACTTTACCTCCAATGCTTTCATTACCTTGACGATATTCATGGATATCGGACACTTTGAGAGACATCTTCCGCAGCCTACACAGCCGAATTCGCCGTTATTGTTTGCTGGGAAATATACAAGCTTGTGCATGAATCTCTGGCGGAAACGCTCAAGCTGAGTAAGTCTCGGGTTGCCGTGTGCCATTTTTGTGAAATCGGAATACATACATGAATCCCAGCAGCGGAAACGCTTTATGCCATGACCTGTATTGAAGTCCTTTATATCGTAGCACTGACAGGTGGGACATACGAATGTACATGTACCGCAGCCGAGACAGCTTTCGGAAAGTTCTCCCCACTTGTCAGAGCTGAAGTATTCGTTGAGCTTGTCACCGCCGAAATTGTCAGTAGTAAGATTTGCAAGAGGGAGCTTTTTCAGTATCTCTCTTGTTTTGGTGCGTGCAGCTTCAAGCTTTGAAGTGTCGCCCTCTTCAAGGAGTGATGAGATACTGTCGATGAACTTCTGTCCCTTTTCGTTATGTGCCTCTATGAACAGGCTCTCGCCGTCGCTGTAGCAGGCCGCGTCACCCTCGGGAGCAGCTGCGTCTATGCCGAATGTTCCGCAGAAACAAGTCTCGGCAGGACGTGTACAAGCCATGGTGACTACTGTACCGTGATCGCGTCGGTTCTTATAAAAGCTGTCCACAGGCTCTGCAAGGAACACCTTATCAAGTATGGTGAAGCTTCTTGCGTCACAGGCACGGACGCCGAATATTACGAAGTCCTCTGATTCCTCACGTACATCTACTACCTCAATGCTCTTGCCTTCCATTTTGAAGTCAACAAGGTTCTCGGTCTGAGGGAAGAAGAAATCCTTTGCACTGCGAAGAGTATTGAGAGCGCTGCTGAGCTTCATGCCGCCTTCGTACTTCTTGTACTCGGCAACTCCGTCCTCGCGGTCTACAGGAATATAGAGAGTCTGTGAAGCTGAAATAGCTTCAAAAAGCTTATCAAGCTTGTCAAGTGATATTTTCAGCATTATTCAACTCCCCTTTCGTGTACTACAGAGGCTTCGCAGTCGTTCTGCTTGTAATCGTTAAGCGGAGCACGTGAGGTAGTATCCTCGCCTGCCTGATATTCGCCGTAAAGTGAATTGATGTCCTTTATGAACTTGCGGTTCAGCAAATGAAGCGGGATATTCTGTGGGCATACCCTTGAACACTCGCCGCAGTCTGTACATCTTCCCGCAACATGGAAAGCTCTGATTATATGGAACATATTCTCCTCAAAGCTGTCAGCGGGAGCTTTATTCTCAACGCCCGAATCAGGATTATCGAATACGCACTTCTCACAAGTGCAGGCCGGACAGACGTTTCTGCACGCATTACAGCGGATACACTTGGAAAGCTGCTCACGCCAGAAGTCATAGCGCTCCTGAGCAGCCATATTCTCCAGCTTTTCAACCATATCGAAACGGTTGGAGTCGAGAACGTCGCCCTCCTCGCCCATGAGCTCGTCATAGACAACGTGCTTCTTGCTCTTGCAGGAAGCGCACTTATCAAGGACTGCTTCATAGAACGGCATTTTCTCCTCGCCGTAAACAGTATCTATTTTCAGCGTATAGTTCTCGTTCTTCACACTGAGTATACCTGTTATGCCCTTAGCCTTTATTTTCTCGGCGTCAAGCTTTGGACCGCCCGGGATACCCACTATATAAACGTTCTCACGAACAACTCTGTGTTCCTTTGTGAGCTGATTGAAGCTGTATGTATCGCAGGGCTTTAAGAATACGAGGATTTTGCCCTCTTTTTTGCTCTCCTTTACGAGGTACTTGGATACATTTGCAGCTGTAAAATCATCATATACGAACTCTTTATCGAGCTCTTCGGCTGTTTCAAATACAGCAGGGGTAATGTCATAAGCGAATTCTCCCCTCTTCCAGCCGATAACACGGCTTACAGTACCGTCAGCCAGAAGCTGCTTTGCTTTATTTATCATTGCTTCCTGCATCTCAGGTCCTCCAATCTGCGGTTTGGTCCGAGCTTTCTTACAGCCTCGGTGAACTCGTTCATGGTAGCAGCAAACTTAGCGCCCTCTGCTGCCGATACCCACTCAACTCTTGTTCTGTCACGCTCAATTCCAAGGAAATCAAGCATACTGAACAGCAGTGTCATTCTTCTTCTTGTGAAGTAGTTGCCCGATGTATAGTGGCAGTCACCCGGGTGGCAGCCGCAGAGTATAACACCGTCAGCTCCGCGCTGGAAAGCTCTGAGTATGAACATGGGATTTACTCTGCATGAGCAGGGTACTCTGATTATCTTGACGTTTGCGGGATAATTCAGTCTGTTTGTACCTGAAAGATCGGCGCCTGCATATGAACACCAGTTACAGCAGAACGCAACGATCAGCGGCTGAAAATCTTTATTATCATTTACTTGCATATTGCGTCCACCTCCGACATGATCTGGCTGTTAGAGAATCCGCTGAGATCCATAGCTCCCGAAGGACAAGCGACTGTACAAGCGCCGCAGCCCTGACATACAGCAGGGTTAACACTTGCAACTCTGCGGACAGCGATGGTTCTGTCAGGCATTTTGAATTCCTTGTCGATATATGTTATCGCGCCGTAAGGACATACCTTTTCGCATGACGAGCAGCCATTGCACATGAGCTCGTCCGAATGAGCAACACAGGGATTGCAGGTTATGCTGTTCTTTACAAGAAGTCCGATAGCCTTTGCAGCAGCAGCACTTGCCTGTGCAACTGTTTCGGGGATATCCTTTGGTCCCTGACATGCACCTGAAAGGAATATACCTGCTGTAGCGCTCTCTACAGGGCGAAGCTTAGGGTGAGCTTCGGTGAAGAAGTCATTTGTGTCCATCTGAGTTGTGAGCATTGTAGCCAGCGGACGTGCTGTCTTGTCAGGCTCGATGGCAGCTGCAAGAACTACCATATCTGCGTCGATGTGGAGCTGTTCATTTGCCAGCAGGTCGGAAGCCTGTACGTCAATCTTACCGTCGGAACGAGGTGTTACCTTGCCCACCATGCCCTTTATGTAGTGTACGTTGTACTGCTCGACAGCACGGCGGTAGAATTCGTCGAAGTTCTTGCCGGGAGTACGAACGTCTATGTAGAATACGTATACCTCAGTATCAGGGTACTTCTCGCGGATAAGCATAGCATGCTTTGCTGTATACATACAGCATATCTTTGAGCAGTAAGGCTTGCCCTTGCTGTCGTCACATCTTGAACCTACGCACTGTACGAAAACTATCTTGTGAGGGTGGGTCTTGTCGGAAGGACGAAGCAGTGTGCCGCCGTTAGGACCTGCGGCATTCATAAGTCTTTCAAGCTCCAGTGATGTAACAACGTCAGGACACTGATTGTATGCAAATTCGTCGTACTTGTCGAGATTGATAGGATTGAAGCCCGTAGCAACAACGATAGCGCCGTACTTCTGCTCAATGAATCTGTCCTCCTGCTTGTAGTCGATAGCACCTGCGGAGCATACTGAGGAACAGATACCGCACTTGCCCTTTGAAAGCATCATACAGTGGTTCGGATCGATAGTTGCGACCTTAGGAACAGCCTGAGCAAAAGGAATGTATATGGCTGTACGATTATCAAGTCCCATATTGAACTCGTTGGGGACTTTTTTCATGGGACATTTCTCGGTACAGAGACCGCAGCCCGTACATTTTGTTTCATCAACGAAACGTGCCTTTTTCTTTATCTTTACTGTGAAATTACCCACAAAGCCCTTGACATCAGCAACTTCGCTGAATGAATGTATGGTTATATGCTCATTCTGAGAAGCTTCAACCATTTTAGGTGTAAGGATACACGCTGCGCAGTCAAGTGTGGGGAAGGTCTTGTCTATCTGAGCCATTTTACCGCCGATAGTAGGATTCTTCTCCACAATATCAACATCGAAGCCTGCTTCGGCAATATCAAGTGCAGTCTGGATACCTGCAATGCCGCCGCCAATTACAAGAGCTCTCTTGACTACGGGGCTCTCGCCTGCTGTCAGAGGTGAATTGAGATGTACCTTTGCAACTGCTGCCTTGCCAAGGATAATTGCTTTTTCAGTCGCAGAAGCTATATCCTTGTGTATCCATGAACATTGTTCACGAATATTTGCTATTTCAACAAGATATGGGTTCAGACCTGCGGAAGCAGCTGCTTTTCTGAATGTATTCTCGTGCATTCTCGGTGAACATGAGCAAACTACGACACCTGTAAGGTTATGCTCCTTTATAGCATTCTTTACAAGATTCTGTCCCGACTCGGAACACATATACTGATAGTCCTGAGAGATAACAACCCCAGGCTCATGCCCCAGCGCTTCGGCTACAGCTTTGACGTCTACCGTTGCAGCGATATTGGTACCGCAATGACAGACAAAAACGCCTATTCTCTTCATGGTGCTGTCTCTCCTTACTTTATGTATTTTCTGAATGCTGTAACGATAGCCTGCTGTGGCAGATCGTCATCAAGCATTTCAGGTATCTGATTCGGGTTCATATGGTTGTTACCCTGCTTACGAACAGCGGCAAGACGTACAGCTTCAACCACCTTTGCAGGTTCAACATTTCGGGGACATCTGTCAACGCAGGCAAAGCAGGTAAGACATTTGTATATGGACTTTGAATTCATCAAGGTCTCAATGTCGCCGCGCTCCACCATGTATACGAACTGATGCGGATGATATTCCATTTCGTCATATGAGGGACAGGTTCCCGAACATTTACCGCAGCGCATGCATTTGAGAACATTTACTCCGCTTGAACGCAGGACCTGTTCTTTTAAATTATTATCCATTCTGATCCTCCTTCAAGCCAAGCGCTTCTGCGAGTACCTCTGTAAAATAGTACACAGGAAGCTCTGAATCCGAGTTCTTTTTCAGATTATAAAGACACAGCGGACAGGCTGTAATGATCATATCAGCTCCCTGATCCTGAGCAGAGTTCATTACAGCGCCGCTTCTTTTAGCAGCCTGAGCCTTGTCCTCAAGAGTGATATAGCCCCCGCAGCATTCGTTCCTCTGGGCGTATATAACAGGTGTGCCGCCGATAGCTTTAATAAAATCCTCCATTATACTGGGATTTTCAGGATCATCCATAGCAAGAGCTTTCGACGGACGAAGAAGCAGGCAGCCGTAATATGCGGCGATCTTCTTCCCTTTAAGAGGATTAACAACCTTCTGAGCAAGGTCATCAAATCCAACAACGTCACGAAGCATTTCAAGGTAATGATACACTGTTGTTTCGCCGTTATACGGTTCATCAAGTTTAAGGTAATTATTGACCTTTGCCGCCATTTCCTCATCGTTTGATATATCGTAATTAGTCTGCTTTATTACATTATGACAGGCTGAACAGACAGTGATAAGCGGTCTGTTATTCTCTTTTGCAGAGTTGAGCGTCCTTACTGCTGAAAGCTTTGTAGCTATTTCGTCCTTAGCAGTCGTATACGCGCCGCCGCAGCACTGCCAGTCAGCGGGCTCTTCAAGTGCGATACCAAGAAATTCGGCACTTTTTCTTGCATAAGTATCAAGATCCTTAGCCTTCGTTCTCAGAGTGCACCCCGGATAATATGTAAATGTTTCCATATATGCGCTTCCTTTCTAAAATGATCAGACCATCTCTTCGGGATGAAATACTTCATCAAATCGCTCGGCAGTAAGGAAACCGAGTTCAACGCATGCTTCTTTGAGGGAAATATTGTCCTTAAAAGCTTTTTTGGCTGTCTTTGCAGCATTTTCGTAGCCGATATAAGGATTTAAAGCAGTTACCAGCATGAGTGAATTATGTAAATTATGATGCATCTTTTCCTTATTAGCCTTTATGCCGACAGCACAGTTCTTGTTGAATGATGTTATCGACTCAGCAAGAAGTCTTGCGGATTGCAGGAAATTATATGCACATACAGGCATGAACACATTGAGCTCAAAGTTGCCCTGAGAAGCTGCCATACCTACTGTAACATCATTTCCCATTACCTGTACTGCGACCATTGTTACCTGCTCGCACTGTGTAGGATTGACCTTGCCCGGCATTATTGACGAGCCCGGTTCGTTCTCGGGAATAAATATTTCTCCCAGTCCGTCACGGGGGCCAGATGCAAGCCATCTTACATCGTTTGCTATCTTCATCATATCAGCAGCAAGAGCTTTAAGAGCGCCGTGCGCGAATACTATTTCGTCTTTTGAAGTAAGAGAGTGGAATTTATTAGGCGAAGATATGAATTTTTTGCCTGTGAGCTCGCTTATCTTTTCAGCAGCCTTTTCAGCAAACCCCTTTGGCGCATTAAGACCTGTTCCTACTGCTGTACCGCCCACTGCAAGCTCTTTGAGCTCGTCGCAGGCTGCAAGGAGCATTTTCTTATCCTTTTCAAGTGAAGCTCTCCAGCCGCTTATCTCCTGTGAGAACTTGATAGGAGTTGCGTCCTGTAAATGAGTACGGCCGCTTTTTACGATGCCCTCATTTTCTTTTTCAAGGCGCTTAAAAGTCTCCATAAGAGTATCAACAGCAGGTATCACCTTATCCTCTACTGCAAGTACAGCGGCAATATGCATTGCAGTCGGAAATGTATCGTTCGATGACTGGCTCATATTGATATCATCGTTTGGATGAAGCAGCTTTGAGCCTGCGATCTCGTTTCCTCTGTTTGCAACGACCTCGTTGGTGTTCATGTTGGACTGAGTGCCACTTCCTGTCTGCCATACGACAAGTGGGAAATGTTCATTGAGAGAACCGCTTATGACCTCGTCGCAAGCCTGACTGATAGCCGAAAGCTTTTCAGCCGTCATTTTTTCGGGCCTCAGCTCATGGTTTGCAAGAGCAGCAGCTTTTTTCAGTATACCCAGAGCATGAGTTATCTCTCTCGGCATCGTCTCAATGCCTACACCGATAAGAAAGTTTTCGTGGCTTCTCTCGGTCTGAGCTCCCCAGTACTTATCCGCAGGTACCTTTACTTCACCCATGGAATCATGTTCAACGCGATAATCCATTTTAATATCCACTCCCAGAAAATTTTCAGATCCCGTGCCGAATGACATCAGGATACAATTTAAACTATCACATATAATAAGTATACCAGTATATTATGAATAATTCAAATTCAAGTTAAGAATATCGCTATTCAGATATTGATATATAATTAACAATGATGTATTTACAAATATTTTATATATTGTCCCTGCAATATATTTATTTTTATATTACTGATCTGATAGGTATTGTGATTCAAGACCATTAAGTATATTATTTCAAGCAACACACTTACTTTCCGTAATAAAACAGGCAATTATAACAATAAAACCAGTGGTCATTCCTTTAATAATTTACAGGATAGGATTTATGTTTCGGAAAAAACAAGCTATATTTTTTATGTAAAGCATATAATAGTCAATAGCATTTCAGAATATGATAATTCCATTTTATATATAAAGCAGCAAAAAGATTGATATTTATTTCACATTGTCATATAAAAAACGAAACAGCTTTCGCTGCTTCGTTTTACATTATTTTTTTTCGTCTTTTTCAAGATTATTCAAGCCATAGGAAAGCGTGGTAAGGCTGTCTCCGAGATGAACATTCTCAACAGCGATTCCCTTATGGGTAACTTTAAGGTCGTAGTGTGTAAAGTTCCAGAAAGCTTTTATCCCACACTCTATAAGTGTATTCGCAAGCTTTTCGGCTGCATTCATAGGAACACAAAGAATAGCTGCTACAGGCTTATTTTCAGCGCAGAATGTGCTTAATTCATCTGTGCTCCTGACCTTCAGCTCTCCCACTTCCTTGCCGACAATATCTGGATTTACATCAAATGCACCGATAAGATCAAAGCCTTTATTGCGGAAATCAATGTGTGAAGCTATAGCTTTACCGAGATTACCTGCACCAAGCAGTATCATAGGTGTCTGCTTGTCCAGTCCGAGTATCTTGCCGATTTCAAGGCGAAGATCGCTTACGTTATAGCCGTAGCCCTGCTGACCGAATTCACCGAAGCAGTTGAAGTCCTGTCTTATCTGCGAAGCGGTAAGTCCCATTTTCTCAGAAAGTTCACGGGACGATATACGAACATATCCGTTATGTTCAAGTTCGCCGAGAAAGCGGTAGTAACGAGGCAGTCTCCTGATTACTGAATTTGATATTGAGTTCTTTGACATTACTGTATGCCTTCTCTCTTATCACATTAATTTATCAAGTCTGATCTTTATTTCGTCAAGGAAGGTCTTTGAATCGACCTTTTTCTTATTGTCGAGCTTGGATATAAGATAAAGATCGCCCGTCATTATGCCGTCTTCAATAGTCTGGATAGTTGCCTTTTCAAGCTTGTCAGCAAATGCACAGAGCTCGGGAGTGTTATCAAGCTCGCCTCTCTTGCGGAGTGCACCGCTCCACGCGAATATTGTAGCTACAGAGTTAGTTGATGTCTCTTCACCCTTGAGGTACTTATAGTAGTGACGCTGAACAGTACCGTGTGCAGCTTCGTACTCATAGATACCGTCAGGAGAAACGAGAACAGAAGTCATCATTGCAAGGCTGCCGTAAGCTGTAGATACCATGTCAGACATAACATCACCGTCATAGTTCTTGCAAGCCCAGATATAGCCGCCGTTTGAACGAATAACTCTTGCAACAGCGTCGTCGATAAGGGTATAGAAGTACTCTATGCCAGCTGCTTCATACTTCTCCTTATACTCATTATCGTATATTTCCTGAAAAATATCCTTGAAGCGGTGATCGTACTTCTTGGAAATTGTATCCTTTGAAGCAAACCAAACGTCCTGTTTGAGGTCGAGACCGTAATTGAGGCAAGCTCTTGCAAAGCCGGCGATAGAAGCGTCCAGGTTGTGAAGTCCCTGAATAATACCGTCACACTTGGTGAAATCATGGA
The DNA here is from genome assembly GCF_000526795.1 of Ruminococcus flavefaciens AE3010. Classification (NCBI taxonomy): domain Bacteria; kingdom Bacillati; phylum Bacillota; class Clostridia; order Eubacteriales; family Oscillospiraceae; genus Ruminococcus; species Ruminococcus flavefaciens. The sequence continues at coordinate 627,595 of NZ_JAGT01000001.1, forward strand.
TAAGCTCGCGGGTCTCATTGCCGTTTTCGTCTGTTACGACCAGCTCAGCCTTGCTGCCCTTGCTTACACGCATTTCGGTGTTCTTGTAAACATCTCCGTAAGCGTGTCGAGCAATAGTGATAGGCTTTGTCCATGTGGGGATATAAGGCTCTATGCCCTTTACGATGATAGGAGTACGGAATACAGTACCGTCAAGAGCTGCACGGATCGTGCCGTTAGGTGACTTCCACATCTGAGTGAGGTTGTACTCGGGCATTCTTGCAGCATTCGGTGTGATAGTTGCACACTTTACTGCTACACCGTACTTCTTTGTAGCCTCAGCTGAATCTATAGTTACCTGATCCTTAGTCTCTTCTCTGTGCTTCAGACCAAGGTCATAGTATTCGGTATTGAGCTCTACATATGGTTCAAGAAGAGTTTCCTTGATCCACTGCCAGAGGATTCTGGTCATCTCATCGCCGTCCATTTCGACAAGTGGAGTTTTCATGGTGATCTTTGACATTGTTTTATACCTCCGTGGTAATTACTTCATGGATTCTCTTGTAAAGTCGAGAAGTCCGCCTGCAAGCATGATGTCCTTTGTACGTCCCGAAAGCTCGCAGAGTACAGGTATCTCCTTGCCGTTAGTCTTGTTTACAACAGTAAGCTCGGACTTTCCTGCCTCTACAGCCTTTCTGACGTCAGCAAGCACAAGCTCATCGCCCTGTGAAATGCTGTCGTAGTCAGCCTCATTTACAAATGTAAGAGGAAGAATGCCTGCATTGATAAGGTTAGCTCTGTGGATACGAGCAAATGACTTAACAAGAACAGCCTTTACGCCAAGATAGAGCGGTGCAAGTGCAGCGTGCTCTCTTGATGAGCCCTGTCCGTAGTTGGAACCGCCGACGATTATGCTCTTACCGAGAGACTTAGCTCTCTCAGGGAAGCTTTCATCGCATACAGCGAAGCAGTGCTGTGAGATCTTCGGGATATTTGAACGCAGAGGAAGGATCTTTGCACCTGCAGGCATGATGTGATCAGTTGTGATATTGTCACCGACTTTAAGTGATACGGGAGCGTCGATAGTCTCAAGAAGCGGAGCTGTCTCGGGATAAGGCTTGATGTTTGGTCCGCGGAGTATCTCTACGCTGTCCATTTCCTCAACAGAAGCGGGCGGAACGATCATATTGTCGTTGATAACGAATTCCTCGGGGAGCTTGAAATCAGGCATGTCGCCAAGCTCTCTCGGGTCTGTGAGATAACCTGTAAGTGCGGATACAGCAGCCATTTCGGGAGATACAAGATATATCTGTCCGTCCTTAGTACCTGAGCGTCCCTCAAAGTTTCTGTTGAAGGTTCTCAGAGAGATACCCTTTGAATTAGGAGACTGTCCCATACCGATACATGGTCCGCATGCACTTTCAAGGATCCTTGCACCTGCATCAATGAGTATAGAAAGCGCGCCGTTCTGAGCAAGCATATTGAGGACCTGCTTTGAACCGGGAGCAATTGCCAGTGATACATCGGGATTAACAGTCTTGCCCTTGAGTATATGAGCTACCTTCAGCATATCAAGAAGTGATGAGTTTGTACATGAACCGATACATACCTGATCTATCTTGAGTCTGCCTATCTCCTCAACGCTCTTAACGTTATCGGGAGAATGAGGACATGCTGCAAGAGGAACAAGCTCGCTGAGATTGATCTGAAGCTCCTCGTCATATACTGCATCAGGATCAGCAGCAAGAGGTGTCCATACTTCCTCGCGCTTCTGAGCCTTGAGGAACTGCTTTGTGATCTCGTCTGACGGGAATATAGATGTTGTAGCGCCAAGCTCTGCGCCCATATTTGTGATAGTAGCTCTTTCGGGAACTGAAAGTGTCTTTACGCCCTCGCCGCAGTACTCGATGACCTTGCCTACGCCGCCTTTAACGGAAAGTCTTCTGAGAACTTCAAGGATAACGTCCTTTGCAGCTACCCATGGTCTGAGCTTGCCTGTGAGTTCAACCTTAACTACCTTTGGACATGTGATATAGTATGCTCCGCCGCCCATAGCAACAGCAACATCAAGTCCGCCTGCACCGATAGCGATCATACCGATACCGCCGCCTGTAGGAGTATGGCTGTCAGAGCCGATAAGAGTCTTCCCCGGGATACCGAAACGCTCAAGGTGTACCTGGTGGCAGATACCGTTACCAGGACGCGAGAAGTAAATGCCGTGCTTCTTTGCAACGCTGCCGATGAATCTGTGGTCGTCAGCGTTCTCGAAACCGCTCTGAAGAGTATTGTGATCTATGTAAGCGACTGAACGTTCTGTCTTTACGCGAGGAACGCCGATAGCTTCAAATTCAAGATAAGCCATTGTACCTGTAGCGTCCTGAGTAAGAGTCTGATCGATACGGATACCGATCTCCTGACCTTTGACGTACTCGCCGTCTACCAAGTGTGCTTTGAGGATCTTTTCAGTTAAAGTTAAACCCATTGAAGATCATTCCTTTCAATACATAAAAATACATATTAATTGTACAACATTTAAAGCAGTTTGTCAAGAATTAAACAAACTTTTTTATGCAAAGAAAAAAGAGCTTCTTCCGAAGCTCTTTCAAACTGCTATGAAGCGAACTGACTGTTGTACAATTCAGCGTAAAATCCGCCTTTTTTCATAAGCTCGCTATGACTTCCCTGCTCTATGATATTACCATGCTTCATAACAAGAATAACATCAGAGCTCTTTATTGTAGAAAGCCTGTGAGCAATAACAAAGCTGGTCCTGCCCTCCATAAGCTTCCGGAACGCCTTTTGTATACGCTGCTCAGTGCGCAGGTCTATGGAGCTTGTGGCTTCGTCAAGGATAAGCATGGGCGGATCCATAAGCATGATCCTTGCGATACATATGAGCTGCTTTTGTCCCTGCGAAAGTCCGCTGTCCTCGCTTATAAGCGTATCATAGCCCTTTGGCAGCCTTTTTATGAAGCCGTGAGCGTAAACCGCCTTTGCAGCCCCGATTATCTGCTCACGGGTGGCGTTTGGAGCTCCGTAGGCTATGTTTTCGGCAACAGTTCCCGTAAACACCCATGTTTCCTGCAAAACCATTCCGAAGCAGCTTCTGAGACTATCACGTGTAATGTCACTGATATTTTCGCCTGAAAATCTTATACTGCCGCTGTTTATGTCGTAAAAACGGAGCAGAAGATTAATTATCGTGGATTTTCCGCAGCCTGTAGGACCTACAATAGCTATGCGCTGTCCGCTTTTTACATCAAGGCTGAAGTTCTCGATAAGCTTGGTCTCAGGTGAATACGAAAAGAAAACATCTGAAAATTCCAGACTTCCGTCACATGACGTAAGCACTTCCTTGCCGGAATCATCGGGAACTTCTTCTTCGTCAAGCACATCAAAAACACGCTGTGCAGATGCAATAGCGTTCTGAAGCTCTGCAATAACGCCCGATATTTCATTGAATGGCTTAGTGTACTGATTGGCGTATGCAAGAAAGCCGGAAAGCTTACCTACGGACATATAGCCAATAAACGAGGAATATCCTATAACGCCGAGAGCTCCAAGCATACCGACTGCTGCATAGATAAGACCGTTTACAAAGCGTGTCGTCGGGTTGGTCATTGAGCTGAAAAATGTAGCCTTAGCGCCTATTTTTCCGTAAGCTGCATTTATCTCATCAAAGCGTTCCTCTGCCCTTTTGTCATATACAAACGCCTTGATTATCTTCTGATTTCCAGCCATTTCCTCCGCAAGTCCTACCATATCGCCGCGCAGCTTTGACTGCTTTACATAAGAATCATGAGAAGCCTTTGTAATGCGCGATGCCGCTACAAAAGAAAGGGGCGTAAGAATCACAACGACAATGGCTATTTTGACATTTATGGTCATCATGAATATAAGAGTACCGATAATTGTGACAATACCGCTGAAAAACTGAGTGAATCCCTGCAATAAGCCATCGGAGATTATCTCAATATCATTGATAACGCGGCTTGTCAGCTCTCCCTTTGTATGTCCGTCAATGTATTTAAGCGGAACTCGTTCAAGCTTATTGAATATATCGGCTCTCAGATCACGTATAGTAAGAAAAGCCAGTTTATTGGTACATAAGCTCATAAGCCACTGGAACACAGTGGCGGCTATAACGATAACAGCTAAAGTTATGATTATCCTCAGCAGCTTTTCAAAGTCAACATTCCCCTTTCCGACGCAGCAGTCTACAGCTTCGCCGATAAATACGGGAACAGACAGCGAAAGAGCTACTCCAAAGCCTGCAAAAATAACAGTCAGGACAAAAAATCTGAGATAGGGACGTGCATACGAAAAGACGCGCTTTAATGTTTTAAGCATTTGTCTCCCCCTCTCTCTGAGTCATCTGTGAGTGATATATCTCGCTGTAGACCTGACAGCTTTCGATAAGCTGATCATGTGTTCCGATACCTACAGCCTCGCCGTCATCCATAACGATTATCTTGTCAGCGTCCCTCAGAGAGGTTGTTCTCTGGGAGATCATAACAACGGTAGTATATGGCATATCGCTGCTGAGAGCTCTTCTGAGAGCAAGATCGGTCTTATAGTCAAGGGCACTTGTTGAATCATCGAGGATAAGAATATCGGGAGAGCCTACAAGAGCTCGTGCAATTGCTATTCGCTGCTTCTGACCACCCGAGAGGTTCTTTCCGCCCTGAGAAATGACAGTGTCAAGACCGTCGGAAGTATCTTTGACAAATTCCCACGCCTGTGCCGTTTTTAATGCGGATATTATCTCTTCATCTGTGGCGTCATGCTTTCTCCAGCGCATATTTTCGCGAATAGTGCCCGAAAAAAGAACTGTTTTCTGAGGAACAGTTCCAATTCTTCCTCTGAGTTCGTCAGAGTTGAATTCTTCGACGTTAATACCTGATACGCTTACTTTGCCTTTAGTCGCACGATAAAAACATGGTATAAGATTGGCAAGGGTCGATTTACCGCAGCCTGTACCGCCTATAACTCCAAGCATCTGTCCTTTTTTTATGGAAAAGCTTATGTTTCTGACAGAGTAATCACCAGCTCCCTCATACGAGAATGAAACATCGGTGAATTCTATCATTTTGTCAGTTTTATTGCTGAACTCCTCTATATCGCCGCTTTTTTCGGCAGGAAGAGCAAATACCTCGCTTATTCTGTTAGCAGATGCAAGTGCCTTTGTAAATATAACGATCAGATTGGCAAGAACTACAAGGGCAAGGAGTATCTGAGTCATGTAGTTAGTAAATGCAGTGAGCTCGCCCTGAGTAAGTCCGCCGATATTGATGCGTTTACCTCCGAACCATATTACTGCTACAATGCCAAGATTCATTACCATAAATGCTACAGGATTGAGTATGGCGGATATCTTTCCAACAGCTATGGAGCAGGCTGATATTTCGTCTACCGCTTCACTGAACTCATCTATTTCTTCCTGCTGACGTGAAAAAGCTCTTATAACTCGCGCTCCCTCAAGTCCCTCTCTTGTAAGGGTAGAAGCCTTGTCAAGGCATTTCTGCGTCTTTTTGTACATGGGGACAGTTTTTCGCATTATCAGGAAGATTATCACGGAAATAAGCGGTGCAACAACAAAGAATATAAACGAAAGCTTAGCGTCTATAGTTACTGCCATAACGGCTGCTCCGATAACAAGGAATGGAGCTCTTACAGCAAGACGGATAAACATATTGACTCCGTTCTGAACTGTGTTTGAGTCATTGGTAAGACGGTTAACAAGTGAGGAGGTGCCTATTTTGTCTATACTGCTGTAGGAAAGCTGATTGATGTGCTTATACAATGCCGAGCGCAGCTCAGTGCCAAAGCCGTATGCGCATTTCGCGGCAAGATACTGACAGGTAAGCGCAAAACACAGTCCGCATACTCCCAGCAATACGATCAGTCCGCTCATTCTGAAAATATAAGAGCTGTCATTCCTGCCGATACCGTTATCTATTATCTTTGCCATTACAACAGGCACTATCAGCTCAAATATCGCTTCAAGCAGCTTAAAAAAAGGTCCGAATACAAGCTCTTTCTTGTAATTCTTCAGATATTTCAACAGATCCTTCATTTGTAGTAAAAACACCCACTTTTTCTATACATGGCAACGACACTTCTGAATGATCAAAAGTGTCGTTTTCTTTATTATATATTTACACCGTTTGCTTTAAGAAGCTCTCTTGCAGAATCAACAGAATCTACGCCTGTAGCATTTTTAACAGGAGCAAATTCCTTTTCACGAACGACCTCATAAGCAAGACAGCTGTCCTGCATATGCACCATATCAAGAACAAGAGTCTCGAATTTATGTCCGTTAGGCTCTGACGGAATTATATATTCGCCGTTATCATTCATGTAAGGTATCTTCTTGTCCACTACATGAACAGGAAGCTTCTTATCGCATATCTCCTCAAGCTTTGCAACATTGAAAAGATAATTGAGGATAACGCCGTATTTATAAGCAAGATCTCCGTTTTCATTGAGAAGTGTGCGCATTTCCTCTGTCATTTCGTAATACTCTACTATAGACGGCATACCGTCTTCAAGACAAAGGACACCAACTTTTTCATCGGGGGCAGCCTTGCTTACTACCTTACTGCCTGACTGAAGTCCTGATTTTATAACAGCTCCGATAAATCCGGGATCGACCATACGCTGAAGAACGTTATCAACAGCAAATACGTTGAGCCATTCAACGCCTTTTTCCTTTATCTCGTCAAGAAGTCCTGCTCTAACCAGTGACGAGAACCAGCCGCCGTTTCCGTTTGGCGAAATAGATATTCTCGATTCACTGTCCATAAGGACCTTTCCACTGAAATCAACAGACGGAGCCATGTCCTGTATAAAGAAACGTATATACTGAGGGTCATATCCGAAATAGTTCTTCTCTTTGAAGAATTCAATGGTATCCTTATTATTCTTCTCACTTGTCATGATATATAGAGGTATCCATGTATCGGTAAGCTTTACAACGTCCATGAGATTGTTTATAAGGCACTGGAAAATATAGAGCTCTTCGTTTACACCTATCTTAAACATGCCCTTTGGCTTATCAAAGCCAAGTCTTGTACCCTGTCCGCCAGCAAGAAGAACTGCTGCCGTCTTTCCTGCCTTTATGGCATCAATGCCTGCATTGATGTACTCCTCACTGTTGGAAGCGATGTCATCGATCGTTACTGCACCGAGGGGCTCGATCTTTCCGCGTACCGAATTAGTGTTTTTTTCTGCATCAAGATTGTCAAGAACAGAAAAATCAATTATTTCAATCTGACCAAGAAGCTCATTTTTGCCGTCTTCGTCAAGTTCATCGTAGTGTTTCAGAATGTGTTCCTGTCCGTATTTTGAGAGTATACGGAGCGCATCATCTCGATTTATCATAAACTCCTCCTTGATAGCGACACCCTTGCCGCATATTTTTTATATATTATATCATAAAATTTTAAAATAGTCAATGGCATAAATGTACAATATTTTATTATCACAGAATAAAAAGCAGCCGCCTGTTACAGCAGCTGCTTGCTATCAATCGATTTTAGTAGGCTTTACATCGGGATATTTCTTTTTTTCGTGGATAACTCCGTAAATTACCATAAGAGATATTCCCACAACTGCAAGCGCTATGCTTACAGCCGCAAAAGCCTCGGTGTACTTGTACATCACACTTGTGAAAGCTGTAAATACAGGCACCTGTTTGATAGTAAAAGAATCAAAATAATGAGTTACGAGCAGATATAAACTCGGTACCATGCCCAGTATCCCGGCTACCATGGAAGAAACGCCGCACCAGTACATTGCAGTTATTTTCTTCTTGCGGTTGATTAGGATAAGAAGTATTATCATCAGAAGAACTGCCGCCATAGCAGCAATTGTAGCTGCTATACGGTGTGAATACACCTTTGCAAGCTTGGAAAGTATACCGTGCCGGTTCATGGAGGAAAACTTATAAACATCGCAGAATGAACCTATGGTTGCATAGGCGTTTTCTTTGGTATTGCGAAGCTTCAAGCCGTAATTATCATCTTTTTCGTAGTTATTTTCCTCTGCAAAGGAATCAAAGAAGCTGTCAATGTTTTCTTCAAGCTTGACGTTCTTTGGGTGAACTGCCGCCATTTCAGTTCCGTTTTCAAGAGCGGCAAAGGCAGAATCGATATATGCCTCCTCAAATGAGCGGATATACGCTTCATCAACGGCATCCATAAATACTTCCGCAGGTATGCCCGTAGTGTTATATTTATCCTTGTAATACTTGTTTATATCCGAATAAATGCTTGTTTCAAGAGAATTCTTCCGTGCAAGCTTTTTAAGCTTATCTGCCGATATATTAATATCAACGAGCAGAAGCGCAGAGCCTGCGATGGTCAGAAAAACAAGTAAAACAGAAATTATAAGCGAAGGGAGGTATGTGCTTGTCTTTTTCAATTTGAACTCCCCTCTCCGACTTTTTTATAAAATTTCTTTTCTGTCGGCTCGCATATTACGCCGACTCTTTCATCAGCATTGCCCAGTATATCTTTTTTGCAGGTATACAGCGTAAGCTTTGAAACGGCTGACGGAGCTACATATTTACCGTCTTTTTTATTAAAAGTAATCTGCTCCTTGACCTTATAAGTGAATTCGCCGTAGTTAGTTTTCAGCGTTACTGTATCACCTATTTTCAGCTTGTCCAGCTCAGAGAAAAACGTATCTTCATGGGCGCTTATGACTGTATTTCCGTCCTCGCCGACGATCTTTGAACCCGATGACTGACAAGCTCCGCGCTCAAAAAGCTCGGAATTGCTTCCCCAGTAAACAGGAATGGAAATATCAAAGGCAGAGGTAGTGAGAACCGCGTACATTTCACCGAATTTAGGTCGAATTATCTCTCCCTCGTCATAGGTCTCTCCGTCAAATTCGTCTATAATATCGTTATCCCTTACAACAAGTCCCGAGCCCGCTGCTTCAGGAGCTGATTTAAGATTGTCCATAAAAGCCAGATTAAGATATACCTTCAGCTTGTCAGAGGGCTTTATCATAGCTGCAATGAATATCCCTATGCAGAGCACAAGAACAATAAAAGGCGTAATAATATGGATGAACAGACTATTCTTTTTCTTTTTGCTTTTTTCCATTATTCTTCTGCTCCATCAGCTTTAAGTTTGCGCATAACAAGGAACAACGCGGAAATACCGATACCGACAAGTGCTGCTGCACAAGCCAGAATACCTCTTCTGTCATAGCCTGTATCCTCTACTGAAGCTCCTGCTGTAGAAACGTTAAGAAGCTCACCGTCGTCGTTGCGCATTGCTATAGTAAGTGAACTGTCACTTATTTCGTCAACTGTAATATTAAGCCCCATCTGCTCAGCTGCCTCAGAAAGCTTTCCTACTATCTGGAGCTTCTGCTCCGACGGGCTCTGCTTCATAAGGCTCCTGTATTCCTCGGGAGACAGATTGTCTATGATAGCCTGCTGCTGCTCGGGCGAAAAGCTTCTGACGTATGCCATTTTTTCATCATATGACATAGCAATAAAAGCTTCTGTGCTTATTCTGGTGAATGTTGTACCGTCGCTTGCGGTTATCGTAATGCCGTCATCTACTGTTGCCGGCTGCTCAGGATCATTTGAAGCAGTTGTAGTAGCAGGTACATCAGTGACCTGCGGACCTGCTGTGATTATCTGACTGCCTGCTTCATGAAGCTTTAGAATAACTTTATCAAGAAGCTCGGAAGGATAATCTTCGGGGTGTGAATAATACTCGTTATATCCTGCCTGAATATCTTCCTCCGAATATCCGTAGGACCTTGCTACAGCAGCAACATCATCAGCAGTTGTAGCATAAACATTTGCTGAAAAAGCTATAGAACAGCCTGCAACAGCAGCTGCCGAAGCAAAGGCTGTAATTATCTTTTTAAGGTACATATCGATTCCTCCAATCACATATACAAATATTATTATACCTTTTAATAAGAATATTGTCAAGAAACATGATAAAAGAAAGCTTTTCCTTTTTAAAGATCGCTGATAAGCTCCTTGCGCAGGCATACAATATCGTATATATCAACTCTGTTATCCTTATTCATATCATATTTTTCAAGGGTAATTTCACCGTCCGTCAAATCACTCGCTCCGAGAATGAACTTCTGCAGTTTTACAAGATCAGCAACTTTGTATGTCTTTTCCTCAGCAGGCTTTTGGCTCAGATAATTATCAAGCTGCTCAGCCCAGTATTCTCCCATGAGCTTATAACCTTTGTTATTTGGGTGAACACCGTCCAATAGCTGTGCTTTTACATCTGTGATAACAGATGCTGCATCAGCATTATAAAGATGTGGGATTTTAAGTGAACCTTCATCTTTAAAATCTATATTTATTCCGTTTGAAAGATCAGAATTACTGATCACTTGCTCATTTTTCTTTTTCTGTACCTCAGCATTAAGATTTGCATTATAAATATGAAGAGTTTTTAATATGTTCTCTTCTGCTTCGGCATCTGAATAATTAGTCTGCCAGTCAGCTGAGTGACGATAGCTGCTGAACCAGTTATACACTTCCTGTCTGTTGGGATCAACATCGGGAATAGTTGTAACAAAAAGAGCTGATGTATCAGGCAAACTGCCAAGAATATAATCTATAAGCGCCCCAAGATCATCAATCGTTTTATCCATATCATAGTTATCGATTATATTATTGGTTCCTATTTGAAGAATTACAATATCAGGCTTGCAGGTCTCTATACAGTTTGTGGACTTGAGCGTTTCAAGGATACCGTTTCTGCCCTGATATTCCTTTATAGTATATCCGCTGTAGCCTGTATTATCATCATCATAGACAAAGCTTTCTCCTGTTTCACTGTCGATGAACTCCGCTTTCATATCATTGCCCTTAGAGCCGACCATATCGATATTATAGCCTTTCTTTGTAAGCTCGCTGTACAAATATTTACGATAGGAGCCTGATACCCCATATCCATCAGTAATCGAATCACCTATCGCCATAATTTTTATCGGTTCTGATACGTTTTTTTCTTCGCAGGACGCCGACGAAGAAAACATCATGATCCCCGCTAAGCTTAAAGTCATAGTCGCAAAAAGTGAAATGAGCTTTTTCATATTCTTCTCCTTTAAAGCTTTTTTATGATTATATCATGGAAATATTAACTTTTCAAGCAAAAACAAAAAGCCCTACGAAAATCGTAAGGCTTTTTTGTGGCGTGCCTGGAGGGATTCGAACCCCCGACCTACTGGTTCGTAGCCAGTCACTCTATCCAGCTGAGCTACAAGCACATCGTTTGACGACTTAAATATTATATCATGATATGATAGAAATGTCAACCATATATTAAAAAAACGTCAAGTTGCACTAAATAGAGCATCAAACGTTGACATATAGACCGAATTTATAAAAAAGGAGAAAAAACCTTGACAACCAATCTAAAAATTGATATAATTATTTTTGTTGTGAGACATTAGCTCAGTCGGTAGAGCATACGCCTTTTAAGCGTAGGGTCGAGGGTTCAAATCCCTCATGTCTCACCATATTTAATGGTCTTAGTTGAACCCCTATGGGTAAGACCATATAGAAAAGCACCGCTATTTATAGGGGTGCTTTTCTTTATATGTAACAGAAATTTTATTAAAAAGAAATTGGCCTGGCATTTAGTGCTGGGTCATTTTTTTGTACCCTAACTGAAATTTTGCAAAATGCACCATAATTGCACCGTAATGCACCGTTTATTATTTGAAAAAACTTTCATAATATGTTAAAATATTTTCATAAAATGATTATGGTAGCTCGAAAGAATTTAGGCACAGAAGAAAAGCAAATAAAAACAAAATCTCGCGTGCGTGACCGTGGCGAAGTTTTTACTGCCGAGCGTGAAGTAAATAATATTCTTGCTCTCACTCAGGCCACATCTAATCGCTACTGGCGCTTTTTGGAACCAGCTTGCGGTAATGGTAATTTTCTTGAAGCAATTTTGCGCCAACGCTTAGATCACCTAAAACAGGACAAAGTTGAGTGGCATAAAAAGAATCGTGAATTTTCGGTTCTCAAAGTTTTATCGACGATTTACGGCGTAGATATTGCTGAAGACAACATCTCTGAATGCAAGAAACGCCTCCAGGGCGTCATTTTTGATTATCTGCCGAAGAAATCCTCGAAGGAGTTCTTACTAGCTATGAACGCAATCATGGATACCAACCTAATTGTTGGTGACATGTTAAACGGTAAGGACAAAGTATTTTTCACTGAATATTCAACCCCCGCCAAAGGCCTGTTTAAGCGCCGCGTTTACGCGCTGACAGATATGGAGGCTGGAATCGATAAAGTAATCAAGGATTACCCAACGGTGTCCTATAAGGAGCTATCTCATGAATGATGAGAAGCAGACATTTGTATGTAGCGAATGTGGCAAGCTTTTTGAGTGGGAAAGAAAGGGTAAGGGGCGCCTTCCGCATTATTGCTCGGCGAAATGCAAAAACAAGCGTGATAATCGCGCGACTGTAGCATATCTAAAACAACGCTACCGAGACGACTTAGTGTTTAGGGAACGCAGAAAGCGCTCGAATATTTTGAGCATGAAGAGGAAGCGCGATGAACGCAAAGCGCAGGCGATGGAGAAGCTCGTGAACGATCTTCTGGCTGCTACGACGGTAGAACAGGTTCGAGAAATATTGAACGAGCGAGTTCGCCTAAAGAGCGAACTGTATATGCCGCAGGATTCTAGCGATAACGAGGAGGAGTATGGAGAATAAACCAGAGAAGGTCAATCTTTTTACGCGTTTAATTAAGGGTGGTCACGTTCCAGATATTCTGGACTGTATAGCAAATCTATCTAGTGATGAGGTTTTTACGCCGCCAGAGCTAGTAGATAAAATGTTGGATTTATTTCCGGAAGATATATGGAGTAATCCGGATTTAAAGTGGCTAGATCCGGCTTGTAAGACTGGTATTTTCTTGCGCCAAATCGCAAAGCGCCTAATGGTTGGCTTGCGTGATAAATTTCCAGATGAAGCCGAGCGCCGCAAACACATCTTTCATAACATGCTTTATGGCATTGCGTTACGCAGATCAGAATTACGTCCCGCAGATAATGATAACCTTTAGTATTTGGAGATATTCCGAGGTTAAGAAGAGTTTTAACGATAATTGCTACAACGTTATTCATTTATACATGCACTCCTTTTTGCAATGATAAATCAATTATATCACAAACAAAATAAAAATGTAAGTCATTATCGCGTCGTATTTTGACGTGTTTTGTCGAATATTGTCGATAAATCAAAAAAGAGCAGCTAAGCTGCCCTTTTTTATCAGTTTTTGATCTGTTTTGCAACAAGACTTTCACCACAATAAATCGATCTGAGCTTTGGTTTTTCGATCTTTCCTGTGGGATTTCTCGGAACGTCAGCAAAGATGATCTTATGAGGTCTTTTATATCTCGGAAGCTTCTGACAGAATGAAGTGATATCTTCTTCCGTACAGGTGTGATCTTCCTTTATGGAAATAATAGCCGCAGCTATCTCACCAAGTCTCTTATCGGGAAGTCCGATTACCGCTACGTCCTTTACAGCAGGGTGACTTCTGAGGAAGTCCTCTATCTGTACAGGATAAAGATTCTCACCGCCGCTGATTATAACATCTTTCTTACGGTCAACGAGGTAAATAAATCCGTCTTCGTCCTCCTGAGCCATATCACCTGTATAGAGCCAGCCGTCCTTTATAGTCTCGGCTGTAGCCTTTTCATCACGGTAATAGCACTTCATAACTCCGGGACCCTTGACAAGAAGCTCACCGACCTGTCCGCGTTCAACAGTGTTTCCGTTTTCATCGGCAATCTTAACTTTCCAGCCGTAGCCAGCCTTTCCGATAGCGCCTACCTTGTGGATATTTTCAACACCCAAATGAACGCAGCCTGGCCCTATGGACTCGCTGAGTCCGTAATTTGTATCGTACTGGTGCTTGGGGAACACCTTTTTCCAGCGTGCGATTAGTGAGGGCGGAACAGGCTGAGCACCTATGTGCATAAGTCTCCACTGGTCAAGATCGTAATCTGAGAGGTCGATATCTCCCCTGTCGATAGCATCAAGTATATCCTGAGCCCACGGTACAAGAAGCCATACTATAGTACAGCCCTCCTCGGAAACAGTCTCGATTATGGACTTTGGCTTTACGCCCTTGAGAAGAACAGCCTTGCTTCCCGAGTAAAGACTGCCGAACCAGTGCATCTTTGCGCCTGTATGGTACAGCGGAGGGATACAAAGGAAAATATCGTCCCTTGTCTGACCGTGGTGATTCTGCTCTACTTTAGCAGAATGCATAAGGCTTGTATGATCATGAAGAATTGCCTTAGGGAAGCCTGTAGTGCCCGACGAGAAATAGATCGCAGCATTATCTTCGTCATTAACAGCTACCTTTGGGGAAGAGCTTGTGCAGTTGGCAACAAGGCTGTCATAGTGCTCGGCAAAAGACGGACATCCCTCGCCTACATAAAAAAGGAGACGATTCTTACTGATCTCATCGGCTATCTCCTCGATACGTCCGATAAACTCAGGTCCGAAAACAAGGATATCCACCTCGGCAAGATCAAGACAATACTTTATTTCATCAGCTGTATATCTGAAATTAAGCGGTACAGCAAGAGCGCCTGCTTTGAGAATACCGAAGTATATGGGAAGCCATTCAAGGCAGTTCATAAGAAGTATTCCTACTTTATCTCCCTTTTTTACGCCTCTTTCCAATAACATGTTTGCGAAACGGTTCGCTTTCTCGTCAAAGACTCTCCATGTTATCTCACGTCTGTAGTGACACTCGGGATTTGGCTCGATAAGCTCATATTCTTTCCATGTAATACGTCTTACTTCTGTTATCTCGGGATTGACCTCAACGAGAGCAACATCGTTCCCGTATAATTTTGCATTTCGTTCAAGTAATTCTGTAATTGGCATTATTATATTCCTTTCTGACTTAACAGCTTTGACGCTTTTATGTTTAAAAGGCAAAAAGCTGCAAAGTGATAAACTATTTTTATTTTATCACAAAAAAGTCAAAAAGTAAAGACCTGCTATGTGTTTTTTTAGACAAATCGAAGCAGCGTTTTTCAGCAAGTTGCATAAATCAAGGCGCATTAATATTCTTAATGCGCCTTGTTGATTATTCCACTGTTATATTTGGAGCTTCCTCTGCTTCTTCAGCAGGTGCCTCATGTATCACCTTTGCTCCGCACTTATCGCAGTAAACCTGCTCTCTGCGTATCTGAGAGCCGCAGTTCTCACAGAAAACCTTGTCCTCAAGCGACATAAGCTCTGCTTTGAGTTCATCAAGCTTTAAAGTCTTTTCCTTGATATCGCTTATAGTAGCCATGTATTCTGTGTCAGGGTCACTGCATATCTTTTCGTACATGACCTTGCCAAGCTCTATGTAATCCGTATTGATATCTGACTCAACACGTGCCATTTCTCTCCTGATCTTCGTCTTTTCCGCAAATCTCTTTGAGCTGGTTGAAACTGTTTTTGCCCCGCGCTCAACAGACTCACCGACTTTTTCTGCAAAATCCTTTACTGAATCCACAAATCCCATATTTTAGACCTCCTGTAATGTGTTTATATGATTTTTATCATGTATAACTCGGTTTTTCGGTTATTTTAAATTTTACTGCATTCAAAGCTCTTACCGCTGCATCGGAGAAATCGCTGCAAACTGTAGAGTACAGAGTCATTATTATATCATCGGCGGCAAGCTGATCTCCAACGCTGCAATTCATGACTATACCTGCGCTCATGTCGATCTTATCGGTCTTGTTCAGTCTTCCGGCACCAAGCAGAAGTGAAGTCATTCCCAGCTCCTCACAGTTGAAGCCCAGTATCTTCATGCCCTTTGTAGCTCTGATCTCATATTTAAGAAGAGGCTGAGGAAGCAGTGAAGTATCATCACATATCTTTTCATTTCCGCCCTGCAGCCTGATAGTCTCGCGCAGAACATCGAGAGCCTTGCCCGACGAAACAGCGTTCTCAGCCATTCTTATGCATTCCTCGTTTGTTCCTTTGCCTGCAAGCTCCAGAAGATCAGCTGAAAGCTCGATGCAAACATCATAAAGAGTGCCTTTTATCTTTCCCTGAAGAAGCTCTATGGCTTCCTTGACCTCAAGAGCATTTCCTATATTCTTTCCGAGAGGAACATTCATATCTGTAACAACAGCCTTGCACTTCTTGCCTGCTGATCTACCTGCTTTTTCCATGAGTACAGCAAGCTTTTCG
The DNA here is from genome assembly GCF_000526795.1 of Ruminococcus flavefaciens AE3010. NCBI lineage: Bacteria > Bacillati > Bacillota > Clostridia > Eubacteriales > Oscillospiraceae > Ruminococcus > Ruminococcus flavefaciens. Next base: position 643,810 of record NZ_JAGT01000001.1, read on the forward strand.
GCGTCTTCTTTGGTCTTCATAAAAGCACCTGTACCGTATTTTACGTCAAGTACAAGACAATCCGCATTCATGGCAAGCTTTTTGCTCATTATACTTGCACATATCAGCGGTATACTGTCCACTGTACCTGTTGCGTTTCTAAGGGCATACATTTTTTTATCTGCCGGACAAAGCGCTCCTGTCTGAGAGATAATTGAAAAACCCGTCTTTTTAAGGATAGCTTCAAACTCTCCGAGAGGCAGATCGGTCCTGTAGCCCTCAATGCTTTCGAGCTTGTCGATAGTTCCTCCTGTATGTCCCAAGCCGCGTCCTGACATTTTTGCCATGCATACGCCGCAGGCTGCAACTATAGGTCCTATGATAAGAGATGTTTTATCGCCAACTCCTCCTGTACTGTGCTTGTCCACAGTGAAAGGGATATTCAGCCTGAGAACATCTCCGCTGTCACGCATCGCCGCAGTAAGTGCAAAAGTCTCTTTTTCGGTAAGTCCGTTAAGACATACTGCCATAAGCCATGCAGACATCTGATAATCGGGTATCTCGCCGTCAGTATAATTTTTTACGAGCCACGCGATCTCTTCTTCATTCAGTTCCTGTGATTTTTTGGTTTTGTTGATAATATCGATGATGTTCATAATCCACCTCCTATACATATATTTTACCATAACACTCATAATAATACAATAGTTTTTGTGAAATAAGCCCTTGAATTTACAAAAAATTCATTATTACAATAAAAGCTACAAAAGGTGCTCCAAGTATGAGGCTGCCAAGAATATTAAAAAGATTCAGAGGGATATCCGTTCCGAATAATGGTCCATATTTATTGACGATAAACAGCGCAGCTCCGCCTGTAAATGCTCCTATGAAAAAGGAAAGCATCTTTTTCTGACGTCTGATGTAATATATTATCATTACAGCAGCAATGGCTCCGCAAAAAATTTTGAACAGCATTTCAGTATCCATAATTTTACCTCTCAAATAAGTATATATCCAAGCGCGATGATAAGCTTTATGTCTGCACCCTCCTTGATAAGCAGGTAGAGTATCACAGCTACAAGAAGCTTGTCACTGTCTATGCCGCCATCAAGAAATTCATCGATCAAATTGCTGAATAAGGCACTTTTCTCACTTTTACTCTCCGACTGCTCTTTCACAGGAGGCGGGGCATCACATTCTCTGATATCAGGAGGCAGGTCAGCAGCGGCATTGTGACCTTTGCAATGATACAGATTCACGCATTCCCTATCTTTTCTCTTGTTTGAAAAATCTCCGTATACCGCCATTAACTCGCCTCCCTTCTTTAAATAAGCTCCTGCAAAAGACCGCTTCCCTTTGCAATGTTCCATATTGCCAGAAGCTTAAGAAGCTTTATGGCTTTATCTACACGTTTTTGCTTTTCTTCGCCAAGATGAGGCTTCAGTGCCAGCAGCAGATCGGCGTTTCTGTCCTGCTTTGAGGCTTCGCCGATAAGACTTGTAAGCTTCAGCATAGAAGCTATATCAGGCTGATCTTCAGGAACCGCATTCTCCGCTTTCGCTTCGTTTTTATCGCTGTCTGTGACCAGCATTTGTGCTAGCTCTGAAAGCTGTTTAACGCTTTCCTCATCTGACAGAATCTCGCTGATTCTGCTCATTATGTCGTCCATTTTATTTCTTTCCGCCTGACAGCTTTTCGTACAGTGCTTTTGCCTGCGGTGTGCTCATCATTTTTTCAACAATTTTGGGATTGTTAACTGCCTGTTGAAATCTTGCAGCATCATTCCTGTTCATAGCCGAAAGCGCACTGTCGAACTTCCCCTCTTCAAGCTCGGCCCGTAATTTATCGGATGGCACACCGATCTTCTTGCTTATAACATTGAGAAGTCCCGATACCTTGTTTGAGTCGATATTATTCATAGCTGCCTCCATAAAACATGATATATACAATAATATATTGTATTTAATGATAAAATATGTTTTGTATGCTCGTAGCTACCGCATTTTTGCGATTTTAACAAACAAGCCCATATTTTTTTGATAATACCTGTTGATTTTTTCAAAAAATTATGTTATAATATGGTATAAACTTCTTAGGAGGGATATATTTGCGCATTGTTGTAATATCAGACACACACGGTAATTCTTATGCTCTTGAAAGTGTTATTATGCGAAATACTGACGCAGACTGGATATTCCATCTCGGTGACGGTGAACGCGAGCTTGATAATTTCATCCTGTCACATCAGAGATTAGCTCCTAAGATAATCCATGTTGCAGGAAACTGCGACTTTGACAGTATCAGCGAGGACTATTTCGTACTGCCGCTTATAAGCCATAAGATACTTGCCACACACGGTCATCTTTACGGTGTCGGAGGTTCTCTTGACAAACTTAAAGCTCTTGCTGCTGCCAACGAATGTGATATAATCCTTTTCGGACATACTCACGAGCGCTATCAAAGCTACGAGGACGGATTCTATATTATGAATCCCGGAAGCGCTTCTATCCCACGCGACGGCAGCAAACCGTCATTCGGTCATATCGACATCACTCCGGAGGGCGATGTCATAACCAATATTGTCAATGTCTGATATTCCCTGCTTATATTTTATGCGTTTACTTCATTATTGTTACATAAAAAATCCCCTGAACCTCAGTTCAGGGGATAATTTTATATCATTCATCGGGATGAGTTTCTTTCCATATAACACTGGGACGCTTTAATGTTTCGTCAAAATCTTTAAGTCTCTTTAAATTAACATTTGAAAGCGTTACCGTGTTATAATCAATATCTGCTTCGATCTCGGCGGCGTCAACATCTGCCATATCGTGAAGAACAGCATGTATCCTTGCGGTCTTATTTTCAAAGTCATAATCACTGATCTCAAGAGAGGTCAATACAGGACGTCTTGCAGTAGATTTATCATATTCTTCGCCAAGATTAATGTCGTCATATTCGTGATCCTCCATAACATAGCACTGTACTGCAATATATGTCAGATACTCCGGCTGTGCGCCGGTTTCGACGCGCTCTATCTTCCACTCGCCGTTTTCACGAACAAGTGTAAACAGTATTTCAGCTCCGTATTTTGCATTATCTCCGTAATAATAGTTTTCCATAACATAACGCGAAATAACGCACTTATCTTCTTCTGCACTTATGACCATTGGTTCGGTAGAATACTTTATTTTGTCTCTTTCAGTCGAAAACTTTGAAATATAAAGTTCGCCGTTATAATCAATGTAGTTTGCAATATGCAGAGCAAAAGCTTCCTCATCGACCGCGTCATCATCTCTGTTGCCTGAAGGACGCAGATCAACATTGCTTCCTACTTCAAATTTGCTAACATCGCCGCCGAGCCAGTTCACCATACCGCAGCCGTCAAGAGCAAATGCATTCTTAAAGCTCTCGGGCATATCATAGTATTGATCTGTTGTATCATCAAATATTCTTGATGCAAGAGATTTTTTATAGTATTCGTAAATATCCTGACAGCTGTGGAAGCGCTGGTCTGTGACCTTATAGAAAGACTTTTCATAGCCGTAATTGTTTGTCCATTCTTCATCGGAACTGTCAACGATATTAAAGGAAATGGCTGAATTGGTGTCATATTCCACATCTCCGTAAACAAGAACATTCAATTCGTCCAGATAGCTGTCTGTAAGCTCTCTTGCGATCACATCATAATCATATTCAGCATCGGCTTCGGTCTGAGCAGGCTCCTCGGCTATCTCGGTTTCTACTTCGGCAGTTGTTTTTTCCTCGCTTACCTCAGCAAGCTGCTGGGCATTCCTGCTGTTCCTATGAAGCAGCACTCCCGTAGTACCTATACCGCCCACAAGTATCGCACAAGCTGCCGCAATGCTTATATAGCGTGTAATGCTGCTTCCGCGGCGCACCTCGACGCCTGATACGTTTTCGGTATACTCATTTGTATTCAACTTTATTTTGTTCTCACGTTTACTCATATCAAGTACCTCTTTTCTTAACCGCTCATCAGGTGTCAAGCGGTCCGTTACTTTTTTATAATTATTAATATTCATAGTTGGAGCTCCTTTCCAAGAATTTCTTTAAGCTTTTTACGTGCACGGAACAGCTGGGTCTGTACAGCAGTTTCCCTGCTGCCTGTTATAGCGCTTATCTCCTTTATGGAGTATTCCTCATAGTAAAAGAGATGGATCACTGTTCTGTATTTCTGCGGAAGGGACATTACAGCGCGGTAGACCTCGCTTTCCTCAGGAGTTTCATATACAAGGCTTGCCTCTTCAAGAGGTATCAACGTCAGAGAATACTTGTACCGCAATGAACGGAACATATCCCTGCATTTGTTCACAGTGACCTTTAGAAGCCAGCTCTTCTCTTTTGTTTCTTCATCGAATACTATATCTATGGAGAAACGCTTGATAAAGACCTCCTGCATTATATCCTCGGCATCTGCCTTGTTCTTGCAGTAGGCAAATGCCATACGATATACGGCATTGCTGTATTTATCGTAAATTTCAGCCATTTTTTCTGAATCCATTGTTCGCTCCTTTTTTTGAAGTACTTCATATGTAAAACGAAATAAATGTATGAAATATCACACAAAAAATAAAAACGGCGCAAAATGCGCCGAATTATTATGATATTCTCTTTCCTTTTCCCTTTGTACGCTTTTCAATAGGCTTTTCCTTGCCGCCCATATCCTCAAAGATACGCTCCTCATCGTCGGCAGTATCGTCAACAAGCTCGGGATTTATCTCGCCGATGCTTGTATAGTAAGGATTGATAACATATTTCTGTATAACGGGATAGCTTATAAAGCAGCTAAAAAGACACAGGAATGCCGCAGGAAAAAACGGCATAAGAAGCATAAATACAGGAAATACAAAGAACAGCAATACTCCCATAAGAGCAAATGTGAGCAAGGATACGATAAAGATCAAGAAATTCTGCTTCAGTGCAACAAAAGCAAGGGCAAATGAATTCTTTATAAGATTTTTCAGAGACAGCGTGGTCGCTATCATCATCGGGAAAATATAATAGTTCATTATGATAATTACAAGGAACAGGCTGAAAGCTATCACCATAGGTATGTATATGGCTTTTGAGCCTGTTTGCTTGGCAATTGCTGGATAAACCTGCAAAGATGAAAATGCGGATGCAAATACCACACAGTCAATAAAGCCAACGATAGCCGCATTTTTGAAGTTGCTCTTGAAAGCGCTCCAGAAATCGCGCCAGATAAATGCAGGCTTCTCGATAACAAATGACTTTATTACCTTGGTCATTCCTGCTGTAGCAGGTCCGATAAGAACTGCAAAAGCAGCTAATAAAACTCCTGCGGATATTACAAAGCCGTAGTAGCTGTTTTTGAAGATGGCAAGTGCCAATAAGATCAAAAGAAAAGGCAGGAAGAATAACATATACATAAAGTTAATTGCAAGAAGCTTCCAGAACTTTCTGCCAAGTATATCAAAAAACAATGCTGCACCTTTTTTCTTGGGAGCATGCTTGGATATACCTACTCCTGCACTGACATAATCCTTGAAAAAAACGCCCAAATAAATTCCTCCGTTTACTATCTGCACACAGAACCATAGAGATATAATACAGCTCCGTCAGCCGCAGAAATAAATATTGAAAAAATAAAAAGTACTATATATCTCAGACAGTAAAGCTTAAAGCTTATACTGTTTTCACCGCTGTCGTATCTGTTCATACAGAACGCAAGGATAGACCTTGAATTACGTGCTGATTCCCTAATAGATACCGCAGCGATAAATGCCGCTGATGCCGCTCTTGGCAAAAACGTAATGATAACAGGGACAACGGCTCCTCTGCCGTACATGACATACATAAGACCTGCCGAAACACCGATCCCTATCCCTCTGTATACAAGCAAGGCAAGTCCGCAGGGACGTCCGAAAGCAAATAGCCCCGTCAAAAAGGCTGCTCCCAGATATAAAAGAAGCGAAACAAGAGTATTCAGTGAATCCCTCATTGAAAAAGTCCGGGTAAAAAGCTGCTGATTTATCCATACAGAAGCCGAAAGCTGACTTTTTCCTGAGAGGAAAGCTCCTGCCCCAATACCTCCGATAATAAATATCATGTAAAAAAGCAGGCTTGTCCTGTCTTTTTTAGTGTTGAACGTACTTATCTGTTTCATGCACATCATTCCTTTCAAAGAAATATATGCGCATAAAAAGCATTTAAGACTTATTTTGAAAGCTCGTATGCTCTCTTTGTACAGCTGTCACAGCAATTCTTTACTACTTCTGTAAGATTGCCCTCATAAAGTCTGTCGAGACCAGCAAGAGTAGTTCCTCCCGGGGAGGATACCATTTTAATAAGCTCGTCGATAGTATATCCCGAATCTGTTATCATCTTTGCAGAACCGATAAGGCTCTGAGTGAAGAGCTCCTCAGCAGCTGCTTTGTCGATTCCAACTGAAGCTGCATAGTCAATAAAGCCCTTTGCAAAGAGATAGATAAATGCAGGACTGCTTCCATTAATAGCGATTATCTCTTTCATTTTATCCTTGGAAATAACAGCCGCCTTACCGCATATTTTGAAAATATTAAGCACAACATCGAACTCTTCATCTGTTACGCGCTCGTTTCTTGAAAGTGCCGATGCTCCCTCACCTAAAAGAAGAGGTGTGTTTGGCATTACAAGAACAACCTTTGCATCGGGAATAGTCTTCTTTGCAATAAATTCGTCGCCGATACCTGCTGCAATAGAAATGATAACAGTATCTTTTGTTGTGTGAGCAGATATTGCTTCAAGAACGCCCTCAATTATCTGAGGCTTGACAGCGAGGAAAACATACTTGCAGTTGTCCATTATCTCCTTTTCGGAAGAACAGCCGTTTACGCCGTATTCAGCAAGTGCAGCGAGTTTTTCAGTGCATGGATCAAAAGCAAAAAGCTTTACTTCAGCACCGAGGCTGCTTGTTGATATGCCTTTCATTATTGCGGTGCCCATGTTGCCTGCACCAATAAAACCTATATTTATCATAGCTTTAGCTCCTTAAATAATAATGCAATATTAATTATACATCACTTTATACAAAAAAGCAAGTGAAAATTTTGTGATGTTCAATGTAAGCAGGCGTTTTTTGCGACATTTATTGACTTTTTGAAGCTGCGGTGATAAAATTAGAATATTCAGTCAAAGGGAGACGGTGTTATGGACAGAAAAAAGGCTAAGAAGAACAAAATATCCCGCTATTCCAACAGCGTTATCTATTATAAGAGCCTTTCCTGCAGAGCAAGCCTTTATGAGGACAGGCTCATAACCGATTACTGCAACAAAAACAGACTTTCCAAAAGTATATTTCTTGCCGCTGCGGCAATGTACTGTATAAACAATAATATAAGCGCAAAGGAGCTGCTTGACAGCACAACGACTTCCGAAAACTTTGATTTCAGGGACTACATGGACGATGAATATGATGAATGAATGTACATTGTGCCCGCGAAAATGCGGCACAGACAGAATAAACAGTAAAGGCTTCTGCGGTGCAGGGAGCAAGGCTATAGTTGCAAGAGCTTCTCTGCACAAATGGGAAGAACCCTGTATTTCTTACAAAAACGGAGCAGGAACCGTTTTTTTCTCAGGCTGTAATCTCCATTGCTGTTTCTGTCAGAACAACAAAATAAGCAACACGCTCTTCGGAAAAGAGATATCTGACGAAAAGCTTGCTGAGATATTTCTGAGATTACAGGATATGGGTGCAGACAATATTGACCTTGTTACGCCCACACACTTTGTTCCCAATATAATAAATGCTTTTGACATGATAAAGCATAAGCTGTCCATACCTGTTGTTTATAACTGCGGAGGATATGAATCTGTCGATACTATTAAAATGCTTAACGGATATATTGATGTCTACCTGCCTGATCTCAAATATTATTCCCCTGATATCTCCGCAAGATATTCAAATGCACCCGACTACTTTGAAAAAGCCTCGGCTGCTGTGCTTGCAATGGTAAAACAGGTCGGTACGCTTAAATATAACGCCGAGGGCGGTCTCTTAAAAGGAACGATAATTCGTCATATGGTGCTCCCCTCCCACAGGCACGACTCAATGGAAATAATTAAGTGGATAGCCGAAAATACTTCTGTCGAAGATGTACTGGTCAGCATAATGAACCAGTATACTCCTTTTGATTTTATCTCTGATGAATTTCCGGAGCTGAAACGCAAAGTCACAAAAATGGAGTACAACAGTGTGGTTGATCTTGCAGCCGAGCTCGGAATAAACGGCTTTACGCAGCAAAAAAGCTCGGCATCCGAAGATTATGTGCCCGATTTCGACCTTTCAGGTATATAAAAAAGCTCCAATACGGAGCTTTTTTTTGATTTGGTGTCACAAAACAGACAGAAAAAGTGTTATATGTTATGAAACGTTTCAATTGAGGTGATAAAATGACTAACGACGAATCCGAAAAGCTGAGACTTCTCTATGAGCTATATGAGCAGCCAATGTACCGTATAGCTTACGCTGTTCTGCATGATGAAGGACTTGCCGAGGACGCTGTTTCAGATGCATTTATAAGGATAATGCACAGGATAGGAAGATTCGGCGACTGCAAAAGCGAAAAGACAAAGGCTTATATCGTTAAAGTCATAAAAAGCACTTCCATAAACATCTATCGTAAAAACAAGCGTCGGTACAGTGAGGAAGTCTCCATCGACAATGCAATACAGGTCGCCGATAAAGCTCAGGAGCAATGTGATACAGAGTCGGTAAATGACATTCTTCGCGGGCTCGGTGAGACCGACAGGCGTATCGTTACGCTTAGATGTATCGAGGAAATGTCATGGAAGGAAGTTGCTGATAAATTATCACTCACCGAAGCAAATGTAAGAAAGCGTTTTGAACGTACTAAAAAACGCCTGAAAACAAAAGGAGAGATCAACAATGAAAAATAAAAGGTTTCCTACCAAAGAAGAATGGGACAACATAGTCAATGAAGCTTTTTCATCGGACAAAATGCATGATTTCTCCGTTAGGTATGAACTTCGCAGGGAGAACATACAGAAAGGGATCACTATGAAAAAGACATCAAATCATATTAAAAGCCGCTATATTGGAATGGTGGCAGCTGCGGCAGCCATAGTTATTGCTGCTCCTATGTCTATCTACGCTATATCAAGATCAATGAACAATTCCGCACAGCTTGCTGACACGGAGACAGACGATGTTATTGCAACTCAGACTGTCATTACTCCCGAGGAGCCGACAGAAGAAGCTGAAATTGCTCCCATAGGTATGCAGCTTGAAAAGAACGGCGAATACCAGTATATCCTCACATTCCAGCCTACTGAGGAAGAAGCTTCCGATGAGCAGAACTACGATGTAGAATACACATGGCTCCCCGACGGCGCTTATGATGACAGCGAAAGAATTGGCAAGCACGCTTTCGCAACAGCCGCAGGCGGTACATTTGACTCATGTTACTTCAGAGTTGACGCTGATACTCCAATGAAAGAAAAGGTCGGCGGTATTGTTCAGCTTGATGACGTTTCCAATGAGGAAAAGACAGCTTATATCTTCCACAGACAGAATAAGGATTATTCAGGGGTGGAAGATACTAATAATTTCGGACGTGTATCTTGGATACAGTTCACGAACACTAACTTTGTTGTTGAACTGTTTGCTACCGACGATATCTCAGATGATGATCTGAAAAGTATTATCGACGGTATGAAGCTTATCCCCTCTGATACGACCACAGCGGGAACATGGTTCCAGAGAGAAGAATCCTCAGGCGGTTCTTCTGATATCGGATCTGATACTACAGGAAAAAGCATTGATGACTATAATATTGTCAGCATAGGCGATACGGTTTCGGATGAAAATGGTTTTGGACACAGTGTTGAGATAACTGTAAACGATGCATGGGTTCAGGATGATTTCGACGGCATTACTACAGACGGCTGCGGCTGGGGAGCTGATTACAGCGAATACCTTGCTGACGACGGCAAGATATATGAGACCTATCAGTACGGCACTCTTGGCGACGGCATAAACACTCTTGATGAGATAACAGACACAGAAACAGTACAAAAGAAAGTTATAGTTCTCGACCTGACATATAAAAACGTCGGGGACGAAGATATATGCGAAGATATTGAAAACTGTAAGGTCAGCTACAATATATTCCCAAGACTGCTTATAGCACCCGAATGGGACTGCAACTGGAGAGTGAAGTGTCACAAGGGAGATGCTGTGCTTATGAATCACAGTAAAATAGCCTCTGAGGACTTCCTGTCACTTGAAAGCGACAATAAATCCGGTAAAAACGGCATAAATATCCCCGCAGGCGGTGAAACTCACGTCAGGGTATCACTTATAGCCAATGCAGACGATCTTGATGATCTCTACGTTGACTTCACTGGACATACGGCGGTCAATAAGGCTCCAAACGGTGCAAAATCCCCTATTATCCCCGTTAAAGATATTAAGTAATATTACAAAAGGCGATACATTTAAGTGTATCGCCTTTTTCATGCGCTCACAGTATTGCTTTACAGCTGCCAAAGTGGTATAATATAATTTGATGATCTGATAAAACACTAAGGAGCGTTATATGAGTAAGCTAAGAAAACAGCATATGGCAATAGAATGGCATGATATAGTCAATACCGAAAGCAATATACCTGCAAAAAATGCTTCATTGCAGGAGAAAGCCTCTCTTGTGGGAAGAGTCGGACTGATGATGCTGTCCGTAGGTACAGCCGCATGGCGTGTAAGAGCTTCAATGAATAAAATATCACGTGCTCTCGGGATAACCTGCAATGCGGACATTGGTCTGCTTTCCATAGAATATACCTGCATAAGCGGAAATGAAACATATACAAATGCTATCTCATTAAACACAACTGGCGTAAACACCGATAAGCTCAACGAGCTTGAACACTTCGCCGACAGCTTTGCCGAAAGAGTCGAAAAATACTCTGTTCAGCAGTTCCACATGATACTTGATAAGTTTCAGGACATGAAGGGCAATTACAAAGCTTGGAATCTCGGGCTTGCTGCCGCTTTTGCCTGCTGTGCATTTACATTTCTGCTGGGCGGCGGCATAGCAGAGATGCTCTGTGCATTTTTCGGTGCAGGTATAGGAAACTTTGTAAGGAAAAAGCTGCTTGAACGTCACATCACTCTCTTTGCCAATGTTGCCGCAGGTGTTGCTTCGGCGTGCTGTACATACGTCATATTCATAAAGCTGGCAGAACTTCTTCTCGGAGTTTCAGCAGTACATCAGGCGGGATATATCTGCTCTATGCTTTTTGTTATCCCGGGATTTCCGCTTATCACAGGCGGCATGGATCTTGCCAAGCTTGACCTCAGGTCGGGTATCGAGCGTATAACCTACGCCCTGCTCATTATAACAGTCGCAACTCTTACGGGCTGGCTTTGCGCAACTGTGTTCAGTTTCCACCCACAGGATTTTGAAGTCTATGATATCTCTCCCCTGCTTCGTGCAGTATTTATAATGATAACCAGCTTCTGCGGAGTGTACGGCTTCTCTCTTATGTTTAACAGCACCCGAAAAATGGCAGCTATAGCAGGTCTGATAGGTATGTGTGCAAACACTCTCAGATTAGAGCTCATTGATATGGCAGGAATACACGCCGGACTTGCAGCTTTCACAGGCGCATTATCCGCAGGACTTCTTGCATCAGCTATCCATCACCGGATAGGCTATCCGCGAATAACTCTTACAGTGCCGTCAATAGTTATAATGGTCCCGGGAATGTTCATGTACAAGGGAGTTTATTATATTGTCATAAACGATATAACTACGGGAGCAGTCTGGCTCACAAAGGCTGTTCTTATAGTTACAGCCCTCCCTCTCGGTCTGATATGTGCAAGGATACTCACTGACAGGAATTTCAGAAAAAGCAGCTGAAAAAAGCTCTCCAATCGGAGAGCTTTTTTCATTTACAGATTTTCGTTTTTCAGTGCGTCAATGGTATTGTCCTTCCTGACCTTGCTCATTGAGTACATCATTGTTGCAAATACAACAAGGAATACGCTGAGCACCGCAATACCTACAGCGCCCCATGGCATTCTGAATACGGTATCGATACCCTGATCTATTGATCTGGATATAAACAGAGTTACTATTGCAGAAACAGGCAGTCCGTACATAAGTGCCTTTGTGCCATAGAGAACGCACTCAAAGTTAAGCATTTTCTTCATGCCTTTCGACGTCATTCCAACAGATCTGAGCATCGCAAACTCTCTTCTGCGAAGATTGATGTTTGTGGTTATGGTGTTGAATACATTTGCCGCAGCTATAAGTGAGATAAGTACGATAAATCCGTATGCAAATACCTTTATGATAACAATTATGCTTCTGCTTGATTCAACTGACTCTGCATAATTGTAAAGGGTTTCGCTTGTAAGTCCGTTTTCGCTGAGTGTCTTTTCAAGAGCCTTGTATCCGCCGATGATATCATCGGATTTTATAGAGAAGTCAACGCCGCTTGCCCCCTCTTCGTCATCATTGAAAAATATATTCATATAACTGTAAGGATATACTATCGCATTACCGTAGTAATTAAGCATGAACGGAGGTTCTTCAACGACCTTTCCGACTCTCATGGTTATTTCCCTTGAACAATCTTTTTCGTCAAACTCTAATTGATCGAGCCCGTCATTTGAGCTGTATATGACCTTTCCGTCCTTATGAGTCTCAGAATAGAAGTAACCCTCTACCTCATCATGAGCTGTGAACTCTACTTCAAAGCTGTCGGACTCAAAAAGCTTTTTACGGATCATTCTGCCTGTTTCAGTGTCAAGGATAAAAGAATTATCATAGGCGATACCAAGAGGAGCGTCGGGGTTCATGAACTCGTTCTCGGAAAGCCCGTACTTATTAATGAGATTTCTGAAGGTCTCATCATCGACAAAGCAGGCAAGGATATCTATTACTTTATAACCTTCTTTTTTGTCAAGATCATATGCTTCTTCCTGAACATAGCCTTTTTCTGTGCCACTCATCTCTTCGCTCAGATATTTTTCATCGATATATGCGGACTGATAGCTGCCTGAATAATAGCACGCATCTGTGATATATTCGGTATTCTTTATATTTCTCAGAAGCTCGTCTATATCGATCATGTTTTTCTTATTGGGCTCTTCAAACAGAGAATACATATAATCCATATTAAAGGTAGTGTATGCGTCGTCCACAGATGTTACCAGATATGAAGTAAACGCATAAGCTGAAATAAAGAGAACTATGCTCATAAAAAGGCTTATAATAGTTGCACGGTACTTTTTCTTGCTGCGCTTAAAGTATTTATGTGCAAGTACCCCCGAAAGACCGAATACCTTGTATATGATCTTTGGAGTTTTTATATGCTTATCCTGCTTTATGTCTGAGTTCTGGCGTATTGCCTCAACAGCAGTTATCCTTGTAGCTCTGACTGAGGGTATCCACGCAGATATTCTTATGGTAATGAAAGCGATTATGCAGGCTGCTATAAGAGCTGACGGTGAGATACATATACGCATGGGAACATCATAGTTACCACCCATAAGCTCAGAGAATCTTCTGCCTATAGCGAGAAATGTGATCCACATGCCGAGTATTCCCAATCCTATACCGAGTGGTATACCGATAAAACTGAGAAAAGTTGCTTCAAACCTAACCATTCTGTGAAGCTGCTTCTTTGTTGCTCCGATAGATGAAAGAAGACCGAACTGCTTTGTCCTCTCGGATACAGATATGGAAAATGCATTGTATATCAGCATAATGGAACCAAATACTATCAGTACAATGACAACTGCCATAAGACCATATATCATGCTATAGAAGCTTGCATACTGCGAAACGCCTCTGAACATGAGAAGCTCGGAGTGAGTCATGCTTGTATGATAATCCTCCTCAAAACCGTTATCCTTCATAAAGTCGTAGATATCGCTCATGTTCTTCATACAGTAAAAAACTGTATAATACGTGTCCTCAGTATACTCATCGGGAACTGTCAGTGCAGTATATCCCGGAGAAAACATGTCCTCAAATTCAGGGCGGCGGTAGAATCCGACAACTGTATACTCTCTCGTCTCCCTTATTTTCAGCTTTTCGGCTGAGATAGTTTTTCCGCTTTCATCTACAGCGACATAGGGCGTGTCCTGTCTGAGTATATAGCTGTTGATGATATCCGAATTATCTCTAATAAGACTCTCTATATCAATGCTTTCCCTGAGGTTATAATCAAACTTATCGGTGTCCATGCTGAGAAGCTCATCGGTATTAGGAACTCTGTCGCCTATTTCAAGCTTCAGCACATCACCCTCTTTGAAGTAAACCTCGCCGTTATCGGCAAGATGATCGGGGAGCATTATCTCATGGCTGTTCTCAGGAAAACGTCCCGAGATAATATGTACGGGAGCTATCCCCTCCTCGTCCTCATGAAAGCCTGATATGTACAGATATGGCTTGTAGTTGTTGGTGCTTCCGATGTCTGCATAGCCTATATAGCTGAATACCGCCTTGTCCTTTACTTTGTCAGACTCGTCGATCTTCTTGAAGGTATCGTTGTCGATATTCTTTTGCATTCCGTGCCATTTGCCCTCAGTTTGCTCGAAATAACCTATTGCGTACTGTCTTACAGAAGCAAAAGAGGTAGTAACAGCACAGATAAGAGCTGTTGACAGCATGATACCGATTATCGTTACAAATGTCCTTGTTCGGTTCTTTTTCAGCGACTGAAGTGTAACTTTATTAAAAATATTCATTTGCGTATCACCTCGTCACGGATAATACAGCCGTCCTCTATAGCAAGTATACGATCAGCCTGAAGCGCTATATTCTCATCATGAGTAATGATAATAAGCGTCTGATTGTATTTCTGATTGGAAAGCTTGAGAAGATCGACTATCTCCTGACTGTTCTTGCTGTCAAGATTGCCTGTAGGCTCGTCTGCTAATACGACCGCAGGAGCGTTCATAAGTGCTCTGCCAATGGAAACTCTCTGCTGCTGACCGCCTGAGAGCTGATTGGGAAGATGTTCCTCTCTGCCTTTGAGCTTCAGTGTTGCAATAAGCTCATTGAGTCTGTCATCATTGACCTGCTGACCGTCCATGAGTACAGGAAGTGTAATATTCTCGGTAACATTGAGTACGGGAATAAGATTGTAGAACTGATATATAAGTCCCACCTGTCTGCGGCGGAATATGGCAAGCTGTTCATCATTCTGAGCATAAACGTCCTTGCCGTCCATATACACTTTTCCCGAGGTGGGCTTATCAACTCCGCCAAGTATATGGAGCAAAGTAGACTTTCCCGAGCCTGACGGACCGATTATTGCGATAAATTCGCCCTTTTCAACCTTAAAGCTTACATTGTCAAGTGCGTGAACTTCGTTTTCACCGCTGCCGTAGACCTTGCATAAATTTTCAACTCTGAGTATCTCCATAGTAAATGCTCCTTTTCTTGGTTTATGTATATATTCTATCATGTCAATATGACTGTAAGGTGACTTTAAAATAACAAAAATGTCACAAAAAGAAAAAGCGAGAATAATCTCGCTTTATACAGTAGATTCATAAAATCTGACAATGAAAACAGCTCCGCCGCCTGATGCGTTTTCTGCCTTAATCGTGCCGTTCTGTCCTGTCACTATCATTCTTGCAAGAGCAAGTCCAATGCCGAAGCCGCCTTTGTCCTCGGAAGTCCTGCCCTTGTAGAATCTCTCAAATATATGCGGCAGATCGTCCTTGGAAATACCGCTGCCGCTGTCGGTAATAACTATTTCTGAGAAAAGTGTATTTCTCTTCCCGCAGACAGTTATTTTTCCGCCGTCAGGAGTATGTTCCATGCAGTTTTTCACTATATTTCCGATAGCCTCACAGCTCCACGCAACATCACAGCTTATATCTCCCTCAGCCTCGATGATGAGCTCCTGTCCGCGAAGCTCCATTGGCACACGAACAGGCATACAGGCTTTTTCAAGAAGATCACGGATACTTATATCCTCACTGTGGAATTTTATAGTTCCTGCGTCAAGCTTAGACATTTTAAGAAGTGCGGTTATGAGCCAGTCTATGCGCGAAAGAAGTCCGTACAGCTTATGTATGAGCTGCTCACGCTTCTCATACGTCAGGTCGGGCTCGGAGAGCATTGAAACAAGTATATTGATCGACGTCAGCGGAGTCCTTATCTGATGGGAGATATCCGCAAGAGAATCTGCGAGATAGATCTTGTCCTCGGTAAGCTTGCTCTGCTGCTCACGAAGCCGAACTGTCATTTTGTATATCTCGCTCTGGAGAAGCCCTATATCTCCCTCTGAATAATTCTCAAACCTTATGCTGTCATCACCGTGGAGTATCCTGTCAATATCCGCCGACATCTTTGAGATGCGCTTATAGCGGATATATATGCAGTACATGTGGATAAAAGTGAATACAGCACATAGTAAAAGTGCAGGCAGAAGCAGCCTCCTGTCATATAAAAAAGCGCCGCCAACAGCGAGGACCGATAAAAAAACGTATATCCCAAATGAGAGCTTTATCTCCGTATTTCTAAGCAGATCTCTCATATGTCCACCCTGTACCCAAGACCTCTTACTGTCTTTATTATGGTCGGATTTGCAGGATCGTCCTCTATTTTCTCACGAAGACGCTTTATATAGACTGTAAGAGTGTTATCGTTGACAAATTCTCCTGCTATATCCCATATCGACTCAAGGAGCTTTGTCCTTGTCATAACAGTTCCCCTGTTATTGATAAAAACAAGCAGCAATCTGTACTCAAGGGCAGACAAAAACAAATCTTTTCCGTTTTTGCTTGCAGTTCCCTTTACAGTGTCAACAAGTACATCTCCCAGCTGAGTTACAGTGCCTGTACTGCCTGTAAGTCTGAGGACGTTTTTTATTCGTGATACAAGCTCACGGGGACGGAATGGCTTGGCTATATAGTCATCTGCTCCAAGATCAAAGCCTGTTACTGTGCTGAATTCGTCACCTGAGGCAGTCAGAAAAATAACAGGGATACAGGTATTGGCTTTTATTGCCGAGCATACCGCAAAGCCGTTGCCGTCTGCAAGAGAAACATCGAGAAGCACAAGGTCAAAGCTCTCATTTTCCACCATTTCGAGCGCTTTTGTCTGTCCGCCGGCGTTTTTGACGCTGAAGCCCTCTCCTTTGAGAAACTCTGTAAGATTGGCGATTATTTCTTTATCATCTTCAACGAGTAATATTCTGTTCAATTTGATACAACTCCGTTCTGATCAATTGTCCATTATATAATAACATATCTCTCTGAAAATTGCAACGAAAAAATAAAAGCAGCCGAAAGCTGCTTTTATCTGTATAATATCTTATGAATTCATACTTCTGCGGAGTTCCTTACAACATATGCCCCGTAAGCTCCTGATATGCCATCGGCAGGAGAAACATAAATGACAGAATCATTGGAAGTATCTTCCTCATTGCCTTTATTTGATCCCGTGCCGCAGCCGCAAACAGAGATAAGGATTCCGCACGCTGTTAAAATAAAAAATAGCTTTTTCATTACCGATTCCCCCTCTCCTTGTTGCTTTTATTGTAAAATACAAACCTTAAAAGAATCTTAAATTCAAGTTGCTTTTTTGTGAACAGATATATTTACGATGACTATTCCCGCAGCAACAAGTAACAATGAAGCACATACCATAAGCGGCCCTGAAGGACTTCTTTCCGAAAGCAGCAAAAATGAAAGTATAACTCCGAAAACAGGGTTCATAAAGCCAAAAACCGATATGGTCGAGACAGGATTGTGTTTCAGAAGAGTTCCCCATATGGAAAAAGCCACTGCGGAAACAAATGCAAGATACAGAAGCATGAGAACTCCCTTGGTATTTATGACTGTTATCCTGCCGCCGAATATAAAGCCGACAGCTGTCATTACTGCGCCGCCGAATACGAACTGCCAGCCGCTTAGCATGACAGGGTCATGCTTTGCCGAATATCTTTTTATAAGAGCTGCCGAAAAAGCATAGGACAGAGCTGAAAGAAAAACAAAGCCCTCCCCTGTCAGTCTGAATCCCCCGTTCATGCCACTGATGTTTATGAGGACAACTCCCGAAAAGCCCACAATACAGCCTGCTATCTTACGGAATGTAAGATTTTCCGTTCTGAATATCAATGCTGCCACAAGTATTGAAAGAAATACATTGGAGGCTGTTATGACAGAGCTCTTCATGCCTGTGCTCCGTGCAAGTCCGATGTAGAAAAATGTGTACTGGAGTATAGTCTGAAATAGTGAAAGTTTCATGACCTTGGTCACTTCATCTGCATGAGGTATAAGCGTTTTTCGTGCAATTAGACTTCCGATCAACAGCGCCAGTATACCTGCAAAAGTAAATCTAAGACCTGCATAAAGCATCTGGGAGCAGGTATCCTCTGCTGTGATGGCTGAAAATCCGTATCCAAGCTTTATACATGGGAAAGCGCTTCCCCACAGCAGACAGCACAGCAGGGTCAGCGGCAGGACTACTGCTTTTTTTGTAAATATTGACCTTTCTTTCATAAATAACTCCTTAAATACCATATGTGAATTATTATAGCACAGTTTAGCTCCGTTTCCAATAGACTTATAAAAAATCAGAGCTTTTTACAAAGCTTCTACCTGACGCGATAATATTTATGTTGAACAGGCTTATGCATCAGCCTTATGCGCTATTCTTGATATTGAGAATACTTTTGTGCACTGCACTTTTATTGACAAATCAGCCAAAAAAGACTATAATTATATCAACAAATTTCTATCGGAGGATATTAAAATGAAAATCAAAAAGTTTATGGCAGCAGCCCTCTCTGCCTGCCTTATGCTTCCTGTTATGACAGGTCTCTCAGCTGTCGCAGGCGGAACGCGGGTCTCCGTACATGACCCGTCCATTGTAAAGGACAAAAACACTTACTATGTTTTCGGCTCCCATATCGAAGCAGCCAAGTCCGGTGATCTCCAGAACTGGAAGCGCTTCTCAAACGGTTATGCCACAACAAACAACGTGGAATTCGGCAACCTTTCCCAGAATCTGAAAAAAGCCTTTGACTGGGCAGGCGAAAACCTTGAGGACTGCGCAGGAGGCTTTGCTGTATGGGCTCCCGACGTTGTATGGGACGGCGATTATATCAACAGTGACGGCAGCAAAGGTGCATACCTCATGTACTTCTGCACATCTTCCACCTATATGCGTTCTGTTATAGCCTATGCTGCTTCAAAGAACATCGAGGGTCCGTATACCTTTGTTGATACCCTGATCTATTCAGGTTTCACCAACAATGACAGCTACGCTACAAGCAGTACCAAGAACGTTAACCGCAAGTACACCTCCACCAATGTTGATGAGCTTATAGCTCAGGGACAGGTGACATTCAATAACAGCTGGTTCAATAAGGACAACTTCAACAATCAGCTGTTCCCAAACGCCATAGACCCTACTATCTACTTTGATACCAACGGAAAGATGTACATGTGCTACGGTTCGTGGTCAGGCGGTATTTTTACTCTTGAAATTGACCCTAAGACAGGTCAGTGCATACACCCGAAAACAGGTCAGACCTCTGACGGAAGAATGGTGGACAGCTATTTCGGTACAAAAATATCGGGTGGCTACGGAAAATCAGGCGAAGGTCCGTTCATTGAGTACAATGCTGATACAGGATACTATTACCTGTGGGTGACCTACGGCGGACTTACTTCAACAGGCGGATATAATATGCGTGTTTTCCGCTCCACATCTCCTCTCGGACCATTTACCGATCCCGCAGGCAGACAGGCAGTGCTCCCTAAAAATCCAAACCTTGACTCTGTAGGTCTCAAGGTCATGGGCAATTATAAGTTCAGCTCTCTCAGCAAGGCTTATATGGCATGCGGTCATAACTCTGTCCTCAAAGACGATGACGGCAAATGGTATCTCATTTATCACACCAGATTTGATGACGGAGCTGAATTCCATGAGGTCCGTGTACATTCAATGTACTTCAACCAGCAGGGCTGGCCCGTGGTCGCTCCATATGAGTACGCAGGAGACGTTATTTCAGAGTCAGGCTATAACGAAGAAGATATAGTCGGCGATTATGAATTCATAAACCACGGAAACTCTACAGACGGCAAGATTATCAGCTGCAGCAGCATAAAGCTGAATGCTGACGGCAGTATAAGCGGTGCTGTTACAGGCAAGTGGTCCCAGGCACAGGATAATTCAGCTGCCGAGCTTATTATCGGCGGTCAGAGCTATTCGGGATATTTCCTTGCAGCCAAGGATGAAAACGGCAAAAAGGTCATGTCATTTACAGCTGTAGGCAGCAATAACCAGACCGTATGGGGCGCTCAGACCAAGCAGTTCACAGGGAGTGAGCGCACGGGAAATGCGGACTTTACAGATAAGAACTCCCAGCTCATTAATAAGGCTGATACCGTATCAGGTTCAGGTGCTTCATTGAAACTCAGCGAAACCGAGCTCCTCAGCGGTGTATCATACTACGTTATCAATCAGAACAGCGGCATGGCCATTGACCTGCCAAACGGCAAACTCGACGAGGGCACCAATATACAGCAGTGGGAGCGCAACGGAAGCTGGGCTCAGCAGTGGCGCATCATATCGGTTGACAATGATTACTGCCGAATCGTGTCAGTGGGCGACGAATCAATGTGTATAGCTGTGGCTGAAAGCTCCGCCGTGGACGGCGTGAACATAGAGCTCCAGAAATATACCGGCAAGGACAATCAGCTCTTCAAGATAAAAAAGTGCGGCTCTGACTACGGTATTGTGTCCAAGTGCTCCAACAATGCAGGCGGACTTGATGTCTACGAATGGTCAAAGGAGAACGGCGGCAATGTAAACCAATGGAATTACTGGGAGGGCGGCTGTCAGCTTTGGAGCCTGTCCCCTGTTCATCCACAGGTCACTGACGGAAATTACACAGTACGCAGCCTTGAAAGCGAGCTTTATATGTTTGACATGAACGGGAATATTGAGCTGTTCAATGCAAACGGTCTAACTGTTCAGCCTGATATGAACGGAAACATGCCATTTACTGTGAATGATCATATCTGGTGCTTCACAAAGCTTGATGACGGAAGATACTCCGTAAGAAAACAGGACGGCAAAGCACTTACACTTAGCTCAGGCAAGCTTTCAGTTACGGAATATACGGGAGCTGACGAGCAGAAGTTCAGTATCATCTGCAACAAGGACGGAAGCTATTCACTGCTCCTGAACGACAGCTGTGTCGAGATCGACAAGAACAGCTCAACGGAAGAAGCAGGTTTTAATGTGAACAGCTTCTCTGGAGCGGATACTCAGAAATTCGTTCTTGAGCCTGCTGTTCCCGAAGAAATTGTTCTTCCTATAAAGGGCGATGTGAATGACGACGGTGCTATGAATACCGCAGATCTGGTAATGCTCCAGAAGTATCTCCTTGGAAAGGTTAGTGTCACCAGCAGCTACAATGCTGATATAAACGATGACGGAGCTGTGGATATCTTCGATAATGTGGAACTGCGCAAGCTACTCATCAAACAATAAAGCATACAAAAAGAGCAGCCATTGGCTGCTCTTTTCTATTAGTCGATAATGATTGGTTCTGACCAGTAATTCTGATTGTAGATGTCAGAGAAACGATAGAGAATGTGGCATGCGCCGCTTCCTACGTTTGTGTTGCTGACAGTCATATTATCGGTAACAGTTACCTGCTCGCCGATAAAGTAGCTGTCCTGATACTTCATATCGTATGAATAGTAATCACAGATGAAGTCAAGCTTGTCTCCCACATTTATTTCTGTGAGATTCTTTGCTACAGCCTCTGTCTCTCCGCCAACATAATCTGTTGAAGCGCCTACAACAGTGCCGTTGTCATCATTTACGAACTGAATGATAAGGTTTACTCTTTCACCGTTGAGAAGTGCAGGTACATAACCTGTGATAATAAGGTCATTGCCGCTCTGAACTGTATCTGTGTGGTAGTATGCAACAACATTGCCATTGATTGAGAGCCAGTTCTTATCAGTATCTGCAACGAGCTTTCCGTCGTCGTCAAAGGTGAAGATGTTATCAAGTCCGAGATCGATATAGCCCGAACCGTCATCATAGAACATATTAAGATCGAGGCTATGTACCATTTCCCACTGAGAATCTGAAAGATCCATGGTGTACTTGCCGTTCTTCTGCTCCCATGTGAGCTTTGTAGCGTCAAAGTAATGAGATGAAAGATACTCTGCTGTATCGTCTACGTCTGTATCCTTCATAAACTCAGTATTTGTATCATCAAGGCCTGCAATGCTTCTGCCGCCGCCAAGGAAGCTTGAAAGAAGCGAACCTATCATATCAGAACTGCCTGACGAGCTTGAAGAACCGCCCATTCCGAAGAGTGACTCAAGAGCAGAGCCAGTGCCGCCTGCTGCTATCTGTCCGCCTGTTTCAAGCTTAGCGAACTGCTTGATGCAGCGTGAATACTCGGAATCCATGCCTATTTTGTCGTAGGTCTTGCATGCCTTATCAACGTATGAAGAACGCTGATACGGG
This sequence comes from Ruminococcus flavefaciens AE3010, assembly GCF_000526795.1. Classification (NCBI taxonomy): domain Bacteria; kingdom Bacillati; phylum Bacillota; class Clostridia; order Eubacteriales; family Oscillospiraceae; genus Ruminococcus; species Ruminococcus flavefaciens. Next base: position 666,309 of record NZ_JAGT01000001.1, read on the forward strand.
AAATAAATGGAAACGCCGTATGCGTTTGTCATATTTGATGAGGTCTTGTTATACTTAACTGCATTCTTTAATGTTGAAGCAAGTGCCTTACCCTCGGCAGTTCCAACATTCTCAGCAAGATTTACAAGGTCAACCTGATCTATGCAAGTGCTCTCAGCAAACTCACGGGTAGCATATCTTGCATTTGAAATATCCTTGTACTCGTTATTGGATATCTTATTGCTGATAGACTTTGCAAAAGCAGAAAGATCCTTTGGTACGGTATTTGAGAATTCTGCAAGATCGATAACTGAAAGAGTGGTCTTCTGTCCTCTGCACTTCTTGCCGCACTCGGAAACGAAATCGTCAACTATATTCTTACCGATTTCAAGTGTCGGCATCGATGTATTGCTGCCGAGCTTTGTAAGCCAGTTAGTATAATACCAGCCGATACCGGGCTCTGTTTCCTCAGAAGCGATAAGATAGTCAGCGTGATCGTTGAGCATAAGAGCTGTCTCAGCTGTAGCCATAAGGCAAGCATCAAAGCCGACAAAATCGAACTGTACGCCGCCGCTCTTCAGAGCCTGAGCTACGTTTTCAAGAGTCATGGAGCCGCTGTTTTTGTTCTTCTCATCGTAGCCGTAGCCTGTTACAGATCCGCCGCCGTGATCCCAGAGGATAAGCTCGTTTCTGTTTGCAGGGAAATTCTTGGCACAGAACTGGATAAATGATGCAAGGTTGTTAGGATCGGTCATAGCCTTAGCGCCTGCATCTTCAACAAGCCTGCCGATCTGACCGTTCTTGATCTGGTAGATCTGGTTTTTCTGATTGCTGATGCCGCTTAATTTCCACTTTGAGCAGCCGCCTGTGAATACGATAACATTGACATTATCGCCGTAAGTAGCTGCCTTCATTTCCTCCATATCGGAAGAAGCCATACCGTACTTGGATTCAAGGTCGGTACCGCACATGTATACCATTATAGTAACAACATCTTCGCCGTTGCCCTTGATGACAGTTCTCTTGTCACGGGAGCCTGTAGCTACTGACGTATCAACTGCTGTATCACTTGTAGCACTTCCCTGAGCTGTATCCTCAGTACTGAAGCCGAAGCCTGACGGTACTGAACCAATATCAAGTCCGCCGCCGTTTCCTCCTGTGAGTGAACCGAGCAGATCACCGGCACCACCGCCGCTGCTGCCGAACAATTTAAATATTATAAAACCGATGATCAAAAGTGTAATAAGTCCGCCGCCTCCGGCTGCAGCTCTTTTAGCTCCGCCGCCACCGCCGGTAGGACCGCCCGAGTAGCTGCCTGAACCGACAGGGCCTGTTCCGAGACCGTCGCCTCGTCTATGTGCTCCACTGCCGCCAGAGGTAACGTTTTTACGTCTTCCTTGGGGTCTGTTCTGTTTAGGATCCATAATAACCTCCATAATTTTACTCTTTATCAGGCTAAAATATGCCTACATTATTATATTTTACACTCTTTCACAGAGAATGTCAAGTTAAAAGCGGTTACAAATCAATTGTCTCTTAAAAAACATCTGTAAAGGAGCGTTCAAACTTGTTAAAATATAAAAATAATTGTCGCTTTTTTATTTGTGCTTGACATTGCTTCTCATTTGTAGTATAATATTTATATTGTCGAGGTGTGGCTCAGTTTGGTAGAGTACTACGTTCGGGACGTAGGGGCCGCAGGTTCAAATCCTGTCACCTCGACCAAAGACGGTATATCCTGTATCAGGATATACCGTTAATGCGCCGCTGTGGTGGAATTGGCAGACACAAGGGACTTAAAATCCCTCGGAGTAAAATCCGTACCGGTTCAAGTCCGGTCAGCGGCATATATCAAAGGCACGAGTTAGTCTCGTGCCTTTGGCTTTTTACAGAGAACAATTCAATCTGCAAAGGAGACTATATGCTTAGTACAAATGACTTGCCTGTCGTTTACCTCCTTGATACGGACCAACCGCTGACCAGCAGCCAGCTTGAAAGAATAAAAAAATTTATTCCCCGTGACCGTATCCTTTCTTCCCAAAAATTTCTTTTTAAAAAGGACGGTGACGCCTGCCTTGCGTCTTTTTTCCTTCTCGTTTACGGACTGAGAATGCTGAATATTTATGAGCTTCCTAAGATAAAAAAAGGAGAAAATGGGAAACCGGTTTTCACAAACAGCAATATCTGCTTCAATATCTCACATTGTGATAAAGCTGTATGCTGCGGTCTGTCAATGCATAATATAGGCGTTGATGTACAGGATACCGTTACTGGATTCGATGACATAATCGGCTGTACCATGTCCGACAGAGAAATCGAACTTATCCGCAGTGCTGACTCACCCTCAGAGGCGTTCACAAGGCTGTGGACACTCAAAGAGAGCTTCGTAAAATTTGATGGCAGCGGTCTTACAGATGATATTCGGACTATAGAGTTTCTTAACACAGAAAATGAATTCGCATACCGCAACTGTTTCTTTAATGTTGAACATACTTCTGAATATCATATCTCAGTATGTTCAGCCGATAAAGGAACTCGCTTTGTCAGAAAAAGTCTTAATGAATACCTTGACGAGCTTGAAATAGATGAACATTAAAACGAAATAGTCGTAAGAGCCCCAAACTCTTACGACTATTTTTATACATAAATTTTACAAAAATCCATAGATCCCAGCAGATACATTTTTATTTGAATATAAGCATTCCTATTATATAAATGAACACGGAGCTTATCGCCACGAAGCAAGCCTGCAAAACAGCTGTCATTTTCGGCATCTCAAACATTTTATAGTATCCATGACTGTAAGACAGCAAGCAAACTGTGTCAAGCGGGAACAGATAACACTGACCAGCACACATAGCGCACAGCATAACGACTAATGCAGGGTTCATATTCGCCGAGACTGCTATATGAATGGCTACAGGTGTAAACAGTGCCACCAGCGACGGTGCAACAGGTATAAAGAGCAGCAGTATAAATGTGATCGCTGCTATACCGAGATATATGAGCAAGTGAGAGTCTCCCATATCAGGAAGCATGCTTATCATTTTATCACTTACTCCGTTTGCCACTAAAGCTGACGCCAGTGACAATACAGTTCCTACAAGGAATATAGCGTCCCAGCTTACTTTCTGGAAGAACTCCTTTGCAGAGAGCACGCCGAACTTAGGCAGGCAGAATACCGCACAGCCTATCAGCGAAACTACCATTATGTTTATGGAGCGTATCCATGAAGAAGCCAACCACAGCGCAAATATCACGCTGAATATAATAAGTACACGCTTTTCCTCAGGCAGAAACTTTGCAGGGATATTCATATCGCCTATGAAAGTGTTTATCTTGTTCTTCTCGATCTGTGCAGGCGGGAATACCTTTATAAGTATCAGCCACGCAAGAGGGAGAACTACCAGAACTATCGGTATACCGAAACACATCCACTGGACAAAAGTAATGCCATGATCGGTATTTTCCTCCAATATACTAAGTGCAAGAAGATTTATGGAGCTTCCTGCGGGAGTCATTATACCGCCTATCATACTTGCAACAGGTATTCCTATCATAAAGGTCTTGCCTGTTTTCTTTCTGTCCTCTTCGGGAAGGAGCTTCAGAAGCTCTGAAATGATCGCAATAAATATGGCGCATGCAGGCACATTGGACATTACAGATGATATAAGCGCTGTTGCTATCATGAATACCAGTACCAGCATCTTTGAATCCTTGCCGAATTTTACAAGAAGGTATTTCAGTACACGCTTCGATATCGGCACCTTGATAAGCGCTGAAGCTATTCCGAAAGACGCAAGTATAAAGAATACGACCTGATTTGAAAATCCTGTCAATGCTGTGTTGAAATCCGGGGTTATCCCCAGAACAGGCATAAATCCAAGCGTAAAGATGCAGGCAAGCGTTATCGGCATTACTTCGCATATAAGCATTACAAGAAAGATCATCATTACTGCAACCGATATAAGCGGTACCATGGAAGCGCCGCCAAATATCCTGAGAGCTAAGACTCCGATAAACATCAATACCGTTAATACGCTTCCTGCTTTTTTTAAATTCATATCAATATTTCTCCTATTCCATCTTTATTAAATTAAACACTTCATTTTTTTCTGAATCTCTTCTGATCACTGTGATACTTTGAAATATCTGTTCCCTTAGGAGAATATGTTACCTTTTTCTCGCCGTTTATGATCTCACATAATTCAAATGCTCCGCAGTCCATTGCTTCCCTTGCTATAAGCACAGTCTGAGACGGATCATATCCCCAGCCCGTAGGACAAGGTGCATGAATGTGGATATATGATGTTCCCTCATTCTCCATGGCTTTTGCTACCTTTTTTTCCAGGTCGGGTATATTTCCAACTGATGCAGAAGCAATATACTTTACGTGATGCGCCTGTGCAATGGCTATCATATTTTTCTTCTCCGTGGTCTTACCTGCGGGAGTAGTTGTAGTTGAAGCGTCCTTCGGAGTCGAACTGCTCCTCTGTCCGCCAGTATTCATGTATGCTTCGTTGTCATAGCAGACATATATTATTTTCTCGTCGCGCTCAAAAACGCCAGAAAGTGCCTGTAAACCAATGTCTACAGTTGCACCGTCACCTGCAAACGCAAGGACATTGATATCCTTTTTGCCCTGTCTGTCAAGACCAGCCCTGACTCCTGCCGCATATGCTGCCGTATTTTCAAGATTTCCCTGAAAGCCGGGGATCGTCATTGCTGTTTCAGCGCCGAATCCCGAATAAGTAGCCGCACATCCCGGCGGAATGATTATTATGGTCTTTTCACCGACAACTTTTACTACATGACGTATAGCAAGCTCAAGTCCGCAGCCTACGCAGCTGCTTACGCCCTTGGCGATACAATTCTTTACACTCATGCTCTTCCCTCCTGACGCTCGCCTTTTTCTCTTATTTCAAGTGCATCATCATGAACATCTATCCATACCTGCTGATTTTCAGCTTCATTGTTCAGAAGAGCCATGAACATTTTTCTTATGGTATCCTCAGATACATCTCTACCTCCGAGGCCTGTTACAAAATTCACAAAATTAACTGAACCGTCGGAATTCACTGCCTGAGACACATCAAGTCCCAGAGGTCCGAAATTTCCGCCAAGTCCCGAGCTTCTGTCAACAACGCCTATCTTCTTTATGCCATTCAGTGCCGAACGCACCTCCTCAGCAGGGAAAGGACGATAAGAAATGATCTTGAGCAGGCCTACTTTATAGCCTTCCTTGCGCATAACCTGTATCATATGCTTTATTGTTCCGCACGCTGAGCCAAGACACACAAGAACCGCTTCCGCATCTTCGCAGCAGTATGCTTCGGTGAGAGAATATTCTCTTCCGAACTTTTCCTTGAATTCGCTGAAAACATCTGCCATAACTTCTCTGGCATTATCAAATGATATCTTCTGCTGATAACGCATTTCCGTGTACTCGTCAGGCGATGTAAGGTTATTGATGAACATGGGCTTGCTGTTGTCAAGTACAAGATTTGTGGGAACATATCTGCCCACGAAGCCGCTTACAGCTTCATTATCCTCGGTGATGACTGTCTGCAATGTATGTGAAACATAGAATCCGTCCATACATACCATCATAGGCAGACATACATCACGATGCTCCGCAACTCTGTATGAACAGAGTATCAGATCATATATCTCCTGTGCATTTTCTGCATATATCTGCATCCAGCCTGTATCTCTCTCGCACATGGTGTCCTGATGATCACACCAGAGGCTCCATGGAGATACAAGCGCTCTGTTTACCACAGGCATTACTATGGGGACATGACAGCCTGCGGCTACGCCAAGGACCTCATGCATCAGTGCGAGACCGACAGACGATGTTGCTGTTGTGCTTCTGACACCTGTCAGCTGAGAACCTATTACGTAGGATATTGCTGAATGCTCCGATTCAACGCAAGTGCATGTACTGTCCATCTCTCCCTTTGCAATGAGCAGCGAAAGCTTCTCGGCAAGGGGGCTCTGAGGAGTTATTGGATACATTGCGACAACTTCTACATTGGAAGCACGGATAGCCTCTGCAGCCGCGCCGTTTCCGTCGAGTATCTGCTTTTTCATATCACTCTGCCTCCTTTTCAAACATCATTTCTATTGCGCTTAGCTTGCAGACTGTACTGCACACACCGCAGCCCTTGCAGTAGGTATAATCTATTTCTACTGTTTTGCCGTCCTTTACATCAATACACATGCACGGACAGTAGGATATGCAGGTCTTGCATGAAACGCATTTATCATTTATTACAGGACGCTTTATCCTCCATGCACCTGTCGCCAGTGCCTTGCACTCCAGCGCCACAGGTCCGTATACGGCATTATCTTTTCTGTGTACCATCGTAACCCTCCTTGATGATCCTGAGATAGCTTTCAGCTGATTTTCCGAAATAGTCCCTTACAGCATTTTCAACTGCTTCAAGCCCTATAAGTCCGACTTTAGCCAGTGCTCCCAGCATTCCAACGTTTGGCAGGTTTCTGCCTACCTGCTCCAGTGAATACTTTGTTGCATCGGTATACCAGCACTGTGAAAAAGCTGCCGCATAATCCTGCTTTACTGTATCTGTATTTAAAATTAGTACAGCATTCTTGTGTTTTTCAACATCGAGCTTGACCTCTTCCGCACTTACATTTGGATCAAGAACAATAACACAGTCAGGATCGGTTATAAACGAATTTGTCAGTATGCGTTCTTTATCTGCAATAACATCTGTGAGAACTGCTCCGCCTTTGCGCTCATGTCCGTATGCGGGCATAGTCTTGGCAAAATCATTCTCATATATACTGTAAGCTATACAAAGAACCTTTCCCATTGTTACGACACCTTGTCCTCCAAGGCCGTATATTTTTATTTTTATCATTTCTGCACCTTCTTTACGGTTCAACCGTTATCTGTTGGATACGTCGGTTATCCAGTTCTTCATTCTTGCCATACCAGTCTTTATCTCATCAATTGTCATATGGCTGAACGAAAGTCTTATCATGTTCTTTCCGTTTTCGGGATCGATACAGAACATGCTCATGGGACAAACGATAACTCCGTATTTCTCTATTGCTTCAACAACAAGGTCATTTGTAGGATCAAAGGGTATCTTCACTGTAGTGAAGTATCCGCCCGCAGGCTTGTGCCAGTTGTCACAGAAATCGAACTCTTTCTCGATTATATCAGCAAGTACGTCCCTGTTCTGTTTGCAGTACCCTACCTTATCGGCACAATACTTTTTAAGAGTGAAGTTGTTGTCGTAGAGTATCGCGCCGAACATAGCCTGCAGAACTGCTGATGTATTTACTGTAATAAAGCTCTTTACCTTTTTGCACTCTTCTGAAAGCTTTACAGTTCTGCCGTCAGTCTTTATCTCCTGATCAACAAGAAGATATCCGATCCTGAGAGACGGGAACACTGTTTTTGATGTGCTTCCGATATATATAACGCGCTTTTTTGTATCAAGTGCCTTCATTGACGGTATCTTTTCCGATTCATAGCAGTAGTAACCGTAGGGGCTGTCTTCGATTATATAGAAATCGTACTTGTCAGCAAGCTCGATGAGCTCCTTTCTCTCATTCAGAGGAAGGCTGATACCTGTCGGGTTCTGAAAATCAGGGACCTCATACATTGCCGCAATATTTCTGCCCTCTTTTATAATTGTATCTATTACACGCTGAAGATCATCAAAATCAATGCCTGTATCATTGCGCTTTACTACTCTGATATCAATTCCGGCTATCTTTGCATATCCTATAAAACCAACATAGGACGGATCGGTCACAAGAAGAACATCATTCTTATCAAATAATGTATCGATAAGTATTGCCATGCCCTCCTGCGCACCGTCAGTGATTATGATGTCGTCAGGAGAAATATCTATATTTTCATCATTTTTAACGAGTTTTGCAACAAAGTCATTGATGATCCCCTTGGTCATATTGTACTGACCAAGGAAATTCGGATCTATCCCCCTTATCTCAGCGTATCTCTTTACGCCGTCAACAGTATTTTCAAGGTGAAAGAACTCCTCAACGGGTCTTCCGGAGCCGAATGATATGGCTTCGGGATACTTTATGCACGCTTCATTCAGAAAATTCATTGAATCCAGATACGGATCGTTTAAATAATGATTCATCCTTATTCTCCTTATATCACAGTGATTTTGCTTTGCCAACAAGTCCGTCATTAACAATAATGACCTTCTTTGACTTAGCTTCGCTTCTTTCAAGTGTTCCGTAGGGAAGCATCTCTATCTTGAAGTTGAGGAATGTACAGTTGAAAATGTTCTTTTTGAGTCTTGCGGCTATAACTTCATAATCCTTCTTGTCAACTCCCGGAAGAGCTTCTACCTGTATCATAAGCATATTTCCCGAAGGATTTACAAGTATTCTGTGCTCACGGTCAACACAGGGCTCCTTGACAATAACATTTTCGATAACAACAGGATTAACAAATGTTCCTCTTGCCTTGATAATGTGATCACCGCGTCCTTGTATTCCGCCCTTGAACATTCTGTAGATGGAACCGCAGCTGCATTTTTCTTCTGCCCAGCATGCAATATCGTTAGTGTTGAAGCGGATACATGGTCTTGCTTTTCTATCAAAGGTAGTTATTACTACTCTTCCGTACTCGTTGGGCTCTGTAATGAGCTCTTCCGAATCCATTTTTATTAGTTCGGGGTAAAACATGGACTCGTTTATGTGCATGCTTCCGCATTTTGCGCTGCACTCGAATCCCCATGGACCGACCTCGGTCGCACCAATATGGTCGTATACATCGCAGCCCCAAGTTTCTTCAAGCTTCTGCTTTACTGACGGGATAAGAGCTCCGGGCTCGCCTGCGCAGATTATCTTTCTGACCTTTAAGGATTTCAGATCGATATCGTTCTTCTCAGCTGCCTCTATAAGTCTGAAAGCATATGTAGGAGTCAGGGCAAGAGCTGTGACCCCAAGGTCTCTTATTTTTAGAAGCTTCTGCTCGGAAGTAAGTCCGCCGCCTGCAACTACCTCAGCGCCGATCCTCTCGCAGCCGTAATGTGCTCCCCAGAAACCGATGAAAAGGTTATAGTTGAAAGCTACCATTACTCTGTCGTGTGGTCTTATTCCTATTTCCCACATAAGCTCAGCCCAGCCCTCGCCGTTGAAGGTCCAGTCTGTAACAGTATCGGGCTGACATACAGGAGTGGACGTGGTTCCGCTGGTCTGGTGATAGAAGAATACATCATCCTCATCAACTGCAAGCATTGAACCATATACGGTGTCATCAAGAGTACTGCTTATAAAGGTCTTGTCAATGATAGGCACCCTGCTGATGTCTTCTATAGTTTTCAGCTGTGACGGATCAAATCCTTTCTCCATGTACAGCTTCCTGTAAGCCGGTGAGTTTTCATAAGCGTGTTCACATATTTTTCTGAATCTTCTCAGCTGTAATTCTCTGAGCTGTTCCACAGTATAACAATTGTTTATTATACTCCAATGCATTTTATTATTCATTGTATCATGCCTGTTATATCTAATATAACTTTCCTTTCTTATTTAATATAGTTTGTTTTCAATCGACCATTGTGCTATGCTTCAGTACTTCAACATCAGCCTTTATCATTTCAAGATTCCTGCTTATTGAAGGTACTTCGCCATACAGCTCAGATAATTCAGATATTATTTCCTCCATCTTATGCTCCAACTGGCTCACCCTTTCAAGATCATAATTCATAATCATCACATCCCTTATAAAGTTTTTTATATAATTCGGTTCTCCTGTCATGTTTTACAGGGAAACCGTTTCTGACATCTTTAACTTCATCACCAATTTCCGCATATATGATTCCCTCTGCATTATTGATCTCTGAAGCTATCGTGCCGTCAGGCTTTATTATACTGCTGTCACCGCTGTAATGAAGCTCCTGCTGATCTCCGAAGCAATTTACGCCAAGTATCCATGACTGGTTTTCGATACCACGGGCTTTTAGCAGAGTTTTCCAGTGTTCACGGCGCCTTTCAGGCCAGTTTGCTGCAACAGCGATAATCTCGGATTCCTCCGAGGCAGCCTGAAAAATCTCAGGAAACCGCAGATCATAGCATATAAAAACGCTTATTCTCTTTCCAAGATATGTAAATGATGAAAGGCTGTTTCCCGCATTATAATATTTATCCTCGCTGCTGTAAGAAAACGGATGCATTTTTACGTAATCCGCAAGTATTTCTCCGCGGGGCGAAATAACTGTATAGTGATTTTCCCCCTTTTCGCCCGCACGTTTGATCCACCCGAATCCGACAGCAACATTATAACTATATGACATTTGCCTTATTTTGTCAATAGTTTCACCATTTAAATCTCCGTTTTTTTGTACGTCCATGGTAAAGCCTGTGAACGTCATCTCAGGAAAGAAAACTATATCCGCCGAATTATCAGCAGCTTCTTTAATATACTTTCTTACAGTGTCCTCATTGGCTGTTTTGTCTTCAAAGCGTATATTGATCTGTGCCAATGCAGTTTTCATTATATTTCCCCCTTTTTAAACTGTAATAAACTGACTGTTATACAGCTCGGCATATGCTCCGTTTTTAGCGATCAGTTCATCATGTGTACCGATCTCTTCAATAGCACCCTCATTCATATAAATTATCATATCCGCATTTCTGACAGTACATAATCTATGCGCAATAACAAAGCATGTTCTGTTTTCAAGGAGCTTATCAAATGACTGCTGGATCAAAGATTCGGTTCTCGTGTCTACAGATGATGTAGCTTCATCAAGTATCATCATAGGAGCATTCTCTATCATGGCTCTTGCAATGGTCAGAAGCTGCTTCTGTCCTGCCGATACTGTCATGCTCTCATCAAATACGGTGTCAAGTCCTTTAGGAAGGGAATTGACAAAATGATCTATGCCGCATTTTCTGCATGCCTCCATGATCTCCTCATCTGTAACGCCTTGTTTAACGTAAGCGATATTTTCCCTGATAGTTCCTGAAAACAGCCATGTGTCCTGAAGAACCATGCCAAACAGTCTGTGCACATTCTCTCTTGTTGTATCCGAAAGGCTCATACCGTCAACTGTAATAGATCCGCTGTTCAGCTCATAAAATCTCATCAGCAGGTTTACAAGCGTCGTTTTTCCTGCACCTGTAGGACCTACGATAGCGATCTTTTGTCCAGGTTTTACAGACAGTGAGAAATCCTTTATAGTCATTTTCTCAGGTGTATAACCAAAATTTATATTACTGAACTCAACTTCACCTGTTACGTTATCAAGACTTGCAGTCTTACCGCTCTCGTCAGGAAGCTCTTCCTGCGCAAAGAATCCGTCTATTCGCTTTACAGCGGCAATTGCACGCTGGAGCTGTCCTGTAATACCGCCAAGCTCTTCCATAGGAGTAGCTATAAGCTTGACATAAAGTATAAACGCTACAATAACCGAAAAGCTGATGGAACCCTTTAATGCAAGAAGAGAGCCTACAACGCAGACCGCTATATATCCAAGATTTGACGTGAATGTCATAATAGGCACTGTAAGTGCTTCGACTATACCTGCCTTGACAAGATTATCTGTCATTACACGGTTTTTTAGGCTGAACCTTTCCATGCTCTGCTTTTCGGCATTATAATTTCTTATAGTGCTGTGTGCTGTATAATATTCTTCGATATGCTGATTAACATCCGCAAATTTATGCTGGAGAGCATCAAAGTACTTCTGTCCCTTTAAAAGCAGTATTCCCATTCCGATAAAGCCTAAAAATGTAGCTGCAAGTGAGACGAGCGTAAGTCTCCATTCACTTATAAACATCATTACGATACAGCCAAAGAACAATATAATGGCTTGAACAAATGAGCCTATCTTCATTATGACCTGTGAAAAAGTGTTTACATCGTTTGTTACATATGCCAGAACATCACCGAAATTATGCTTATCAAAGTAACTCAATGAAACTCTGTCTGTCTTTTTGTTGAAATCACTTCTCAGGGACTGTCCTATGACCATAGACACACGGTTAAGGATAAGCGACTGTATGTAATTGAGAAGCATACTCAGAACAGATATTATAATAAGTATTATTGATAGTTTCCCTATCGCAGAAACATCGATATCCACTTTATCAAATGAAATACCCGACTGTATCTTATCGGTTATCTTAGCAAGAAAATCAGGAATGAAAATCGTAAGAAGCGATCCAAGAAGTGACATTATCACAGCTGTAATTATCAAGGGTATATGTTTTTTGATGTAACGAGAGAAGAAAAAAGATGTTTTTCCCGAGTTCATTCTATTCGCATTTTCCATTTGCTTCATATTATGCCCCCTCCATACTAAGCTGTGTTTCGGCGATCTCTCTGTATACAGGACAGCATGATATAAGATCGGTGTGCGTGCCGCTTCCTACGATCCTGCCGTTGTCCATTACAATTATCCTGTCAGCATCAATAACTGTTCCGATACGCTGTGAAATGATAATACAAGTCGAATCACTGTGCGATTTCTTGAACTCTTCACGAAGCTCACGCTCCGTTTTTAGATCAAGAGCCGAAAAGCAGTCGTCAAATATAAATATCTCCGCATTTCTTGCAAGAGCTCGCGCAATAGCTACTCTCTGTCTCTGACCACCTGACAGATTCGAGCCGTTCTGTGCGATATGCTCGCTCAAAGAGCCGTTAATATCAATGAAATCGTTGCATTGAGCTATTTCAAGCTTTTGTTTTATGGAAGCAATATCATCGGTATTGTCTCCGAAAGCTAAATTTGAGAGGAGATCTCCGCTGAAAAGTACAGCTTTCTGCGACGCGTAGCCTATACGTGAGATAAGCTCCGTCTTCTTATACTCACGAACATTTACTCCGTCAACAAGCACCTCTCCCTTATACGGATCATATGAACGGACTATCAGCTCAACAAGAGTGGTCTTACCACATCCTGTTGAGCCGATAAATGCAACTGTTTCGCCTTTTTTAACGCTAAAGGATATATCCGAAAGAGTATCCTCTTCTCCATCATCATAGTGAAACGAAACATTTCTGAATTCTACGGTACCTGTTTCCGAAGTACTGCTTACTCCGTTGCCCTCTTTGACCATGGGCTGCTTTAAAAGGACTTCGTTGATACGTCTGACGGAGATCATAGCTCTTGGCACTATGACAAATAAAAGTGATGCCGATGCAAATGCTCCCACGATCATAAGTCCGTAACTGGTAAACACGATCATATCACCAAAAAGCTTATTTGCCTCAGGCGGTGCTGATGTATTTATTATGGACGCTCCTATCCAATAAATAAGTATGGATATGATACTCATTGTGAATATAAGGAACGGACTCAGAAACAGGCTTATCCTGCCTACCATAAGGTTGATGTTCGTATATTTGCTGTTCACTTTCTCAAACTTGTCGCTGTGCAGCTGTGAAGCATTGAACGCTCTGATTATTCGCAGACCCGACAGCTTTTCTCTTACTACAAGATTGAACTCATCATTCACTTTCTGACGCTTTTCAAAGTATTTGAGCATCATATTGACTATCACAAGCTCTACAATGATCATTATTACAATCGAAACAGCTATAGATGCGGTCCATTTCCCGTTGCTTGACGAGATCTTGCTTATGGCAATTACTCCTGTCAGCGGTGCAGTCACAATAACCCGGAAGCTGTTTGTGATGAAGTTGCCGATCTCGACAACATCCACCGTTGATCTTGTTATCAAGGAAGACGTTGTGATTGACTCAACATCTTTCTTGTTGAGTGTCTGGACTTTGTTATAGAATACCTCCCTGAGTCTTGCTGTATATTCGGCAGACACTTTCATAAGGATAACTCCCGATAAAACCGTACATATCATCGCGATAAGCGTACAAATAAACATATGTCCGCAGTTTTGCCATATCATATGTACAGTATTATCATTTTTATCGGCAGCATTAATGTGATCCTGGATAAGCTGTGTGATCGAGCTCATATATTCGGGCATTTTCAGATCAAACAGTATCTGTATGATCAGAAACGCCATTGCAGCAGATAAAAGGATCACGTCTTTCTTTTTTATCAGTTTTATTAATTGTAGCATAAACATCCTTTCCCGAGTACAATGTACCTGATGATCCATAATTTCTTATGCGTGTGCGCAGCTTATGATTTTTTATCTATCGAATCGCAGTAATCTGACAGTTCGATAAGTGTCTGTATGAACACTTCTGCAAAGGCAGATACAGCATTGAAGCCAAATCTTCTGTCATAACTGTAGAAATTGAAACTCATTATACCGTTTATGACCATGCCATTTATGGAGATTTTCTCAGGCAGTACATTTTCCTCTGAAACCATTTTTCCGCACGGATATACCTTGCCTTCCTCACTTTCACTGTGACCGAAATCCCCAAGATAATTGAAGCATATATCAGGCTCACAGGTATGCGCGTTATATCCATACCTCATTCCGTTGTTGGGAACACTGCGAACAGCGCGTATCGCTGACTTTACAGCTCCGTCATAATCATCAAGACAATCCACATTTATCACATACTCATTTGTAAACCATCCGACAGTACGGTCAACATCTATCGGAACATGTATAGCCTCTCTGCCGTGTCCCTCAAGCTTTACGGAAAGCTTATGCTGATCTGTAAGTCTCCTTAATGCCATAGACAGTCCTGCAAGAAGCAGCTCGTTTATCTTAGCTCCGTCAGCGTTGACACATTTCGTAAGAAGCATATTGGTTCTTTCTTCATCAAGCTTAACGAACGCAAATGGCTCCTGATCGGAATCATCTTCATAATTACCTTTTATAATGCCCTCTGCCGCTTCATCGGAAGCGTTCTTCCAATAGAGCTTTTCCTCATCTGTCTGCATATCTGCATATTCTCTGAGTTTTTTGCTCCATTCAATATATGACGCTGTCTTAGGCGGAAATTCAATCGTTTCTCCGTTTCTTGCCTTTTTAACAGCAGTTTCGATGTCTTCGGAAATTATTCGCCATGATACACCGTCAACGGCAATATGGTGAATGATCAAAACCATTACCTTATCTTCCTTAGTATCAAATACCGCTGCCTTGACTACCGGTCCATCTGACAGACAAATGCTTTCCTGTACTTTTGTGCATTTTTCAGTCATTTCCTTGATTGGTTCAGCTGAATCAGTCAGATCAAATTCAATAAAATCAAACAGCTTGCTTTCATTTACAGGAAGTATCTCAAATGTATCATTTCTGAATACGACTCTGAGCATATCGTGATGTATAACAAGCTTGCGAACTATCTCAGAAAGCTGCTCATTTTCAACGCCGTTTACAATAAAGAATTTCGACATATTATAATGATCAGGCATTGAAAGCGAAAGATTCCTGAACTTCATGAGAATCGGAGTCGCTTCGATCCTTCCGTAAACCTCGCCCTGTTCATACTTCTTTTCATTTGATTCGGAGCTCAGTGAAAGGGCTATATTTTCAGCAGTTTTGCCGCTCATTATATCCTTGACCGTTACCTTGTAGCCGTAATTTCTCAGCTTTGAAATTATTCTTATTGCCTTGATGGAGTCTCCTCCCAGCTCAAAGAAATTATCCTTTATGCCTACGGTCTCGATATTCAGTATCTCGCTGAACGCACTGCATACGGCTTCTTCCTTTTCATTTCTCGGTGCTGCATATTCCTTTGCCGCCTTGGCTTCGATATCGGGAAGCGCTCTCTTGTCAAGCTTGCCGTTTCGTGTTACGGGTATTGCTTCTATCTGCATCATATATGCAGGTACCATGTATTCGGGCATCACAGCGCTGAGTCTGTCCCTTATCTCGGACACACTCTTCTCTTCGTCACTCGTGTAATAAGCATATATTGCCTTATCTCCTGTGCTGTCTGCTCTCGCTATTACTGCACAATCCTTGATGCCGTCAATTTCACTTATCCTGCTTTCGATCTCTCCAAGCTCGATTCGGAAGCCTCTTATCTTTACCTGTTCATCAATTCGTCCAAGATACTCGATATTTCCGTCAGGCAGCCATCTTGCAAGGTCTCCAGTGCGATACATTCTACCATCACCGAATGGATTCTTTACAAACTTCTCATCTGTAAGCTCAAGTCTGTTCAGATATCCTCTTGCTACTCCGTCGCCTGCTATGCACAGTTCGCCCGGTACTCCTATACCACAGAATTCCATATCATTCATTATATAGATCTGCGTATTGTAGAAAGGCTTTCCTATAGTTATGGGCTCGCCGTTTTTGAGTTTTGCAAACGATGATGCTACTGTTGCTTCGGTAGGACCGTACTCGTTTATGATCTCCGTATCTTCACCTATCACACTAACTATCCGCTCTGTCAGCGGTCTTGTTACAGCCTCTCCGCCAAGCATAAGAGCATGTATTTTGCATTTGCCAAATGTTTCTATTTCATCCATAAGGAGATTAAGATGTGACGGCACTATTTTCAGAACTGCTACATCATTTTCAGATGCATACTTTGCAAGATCGTACTCTGTCATAAAGAGCATAAGCGTTCTTCCGAGGAGCATACTTCCCAGAATTGCAGTAACTGTCAGATCGAAGGCATAATTGGTTATCAACGGTATAACGCCATCATGTATGTAGAAATGTTCGCCTACTGTTCTGAGATAATTGTTCAGCGAAAGATTGCCGATCGTAACGCCCTTTGGCTTGCCTGTTGTTCCCGAAGTATAGATACAATAGATAAGGTCATTCGGTGTGTTGATATGCTGTAGATCATCGGGCGCACCTTTCCAGACCTCTTCGTTTCCTAGGTCTATTACAGGTATTTCGTTGTCAATTATTACATTTTCAGTTGTGTATTTCAGTACTGCCTTTGGCTTGCAGTCATCAAGCATGAAGCCTATCCTATCCTTTGGATATGTCGGATCGATCGGCACGTATGCTCCGCCTGACTTTATGATTCCGTAGATTCCGCATATCATTTCTATGCTTCTGTCAGCAATGATCGCTACAAAATCGTCTGGCTTTACTCCGAATTCACGCAGTTTATGTGCAAGGCTGTTGGCTCTTGCATTGAGCTCTGCATATGTAAGGCTGTTGTTATCAAATACAAGTGCTGTATTGTTCGGAGTTTTCTTTACCTGTTCTTCAAAAAGTTCAACTACTGTCTTGTCTCTTGGATAATCCATTGCTGTTGCATTGAAGTCGTTAAGGATAAGCTGCTTTTCTTCATCTGTTGTCATTTCAATTTCGCTTATCTTCTTCTCTGCATTGGCTGTTATAGACTTCAAAACTTCAATGAAATGTGCAAGTATCCTGTCGGCGGTTTCACTTCTGAACAGTGCTGTGCAGTATTCAAGTCCTATTCCGAACCTTCCATTGATTTCCGATACATTGAATGTCAGGTCAAACTTTGCTGACGTTTCCGAGCTGCCTGTTTCTTCTGCTTCTGCTCCGGATAATTCTCCATTTGCCGTCTCGTTGTTCTGCAGTACGAGCATTACGTCAAACAGCGGATTTCTTGACATATCTCGCTGTACTTCTACTGCTTCTACAAGCTCTTCAAAGGGATATTCCTGATTTTCATATGCCCTAAGGCATGTTTCCTTTATCTCTTTCAAGAAATCCTTGAAGCTCTTGTTCTTCTCGGGTCTTCCTCGCATTGCAAGTGTGTTGACGAACATTCCAAGCATACCTTCGGTATCCTTATGGGTACGTCCGCTAATTGGTGAGCCAATTACTATGTCTTCCTGCCTGCTGTACTTGCTCAGCATTACCATTGCTGCTGCAAGGAATACCATATATTCTGTTGTTCCGCTTTTCCTTACAAGATCCTTGACGCTCTTGCTGAGGTCTTCATCAAGGATTCTGCTTGTTATGCTTCCTGCGTAGCTCTGCTCCTGAGGTCTTGTAAAATCAGTCGGCATATCAAGTACAGGTATCTCATCTTCAAACTGACTCTTCCAATACTCTGCCTGATCACTCAGGTCTCTTGTTCTCATCCACTCGCTGTAGTCCTTGAACTGGTGTGTTAACGGTTCAAGCTTTTCTCCGTTATACAGTGCCATAAACTCTCTTGTGAATATCTCATCACTCATTCCGTCGCCCACTATGTGATGCATATCGAACATCATCAAGTGGTACTCGCCCTTGTTTACAAGCTTTACTCTTACAGGCTTTCCGCTTGCAAGATCAAAGGGCTTCAGGAAGTTCTTCATCAGTTCTTCATCTGATTCTTCGCTTGTTACATACTCGAAGTCTGCATCTATGTGATCAAGTATTTTCTGTACAGGCTCTCCGTCTATCATCAGGAACTGTGTTCTCAGTATCTCATGGCGGTCGGTCATTTCCTGTAATGCTTTTCTTAGATCAGCAGGGCGCACTTCTCCAGTTAGTTTCAGATTCTGGGGCATATTGTATGCTGTCGACTCGGGATCCATTTGCTGTATCAGGTAGGTTCTTTTCTGAGCAGAAGACATGGGATAATATTCCTTCTCCCCAGCTTTCGGAATAGGTACATATTCTTCGCTCTCAGCTCCTGCAAGTACTGCAAGCTGCTCTGCTGTTGGATGTGCGAATACTTCCTTTAATGCTATTCTTGTTCCTGTTTCCGCTTCGATACGGTTTACAAGTCTTGTCGCTCTCAGTGAGTGTCCTCCAAGCTCAAAGAAACTGTCCTTGATTCCCACCTGTTCCACATTAAGTATTTCACTGAATATATTGCAGATCTTCTCTTCAATCTCGTTTCTTGGTGCGATATATTCTTTTGCTGCTTTGGCTTCGATATCGGGCAATGCTCTCTTGTCAAGCTTGCCGTTTCGTGTTACGGGTATTGCTTCTATCTGCATCATATATGCAGGCACCATATATTCGGGCATGCTTTCGCTGAGCCTGTCTCTTATCTCTGACACGCTCTTTTCTTCATCGCTTGTATAGTACGCATATATTGCCTTATCTCCTGTGCTGTCCGCTCTCGCTATTACTGCACAGTCTTTTATTCCTTCGATTTCTCGTATTCTGCTTTCTATTTCACCAAGTTCGATTCGGAAGCCTCTTATCTTTACCTGTTCGTCTATTCTTCCTAAGAACTCTATATTTCCGTCAGGCAGCCATCTTGCAAGGTCTCCCGATCTGTACATTCTTCCTTCACCGAATGGGTTCTTTACAAACTTCTCGGCTGTAAGCTCGGGTCTGTTCAGATAGCCTCTTGCAAGTCCGTCACCTGTTATGCAAAGCTCGCCCGGCACTCCTATTCCGCAGAGCTTTTCTCCGTCCACTATGTATGCTCCTGCATTTGATATAGGCTTTCCTATCAGTACTGTTTCACCATCAAATTCGGGGGCAAGATCATAGTATGTCGAATATACCGCTGCTTCTGTCGGTCCGTAAATATTTCCAAGCAGCGTTTTGCTTCCATGCTTTTTCATTGCTGCATAGAATTCCTTTACAAGCTTCGCATTCAGCGCTTCTCCTGCTGCAAGTACATATCTCAGTCCCTTGATCTGCTCGATATATTTATCAGGCATTGCCATAAATACTGAAAGCATCGAAGGTACAAAATCTACAACTGTTGCCTTATACTGCTCGATCTCTGCTGCGATTTCTTCTGGCTCTTTTTCTGCATTTGGCTTCAGTATCGCAAGCTTTGCTCCTGCTTTGAACCACCAGAATATCTCACTTGCTGATACGTCAAATACGTATGTTGTCTTCTGTAGTATCACATCTTCTTCGTTTAATGGATACTTCTCCTGCATCCAGCTTATCAGGTTCACTATTCCCTGATGTCTGTTCAGGACTCCCTTTGGCTTGCCTGTTGTTCCCGAAGTATAGATACAATAGATAAGATCATTCGGTGTGTTGATATGCTGTAGATCATCGGACGCACCTTTCCAGACCTCTTCGTTTCCAAGGTCTATTACAGGTATTTCGTTGTCAATTATTACATTTTCAGTTGTGTATTTCAGTACTGCCTTTGGTTTGCAGTCATCAAGCATGAAGCTTATCCTATCCTTTGGATATGTCGGATCGATCGGCACATATGCTCCGCCTGACTTTATGATTCCGTAGATTCCGCATATCATTTCTATGCTTCTGTCAGCAATGATCGCTACAAAATCGTCTGGCTTTGCTCCGAATTCACGCAGTTTATGGGCAAGGCTGTTGGACTTTGCATTGAGCTCTGCATATGTAAGGCTGTTATTTTCAAATACAAGTGCTGTATTGTCAGGTGTTTTCTTCACCTGTTCTTCAAAGAGTTCAACTACCGTCTTGTCTCTTGGATAATCCATAGCTGTTGCATTGAAGTCGTTAAGGATAAGCTGCTTTTCTTCATCTGTTGTCATTTCAATGTCGCTTATCTTCTGCTCTGCATTGGCTGTGATCTCTTTCAGTACTTCAATGAAATGTGCAAGTATCCTGTCTGCTGTTTCACTTCTGAACAGTGCTGTGCAGTATTCAAGTCCTATTCCGAACCTTCCATTGATTTCCGATACATTGAATGTCAGGTCAAACTTTGCTGACGTTTCCGAGCTGCCTGTTTCTTCTGCTTCTGCTCCGGATAATTCACCATTTGCTATCTCGTTGTTCTGCAGTACGAGCATTACATCAAACAGCGGATTTCTCGACATATCTCGCTGTACTTCTACTGCTTCTACAAGCTCTTCAAAGGGATATTCCTGATTTTCATATGCTTTAAGACATGTTTCCTTTATCTCTTTAAGGAAATCCTTGAAGCTCTTGTTCTTCTCGGGTCTTCCTCGCATTGCAAGTGTGTTGACAAACATTCCAAGCATACCTTCGGTATCCTTATGGGTACGTCCGCTTATCGGACTTCCTATTACTATGTCTTCCTGTCGGCTATACTTGCTCAGCATTACCATTGCTGCTGCAAGGAATACCATATATTCTGTTGCTCCGCTTTTCCTTACAAGATCCTCGACGCTCTTGCTGAGGTCTTCGTCAATAATAGTACTTGTTATGCTTCCTGCATAACTCTGCTCCTGAGGTCTTGTAAAATCAGTCGGCATATCAAGTACAGGTATCTCATCTTCAAACTGACTCTTCCAGTACTCTGCCTGATCACTCAGGTCTCTTGTTCTCATCCACTCACTGTAGTCCTTGAACTGGTGTGTTAACGGTTCAAGCTTTTCTCCGTTATACAGTGCCATAAACTCTCTTGTGAATATCTCATCACTCATTCCGTCGCCCACTATGTGATGCATATCGAACATCATGAGATGGTACTCGCCCTTGTTTACAAGCTTTACTCTTACAGGCTTTCCGCTTGAAAGATCAAAGGGCCTCAGGAAGTTCTTCATCAGCTCTTCATCTGATTCTTCGCTTGTTACATACTCGAAGTCTGCATCTATGTGATCAAGTATCTTCTGTACAGGCTCACCGTCTATCATCAGGAACTGTGTTCTCAGTATCTCATGGCGGTCGGTCATTTCCTGTAATGCTTTTCTTAGATCTTCAGGACGCACTTCTCCAGTTAGTTTCAGATTCTGGGGCATATTGTATGCTGTTGACTCAGGATCCATTTGCTGTATCAGGTATGTTCTCTTCTGGGCTGAGGACATGGGAT
Organism: Ruminococcus flavefaciens AE3010; assembly: GCF_000526795.1. Classification (NCBI taxonomy): domain Bacteria; kingdom Bacillati; phylum Bacillota; class Clostridia; order Eubacteriales; family Oscillospiraceae; genus Ruminococcus; species Ruminococcus flavefaciens. The sequence goes on from NZ_JAGT01000001.1 coordinate 687,808, forward strand.
AGTACTCTTTTTCCTCTGCTTTAGGTATCGGTAGATATTCTTCGCTCTCAGCTCCTGCCAGAACAGCAAGCTGTTCTGCTGTCGGATGTGCAAATACTTCCTTTAATGCTATTCTTGTTCCTGTTTCCGCTTCGATACGGTTTACAAGTCTTGTTGCTCTCAGTGAGTGTCCGCCGAGTTCAAAGAAGCTGTCCTTGATTCCCACCTGTTCCACATTAAGTATTTCACTGAATATATTGCAGATCTTCTCTTCAACTTCGTTTCTTGGTGCGATATACTCCTTTGTTGCCTTGGCTTCTATCTCGGGCAGGGCTCTTTTGTCAAGCTTGCCGTTTCGTGTTACGGGTATTGCTTTTATCTGCATCATATATGCAGGCACCATATATTCGGGCATGCTTTCGCTGAGCCTGTCTCTTATCTCTGACACGCTCTTTTCTTCATCGCTTGTATAGTACGCATATATTGCCTTATCTCCTGTGCTGTCCGCTCTTGCTATTACTGCACAGTCCTTTATGCCGTCAATACCTCTTATTCTGCTTTCTATTTCTCCAAGCTCGATTCGGAAGCCTCTTATCTTTACCTGTTCGTCTATTCTTCCTAAGAACTCTATATTTCCGTCAGGCAGCCATCTTGCAAGGTCTCCCGATCTGTACATTCTTCCTTCACCGAATGGGTTCTTTACAAACTTCTCGGCTGTAAGCTCAGGTCTGTTCAGATAGCCTCTTGCAAGTCCGTCACCTGTTATGCAAAGCTCGCCCGGCACTCCTATTCCGCAGAGGCTATTTCCCTGCATTATGTAGATCTTTGAGTTCCTCTTGGGCTTTCCTATGGGCACAAGCTCTCCTGCATATTTCTTTGTATACTTTTCGTCTGCTCTCTTTATCTGATATACCGTAGTGATTACTGTTCCTTCTGTTGGTCCGTATGTCTGCCATACTTCTGCATCTCTCTTTAGTATATTGCTCAGATATTCGATCTTTAACTTGTCGCTTCCTACTATGTACTTCTTTACTGTTTTCAGCTCTTCAAGTCTGTTCAGCTCATTCATCAGCAGCGGCGAACAGTGTACCAATGTAACTTCGTTTTTGTTTATGTACTCATGGAGTTTCTCTACGTCGGGAACTATTTCCGCAGGCGCTGTTACTACTCGTCCTCCGCTGCATATTGCAGGATAGAACTCCTCTACAAACATATCGAATGAATATGACGCCTGCTGCAATGAAACTACATTTTCGTCGATAACAAATGTTCTCTTAAAGTTGTATATATCAGCTACCACGCCTCTTTCTTCGAGTGCTACTGCCTTGGGCTTGCCTGTGGTACCTGATGTATATATCAGGTAGATAAGGTCGCTCTGGTTCTTTATCTTCTTAGGATTTGCTGAAATTCCTTCTGTAAATTTATCAGGCTCTATTACTTCGATTCCAACAGGTACTTCAATGCTATTATGAGTGTACTTTATTACCGCTTTTGGCTTGCTGTCCTCAAGCATGAAGCGTATTCTCTCTTCCGGATACTTCGGATCTATCGGCACATATGCTCCGCCTGATTTCAGTACTGCTATGATCGAAACTGCCATTTCTACGCTTCTGTCGGTTATTATCCCCACAAATTCGTTGGCCTTTACTCCAAACTGTCTGAGCTTGTATGCTATTTCATTTGCACGTCTGTTTAGTTCTCCATAGGTTATGCTTCTTCCACTGCACACATAGCAGATTTTCTCAGGTGCCTTTGCTGCTTGTTCTTCAAACAGTTCTGCTGCGGTCTTATCTCTCGGATATTCTGCTTCTGTTGTATTGAAATCTGTGAGTATATGCTTTCTTTCATCCGATGTTACAGCTTCTATATCGCCTATCTTTTGGTCTTCGTTTTCAGTCACTGCTTTCAAGACCTCAGTCAGATGCTCTATTAGCTGCTTTGCTGTCTCTTCTCTGAACAACGCCGTGCAGTATTCAAGTCCTATTCCGTACTTTCCGCCAAATTCCGCTATATTGAATATCATGTCAAATTTGGCGACCACATTTGCTATTCCTGTGTCTTCGGCTTCTGTACCCGATAATTCGCCCTTTGCTGTCTCGTTGTTCTGCAGTACGAGCATTACGTCAAACAGCGGATTTCTGGACATATCTCTCTGTACTTCCACTGCTTCTACAAGCTCTTCAAACGGATATTCCTGATTCTCATATGCTTTGAGACAGGTTTCCTTTATCTCTTTAAGGAAATCCTTGAAGCTCTTGTACTTCTCGGGTCTTCCTCGCATTGCAAGAGTGTTTATGAACATGCCAAGCATAACTTCGGTATCCTTATGGGTACGTCCGCTTATAGGACTTCCTATTACTATGTCCTCCTGTCTGCTGTACTTGCTCAGCATTACCATTGCTGCTGCAAGGAATACCATATATTCTGTTGCTCCGCTCTTCCTTACAAGCTCCTTGACTCTTCTGCTGAGCTTCTCATCAAGTATTGATGTTACTGTTGCTCCTGCATGGCTTTGTACCTGTGGCCTCTGAAAATCTGTCGGCATATCAAGCACAGGTATTTCATCTTCAAACTGACTCTTCCAATACTCTGCCTGTCCGCTCAGGTCTCTTGTTCTCATCCACTCGCTGTAGTCCTTGAACTGGTGTGTTAACGACTCCAACTTCTCACCATTGTACAGCTTCATAAATTCACGTTTGAATATTTCATCACTTGCTCCGTCGCCAACAATATGATGAATATCAAACATGAGAAGATGATACTCGCCCTTGTTTACGAGCTTTACTCTTACAGGCTTTCCGCTTGCAAGATCAAAGGGCCTCAGGAACTGCTTCATCAGCTCTTCATCTGATTCTTCGCTTGTTACATACTCGAAGTCTGCATCTATGTGATCAAGTATTTTCTGTACAGGCTCTCCGTCTATCATCAGGAACTGTGTTCTCAGTATCTCATGGCGGTCTGTCATTTCCTGCAATGCTTTTCTTAAATCGTCAGGGCGCACTTCTCCAGTAAGTTTCAGATTCTGGGGCATATTGTATGCTGTTGACTCAGGATCCATTTGCTGTATCAGGTAGGTTCTTTTCTGAGCAGAAGACATGGGATAATATTCCTTCTCCTCAGCTTTCGGAATAGGTACATATTCTTCGCTCTCAGCTCCTGCAAGTACTGCAAGCTGCTCTGCTGTCGGATGTGCAAATACTTCCTTTAATGCTATTCTTGTTCCTGTTTCCGCTTCTATACGGTTTACAAGTCTTGTTGCTCTCAGTGAGTGTCCGCCGAGTTCAAAGAAGCTGTCCTTGATTCCCACCTGTTCCACATTCAGTATTTCACTGAATATATTGCAGATCTTCTCTTCGATCTCGTTTCTTGGTGCGATATACTCCTTTGTTGCCTTGGCTTCGATATCGGGCAATGCTCTCTTGTCAAGCTTTCCGTTTCTTGTTACGGGTATTGCTTCTATCTGCATCATATATGCAGGCACCATATATTCGGGCATGCTTTCGCTGAGCCTGTCTCTTATCTCTGACACGCTCTTTTCTTCATCGCTTGTATAGTACGCATATATTGCCTTATCTCCTGTGCTGTCTGCTCTTGCTATTACTGCACAGTCCTTTATGCCGTCAATACCTCTTATTCTGCTTTCTATTTCTCCAAGCTCGATTCGGAAGCCTCTTATCTTTACCTGCTCATCTATTCTTCCTAAGAACTCGATATTTCCGTCAGGCAGCCATCTTGCAAGATCTCCCGATCTGTACATTCTTCCTTCACCGAATGGGTTCTTTACAAACTTCTCGGCTGTAAGCTCGGGTCTGTTCAGATAGCCTCTTGCAAGTCCGTCACCTGTTATGCAAAGCTCGCCCGGCACTCCTATTCCGCAGAGACTATTTCCCTGCATTATGTAGATCTTTGAGTTCCTCTTGGGCTTTCCTATGGGCACAAGCTCTCCTGCATATTTCTTTGTATACTTTTCGTCTGCTCTCTTTATCTGATATACCGTAGTGATTACTGTTCCTTCTGTTGGTCCGTATGTCTGCCATACTTCTGCATCTCTCTTTAGTATATTGCTCAGATATTCGATCTTTAACTTGTCGCTTCCTACTATGTACTTCTTTACTGTTTTCAGCTCTTCAAGTCTGTTCAGCTCATTCATCAGCAGCGGCGAACAGTGTACCAATGTAACTTCGTTTTTGTTTATGTACTCATGGAGTTTCTCTACGTCGGGAACTATTTCCGCAGGCGCTGTTACTACTCGTCCTCCGCTGCATATTGCAGGATAGAACTCCTCTACAAACATATCGAATGAATATGACGCCTGCTGCAATGAAACTACATTTTCGTCGATAACAAATGTTCTCTTAAAGTTGTATATATCAGCTACCACGCCTCTTTCTTCGAGTGCTACTGCCTTGGGCTTGCCTGTGGTACCTGATGTGTATATCAGGTAGATAAGGTCGCTCTGGTTCTTTATCTTCTTAGGATTTGCTGAAATTCCTTCTGTAAATTTATCAGGCTCTATTACTTCGATTCCAACAGGTACTTCAATGCTATTATGAGTGTACTTTATTACCGCTTTTGGCTTGCTGTCCTCAAGCATGAAGCGTATTCTCTCTTCCGGATACTTCGGATCTATCGGCACATATGCTCCGCCTGATTTCAGTACTGCTATGATCGAAACTGCCATTTCTACGCTTCTGTCGGTTATTATCCCTACAAATTCGTTGGCCTTTACTCCAAGCTCTCTGAGCTTGTATGCTATTTCATTTGCACGTCTGTTTAGTTCTCCATAGGTTATGCTTCTTCCACTGCACACATAGCAGATTTTCTCAGGTGCCTTTGCTGCTTGTTCTTCAAACAGTTCTGCTGCGGTCTTGTCTCTCGGGAACTCCGCTTCTGTGGCATTGAAATCGTTAATAATAAGGCTTTTTTCTTCATCGATAACTGCTTCAATTGCAGAGAACTTCTTTTCGGATTTTTCAGCGATCTCACTGCATATTTTATTAAGTCTCTGTAATATAGCATCTACATCCTTTATCCCGTATTTCTCAGGAGAATACATCACTCTGAATACGAGCTTATCTTTTCTTTCAAAAGCACTGATCGATATACCGAAATTTGTCTGCTCACGTGATGAGTCAATTAATAAACCACTTTCATCGGAACGGTCATTTTTACTTTCATTGCCTGATGAAAAGTTTTCAAAAGCAAAAATGACCTTGATCAGATCAGATCCCACAGAAGTAGCATTCATTATATCTCCAAGAGAACAATAGTCATAATTCAAGCTTTCTGAACCTTGCTCCTGCTGAGCCTTTAACAGAGATATTACCGAAGTATCACTTTCAGTTCTGAATCTTATCGGTATTGTATTTATGAAAAGTCCCAGCATATCTTCAATACCGTAAATCGGAGCATTTCGTCCTGATACAACTTTTCCGAACACAACATCATTGCTGCCATTATAATTCTGAAGCATTACGCCTACGGCAGTTTCTGCAATACAGTTTAAAGTGATAGAATTGTTCTCGGCAATATTTTTCAGCTTGATGACAATGTTTTCGTTGATCTCGATCTCTTTACAGCCGACGTTTTCATCAGTTGCCTCAGGATAATAACAGCATGGGATATCACATACGTTGTTATATCCTTCAAGGAGATCCTGCCAATATAAAAGTGCTTTATTCTGATCCTGTTTAGTCAGCCATTTAATGTACTCACCATATTCGGGGAAGGTACTTTTTTCATTATCGATTTCCTTGATAATATTTTCATAGGTCTCACCGTTAAAAAGTCGCTCATAGTATTCATAGAATTTCTCAAAAACTATTCCCAATCCCCAGCCGTCAATAATGATATGATGAGTAGTCAATATAAATTTGTAAGCAGATTCACCTATTTTTACGTATGTTACTCTTAAAAGCGGGGCATTTTTGAAATCAAATCCTCTGATTATATCTTTATGAACGATTTCTTTGTATTTTTCATCAAAATCAGAACTATCGGAAAGATCGATACAATTCACCTCAGGCTGACGAACTTTCAATACGACCTGTTTGGGCTTTTTCAGATTCTCATACACAAATGAGGTCCTCAGAATACTGAAACGAGCAAACAAAAGTGACAGTGAATTCTTAACAATACTCATATCAAGCTCATATTTCAGATCATATATCGTTTGTAAAACATATTCTCCTGATCCCGGATTAAGTAAACTGTGAAACAGAATACCCTCCTGCATTGGAGACAATGTATATATATTTTCAATGTTCTTATTTACTTCTGCCATTAGTATTCCTCCAATTTATCAAGAAAACAGATCGTTTATAAGCTCAAGTTCCTCGTCATCAAGCTCATCATCTATCATGTCCGAAATAGTTTTTCCGTCATTCTGTGTATTGGCACAGTATTCAATAAGTTCGGTCAGACTGCGTTTAAACTCATCTTTAAGCTTTTCGATAAAGTCTTTTCCAACGCCGCTGTCATGTCCGCAGATAGAGAATGTAAGCTTTCCGTTTGAAATACTGCCATTAATACTTATTCTTTCTGGCATTATATTTTCTTCTGCAACTGAATTGCCGAATATGTACTCCTCTGATCTACCGCTCTTGGTCTCGCCAAAATCGCCAAGATAGTTAAAGCATATATCCGGAGAACAGCTGTGAGAAACAAAACCGTAGCCGATTCCCGAATCAGGAACTCTTCTGATTGTATCCTTGGCTGATATGATTGCCTTGGAATGATCCTGCAAACATTTAAGATTTACAGGGTAAATATTGGTAAACCAGCCTACCGTTCTGTCAATCAATATTGGTTCATGCAGTTCTTCACGGCCGTGTCCCTCAAGTTCAACGGATAAAGTTTCCTGTCCTGTTATACGACCGACTGCTGTCGCAAGTGCGGCAAGCATAACTTCATTAATTTTTACACCGTATGCATTTGAACTTTTGGTCATCAGCTTTTCGGTAGTGTCTTTATCAAATTCTACCAAAGCAGAATAATCACTGTTTTCTCCGAACTTTACAGCCAATTTGCCGTTTACGATTTCAGATACGGCATTCTCCCAATATTCTTTATCTGAAACAGACATCTGAGCGTTATAGTTTCTGAGATAATTGCTCCAATCAATGAAAGACGCTGTCTTCTCAGGGAGGACTATTGTTTCATCCCTGCTTGCCTGCTTTACTGCCGAATCAAAATCTTCAAGAAGGATTCTCCAAGAAACTCCGTCAACAACAAGGTGATGAATACACAGCCACAGTATTTTGAAATCGCCCATATCATAAATTGCAGCCTTGACAAACGGCCCGTTTTCAAGATCAAAACTCTTCTGAATATCCGTACTGGTCTTGAATATAATCTCCGCTTTGCGCTGCTCTGCTGACAGATCATAAATATAATAATCCGCAAGCTTTGATTTGGATATTGGAAGTATTTCAAGAGTTTCATTCCGATATACAGCTCTTAAAACATCATGGTGGCATATCAGACTATCTACTGCCTTTTTAACTGAATCATTATCAAAATCTGTAACATTAATTTGCATTGTCTGATTAAAGTGATTCGGTTTTGCCAAGCCCCAGTTTTGGAATTCTTTCATAATAGGTGTAGGCTCGATTTTACCATTTACTTCATCCTGCTCATAATGCTTTTCACCTGATTCAGTCTTAATGTTCAATGCTATCCTGTCAGCAGTTTTTCCGTTCATAATATCCTTTACAGTGGCTGAATACCCCGCATTTCTAAGCTTTGATATTATTTTTATCGCTTTAATGGAGTCACCGCCAAGTTCAAAGAAATTATCATTGATTCCCACCTGTTCCACATTCAGTATTTCACTGAATATATTGCAGATCTTCTCTTCGATCTCGTTTCTTGGTGCGATATATTCTTTTGCTGCTTTGGCTTCGATATCGGGCAATGCTCTCTTGTCAAGCTTTCCGTTTCGTGTTACAGGTATACTTTCTATCTGCATCATATATGCAGGTATCATGTATTCGGGCATGCTTTCGCTGAGCTTATCCCTAATTTCGGATATGCTCTTTTCTTCATCGCTTGTGAAATAAGCATATATTGCCTTATCTCCTGTGCTGTCCGCTCTCGCTATTACCGCACAGTCTTTTATTCCTTCAATTTCTCTTATTCTGCTTTCAATTTCACCAAGCTCGATTCGGAAGCCTCTTATCTTTACCTGTTCGTCGATTCGTCCGAGGTACTCGATATTTCCGTCAGGCAGCCATCTTGCAAGGTCTCCCGATCTGTACATTCTTCCTTCACCGAATGGGTTCTTTACGAACTTCTCTGCTGTCAGCTCAGGTCTGTTCAGATAGCCTCTTGCAAGTCCGTCTCCTGCTATACAAAGCTCGCCCGGCACTCCTATTCCGCAGAGCTTTTCTCCGTTCACTATGTATGCTCCTGCATTTGATATAGGCTTTCCTATCAGTACTGTTTCACCATCAAATTCGGGGGCAAGATCATAGTATGTCGAATATACCGCTGCTTCTGTCGGTCCGTAAATATTTCCAAGCAGCGTTTTGCTTCCATGCTTTTTCATTGCTGCATAGAATTCCTTTACAAGCTTCGCATTCAGCGCTTCTCCTGCTGCAAGTACATATCTCAGTCCCTTGATCTGCTCGATATATTTATCAGGCATTGCCATAAATACTGAAAGCATCGAAGGTACAAAATCTACAACTGTTGCCTTATACTGCTCGATCTCTGCTGCGATTTCTTCTGGCTCTTTTTCTGCATTTGGCTTCAGTATCGCAAGCTTTGCTCCTGCTTTGAACCACCAGAATATCTCACTTGCTGATACGTCAAATACGTATGTTGTCTTCTGTAGTATCACATCTTCTTCGTTTAATGGATACTTCTCCTGCATCCAGCTTATCAGGTTCACTATTCCCTGATGTCTGTTCAGGACTCCCTTTGGCTTGCCTGTTGTTCCCGAAGTATAGATACAATAGATAAGATCATTCGGTGTGTTGATATGCTGTAGATCATCGGACGCACCTTTCCAGACCTCTTCGTTTCCAAGGTCTATTACAGGTATTTCGTTGTCAATTATTACATTTTCAGTTGTGTATTTCAGTACTGCCTTTGGTTTGCAGTCATCAAGCATGAAGCTTATCCTATCCTTTGGATATGTCGGATCGATCGGCACATATGCTCCGCCTGACTTTATGATTCCGTAGATTCCGCATATCATTTCTATGCTTCTGTCAGCAATGATCGCTACAAAATCGTCTGGCTTTGCTCCGAATTCACGCAGTTTATGGGCAAGGCTGTTGGACTTTGCATTGAGCTCTGCATATGTAAGGCTGTTATTTTCAAATACAAGTGCTGTATTGTCAGGTGTTTTCTTCACCTGTTCTTCAAAGAGTTCAACTACCGTCTTGTCTCTTGGATAATCCATAGCTGTTGCATTGAAGTCGTTAAGGATAAGCTGCTTTTCTTCATCTGTTGTCATTTCAATGTCGCTTATCTTCTGCTCTGCATTGGCTGTGATCTCTTTCAGTACTTCAATGAAATGTGCAAGTATCCTGTCTGCTGTTTCACTTCTGAACAGTGCTGTGCAGTATTCAAGTCCTATTCCGAACCTTCCATTGATTTCCGATACATTGAATGTCAGGTCAAACTTTGCTGACGTTTCCGAGCTGCCTGTTTCTTCTGCTTCTGCTCCGGATAATTCACCATTTGCTATCTCGTTGTTCTGCAGTACGAGCATTACATCAAACAGCGGATTTCTCGACATATCTCGCTGTACTTCTACTGCTTCTACAAGCTCTTCAAAGGGATATTCCTGATTTTCATATGCTTTAAGACATGTTTCCTTTATCTCTTTAAGGAAATCCTTGAAGCTCTTGTTCTTCTCGGGTCTTCCTCGCATTGCAAGTGTGTTGACAAACATTCCAAGCATACCTTCGGTATCCTTATGGGTACGTCCGCTTATCGGACTTCCTATTACTATGTCTTCCTGTCGGCTATACTTGCTCAGCATTACCATTGCTGCTGCAAGGAATACCATATATTCTGTTGCTCCGCTTTTCCTTACAAGATCCTCGACGCTCTTGCTGAGGTCTTCGTCAATAATAGTACTTGTTATGCTTCCTGCATAACTCTGCTCCTGAGGTCTTGTAAAATCAGTCGGCATATCAAGTACAGGTATCTCATCTTCAAACTGACTCTTCCAGTACTCTGCCTGATCACTCAGGTCTCTTGTTCTCATCCACTCACTGTAGTCCTTGAACTGGTGTGTTAACGGTTCAAGCTTTTCTCCGTTATACAGTGCCATAAACTCTCTTGTGAATATCTCATCACTCATTCCGTCGCCCACTATGTGATGCATATCGAACATCATGAGATGGTACTCGCCCTTGTTTACAAGCTTTACTCTTACAGGCTTTCCGCTTGAAAGATCAAAGGGCCTCAGGAAGTTCTTCATCAGCTCTTCATCTGATTCTTCGCTTGTTACATACTCGAAGTCTGCATCTATGTGATCAAGTATCTTCTGTACAGGCTCACCGTCTATCATCAGGAACTGTGTTCTCAGTATCTCATGGCGGTCGGTCATTTCCTGTAATGCTTTTCTTAGATCTTCAGGACGCACTTCTCCAGTTAGTTTCAGATTCTGGGGCATATTGTATGCTGTTGACTCAGGATCCATTTGCTGTATCAGGTATGTTCTCTTCTGGGCTGAGGACATGGGATAGTACTCTTTTTCCTCTGCTTTAGGTATCGGTAGATATTCTTCGCTCTCAGCTCCTGCCAGAACAGCAAGCTGTTCTGCTGTCGGATGTGCAAATACTTCCTTTAATGCTATTCTTGTTCCTGTTTCCGCTTCGATACGGTTTACAAGTCTTGTTGCTCTCAGTGAGTGTCCGCCGAGTTCAAAGAAGCTGTCCTTGATTCCCACCTGTTCCACATTAAGTATTTCACTGAATATATTGCAGATCTTCTCTTCAACTTCGTTTCTTGGTGCGATATACTCCTTTGTTGCCTTGGCTTCTATCTCGGGCAGGGCTCTTTTGTCAAGCTTGCCGTTTCGTGTTACGGGTATTGCTTTTATCTGCATCATATATGCAGGCACCATATATTCGGGCATGCTTTCGCTGAGCCTGTCTCTTATCTCTGACACGCTCTTTTCTTCATCGCTTGTATAGTACGCATATATTGCCTTATCTCCTGTGCTGTCCGCTCTTGCTATTACTGCACAGTCCTTTATGCCGTCAATACCTCTTATTCTGCTTTCTATTTCTCCAAGCTCGATTCGGAAGCCTCTTATCTTTACCTGTTCGTCTATTCTTCCTAAGAACTCTATATTTCCGTCAGGCAGCCATCTTGCAAGGTCTCCCGATCTGTACATTCTTCCTTCACCGAATGGGTTCTTTACAAACTTCTCGGCTGTAAGCTCAGGTCTGTTCAGATAGCCTCTTGCAAGTCCGTCACCTGTTATGCAAAGCTCGCCCGGCACTCCTATTCCGCAGAGGCTATTTCCCTGCATTATGTAGATCTTTGAGTTCCTCTTGGGCTTTCCTATGGGCACAAGCTCTCCTGCATATTTCTTTGTATACTTTTCGTCTGCTCTCTTTATCTGATATACCGTAGTGATTACTGTTCCTTCTGTTGGTCCGTATGTCTGCCATACTTCTGCATCTCTCTTTAGTATATTGCTCAGATATTCGATCTTTAACTTGTCGCTTCCTACTATGTACTTCTTTACTGTTTTCAGCTCTTCAAGTCTGTTCAGCTCATTCATCAGCAGCGGCGAACAGTGTACCAATGTAACTTCGTTTTTGTTTATGTACTCATGGAGTTTCTCTACGTCGGGAACTATTTCCGCAGGCGCTGTTACTACTCGTCCTCCGCTGCATATTGCAGGATAGAACTCCTCTACAAACATATCGAATGAATATGACGCCTGCTGCAATGAAACTACATTTTCGTCGATAACAAATGTTCTCTTAAAGTTGTATATATCAGCTACCACGCCTCTTTCTTCGAGTGCTACTGCCTTGGGCTTGCCTGTGGTACCTGATGTATATATCAGGTAGATAAGGTCGCTCTGGTTCTTTATCTTCTTAGGATTTGCTGAAATTCCTTCTGTAAATTTATCAGGCTCTATTACTTCGATTCCAACAGGTACTTCAATGCTATTATGAGTGTACTTTATTACCGCTTTTGGCTTGCTGTCCTCAAGCATGAAGCGTATTCTCTCTTCCGGATACTTCGGATCTATCGGCACATATGCTCCGCCTGATTTCAGTACTGCTATGATCGAAACTGCCATTTCTACGCTTCTGTCGGTTATTATCCCCACAAATTCGTTGGCCTTTACTCCAAACTGTCTGAGCTTGTATGCTATTTCATTTGCACGTCTGTTTAGTTCTCCATAGGTTATGCTTCTTCCACTGCACACATAGCAGATTTTCTCAGGTGCCTTTGCTGCTTGTTCTTCAAACAGTTCTGCTGCGGTCTTATCTCTCGGATATTCTGCTTCTGTTGTATTGAAATCTGTGAGTATATGCTTTCTTTCATCCGATGTTACAGCTTCTATATCGCCTATCTTTTGGTCTTCGTTTTCAGTCACTGCTTTCAAGACCTCAGTCAGATGCTCTATTAGCTGCTTTGCTGTCTCTTCTCTGAACAACGCCGTGCAGTATTCAAGTCCTATTCCGTACTTTCCGCCAAATTCCGCTATATTGAATATCATGTCAAATTTGGCGACCACATTTGCTATTCCTGTGTCTTCGGCTTCTGTACCCGATAATTCGCCCTTTGCTGTCTCGTTGTTCTGCAGTACGAGCATTACGTCAAACAGCGGATTTCTGGACATATCTCTCTGTACTTCCACTGCTTCTACAAGCTCTTCAAACGGATATTCCTGATTCTCATATGCTTTGAGACAGGTTTCCTTTATCTCTTTAAGGAAATCCTTGAAGCTCTTGTACTTCTCGGGTCTTCCTCGCATTGCAAGAGTGTTTATGAACATGCCAAGCATAACTTCGGTATCCTTATGGGTACGTCCGCTTATAGGACTTCCTATTACTATGTCCTCCTGTCTGCTGTACTTGCTCAGCATTACCATTGCTGCTGCAAGGAATACCATATATTCTGTTGCTCCGCTCTTCCTTACAAGCTCCTTGACTCTTCTGCTGAGCTTCTCATCAAGTATTGATGTTACTGTTGCTCCTGCATGGCTTTGTACCTGTGGCCTCTGAAAATCTGTCGGCATATCAAGCACAGGTATTTCATCTTCAAACTGACTCTTCCAATACTCTGCCTGTCCGCTCAGGTCTCTTGTTCTCATCCACTCGCTGTAGTCCTTGAACTGGTGTGTTAACGACTCCAACTTCTCACCATTGTACAGCTTCATAAATTCACGTTTGAATATTTCATCACTTGCTCCGTCGCCAACAATATGATGAATATCAAACATGAGAAGATGATACTCGCCCTTGTTTACGAGCTTTACTCTTACAGGCTTTCCGCTTGCAAGATCAAAGGGCCTCAGGAACTGCTTCATCAGCTCTTCATCTGATTCTTCGCTTGTTACATACTCGAAGTCTGCATCTATGTGATCAAGTATTTTCTGTACAGGCTCTCCGTCTATCATCAGGAACTGTGTTCTCAGTATCTCATGGCGGTCTGTCATTTCCTGCAATGCTTTTCTTAAATCGTCAGGGCGCACTTCTCCAGTAAGTTTCAGATTCTGGGGCATATTGTATGCTGTTGACTCAGGATCCATTTGCTGTATCAGGTAGGTTCTTTTCTGAGCAGAAGACATGGGATAATATTCCTTCTCCTCAGCTTTCGGAATAGGTACATATTCTTCGCTCTCAGCTCCTGCAAGTACTGCAAGCTGCTCTGCTGTCGGATGTGCAAATACTTCCTTTAATGCTATTCTTGTTCCTGTTTCCGCTTCTATACGGTTTACAAGTCTTGTTGCTCTCAGTGAGTGTCCGCCGAGTTCAAAGAAGCTGTCCTTGATTCCCACCTGTTCCACATTCAGTATTTCACTGAATATATTGCAGATCTTCTCTTCGATCTCGTTTCTTGGTGCGATATACTCCTTTGTTGCCTTGGCTTCGATATCGGGCAATGCTCTCTTGTCAAGCTTTCCGTTTCTTGTTACGGGTATTGCTTCTATCTGCATCATATATGCAGGCACCATATATTCGGGCATGCTTTCGCTGAGCCTGTCTCTTATCTCTGACACGCTCTTTTCTTCATCGCTTGTATAGTACGCATATATTGCCTTATCTCCTGTGCTGTCTGCTCTTGCTATTACTGCACAGTCCTTTATGCCGTCAATACCTCTTATTCTGCTTTCTATTTCTCCAAGCTCGATTCGGAAGCCTCTTATCTTTACCTGCTCATCTATTCTTCCTAAGAACTCGATATTTCCGTCAGGCAGCCATCTTGCAAGGTCTCCCGATCTGTACATTCTTCCTTCACCGAATGGGTTCTTTACAAACTTCTCGGCTGTAAGCTCGGGTCTGTTCAGATAGCCTCTTGCAAGTCCGTCACCTGTTATGCAAAGCTCGCCCGGCACTCCTATTCCGCAGAGGGCTGAATTATCCGTAATATATATACTTGCATTTGCAATTGGTCGGCCAATTGTTACTCGCTCTGTTATTCCGTCTATGACACTGCATGTTGCATCGACTGTACACTCAGTCGGTCCATATACGTTATATATTTTTTCGCATAAACCGCTGTCAATTGCCATATTTGACAATTCATGTGTAAGGTTCTCACCTCCTGAAAAAATACTTTTTAATCTGTAATTTATTCTCTCAGATTGCGAAGTGAACATTTTTAAATGTGTTGGTGTGCAGTCGCTCAGGTCGACACTGTTTTTTTCAAAGTACTTCAACAATAATTCACTGTCAAGTTTTACTTCATCTGATATTACATGCAATGTACTGCCATTTGTTAACGCCGAGAAGATCATCTTTACAGATGCGTCAAACGCATACGACGCAACAAGGGCAACATTCTTTATGCTGCTATTATAGCTTTTGCTCATAAAGTTAAGGCAAAGATTTGTTGCTCCTTTCTGCTCAATAAGGACTCCCTTTGGCTTGCCTGTTGTTCCCGAAGTATAGATACAATAGATAAGGTCATTCGGTGTGTTGATATGCTGTAGATCATCGGACGCACCTTTCCAGACCTCTTCGTTTCCAAGGTCTATTACAGGTATTTCGTTGTCAATTATTACATTTTCAGTTGTGTATTTCAGTACTGCCTTTGGCTTACAGTCCTCAAGCATGAAGCTTATCCTGTCCTTTGGATATGTCGGATCGATCGGCACATATGCTCCGCCTGACTTTATGATTCCGTAGATTCCGCATATCATTTCTATGCTTCTGTCAGCAATGATCGCTACAAAATCGTCTGGCTTTGCTCCGAATTCACGCAGTTTATGGGCAAGGCTGTTGGACTTTGCATTGAGCTCTGCATATGTAAGGCTGTTATTTTCAAATACAAGTGCTGTATTGTCAGGTGTTTTCTTCACCTGTTCTTCAAAGAGTTCAACTACCGTCTTGTCTCTTGGATAATCCATAGCTGTTGCATTGAAGTCGTTAAGGATAAGCTGCTTTTCTTCATCTGTTGTCATTTCAATGTCGCTTATCTTCTGCTCTGCATTGGCTGTGATCTCTTTCAGTACTTCAATGAAATGTGCAAGTATCCTGTCTGCTGTTTCACTTCTGAACAGTGCTGTGCAGTATTCAAGTCCTATTCCGAACCTTCCATTGATTTCCGATACATTGAATGTCAGGTCAAACTTTGCTGACGTTTCCGAGCTGCCTGTTTCTTCTGCTTCTGCTCCGGATAATTCACCATTTGCTATCTCGTTGTTCTGCAGTACGAGCATTACATCAAACAGCGGATTTCTCGACATATCTCGCTGTACTTCTACTGCTTCTACAAGCTCTTCAAAGGGATATTCCTGATTTTCATATGCTTTAAGACATGTTTCCTTTATCTCTTTAAGGAAATCCTTGAAGCTCTTGTTCTTCTCGGGTCTTCCTCGCATTGCAAGTGTGTTGACAAACATTCCAAGCATACCTTCGGTATCCTTATGGGTACGTCCGCTTATCGGACTTCCTATTACTATGTCTTCCTGTCGGCTATACTTGCTCAGCATTACCATTGCTGCTGCAAGGAATACCATATATTCTGTTGCTCCGCTTTTCCTTACAAGATCCTCGACGCTCTTGCTGAGGTCTTCGTCAATAATAGTACTTGTTATGCTTCCTGCATAACTCTGCTCCTGAGGTCTTGTAAAATCAGTCGGCATATCAAGTACAGGTATCTCATCTTCAAACTGACTCTTCCAGTACTCTGCCTGATCACTCAGGTCTCTTGTTCTCATCCACTCACTGTAGTCCTTGAACTGGTGTGTTAACGGTTCAAGCTTTTCTCCGTTATACAGTGCCATAAACTCTCTTGTGAATATCTCATCACTCATTCCGTCGCCCACTATGTGATGCATATCGAACATCATGAGATGGTACTCGCCCTTGTTTACAAGCTTTACTCTTACAGGCTTTCCGCTTGAAAGATCAAAGGGCCTCAGGAAGTTCTTCATCAGCTCTTCATCTGATTCTTCGCTTGTTACATACTCGAAGTCTGCATCTATGTGATCAAGTATCTTCTGTACAGGCTCACCGTCTATCATCAGGAACTGTGTTCTCAGTATCTCATGGCGGTCGGTCATTTCCTGTAATGCTTTTCTTAGATCTTCAGGACGCACTTCTCCAGTTAGTTTCAGATTCTGGGGCATATTGTATGCTGTTGACTCAGGATCCATTTGCTGTATCAGGTATGTTCTCTTCTGGGCTGAGGACATGGGATAGTACTCTTTTTCCTCTGCTTTAGGTATCGGTAGATATTCTTCGCTCTCAGCTCCTGCCAGAACAGCAAGCTGTTCTGCTGTCGGATGTGCAAATACTTCCTTTAATGCTATTCTTGTTCCTGTTTCCGCTTCGATACGGTTTACAAGTCTTGTTGCTCTCAGTGAGTGTCCGCCGAGTTCAAAGAAGCTGTCCTTGATTCCCACCTGTTCCACATTAAGTATTTCACTGAATATATTGCAGATCTTCTCTTCAACTTCGTTTCTTGGTGCGATATACTCCTTTGTTGCCTTGGCTTCTATCTCGGGCAGGGCTCTTTTGTCAAGCTTGCCGTTTCGTGTTACGGGTATTGCTTTTATCTGCATCATATATGCAGGCACCATATATTCGGGCATGCTTTCGCTGAGCCTGTCTCTTATCTCTGACACGCTCTTTTCTTCATCGCTTGTATAGTACGCATATATTGCCTTATCTCCTGTGCTGTCCGCTCTCGCTATTACTGCACAGTCTTTTATTCCTTCGATTTCTCGTATTCTGCTTTCTATTTCACCAAGTTCGATTCGGAAGCCTCTTATCTTTACCTGTTCGTCTATTCTTCCTAAGAACTCTATATTTCCGTCAGGCAGCCATCTTGCAAGGTCTCCCGATCTGTACATTCTTCCTTCACCGAATGGGTTCTTTACAAACTTCTCGGCTGTAAGCTCAGGTCTGTTCAGATAGCCTCTTGCAAGTCCGTCACCTGTTATGCAAAGCTCGCCCGGCACTCCTATTCCGCAGAGACTTTCTCCATTTAGGATATATATCTTACTGTTGAAAATTGGTTTACCAATCGGGATAATTTCAGGAATATCAGTTCCTTTTTCATGCTCCCAATGTGTTGCAAGAACTGTATTCTCTGTTGGACCATATGCGTTGATATATTTGCAATTATCCTTAACATGTTTTACCACATCACTGTTTGATGCAGAACCGCCTGTCGTTAAAATTCTGAAACAGTCAGTTTCAATCTGACGGAAATACTGCGGCGGCAGAAGTGTCAAAGTCACATTTTTTTTCCTTTATGTAATTTTCAAACTCAATAGTATCAGCTATCTTTTCCGATGATATGAGTACAAGAGCTGCACCGCAGTACAATGCAAGGGTCATTTCCCAGACAGAAGCGTCAAAAATATAATTTGCAAACTGAAGAACATTGTCCTTTTCTGTCACATTATACAGCTTTACAAGATAATCCTGCATAGCTACAACACCGTGATGCTCTATCATTACTCCTTTCGGCTTTCCTGTTGTTCCTGAGGTATAGATACAATAGATAAGGTCATTCGGTGTATTTATATGCTGTAGATCATTGGGCGCACCTGTCCAGACCTTACTGTCTGTAAGGTCTATTACGGGTATTTCGTTGTCAATTATTACATTTTCAGTTGTGTATTTCAGTACTGCCTTTGGTTTACAGTCATCAAGCATGAAGCTTATTCTTTCGGCTGGATATGTCGGATCGATCGGCACGTATGCTCCGCCTGACTTGATGATTCCGTAGATTCCGCATATCATTTCTATGCTTCTGTCTGCTATTATTGCGACAAAATCATCAGGCTTTACTCCGAGTTCACGCAGTTTGTGCGCAAGGCTGTTTGCCTTTGCATTGAGCTCTGCATATGTCAGAGTATTGTTTTCAAATACAAGCGCAGTATTATTTGGTGTTCTATTTACCTGTTCCTCAAAAAGTTCAACTACCGTCTTGTCTCTTTGATAATTCGTCTCAGTTGCGTTGAATTTACCCAAAATAAGCTGTTTTTCACTGTCAGTAACTACTTCAAGCTCTGATATCCTTGAATCAGGATGTGAAGCCATTTCTTCACATATCTTTTCAATTCTTGAAAGAATATTTTCTATCTCTCTCCGACAAAAAATATCAGAATCGTATATGATCTTAAATCCGAGACGTCCGTCATTTTCAAATGCAAGTATTGAAATAGGATAATTAGTCTGATCTCTTTCTGATTCAACATCAATGATATTTTTCTCTTCTTTACCCTGTATATCGCCTGACATATAATTTTCAAAAACATACAGGATATTGATCAGTCCAGAGCCCTGTGAAGTCATGCTCTGTATCTCAGCCAGAGAAAAATAATCATAATTGGTGCTGTTTATACTCTGCTCCTGCTGTGAACGCATAAGCGAAACTACTGTAGCAGATGCATCTGTTGTAACTCTTACAGGAATAGTATTTATAAACAATCCCACAATTTTCTCAATGCCATATACAGGAGCATTTCTTCCCGATATAACTTTACCGAATACAACATCATCACTATGACTGTAGGTCTGAAGAAGAATTCCAACTGCCGCTTCTGCTGCGGAATTGATTGTACACTGATTGCTCTCTGCAATATTTTTCAGAAGTGCTGTTGTTTCCCTGCTTATCATATGGGTAGTATTGCAGACGTTTTCATCGTTTTTTTCAGCCTTGAACGCAGGCTTTATAGAGCAGTCACTGTCATATCCGTCAAGGAGTTCTCTCCAGAACTCTCTCGCTTTATTCTTGTCCTGTTTAATAAGCCACTTTATATAGTCGGAATAATCACTGCTGCTGGCTTTTTCTTCATTTACAGCCCCGAGCAGATCATCAAATGATCTGCCGCTGCATAATGATTCATAATATTCAAAAAGTTTTTCAAGCATTATCGTATTGCACCAGCCATCAACTATGATATGGTGATACGATAACAGCATCTTATCTTTCTTTTCACCTACTTTTACATGCGTAATTCTGAAAAGCGGGTCCTTTTTAAGATCAAAGCCTTTATTAAGATCAGCTTCTACGACCTCTTTGATCACGTTCTCAGCATAAGCCTCACTTCTGTCAGAAAGATCAATATACTCGTATCCCAGCTCGCGTTCCTTGAGAACTATCTGGTAAATATCTTTCATTTTTTCGTATACGAACATAGTTCTCAGAACAGAGAACCTCTGTGACAGCAGCGCAAGTGCCTGTTTGATCTTTTCGGTATCAAAGTTTTCTTTGATATTGTATAAAGACTGTAGGATATATGCTGTTGTATTTCTGTCACTCAGGTAGTGGAAAAGCATTCCCTCCTGCAGTGGTGAAAGCGGATATACATTTTCTATATTTTTATTAACTTTTGCCATTAAAAGTCCTCCCCAAATCAATCAAACAGAGAATCCAGGAAGTCAAGATCAGAAGCGTCCAGATCATCTGCAATAAGATCAGATACTGTTTTTTCTGTGCTTGCTTCACCTGAACAGAAGGCTGCAAGTTCTTCAACTTTTTTAGTAAATGCCTCACACAGTTCATCTATAAACTTCTGTCCGAACCTTAAATCCTTGCTCTCAATCTCAAATCCAAGAATACCGTTTCTTATTCCGCCGTTAATTGCTATTATATCATCTGCATTACCGTCTGCCGATGTCTTACCGTATGAATATACGGGCTTCTCAGACTGATCCGAACTCTCAAGTTCACCGAGGTAATTAAAGCATATCTCAGGCAGGATACCGTTTTCAACAGCTCCGTAGCCCAATCCTGACCCCGGAACACGTCGGATAGCATCCTTTGCAGATATTATCGCTTCTTCAGCATTATCGCAGCATTCAATAATTACAGGATAAATGTTTGTAAACCAGCCTACAGTCCTGTCAATAGCTATTTTTTCGCTGAGTTCTTCACGGCCGTAGCTCTCAAATCCAACAGGCAGCTTATCCTGGCCCGTTATCTCTCTGACAGCCATTGCAAGTCCCGCAATAAGCACTTCATTGATCTTTGCACCGAAAGCATTTCCCGAATGCTTCTGAAGCAGCTCGGTAGTTCTTTCATCATACTTTACATAGCCTCTTCCGGGCACTGTGCTGCTGTGATCACCTGATACAGCATTATCAGCGACCTCCTCGGAAACATTCTTCCAGTAGCTCAGCTCTGTATCAGAAAGAGAGTTTTCATATTGCTTCAGCATTCTGCTCCATTCGATAAATGAAGCTGTTTTAGACGGCAGCTTGACCTTATCACCTACTGCAATACAATTGATCGCAGTCTCAAAATCTTCTGACAGTATTTTCCATGACACAATATCAACAGCAAGGTGATGTATACAGAACATCATCTGCTTAGTATCGCCAAGCTCAAATACCGCAATTTTAACAAGCGGTCCGTTTACAAGATCAATACTTGCCTGTATCTCGGTACATTTCTCTTCTACTGCTGCATATTTATCTGTTTCATTGCTATAGTCAAACTCATAGAAATCACACAGTCTGCTTTTTGCAATTGGCATAATTACAAGTTCATTGTTCCTGTAAACCGCTCTGAGAATATCATGGTGTTTTACAAGTTCGGTTATTGCTTCATGTATAACTGCATTATCCATGCCCTCAACATCAAACATTACTGCCTGGTTGAAGTGTGCAGGATTTACAAGCTTCCATTCGCCGAATCTTCTTATGATAGGAGTTGTTTCTATCTTTCCGAATACTTCACCCTGTTCATAAGTATTTGCATCATACTCAACATTGATGCTCGGAGCGATCTTTGCAACAGTTCTGCCGTTCATTATGTCCTTTACAGAAACGGTATATCCATATTCCCTGAGCTTTGATATGATCCTTATTGCCTTTATGGAATCTCCGCCAAGCTCAAAGAAACTGTCGTTGATACCGACCTTTTCTACCCCCAGTATCTCACTGAACGCACGGCATATGACCTCTTCTGCTTCATTTCGTGGAGCTGCGTATTTGTCTTCGGATACTGAAACTATTTCAGGAAGAGCTCTCTTATCGACCTTTCCGTTTCTTGTTACAGGAATAGCTTCCAATTGCATCATATATGCAGGTATCATATAATCAGGCAGACTTTCGGCAAGTTTATTTCTTATATCGTTCACATTTATCTGCATTTTTGCAGTATAGTATGCATAGATCGCCTTATCACCTGTATTATTCGCTCTTGCTATTACGGTACAGTCGTTTACTCCATCAATTTCTCTGATCCTGCTCTCGATCTCTCCAAGCTCGATTCGGAAGCCTCTTATCTTTACCTGCTCGTCGATTCGTCCGAGGTACTCGATATTTCCGTCTGGCAGCCATCTTGCAAGGTCACCCGAGCGATACATTCTTCCCTCGCCGAATGGGTTCTTTACGAACTTCTCAGCAGTAAGTTCAGGTCTGTTATGATAGCCTCTTGCAAGGCCCTCACCTGCAATGCAGAGTTCGCCCGGCATACCGATTCCGCATAATTTATCCTGATCAAGTATGTAGACCTTTTTGTTGGGAAGCGGTTTTCCTATCGGTATCCTTTCAGGCAATTCCGTAGTTCCGTCGTACTTCCAGTACGTTGTGCATACTGTAGCCTCGGTTGGACCATAGTCGTTTGAATAAACAGGTATGTGACGATTCTTTTCGACAAGTGCACGGGATGTTTCAGAACCTGCTGTAGTTATGGTCCTGAGTCCCTCGAGATGAAGAAGATTAAGGAACGCAGGTGGCAGTAAAGCAAATGTGATATGATTATCCTTGATATATGCTTCAAATGCCTTGGTGTCTCTTCGCAGCTCCTCAGATATAATGAACATAGTAGAACCGCAAAGTGGCCCCATTGTCATTTCGGCAACCGATGAATCAAATGCAAAGCTTGCAAACTGAATAACATTGTCATTTTCTCCTACACCGTGTGCCTTTATGGAATATTCCCTGAGATTTGCAACGCCGTAATGCTCGATAAGTACACCCTTAGGAGTTCCTGTAGTTCCTGAAGTGAAAATTGTATATGCAAGATCATGGGGATCATTAACTATCTCAGGATTATCCTTTCTTCCGTTCCATATCGCTCTATCGCTAAGATCAATCACTGGTATGCCCTCAGGTATTTCAATTTCTGCCTTAGTGTACAGCAATACAGCCTTTGGTGCGCAATCCTTGAGAATAAAATCTATTCTGTTCTTTGGATATACAGGATCTATTGGAACATAAGCAGCTCCTGACTTGATTATGCCGTATAATCCGCAGAACATTTCCATACTTCTGTCAGCAATAAGCGCTACGAAATCATTTGGTTTGACTCCAAGAGCTCTTAAATTATGAGCAAGACTATTCAGATGCTCATTGAATTCTCTGTACGTTAGTCTCTCGTCTTCAAATACAACAGCCGTTTTATCAGGAGTTTTCTGAACATAGTATTCAATAATCTCAGAAATCGTTTTATCCTTTGCATAAGGAGTTTCAGTTGCATTGAAGTCGTTAAGGATAAGCTGCTTTTCTTCATCTGTTGTCATTTCAATTTCGCTTATCTTCTTCTCTGCATTGGCTGTTATAGACTTCAAAACTTCAATGAAATGTGCAAGTATCCTGTCGGCGGTTTCACTTCTGAACAGTGCTGTGCAGTATTCAAGTCCTATTCCGAACCTTCCATTGATTTCCGATACATTGAATGTCAGGTCAAACTTTGCTGACGTTTCCGAGCTGCCTGTTTCTTCTGCTTCTGCTCCGGATAATTCTCCATTTGCCGTCTCGTTGTTCTGCAGTACGAGCATTACGTCAAACAGCGGATTTCTTGACATATCTCGCTGTACTTCTACTGCTTCTACAAGCTCTTCAAAGGGATATTCCTGATTTTCATATGCCCTAAGGCATGTTTCCTTTATCTCTTTCAAGAAATCCTTGAAGCTCTTGTTCTTCTCGGGTCTTCCTCGCATTGCAAGTGTGTTGACGAACATTCCAAGCATACCTTCGGTATCCTTATGGGTACGTCCGCTAATTGGTGAGCCAATTACTATGTCTTCCTGCCTGCTGTACTTGCTCAGCATTACCATTGCTGCTGCAAGGAATACCATATATTCTGTTGTTCCGCTTTTCCTTACAAGATCCTTGACGCTCTTGCTGAGGTCTTCATCAAGGATTCTGCTTGTTATGCTTCCTGCGTAGCTCTGCTCCTGAGGTCTTGTAAAATCAGTCGGCATATCAAGTACAGGTATCTCATCTTCAAACTGACTCTTCCAATACTCTGCCTGATCACTCAGGTCTCTTGTTCTCATCCACTCGCTGTAGTCCTTGAACTGGTGTGTTAACGGTTCAAGCTTTTCTCCGTTATACAGTGCCATAAACTCTCTTGTGAATATCTCATCACTCATTCCGTCGCCCACTATGTGATGCATATCGAACATCATCAAGTGGTACTCGCCCTTGTTTACAAGCTTTACTCTTACAGGCTTTCCGCTTGCAAGATCAAAGGGCTTCAGGAAGTTCTTCATCAGTTCTTCATCTGATTCTTCGCTTGTTACATACTCGAAGTCTGCATCTATGTGATCAAGTATTTTCTGTACAGGCTCTCCGTCTATCATCAGGAACTGTGTTCTCAGTATCTCATGGCGGTCGGTCATTTCCTGTAATGCTTTTCTTAGATCAGCAGGGCGCACTTCTCCAGTTAGTTTCAGATTCTGGGGCATATTGTATGCTGTCGACTCGGGATCCATTTGCTGTATCAGGTAGGTTCTTTTCTGAGCAGAAGACATGGGATAATATTCCTTCTCCCCAGCTTTCGGAATAGGTACATATTCTTCGCTCTCAGCTCCTGCAAGTACTGCAAGCTGCTCTGCTGTTGGATGTGCGAATACTTCCTTTAATGCTATTCTTGTTCCTGTTTCCGCTTCGATACGGTTTACAAGTCTTGTCGCTCTCAGTGAGTGTCCTCCAAGCTCAAAGAAACTGTCCTTGATTCCCACCTGTTCCACATTAAGTATTTCACTGAATATATTGCAGATCTTCTCTTCAATCTCGTTTCTTGGTGCGATATATTCTTTTGCTGCTTTGGCTTCGATATCGGGCAATGCTCTCTTGTCAAGCTTGCCGTTTCGTGTTACAGGTATACTTTCTATCTGCATCATATATGCAGGTATCATGTATTCGGGCATGCTTTCGCTGAGCCTGTCCCTTATCTCTGACACGCTCTTTTCTTCATCGCTTGTGAAATAAGCATATATTGCCTTATCTCCTGTGCTGTCTGCTCTCGCTATTACCGCACAGTCCTTTATGCCGTCAATACCTCTTATTCTGCTTTCTATTTCTCCAAGCTCGATTCGGAAGCCTCTTATCTTTACCTGTTCGTCTATTCTTCCTAAGAACTCTATATTTCCGTCAAGAAGCCATCTTGCAAGGTCTCCCGATCTGTACATTCTTCCTTCACCGAATGGGTTCTTTACAAACTTCTCGGCTGTAAGCTCAGGTCTGTTCAGATAGCCTCTTGCAAGTCCGTCACCTGTTATGCAAAGCTCGCCCGGGACTCCTATTCCGCAGAGCTTTTCTCCGTCCACTATGTATGCTCCTGCATTTGATATAGGCTTCCCTATCAGTACTGTTTCACCATCAAATTCGGGGGCAAGATCATAGTATGTCGAATATACCGCTGCTTCTGTCGGTCCGTAAATATTTCCAAGCAGCGTTTTGCTTCCATGCTTTTTCATTGCTGCATAGAATTCCTTTACAAGCTTCGCATTCAGCGCTTCTCCTGCTGCAAGTACATATCTCAGTCCCTTGATCTGCTCGATATATTTATCAGGCATTGCCATAAATACTGAAAGCATCGAAGGTACAAAATCTACAACTGTTGCCTTATACTGCTCGATCTCTGCTGCGATTTCTTCTGGCTCTTTTTCTGCATTTGGCTTCAGTATCGCAAGCTTTGCTCCTGCTTTGAACCACCAGAATATCTCACTTGCTGATACGTCAAATACGTATGTTGTCTTCTGTAGTATCACATCTTCTTCGTTTAATGGATACTTCTCCTGCATCCAGCTTATCAGGTTCACTATTCCCTGATGTCTGTTCAGGACTCCCTTTGGCTTGCCTGTTGTTCCCGAAGTATAGATACAATAGATAAGATCATTCGGTGTGTTGATATGCTGTAGATCATCGGACGCACCTTTCCAGACCTCTTCGTTTCCAAGGTCTATTACAGGTATTTCGTTGTCAATTATTACATTTTCAGTTGTGTATTTCAGTACTGCCTTTGGTTTGCAGTCATCAAGCATGAAGCTTATCCTATCCTTTGGATATGTCGGATCGATCGGCACATATGCTCCGCCTGACTTTATGATTCCGTAGATTCCGCATATCATTTCTATGCTTCTGTCAGCAATGATCGCTACAAAATCGTCTGGCTTTGCTCCGAATTCACGCAGTTTATGGGCAAGGCTGTTGGACTTTGCATTGAGCTCTGCATATGTAAGGCTGTTATTTTCAAATACAAGTGCTGTATTGTCAGGTGTTTTCTTCACCTGTTCTTCAAAAAGTTCAACTACCGTCTTGTCTCTTGGATAATCCATAGCTGTTGCATTGAAGTCGTTAAGGATAAGCTGCTTTTCTTCATCTGTTGTCATTTCAATGTCGCTTATCTTCTGCTCTGCATTGGCTGTGATCTCTTTCAGTACTTCAATGAAATGTGCAAGTATCCTGTCTGCTGTTTCACTTCTGAACAGTGCTGTGCAGTATTCAAGTCCTATTCCGAACCTTCCATTGATTTCCGATACATTGAATGTCAGGTCAAACTTTGCTGACGTTTCCGAGCTGCCTGTTTCTTCTGCTTCTGCTCCGGATAATTCACCATTTGCTATCTCGTTGTTCTGCAGTACGAGCATTACATCAAACAGCGGATTTCTCGACATATCTCGCTGTACTTCTACTGCTTCTACAAGCTCTTCAAAGGGATATTCCTGATTTTCATATGCTTTAAGACATGTTTCCTTTATCTCTTTAAGGAAATCCTTGAAGCTCTTGTTCTTCTCGGGTCTTCCTCGCATTGCAAGTGTGTTGACAAACATTCCAAGCATACCTTCGGTATCCTTATGGGTACGTCCGCTTATCGGACTTCCTATTACTATGTCTTCCTGTCGGCTATACTTGCTCAGCATTACCATTGCTGCTGCAAGGAATACCATATATTCTGTTGCTCCGCTTTTCCTTACAAGATCCTCGACGCTCTTGCTGAGGTCTTCGTCAATAATAGTACTTGTTATGCTTCCTGCATAACTCTGCTCCTGAGGTCTTGTAAAATCAGTCGGCATATCAAGTACAGGTATCTCATCTTCAAACTGACTCTTCCAGTACTCTGCCTGATCACTCAGGTCTCTTGTTCTCATCCACTCACTGTAGTCCTTGAACTGGTGTGTTAACGGTTCAAGCTTTTCTCCGTTATACAGTGCCATAAACTCTCTTGTGAATATCTCATCACTCATTCCGTCGCCCACTATGTGATGCATATCGAACATCATGAGATGGTACTCGCCCTTGTTTACAAGCTTTACTCTTACAGGCTTTCCGCTTGAAAGATCAAAGGGCCTCAGGAAGTTCTTCATCAGCTCTTCATCTGATTCTTCGCTTGTTACATACTCGAAGTCTGCATCTATGTGATCAAGTATCTTCTGTACAGGCTCACCGTCTATCATCAGGAACTGTGTTCTCAGTATCTCATGGCGGTCGGTCATTTCCTGTAATGCTTTTCTTAGATCTTCAGGACGCACTTCTCCAGTTAGTTTCAGATTCTGGGGCATATTGTATGCTGTTGACTCAGGATCCATTTGCTGTATCAGGTATGTTCTCTTCTGGGCTGAGGACATGGGATAGTACTCTTTTTCCTCTGCTTTAGGTATCGGTAGATATTCTTCGCTCTCAGCTCCTGCCAGAACAGCAAGCTGTTCTGCTGTCGGATGTGCAAATACTTCCTTTAATGCTATTCTTGTTCCTGTTTCCGCTTCGATACGGTTTACAAGTCTTGTTGCTCTCAGTGAGTGTCCGCCGAGTTCAAAGAAGCTGTCCTTGATTCCCACCTGTTCCACATTAAGTATTTCACTGAATATATTGCAGATCTTCTCTTCAACTTCGTTTCTTGGTGCGATATACTCCTTTGTTGCCTTGGCTTCTATCTCGGGCAGGGCTCTTTTGTCAAGCTTGCCGTTTCGTGTTACGGGTATTGCTTTTATCTGCATCATATATGCAGGCACCATATATTCGGGCATGCTTTCGCTGAGCCTGTCTCTTATCTCTGACACGCTCTTTTCTTCATCGCTTGTATAGTACGCATATATTGCCTTATCTCCTGTGCTGTCCGCTCTTGCTATTACTGCACAGTCCTTTATGCCGTCAATACCTCTTATTCTGCTTTCTATTTCTCCAAGCTCGATTCGGAAGCCTCTTATCTTTACCTGTTCGTCTATTCTTCCTAAGAACTCTATATTTCCGTCAGGCAGCCATCTTGCAAGGTCTCCCGATCTGTACATTCTTCCTTCACCGAATGGGTTCTTTACAAACTTCTCGGCTGTAAGCTCAGGTCTGTTCAGGTATCCTCTTGCAAGTCCGTCTCCTGCTATACAAAGCTCGCCCGGCACTCCTATTCCGCAGAGCTTTTCTCCGTTCACTATGTATGCTCCTGCATTTGATATAGGCTTTCCTATCAGTACTGTTTCACCATCAAATTCGGGGGCAAGATCATAGTATGTCGAATATACCGCTGCTTCTGTCGGTCCGTAAATATTTCCAAGCAGCGTTTTGCTTCCATGCTTTTTCATTGCTGCATAGAATTCCTTTACAAGCTTCGCATTCAGCGCTTCTCCTGCTGCAAGTACATATCTCAGTCCCTTGATCTGCTCGATATATTTATCAGGCATTGCCATAAATACTGAAAGCATCGAAGGTACAAAATCTACAACTGTTGCCTTATACTGCTCGATCTCTGCTGCGATTTCTTCTGGCTCTTTTTCTGCATTTGGCTTCAGTATCGCAAGCTTTGCTCCTGCTTTGAACCACCAGAATATCTCACTTGCTGATACGTCAAATACGTATGTTGTCTTCTGTAGTATCACATCTTCTTCGTTTAATGGATACTTCTCCTGCATCCAGCTTATCAGGTTCACTATTCCCTGATGTCTGTTCGGGACTCCCTTTGGCTTTCCTGTTGTTCCCGAAGTATAGATACAATAGATAAGATCATTCGGTGTGTTGATATGCTGTAGATCATCGGGCGCACCTGTCCAGACCTCTTCATTTTCAAGGTCTATTACAGGTATTTCGTTGTCAATTATTACATTTTCAGTTGTGTATTTCAGTACTGCCTTTGGCTTACAGTCCTCAAGCATGAAGCTTATCCTGTCCTTTGGATATGTCGGATCGATCGGCACATATGCTCCGCCTGACTTGATGATTCCGTAGATTCCGCATATCATTTCTATGCTTCTGTCAGCAATGATCGCTACAAAATCGTCTGGTTTTACTCCGAGTTCACGCAGTTTGTGCGCAAGGCTGTTTGCCTTTGCATTGAGCTCTGCATATGTAAGGCTGTTGTTATCAAATACAAGTGCTGTATTGTTCGGAGTTTTCTTTATCTGTTCCTCAAAGAGTTCAACTACCGTCTTGTCTCTTGGATAATCCATTGCTGTTGCATTGAAGTCGTTAAGGATAAGCTTCTTTTCTTCATCTGTTGTCATTTCAATTTCGCTTATCTTCTGCTCTGCATTTGCTGTTATAGACTTCAAAACTTCAATGAAATGTGCAAGTATCCTGTCGGCGGTTTCACTTCTGAACAGTGCTGTACAGTATTCAAGTCCTATTCCAAACTTACCATTGAATTCCGATACATTAAATGTCAGGTCAAACTTTGCTGACGTTTCCGAGCTGCCTGTTTCTTCTGCTTCTGCTCCTGATAATTCACCATTTGCCGTCTCGTTGTTCTGCAGTACAAGCATTACGTCAAACAGCGGATTCCTTGACATATCCCTATGTACTTCTACTGCTTCTACAAGCTCTTCAAAGGGATATTCCTGATTTTCATATGCTTTAAGACATGTTTCCTTTATCTCTTTAAGGAAATCCTTGAAGCTCTTGTTCTTCTCGGGTCTTCCTCGCATTGCAAGTGTGTTGACAAACATTCCAAGCATACCTTCGGTATCCTTATGGGTACGTCCGCTTATCGGACTTCCTATTACTATGTCTTCCTGCCTGCTGTACTTGCTCAGCATTACCATTGCTGCTGCAAGGAATACCATATATTCTGTTGCTCCGCTTTTCCTTACAAGATCCTTGACGCTCTTGCTGAGGTCTTCGTCAATAATAGTACTTGTTATGCTTCCTGCATAACTCTGCTCCTGAGGTCTTGTAAAATCAGTCGGCATATCAAGTACAGGTATTTCATCTTCAAACTGACTCTTCCAATACTCTGCCTGATCACTCAGTTCTCTTGTTCTCATCCACTCACTGTAGTCCTTGAACTGGTGTGTTAACGGTTCAAGCTTTTCTCCGTTATACAGTGCCATAAACTCTCTTGTGAATATCTCATCACTCATTCCGTCGCCCACTATGTGATGCATATCGAACATCATGAGATGGTACTCGCCCTTGTTTACAAGCTTTACTCTTACAGGCTTTCCGCTTGCAAGATCAAATGGCTTAAGGAAGTTCTTCATAAGTTCTTCATCTGATTCTTCGCTTGTTACATACTCGAAGTCTGCATCTGTATGGTCGAGTATCTTCTGCACAGGCTCTCCGTCTATCATCAGGAACTGTGTTCTCAGTATCTCATGGCGGTCGGTCATTTCCTGTAATGCTTTTCTGAGATCAGCAGGGCGCACTTCTCCAGTTAGTTTCAGATTCTGGGGCATATTGTATGCTGTCGACTCGGGATCCATTTGCTGTATCAGGTAGGTTCTTTTCTGAGCAGAAGACATGGGATAATATTCCTTCTCCTCTGCCTTTGGGATAGGTACATATTCTTCGCTCTCAGCTCCTGCAAGTACTGCAAGCTGCTCTGCTGTCGGATGTGCAAATACTTCCTTTAATGCTATTCTTGTTCCTGTTTCCGCTTCTATACGATT
Organism: Ruminococcus flavefaciens AE3010; assembly: GCF_000526795.1. NCBI lineage: Bacteria > Bacillati > Bacillota > Clostridia > Eubacteriales > Oscillospiraceae > Ruminococcus > Ruminococcus flavefaciens. The sequence goes on from NZ_JAGT01000001.1 coordinate 718,511, forward strand.
GACAAGTCTTGTCGCTCTCAGTGAGTGTCCTCCAAGCTCAAAGAAACTGTCCTTGATTCCCACCTGTTCCACATTAAGTATTTCACTGAATATATTGCAGATCTTCTCTTCGATCTCGTTTCTTGGTGCGATATATTCTTTTGCTGCTTTGGCTTCTATCTCGGGCAGGGCTCTTTTGTCGAGTTTTCCGTTTCGTGTTACGGGTATTGCTTCTATCTGCATCATATATGCAGGCACCATGTATTCGGGCATGCTTTCGCTGAGCCTGTCTCTTATCTCTGACACGCTCTTTTCTTCATCGCTTGTATAGTACGCATATATTGCCTTATCTCCTGTGCTGTCTGCTCTCGCTATTACCGCACAGTCCTTTATGCCGTCAATACCTCTTATTCTGCTTTCTATTTCTCCAAGCTCGATTCGGAAGCCTCTTATCTTTACCTGCTCATCTATTCTTCCTAAGAACTCGATATTTCCGTCAGGCAGCCATCTTGCAAGGTCTCCCGATCTGTACATTCTTCCTTCACCGAATGGGTTCTTTACAAACTTCTCGGCTGTAAGCTCAGGTCTGTTCAGATAGCCTCTTGCAAGTCCGTCACCTGTTATGCAAAGCTCGCCCGGCACTCCTATTCCGCAGAGGCTATTTCCCTGCATAATGTAGACCTGCTTATTATTCATTGGCTTACCAATAGGAATTCTTTCAGGCACTGCTTCGTTACTTTCGTGCTTCCAATATGTTGCACAAACAGTTACCTCTGTCGGTCCGTAATCATTGGAATATATAGGAATATGATTATTAGCTTCTACCAAATCTTTATTTGTCTCTGAACCGGCAGTTATTATTGTCCTTAGACCGCAAAGGCTTACTTGAGTTAAATACATCGGCGGCAAAATTGCTATGCTTATTTCATTTTGAACAATATATTCTTCAAACGCATTTGTATCTTTCTGTATCTCATTTGGAATCAGATACATACAAGCTCCGCATAATAATCCCATAGTCATTTCAGAAACTGCGGCATCAAATGCAACACTTGCAAACTGTATTACTCTATCCTCTGAATTCACCCCTTGTTTAGACTTAAAGTATTCTCTTAAATTGGCAACTCCATAATGCTCGATCATTACCCCCTTTGGCTTTCCTGTTGTTCCCGAAGTATAGATACAATAGATAAGGTCATTCGGTGTATTTACATGCTCAGGATCATGGGGCGCACCTGTCCAGACCTCTTCGTTTCCAAGGTCTATTACAGGTATTTCGTTGTCAATTATTACATTTTCAGTTGTGTATTTCAGTACTGCCTTTGGCTTACAGTCCTCAAGCATGAAGCCTATCCTGTCCTTTGGATATGTCGGATCGATCGGCACATATGCTCCGCCTGACTTTATGATTCCGTAGATTCCGCATATCATTTCTATGCTTCTGTCAGCAATGATCGCTACAAAATCGTCTTGTTTTACTCCGAGTTCACGCAGTTTGTGCGCAAGGCTGTTTGCCTTTGCATTGAGCTCTGCATATGTAAGGCTGTTGTTATCAAATACAAGTGCTGTATTGTCAGGTGTTTTCTTCACCTGTTCTTCAAAGAGTTCAACTACTGTCTTGTCTCTTGGATAATCCATTGCTGTTGCATTGAAGTCGTTAAGGATAAGCGATTTTTCCTCTGTTGTTGTCATTTCAATGTCGCTTATCTTCTGCTCTGCATTTGCTGTGATCTCTTTCAGTACTTCAATGAAATGTGCAAGTATCCTGTCGGCGGTTTCACTTTTGAACAGTGCTGTGCAATATTCAAGTCCTATTCCGAACCTTCCATTGAATTCCGATACATTGAATGTCAGGTCAAACTTTGCTGACGTTTCCGAGCTGCCTGTTTCTTCTGCTTCTGCTCCGGATAATTCACCATTTGCTATCTCGTTGTTCTGCAGTACGAGCATTACGTCAAACAGCGGATTCCTTGACATATCCCTATGTACTTCTACTGCTTCGACAAGCTCTTCAAAGGGATATTCCTGATTTTCATATGCTTTAAGACATGTTTCCTTTATCTCTTTAAGGAAATCCTTGAAGCTCTTGTTCTTCTCGGGTCTTCCTCGCATTGCAAGTGTGTTGACAAACATTCCAAGCATACCTTCGGTATCCTTATGGGTACGTCCGCTAATTGGTGAGCCAATTACTATGTCTTCCTGCCTGCTGTACTTGCTCAGCATTACCATTGCTGCTGCAAGGAATACCATATATTCTGTTGCTCCGCTTTTCCTTACAAGCTCTTTAACTTTTCTGCTTAATCCTTCGTCAAGAATTGCACTTGTTATGCTTCCTGCATAGCTCTGTTCCTGTGGTCTCTGGAAATCAGTTGGCATATCAAGTACAGGTATTTCATCTTCAAACTGCGACTTCCAATACTCTGCCTGATCACTCAGGTCTCTTGTTCTCATCCACTCGCTGTAGTCCTTGAACTGGTGTGTTAACGGTTCAAGCCTTTCTCCGTTATACAGTGCCATAAACTCTCTTGTGAATATCTCATCACTCATTCCGTCGCCCACTATGTGATGCATATCGAACATCATGAGATGGTACTCGCCCTTGTTTACAAGCTTTACTCTTACAGGCTTTCCGCTTGAAAGATCAAAGGGTCTCAGGAACTGCTTCATCAGTTCTTCATCTGATTCTTCGCTTGTTACATACTCGAAGTCTGCATCTATGTGATCAAGTATTTTCTGTACAGGCTCTCCGTCTATCATCAGGAACTGTGTTCTCAGTATCTCATGGCGGTCTGTCATTTCCTGCAATGCTTTTCTGAGATCAGCAGGGCGTACTTCTCCAGTTAGTTTCAGATTCTGGGGCATATTGTATGCTGTCGACTCGGGATCCATTTGCTGTATCAGGTATGTTCTCTTCTGGGCTGAGGACATGGAATAATATTCCTTCTCCTCAGCTTTCGGAATAGGTACATATTCTTCGCTCTCAGCTCCTGCAAGTACTGCAAGCTGCTCTGCTGTCGGATGTGCAAATACTTCCTTTAATGCTATTCTTGTTCCTGTTTCCGCTTCGATACGGTTTACAAGTCTTGTCGCTCTCAGTGAGTGTCCGCCGAGTTCAAAGAAACTGTCCTTGATTCCCACCTGTTCCACATTAAGTATTTCACTGAATATATTGCAGATCTTCTCTTCGATCTCGTTTCTTGGTGCGATGTACTTCTTTGTCGCTCTGGCTTCGATATCGGGTAGGGCTCTTTTGTCAAGCTTGCCGTTTCGTGTTACGGGTATTGCTTTTATCTGCATCATATATGCAGGCACCATGTATTCGGGCATGCTTTCGCTGAGCCTGTCTCTTATCTCTGACACGCTCTTTTCTTCATCGCTTGTGAAATAAGCATATATTGCCTTATCTCCTGTGCTGTCTGCTCTCGCTATTACTGCACAGTCCTTTATTCCTTTAATTTCTCTTATTCTGCTTTCAATTTCACCAAGCTCGATTCGGAAGCCTCTTATCTTTACCTGCTCATCTATTCTTCCTAAGAACTCTATATTTCCGTCAGGCAGCCATCTTGCAAGGTCTCCCGATCTGTACATTCTTCCTTCACCGAATGGGTTCTTTACGAACTTCTCGGCAGTTAGCTCAGGACGGTTCAGATAGCCTCTTGCAAGTCCGTCACCTGTTATGCACAGCTCGCCCGGCACTCCTATTCCGCAGAGATTATCAGCTTCAGCAATATATACCTTTGTATGGCACGAATGTCCTCCGATAACAACTCTTTGCGTTTCTGCCTTTATTTCGCTGTATGTGGTGTTTACCGTTGCCTCTGTAGGTCCGTATGAATTTATTATCTTCTTTCCGCTTACTGCGATTTTTCTAAGAACATCAAGCTCTGCGGCTTCTCCTCCTGAATCAAGAAGTCTCAGATCAGGCATTCCGCAAATATCCAGCTCTCTAATTACCTTAGGTGTCAGCGATGCCACTGTTATTCGCTTTGTCTTCATGTACGCTTCAAGCTCACTCATATTGTAGCGCATCTCTGATGCCACTACATACAGTGCTGCTCCGTTCAGCATCGCTCCGAAAATATCTCCCACTGACTGATCGAAGCAATAGCTTGCATACTGCATCATTCTATCGTTTCCCGTCATTTCAAATACTTCTTCATATGACTTTACAAGTCCTATTAAGCCTGTATTCTCCAATTCTACGCCCTTCGGCCTTCCAGTTGTTCCCGATGTGTAAATACAATAGATAAGGTCATTCGGTGTGTTGATATGCTGTAGATCATCGGACGCACCTTTCCAGACCTCTTCGTTTCCAAGGTCTATTACAGGTATTTCGTTGTCAATTATTACATTTTCAGTTGTGTATTTCAGTACTGCCTTTGGTTTGCAGTCATCAAGCATGAAGCTTATCCTATCCTTTGGATATGTCGGATCGATCGGCACATATGCTCCGCCTGACTTGATAACTCCATATATTCCGCATATCATTTCTATGCTTCTGTCAGCAATGATCGCTACAAAATCATCAGGCTTTACCCCAATTTCACGAAGTTTGTGTGCAAGGCTGTTGGCTCTTTCATTGAGCTCTGCATATGTCAGAGTATTGTTTTCAAATACAAGCGCAGTACTATTTGGTGTTTTCTTTACCTGTTCCTCAAAGAGCTCAACTACCGTCTTGCCTCTTGGGTATTCTGTTTCTGTTGCATTGAAGTCGTTTAGGATGAGCTGCTTTTCTTCGGCTGTTGCCATTTCAATTTCGCTTATTTTCTGCTCAAAATTTACAGTTATGGACTTCACTACTTCGATGAAATGTGCAAGTATCCTGTCTGCTGTTTCATTCTTGAACAGTGCTGTACAATACTCAAGTACAACTCCGAATTTGCCGTCTGTTTCCGTTACATCTATTGATAGATCGAACTTGGCTACTGTATTGGCTGTTCCTGTTTCCTCGATTCCGCTGTCTCCGAGTTTAAGCTTTGTGCTCTCGTTGTTCTGCATCGTAAGCATCACGTCAAACAGCGGATTCCTTGACATATCTCGTCTTACTTCTACTGCTTCGACAAGCTCTTCAAACGGATATTCCTGATTTTCATATGCCCTAAGGCATGTTTCCTTTATCTCTTTAAGGAAATCCTTGAAGCTCTTGTTCTTCTCGGGTCTTCCTCGCATTGCAAGTGTGTTGACGAACATTCCAAGCATACCTTCGGTATCCTTATGGGTACGTCCGCTTATGGGACTTCCTATTACTATGTCTTCCTGTCGGCTATACTTGCTCAGCATTACCATTGCTGCTGCAAGGAATACCATGTATTCGGTTGCTCCGCTTTTCCTTACAAGCTCCTTGACGCTATTACTTAATTTCTCGTCAAGGGTTGCACTTGTTATGCTTCCTTCGTAGCTCTGATCCTGTGGTCTCTGAAAATCTGTCGGCATATCAAGTACAGGTATTTCATCTTCAAACTGCGACTTCCAATACTTTGCCTGTCCGCTCAGGTCTCTTGTTCTCATCCACTCGCTGTAATCTTTGAACTGATGTGTCAATGGCTCTGGTTTTTCTCCGTTGTACAATGCCATGAACTCATTGGTAAACGTATTGACACTCATTCCGTCACTGACAATATGGTGCATATCGAACATCATGAGATGGTACTCGCCCTTGTTTACAAGCTTTACTCTTACAGGCTTTCCGCTTGCAAGATCAAAGGGCTTCAGGAAGTTCTTCATAAGTTCTTCATCTGATTCGGTACTTGTTATGTATTCAAAGTCTGCTTCTGTATGGTCGAGTATCTTCTGCACAGGCTCTCCGTCTATCATCAGGAACTGTGTTCTCAGTATCTCATGGCGGTCGGTCATTTCCTGTAATGCTTTTCTGAGATCAGCAGGGCGCACTTCTCCAGTTAGTTTCAGATTCTGGGGCATATTGTATGCTGTCGACTCGGGATCCATTTGCTGTATCAGGTAGGTTCTTTTCTGAGCAGAAGACATGGGATAATATTCCTTCTCCTCTGCCTTTGGGATAGGTACATATTCTTCGCTCTCAGCTCCTGCAAGTACTGCAAGCTGCTCTGCTGTCGGATGTGCAAATACTTCCTTTAATGCTATTCTTGTTCCTGTTTCCGCTTCGATACGATTGACAAGTCTTGTCGCTCTCAGTGAGTGTCCGCCAAGCTCAAAGAAACTGTCCTTGATTCCCACCTGTTCCACATTAAGTATTTCACTGAATATATTGCAGATCTTCTCTTCGATCTCGTTTCTTGGTGCGATATACTCCTTTGTTGCCTTGGCTTCAATATCGGGCAATGCTCTCTTGTCAAGCTTTCCGTTTCTTGTTACGGGTATTGCTTCTATCTGCATCATATATGCAGGTATCATGTATTCGGGCATGCTTTCGCTGAGCCTGTCCCTTATCTCTGACACGCTCTTTTCTTCATCGCTTGTATAGTACGCATATATTGCCTTATCTCCTGTGCTGTCTGCTCTTGCTATTACTGCACAGTCCTTTATGCCGTCAATACCTCTTATTCTGCTTTCTATTTCTCCAAGCTCGATTCGGAAGCCTCTTATCTTTACCTGTTCGTCTATTCTTCCTAAGAACTCGATATTTCCGTCAGGCAGCCATCTTGCAAGATCTCCCGATCTGTACATTCTTCCTTCACCGAATGGGTTCTTTACAAACTTCTCGGCTGTAAGTTCGGGACGGTTCAGGTATCCTCTTGCTACTCCGTCACCTGCTATGCAAAGCTCGCCCGGGACTCCTATTCCGCAGAGGGCTGAATTATCTGTAATATATATCCTTGCATTTGCAATTGGTCGGCCAATTGTTACTCGCTCTGTTATTCCGTCTATGACACTGCATGTTGCATCGACTGTACACTCAGTCGGTCCATATACGTTATATATTTTTTCGCATAAACCGCTGTCAATTGCCATATTTGACAATTCATGTGTAAGGTTCTCACCTCCTGAAAAAATACTTTTTAATCTGTAATTTATTCTCTCAGATTGCGAAGTGAACATTTTTAAATGTGTTGGTGTGCAGTCGCTCAGGTCGACACTGTTTTTTTCAAAGTACTTCAACAATAATTCACTGTCAAGTTTTACTTCATCTGATATTACATGCAATGTACTGCCATTTGTTAACGCCGAGAAGATCATCTTTACAGATGCGTCAAACGCATACGACGCAACAAGGGCAACATTCTTTATGCTGCTATTATAGCTTTTGCTCATAAAGTTAAGGCAAAGATTTGTTGCTCCTTTCTGCTCAATAAGGACTCCCTTTGGCTTGCCTGTTGTTCCCGAAGTATAGATACAATAGATAAGGTCATTCGGTGTGTTGATATGCTGTAGATCATCGGACGCACCTTTCCAGACCTCTTCGTTTCCAAGGTCTATTACAGGTATTTCGTTGTCAATTATTACATTTTCAGTTGTGTATTTCAGTACTGCCTTTGGCTTACAGTCCTCAAGCATGAAGCTTATCCTGTCCTTTGGATATGTCGGATCGATCGGCACATATGCTCCGCCTGACTTGATGATTCCGTAGATTCCGCATATCATTTCTATGCTTCTGTCAGCAATGAGCGCTACAAAATCGTCTGGTTTTACTCCGAGTTCACGCAGTTTGTGCGCAAGGCTGTTGGACTTTGCATTGATCTCTGCATATGTAAGGCTGTTATTTTCAAATACAAGTGCTGTATTGTCAGGCGTTTTCTTCACCTGTTCTTCAAAGAGTTCAACTACTGTCTTGTCTCTTGGATAATCCATTGCTGTTGCATTGAAGTCGTTAAGGATAAGCTTCTTTTCTTCATCTGTTGTCATTTCAATTTCGCTTATCTTCTGCTCTGCATTTGCTGTTATAGACTTCAAAACTTCAATGAAATGTGCAAGTATCCTGTCTGCTGTTTCGAATCTGAAAAGAGCTGTACAGTATTCAAGCCATATTCCGAACTTTCCGTCATATTCTGACAAATTGAACGTAAGATCAAACTTCGCTGCTGTATTTGCCGCGCCTGTTCCCTCTATTTCTGCTCCTGATAGATTTCCGTCGACATTCTCATTGTTCTGCAGTACGAGCATTACGTCAAACAGCGGATTCCTTGACATATCTCGCTGTACTTCTACTGCTTCTACAAGCTCTTCAAAGGGATATTCCTGATTTTCATATGCCCTAAGGCATGTTTCCTTTATCTCTTTCAAGAAATCCTTGAAGCTCTTGTTCTTCTCGGGTCTTCCTCGCATTGCAAGTGTGTTGACAAACATTCCAAGCATACCTTCGGTATCCTTATGGGTACGTCCGCTTATCGGACTTCCTATTACTATGTCTTCCTGCCTGCTGTACTTGCTAAGCATTACCATTGCTGCTGCAAGGAATACCATATATTCTGTTGCTCCGCTTTTCCTTACAAGATCCTTGACGCTCTTGCTGAGGTCTTCGTCAATAATAGTACTTGTTATGCTTCCTGCATAACTCTGCTCCTGAGGTCTTGTAAAATCAGTCGGCATATCAAGTACAGGTATTTCATCTTCAAACTGACTCTTCCAATACTCTGCCTGATCACTCAGTTCTCTTGTTCTCATCCACTCACTGTAGTCCTTGAACTGGTGTGTTAACGGTTCAAGCTTTTCTCCGTTATACAGTGCCATAAACTCTCTTGTGAATATCTCATCACTCATTCCGTCGCCCACTATGTGATGCATATCGAACATCATGAGATGGTACTCGCCCTTGTTTACAAGCTTTACTCTTACAGGCTTTCCGCTTGCAAGATCAAATGGCTTAAGGAAGTTCTTCATAAGTTCTTCATCTGATTCTTCGCTTGTTACATACTCGAAGTCTGCATCTGTATGGTCGAGTATCTTCTGCACAGGCTCTCCGTCTATCATCAGGAACTGTGTTCTCAGTATCTCATGGCGGTCGGTCATTTCCTGTAATGCTTTTCTGAGATCAGCAGGGCGCACTTCTCCAGTTAGTTTCAGATTCTGGGGCATATTGTATGCTGTCGACTCGGGATCCATTTGCTGTATCAGGTAGGTTCTTTTCTGAGCAGAAGACATGGGATAATATTCCTTCTCCTCTGCCTTTGGGATAGGTACATATTCTTCGCTCTCAGCTCCTGCAAGTACTGCAAGCTGCTCTGCTGTCGGATGTGCAAATACTTCCTTTAATGCTATTCTTGTTCCTGTTTCCGCTTCTATACGATTGACAAGTCTTGTCGCTCTCAGTGAGTGTCCTCCAAGCTCAAAGAAACTGTCCTTGATTCCCACCTGTTCCACATTAAGTATTTCACTGAATATATTGCAGATCTTCTCTTCTATCTCGTTTCTTGGTGCGATATATTCTTTTGCTGCTTTGGCTTCGATATCGGGCAATGCTCTCTTGTCAAGCTTTCCGTTTCGTGTTACGGGTATACTTTCTATCTGCATCATATATGCAGGCACCATGTATTCGGGCATGCTTTCGCTGAGCCTGTCTCTTATCTCTGACACGCTCTTTTCTTCATCGCTTGTATAGTACGCATATATTGCCTTATCTCCTGTGCTGTCTGCTCTCGCTATTACTGCACAGTCCTTTATGCCGTCAATACCTCTTATTCTGCTTTCTATTTCACCAAGCTCGATTCGGAAGCCTCTTATCTTTACCTGCTCGTCTATTCTTCCTAAGAACTCGATATTTCCGTCAGGCAGCCATCTTGCAAGGTCTCCCGATCTGTACATTCTTCCTTCACCGAATGGGTTCTTTACGAACTTCTCGGCTGTAAGCTCAGGTCTGTTCAGGTATCCTCTTGCAAGTCCGTCGCCTGCTATACAAAGCTCGCCCGGCACTCCTATTCCGCAGAGACTTTCTCCATTTAGGATATATATCTTACTGTTGAAAATTGGTTTACCAATTAGATTTTTTTCATTTGATTCGTTAACTTCATATGAAGTAATATCAACTGTACATTCGGTCGGACCATATACATTTACCAGTTTATTACAGAAACCACCCTCATATATTCCCTTTGAAACGTTTGCAGGAAGTTCCTCACCGCCTACCCAAATGGTCTTTAATTTGACATCAAACGTATTACCAATAGAAAGCATCATTTTCAAATGTGAAGGCGTACAATCTGTTACATCGATGTTATTGTCTTTATAATATCTCAAAAGCTTTGATACATCATATTTGTTTTCGTTACTGGTAATATGAAGCGTTTTACCGCTGATAAATGTTGCAAAAATCATCTGAACAGATGCATCAAATACATATGAAGCTACGAGCGATGTATTTGATACGTCAGCGAGATATCCGCAAAGCAGCGATTTGCAAAGATTAATAACGCTGATATGCTTTATCATTACACCCTTTGGCTTGCCTGTTGTACCCGAAGTATAGATACAATAGATAAGATCATTCGGTGTATTTACGTGCTCAGGATCATTGGGCGAACCTGTCCAGACCTTACTGTCTGCAAGGTCTATTACAGGTATTTCGTTGTCAATTATTACATTTTCAGTTGTGTATTTCAGTACTGCCTTTGGCTTACAGTCCTTAAGCATGAAGCTTATTCTTTCGGCTGGATATGTCGGATCGATCGGCACGTATGCTCCGCCTGACTTTATGATTCCGTAGATTCCGCATATCATTTCTATGCTTCTGTCAGCAATGATCGCTACAAAATCGTCTGGTTTTACTCCGAGTTCACGCAGTTTGTGCGCAAGGCTGTTTGCCTTTGCATTGAGCTCTGCATATGTCAGAGTATTGTTTTCAAATACAAGTGCTGTATTGTCAGGTGTTTTCTTCACCTGTTCTTCAAAGAGTTCAACTACTGTCTTGTCTCTTGGATAATCCATTGCTGTTGCATTGAAGTCGTTAAGGATAAGCTGCTTTTCTTCATCTGTTGTCATTTCAATGTCGCTTATCTTCTGCTCTGCATTTGCTGTTATAGACTTCAAAACTTCAATGAAATGTGCAAGTATCCTGTCGGCTGTTTCGCTTCTGAAAAGAGCTGTGCAATATTCAAGTCCTATTCCAAACTTACCATTGAATTCCGATACATTGAATGTCAGGTCAAACTTTGCTGACGTTTCCGAGCTGCCTGTTTCTTCTGCTTCTGCTCCGGATAATTCTCCATTTGCTATCTCGTTGTTCTGCAGTACGAGCATTACGTCAAACAGCGGATTTCTCGACATATCTCGTCTTACTTCTACTGCTTCGACAAGCTCTTCAAAGGGATATTCCTGATTTTCATATGCCCTAAGGCATGTTTCCTTTATCTCTTTAAGGAAATCCTTGAAGCTCTTGTTCTTCTCGGGTCTTCCTCGCATTGCAAGTGTGTTGACGAACATTCCAAGCATACCTTCGGTATCCTTATGGGTACGTCCGCTAATTGGTGAGCCAATTACTATGTCTTCCTGCCTGCTGTACTTGCTCAGCATTACCATTGCTGCTGCAAGGAATACCATATATTCTGTTGCTCCGCTTTTCCTTACAAGATCCTTGACGCTCTTGCTGAGGTCTTCATCAAGGATTCTGCTTGTTATGCTTCCTGCGTAGCTCTGCTCCTGTGGTCTCTGGAAATCAGTTGGCATATCAAGTACAGGTACTTCATCTTCAAACTGACTCTTCCAATACTCTGCCTGATCACTCAGGTCTCTTGTTCTCATCCACTCACTGTAGTCCTTGAACTGGTGTGTTAACGGTTCAAGCTTTTCTCCGTTATACAGTGCCATAAACTCTCTTGTGAATATCTCATCACTCATTCCGTCGCCCACTATGTGATGCATATCGAACATCATGATATGGTACTCGCCCTTGTTTACAAGCTTTACTCTTACAGGCTTTCCGCTTGCAAGATCAAAGGGCTTCAGGAAGTTCTTCATAAGTTCTTCATCTGATTCTTCGCTTGTTACATACTCGAAGTCTGCTTCTATGTGATCAAGTATTTTCTGTACAGGCTCACCGTCTATCATCAGGAACTGTGTTCTCAGTATCTCATGGCGGTCGGTCATTTCCTGTAATGCTTTTCTTAGATCTTCAGGACGCACTTCTCCAGTTAGTTTCAGATTCTGGGGCATATTGTATGCTGTTGACTCAGGATCCATTTGCTGTATCAGGTATGTTCTCTTCTGGGCTGAGGACATGGGATAGTACTCTTTTTCCTCTGCTTTAGGTATCGGTAGATATTCTTCACTTTCAGCTCCTGCAAGTACTGCAAGCTGCTCTGCTGTCGGATGTGCAAATACTTCCTTTAATGCTATTCTTGTTCCTGTTTCCGCTTCTATACGATTGACAAGTCTTGTCGCTCTCAGTGAGTGTCCTCCAAGCTCAAAGAAACTGTCCTTGATTCCCACCTGTTCCACATTAAGTATTTCACTGAATATATTGCAGATCTTCTCTTCGATCTCGTTTCTTGGTGCGATATATTCTTTTGCTGCTTTGGCTTCGATATCGGGCAATGCTCTCTTGTCAAGCTTTCCGTTTCGTGTTACGGGTATTGCTTCTATCTGCATCATATATGCAGGCACCATATATTCGGGCATGCTTTCGCTGAGCCTGTCTCTTATCTCTGACACGCTCTTTTCTTCATCGCTTGTATAGTACGCATATATTGCCTTATCTCCTGTGCTGTCCGCTCTCGCTATTACTGCACAGTCTTTTATTCCTTCGATTTCTCGTATTCTGCTTTCTATTTCACCAAGTTCGATTCGGAAGCCTCTTATCTTTACCTGTTCGTCTATTCTTCCTAAGAACTCTATATTTCCGTCAGGCAGCCATCTTGCAAGGTCTCCCGATCTGTACATTCTTCCTTCACCGAATGGGTTCTTTACAAACTTCTCGGCTGTAAGCTCGGGTCTGTTCAGATAGCCTCTTGCAAGTCCGTCACCTGTTATGCAAAGCTCGCCCGGCACTCCTATTCCGCAGAGCTTTTCTCCGTCCACTATGTATGCTCCTGCATTTGATATAGGCTTTCCTATCAGTACTGTTTCACCATCAAATTCGGGGGCAAGATCATAGTATGTCGAATATACCGCTGCTTCTGTCGGTCCGTAAATATTTCCAAGCAGCGTTTTGCTTCCATGCTTTTTCATTGCTGCATAGAATTCCTTTACAAGCTTCGCATTCAGCGCTTCTCCTGCTGCAAGTACATATCTCAGTCCCTTGATCTGCTCGATATATTTATCAGGCATTGCCATAAATACTGAAAGCATCGAAGGTACAAAATCTACAACTGTTGCCTTATACTGCTCGATCTCTGCTGCGATTTCTTCTGGCTCTTTTTCTGCATTTGGCTTCAGTATCGCAAGCTTTGCTCCTGCTTTGAACCACCAGAATATCTCACTTGCTGATACGTCAAATACGTATGTTGTCTTCTGTAGTATCACATCTTCTTCGTTTAATGGATACTTCTCCTGCATCCAGCTTATCAGGTTCACTATTCCCTGATGTCTGTTCAGGACTCCCTTTGGCTTGCCTGTTGTTCCCGAAGTATAGATACAATAGATAAGATCATTCGGTGTGTTGATATGCTGTAGATCATCGGGCGCACCTGTCCAGACCTCTTCATTTTCAAGGTCTATTACAGGTATTTCGTTGTCAATTATTACATTTTCAGTTGTGTATTTCAGTACTGCCTTTGGTTTGCAGTCATCAAGCATGAAGCTTATCCTATCCTTTGGATATGTCGGATCGATCGGCACATATGCTCCGCCTGACTTTATGATTCCGTAGATTCCACATATCATTTCTATGCTTCTGTCAGCAATGATCGCTACAAAATCGTCTGGCTTTACTCCGAATTCACGCAGTTTATGTGCAAGGCTGTTGGCTCTTGCATTGAGCTCTGCATATGTAAGGCTGTTGTTATCAAATACAAGTGCTGTATTGTTCGGAGTTTTCTTTACCTGTTCCTCAAAGAGTTCAACTACCGTCTTGTCTCTTGGATAATCCATAGCTGTTGCATTGAAGTCGTTAAGGATAAGTTTTCTCTCTGAATCTGTTACAGAATCGATCTCTGTTACCTTGCAATCAGGAGCGTTTGCCATTTCTTCGCAAATCTTAATCAATCTATCCAATACAAGCTGAATATCACCGTCAGAGTATTTATTCGGGTCAAACATAATCTTGAATTGAAGACTGTCATTTTCCTCAAATCCAACTATAGAAATAGCGTAGCTTGTCTCCTCACGGTACTGATCAAACTCAATATCCGTGTATTCATCATTAATGTGAATGCTCTGAGAACCTGAATTCTGATTTTCAAATACAAAAAGAATTTTTATAAGTTCTGATCCGAGAATCGTTCGTTTCTGAATGTCGGCAAGTGAACAAAAATCGAATCTGCTGCTTTCAATTCCTTGTTTCTGAACATCTGCTATGATCTCACTGATCGTTGTTGTTTCACTTGTTTTAATTCGTACAGGAATGGTATTGATAAAGAGTCCTACCATATTCTCGATTTCAGAAACATCGGCATCTCTTCCTGAAACAACCTTGCCAAAAACAACATCATCACTTCTGTTATACTTTTGAAGAAGAAGTCCTACAGCTGTCTCGGCAACAACATTGATCGTACTCTCTGCCTTTTCAGATATTTCCTTCAGCCTTACAGTAGTTTCATTTGAAAGTGCTTTTGTAAGAACTCTCATCTTCTCATCTGTCATTTCTTTTTTCCCGAAAGAAGCTATCTGACAATCACACTCATATCCCTCAAGGAGATCTTCCCAGTAATCTTTAGCTTTTTGCGTATTCTGCTTTTCAAGCCATTTGATATAATCTCCAAAATCTTTGGTGGATTTCTTTTTTTCAACTATCTTATCCAGAATACTGTTATATGAACTGCCGCTGCAAAGCATTTCATAATAACTGAAGAAATCACTGAAAAGGATAGAATTGCACCAGCCGTCAGTAATAATATGATGAGTTGTAAATATAAGCTTATAAAGCGATCCGCTCAGCTTGACATACTTCACTCTTAAAAGAGTGTCATTTTTAAGGTCAAATCCTCTTTTAACATCGCTCTTTATCAGCTCTGCACACTGTTCCTCAGAATCTTCAGCGCCCGAAAGATCAACATACTCACATTCTGCAGCTCTTTCCTTTAGTACTACCTGACAAGGCGCTTTTACCTTTTCATATACAAACATTGTTCTTAAAGCCTGATACTTTGTCGTTAAAAGGGATAACGCCTGTTTGATATGTTCAAAATCCAGTACATTATATACATTAAAAACATTTTGTATAACATATGCAGATGAATCACTTTCCATTAAATAATGAAAAAGCAAGCCCTCCTGCAATGGAGTCAGTGAATATATATTCTCGATTTTACTATTAACTTTTGTCATTTTATCCTCCAAATCAGTCTAAAAGAGAATTTATGAAATCAATATCAAGTTCGTCTATCTCAGAAGATTGCATATCTGATAATGTCTGTTCATTAGCCTGTTCTCCGAATTCTGAACAATATTCAGCTAATTTCTTTACGTTCTCTTCAAAATATCCGCTTAATTCTTCAATAAATCTTTTGCCGAATCTGTCATCATAGCTTTCTATTTCAAAAGACATAACACCATTCAAAACTCCGCCATTGAAAACAATAGTCTCGTTCTTATTTTCATCAGAGATCATTTTTCCGCATGAATATACGGGAGTTTTGCCCTTATCTTCGCTTTCACCAAGGTAATTAAAGCATATATCAGGTTTAACGCTGTGCTCCGTAAATCCATAGCCGATCCCCGAATCGGGAACTCTTCTGATGGTATCCTTGGCGTTAATGATAGCAGCCTCAGGATCATCAGAACAGTCTAATGCTACAGCATAGATATTCGTGAACCAGCCCACTGTTCTGTCAACAAAAACCGTACTCTCCAGATCGGTTCTTCCGTGTCCCTCAAGTCTTATGGACAATTTCTTCTGCCCTGTCAGTGATAAAACTGCCATTGATAGTGCAGCCAGAAGAACTTCTTCTGTTCTTGCTCCGTAAACATTACCTGTCTGTTTCAAGATAATATCCGTGATCTTCTCATCAAACTCGACCGTCTGCCTGCCTATCGTATCTTCGCTGTATATAGCCAAAAGCTTTCCTTCAGTGAGCGCCTTTTCATCATTATTCCAATACTTAATATTTTGTTCTGACTGATTTTTAAAATAATTATTAAGTTTATTGCTCCATTCAATAAATGACGCTGTCTTTTCGGGAAGCTCGACCGTTCCTCCATTTTTGAGCTGTTTAAGAGAAGTTTCAAGATCTTCACTCAGTATTCTCCATGATACTCCGTCAACAGCAAGATGATGTATACAAAGCATAAGCTGTTTCGTATCGCCTAATTCAAATACTGCAGCTTTTACAAGCGGACCGTTTGCAAGATCAATGCCTGACTGTATCTCAGTACACTTTTTTTCTACTGCCGAATATTTATCATTCTCATTGCTGTAGTCATACTCATAGAAGTCACAAAGCTTACTCTCAGAAATAGGCAGTATTTCAAGCGTATCATTTCGGTAAACTGCCCTCAGCACGTCATGATGCTTTACAATCTCAGTTATCGCCCTATGGATCGTCGCATTATCAATTCCGTCAACTGAGAACATCATTGCCTGATTATAATGCTCGGGTCTAGCCAAATGCCATTCCCTGAACTCGTTTATAATCGGAGTCGCTTCGACCCTGCCGTAAACCTCGCCCTGTTCATACTTCTTTTCATTTGATTCGGAGCTCAGTGAAAGGGCTATATTTTCAGCAGTTTTGCCGCTCATTATATCCTTGACCGTTACCTTGTAGCCGTAATTTCTCAGCTTTGAAATTATTCTTATTGCCTTGATGGAGTCTCCTCCCAGCTCAAAGAAATTATCCTTTATGCCTACGGTCTCGATATTCAGTATCTCGCTGAACGCACTGCATACGGCTTCTTCCTTTTCATTTCTCGGTGCTGCATATTCCTTTGTCGCCTTGGCTTCGATATCGGGAAGCGCTCTCTTGTCAAGCTTGCCGTTTCGTGTTACGGGTATTGCTTCTATCTGCATCATATATGCAGGTACCATGTATTCGGGCATCACAGCGCTGAGTCTGTCCCTTATCTCGGACACACTCTTCTCTTCGTCACTCGTGTAATAAGCATATATTGCCTTATCTCCTGTGCTGTCTGCTCTCGCTATTACTGCACAATCCTTTATGCCGTCAATTTCTCTTATCCTGCTTTCAATTTCTCCAAGCTCGATTCGGAAGCCTCTTATCTTTACCTGTTCGTCAATTCGTCCAAGATACTCGATATTTCCGTCAGGCAGCCATTTTGCAAGGTCTCCAGTGCGATACATTCTACCATCACCGAATGGATTCTTTACAAACTTCTCATCTGTAAGCTCAAGTCTGTTCAGATATCCTCTTGCTACTCCGTCACCTGCTATGCACAGTTCGCCCGGTACTCCTATACCACAGAATTCCATATCATTAAATATATAGATCTGCGTATTGTAGAAAGGCTTTCCTATAGTTATGGGCTCGCCGTTTTTGAGTTTCGCAAACGATGATGCTACTGTTGCTTCGGTAGGACCGTACTCGTTTATGATCTCCGTATCTTCACCTATCACACTAACTATCCGCTCTGTCAGCGGTCTTGTTACAGCCTCTCCGCCAAGCATAAGAGCATGTATTTTGCATTTGCCAAATGTTTCTATTTCGTCCATAAGGAGATTAAGATGTGACGGCACTATTTTCAGAACTGCTACATCATTTTCAGATGCATACTTTGCAAGATCGTACTCTGTCATAAAGAGCATAAGCGTTCTTCCGAGGAGCATACTTCCCAGAATTGCAGTAACTGTCAGATCGAAGGCATAATTGGTTATCAACGGTATAACGCCATCATGTATGTAGAAATGTTCGCCTACTGTTCTGAGATAATTGTTCAGCGAAAGATTGCCGATCGTAACCCCCTTTGGCTTTCCTGTTGTTCCTGAGGTATAGATACAATAGATAAGGTCATTCGGTGTATTTACATGCTCAGGATCATGGGACGAACCTGTCCAGACCTTACTGTCTGCAAGGTCTATTACTGGTATTTCACTATCTATAGCTATACTCTCAGTTGTGTATTTCAGTACTGCCTTTGGCTTGCAGTCATCAAGCATGAAGCCTATCCTATCCTTTGGATATGTCGGATCGATCGGCACATATGCTCCGCCTGACTTGATGATTCCGTAGATTCCGCATATCATTTCTATGCTTCTGTCAGCAATGATCGCTACAAAATCGTCTTGTTTTACTCCGAGTTCACGCAGTTTGTGCGCAAGGCTGTTTGCCTTTGCATTGAGCTCTGCATATGTAAGGCTGTTGTTATCAAATACAAGTGCTGTATTGTTCGGAGTTTTCTTTATCTGTTCCTCAAAGAGTTCAACTACCGTCTTGTCTCTTGGATAATCCATTGCTGTTGCATTGAAGTCGTTAAGGATAAGCTTCTTTTCTTCATCTGTTGTCATTTCAATTTCGCTTATCTTCTGCTCTGCATTTGCTGTTATAGACTTCAAAACTTCAATGAAATGTGCAAGTATCCTGTCGGCGGTTTCACTTCTGAACAGTGCTGTGCAGTATTCAAGTCCTATTCCAAACTTACCATTGAATTCCGATACATTGAATGTCAGGTCAAACTTTGCTGACGTTTCCGAGCTGCCTGTTTCTTCTGCTTCTGCTCCGGATAATTCTCCATTTGCCATCTCGTTGTTCTGCAGTACGAGCATTACGTCAAACAGCGGATTCCTTGACATATCCCTATGTACTTCTACTGCTTCTACAAGCTCTTCAAAGGGATATTCCTGATTTTCATATGCTTTAAGACATGTTTCCTTTATCTCTTTAAGGAAATCCTTGAAGCTCTTGTTCTTCTCGGGTCTTCCTCGCATTGCAAGTGTGTTGACGAACATTCCAAGCATACCTTCGGTATCCTTATGGGTACGTCCGCTAATTGGTGAGCCAATTACTATGTCTTCCTGCCTGCTGTACTTGCTCAGCATTACCATTGCTGCTGCAAGGAATACCATATATTCTGTTGCTCCGCTTTTCCTTACAAGATCCTTGACGCTCTTGCTGAGGTCTTCATCAAGGATTCTGCTTGTTATGCTTCCTGCGTAGCTCTGCTCCTGTGGTCTCTGGAAATCAGTTGGCATATCAAGTACAGGTATCTCATCTTCAAACTGACTCTTCCAATACTCTGCCTGATCACTCAGGTCTCTTGTTCTCATCCACTCACTGTAGTCCTTGAACTGGTGTGTTAACGGTTCAAGCTTTTCTCCGTTATACAGTGCCATAAACTCTCTTGTGAATATCTCATCACTCATTCCGTCGCCCACTATGTGATGCATATCGAACATCATCAAGTGGTACTCGCCCTTGTTTACAAGCTTTACTCTTACAGGCTTTCCGCTTGCAAGATCAAAGGGCCTCAGGAAGTTCTTCATCAGCTCTTCATCTGATTCTTCGCTGGTTACATACTCGAAGTCTGCATCTATGTGATCAAGTATTTTCTGTACAGGCTCTCCGTCTATCATCAGGAACTGTGTTCTCAGTATCTCATGGCGGTCGGTCATTTCCTGCAATGCTTTTCTTAGATCTTCAGGACGCACTTCTCCCGTAAGCTTCAGATTCTGGGGCATATTGTATGCTGTCGACTCGGGATCCATTTGCTGTATCAGGTAGGTTCTCTTCTGGGCTGAGGACATGGAATAATATTCCTTCTCCTCAGCTTTCGGAATAGGTACATATTCTTCGCTCTCAGCTCCTGCAAGTACTGCAAGCTGCTCTGCTGTCGGATGTGCAAATACTTCCTTTAATGCTATTCTTGTTCCTGTTTCCGCTTCGATACGGTTTACAAGTCTTGTCGCTCTCAGTGAGTGTCCGCCGAGTTCAAAGAAACTGTCCTTGATTCCCACCTGTTCCACATTAAGTATTTCACTGAATATATTGCAGATCTTCTCTTCGATCTCGTTTCTTGGTGCGATGTACTTCTTTGTCGCTCTGGCTTCGATATCGGGTAGGGCTCTTTTGTCAAGCTTGCCGTTTCGTGTTACGGGTATTGCTTTTATCTGCATCATATATGCAGGCACCATGTATTCGGGCATGCTTTCGCTGAGCCTGTCTCTTATCTCTGACACGCTCTTTTCTTCATCGCTTGTGAAATAAGCATATATTGCCTTATCTCCTGTGCTGTCTGCTCTCGCTATTACTGCACAGTCCTTTATTCCTTTAATTTCTCTTATTCTGCTTTCAATTTCACCAAGCTCGATTCGGAAGCCTCTTATCTTTACCTGCTCATCTATTCTTCCTAAGAACTCTATATTTCCGTCAGGCAGCCATCTTGCAAGGTCTCCCGATCTGTACATTCTTCCTTCACCGAATGGGTTCTTTACGAACTTCTCGGCAGTTAGCTCAGGACGGTTCAGATAGCCTCTTGCAAGTCCGTCACCTGTTATGCACAGCTCGCCCGGCACTCCTATTCCGCAGAGATTATCAGCTTCAGCAATATATACCTTTGTATGGCACGAATGTCCTCCGATAACAACTCTTTGCGTTTCTGCCTTTATTTCGCTGTATGTGGTGTTTACCGTTGCCTCTGTAGGTCCGTATGAATTTATTATCTTCTTTCCGCTTACTGCGATTTTTCTAAGAACATCAAGCTCTGCGGCTTCTCCTCCTGAATCAAGAAGTCTCAGATCAGGCATTCCGCAAATATCCAGCTCTCTAATTACCTTAGGTGTCAGCGATGCCACTGTTATTCGCTTTGTCTTCATGTACGCTTCAAGCTCACTCATATTGTAGCGCATCTCTGATGCCACTACATACAGTGCTGCTCCGTTCAGCATCGCTCCGAAAATATCTCCCACTGACTGATCGAAGCAATAGCTTGCATACTGCATCATTCTATCGTTTCCCGTCATTTCAAATACTTCTTCATATGACTTTACAAGTCCTATTAAGCCTGTATTCTCCAATTCTACGCCCTTCGGCCTTCCAGTTGTTCCCGATGTGTAAATACAATAGATAAGGTCATTCGGTGTGTTGATATGCTGTAGATCATCGGACGCACCTTTCCAGACCTCTTCGTTTCCAAGGTCTATTACAGGTATTTCGTTGTCAATTATTACATTTTCAGTTGTGTATTTCAGTACTGCCTTTGGTTTGCAGTCATCAAGCATGAAGCTTATCCTATCCTTTGGATATGTCGGATCGATCGGCACATATGCTCCGCCTGACTTGATAACTCCATATATTCCGCATATCATTTCTATGCTTCTGTCAGCAATGATCGCTACAAAATCATCAGGCTTTACCCCAATTTCACGAAGTTTGTGTGCAAGGCTGTTGGCTCTTTCATTGAGCTCTGCATATGTCAGAGTATTGTTTTCAAATACAAGCGCAGTACTATTTGGTGTTTTCTTTACCTGTTCCTCAAAGAGCTCAACTACCGTCTTGCCTCTTGGGTATTCTGTTTCTGTTGCATTGAAGTCGTTTAGGATGAGCTGCTTTTCTTCGGCTGTTGCCATTTCAATTTCGCTTATTTTCTGCTCAAAATTTACAGTTATGGACTTCACTACTTCGATGAAATGTGCAAGTATCCTGTCTGCTGTTTCATTCTTGAACAGTGCTGTACAATACTCAAGTACAACTCCGAATTTGCCGTCTGTTTCCGTTACATCTATTGATAGATCGAACTTGGCTACTGTATTGGCTGTTCCTGTTTCCTCGATTCCGCTGTCTCCGAGTTTAAGCTTTGTGCTCTCGTTGTTCTGCATCGTAAGCATCACGTCAAACAGCGGATTCCTTGACATATCTCGTCTTACTTCTACTGCTTCGACAAGCTCTTCAAACGGATATTCCTGATTTTCATATGCCCTAAGGCATGTTTCCTTTATCTCTTT
This sequence comes from Ruminococcus flavefaciens AE3010, assembly GCF_000526795.1. Classification (NCBI taxonomy): domain Bacteria; kingdom Bacillati; phylum Bacillota; class Clostridia; order Eubacteriales; family Oscillospiraceae; genus Ruminococcus; species Ruminococcus flavefaciens. Next base: position 740,382 of record NZ_JAGT01000001.1, read on the forward strand.
AAGGAAATCCTTGAAGCTCTTGTTCTTCTCGGGTCTTCCTCGCATTGCAAGTGTGTTGACGAACATTCCAAGCATACCTTCGGTATCCTTATGGGTACGTCCGCTTATGGGACTTCCTATTACTATGTCTTCCTGTCGGCTATACTTGCTCAGCATTACCATTGCTGCTGCAAGGAATACCATGTATTCGGTTGCTCCGCTTTTCCTTACAAGCTCCTTGACGCTATTACTTAATTTCTCGTCAAGGGTTGCACTTGTTATGCTTCCTTCGTAGCTCTGATCCTGTGGTCTCTGAAAATCTGTCGGCATATCAAGTACAGGTATTTCATCTTCAAACTGCGACTTCCAATACTTTGCCTGTCCGCTCAGGTCTCTTGTTCTCATCCACTCGCTGTAATCTTTGAACTGATGTGTCAATGGCTCTGGTTTTTCTCCGTTGTACAATGCCATGAACTCATTGGTAAACGTATTGACACTCATTCCGTCACTGACAATATGGTGCATATCGAACATCATGAGATGGTACTCGCCCTTGTTTACAAGCTTTACTCTTACAGGCTTTCCGCTTGCAAGATCAAAGGGCTTCAGGAAGTTCTTCATAAGTTCTTCATCTGATTCGGTACTTGTTATGTATTCAAAGTCTGCTTCTGTATGGTCGAGTATCTTCTGCACAGGCTCTCCGTCTATCATCAGGAACTGTGTTCTCAGTATCTCATGGCGGTCGGTCATTTCCTGTAATGCTTTTCTGAGATCAGCAGGGCGCACTTCTCCAGTTAGTTTCAGATTCTGGGGCATATTGTATGCTGTCGACTCGGGATCCATTTGCTGTATCAGGTAGGTTCTTTTCTGAGCAGAAGACATGGGATAATATTCCTTCTCCTCTGCCTTTGGGATAGGTACATATTCTTCGCTCTCAGCTCCTGCAAGTACTGCAAGCTGCTCTGCTGTCGGATGTGCAAATACTTCCTTTAATGCTATTCTTGTTCCTGTTTCCGCTTCGATACGATTGACAAGTCTTGTCGCTCTCAGTGAGTGTCCGCCAAGCTCAAAGAAACTGTCCTTGATTCCCACCTGTTCCACATTAAGTATTTCACTGAATATATTGCAGATCTTCTCTTCGATCTCGTTTCTTGGTGCGATATACTCCTTTGTTGCCTTGGCTTCAATATCGGGCAATGCTCTCTTGTCAAGCTTTCCGTTTCTTGTTACGGGTATTGCTTCTATCTGCATCATATATGCAGGTATCATGTATTCGGGCATGCTTTCGCTGAGCCTGTCCCTTATCTCTGACACGCTCTTTTCTTCATCGCTTGTATAGTACGCATATATTGCCTTATCTCCTGTGCTGTCTGCTCTTGCTATTACTGCACAGTCCTTTATGCCGTCAATACCTCTTATTCTGCTTTCTATTTCTCCAAGCTCGATTCGGAAGCCTCTTATCTTTACCTGTTCGTCTATTCTTCCTAAGAACTCGATATTTCCGTCAGGCAGCCATCTTGCAAGATCTCCCGATCTGTACATTCTTCCTTCACCGAATGGGTTCTTTACAAACTTCTCGGCTGTAAGTTCGGGACGGTTCAGGTATCCTCTTGCTACTCCGTCACCTGCTATGCAAAGCTCGCCCGGGACTCCTATTCCGCAGAGGGCATTTTCATTCAGAATATACATCTGCGTGTTTGAAATAGGCTTTCCGATCGGTGTCTTATCAACCTTTTTATCTATTATATAATGTGCCGCAAAAGTAGTTGTTTCGGTAGGACCATATACATTTCTGAAATCGACACCTGTATTCTGACTGCGAAGTATTTCAACATGTCTTTCTGAGGTTGCCTCTCCGCCGAACATCAAGTGCTTCAAGCCATTGAATATAGTATTATCCTCATAAATAAACTGGTTGAATAATGCTGTCGTGATAAACAGGGTATTAACTCCGTTTTCAGTCATATATTTCTTGAATGTCTCTGCATTCAGCATCGTTTCTTTTTCTACAAGGTGCAGTGTTCCGCCGTTCAAGGATGTGCCCCACATTTCAAACGTCGATGCATCAAACATAAGCTGTCCTGTCTGAAGTACTACTGTTTTTTCATTTAAATCCGTGTAATCACAGTTCTTTACAAGCTTAACAACATTTCTGTTTTCTACGATCACACCCTTTGGCTTTCCTGTTGTACCAGATGTATAAATACAATAGATCCCATCTGTTGGTTTATTGACGATTTCAGGATCATCGGACGCACCTGTCCAGACCTTACTGTCTGCAAGGTCTATTACAGGTATTAAAGTTTTAAAAGTTATACTCTCCGTTGTTAATTCAAGTATTGCTTTAGGCTTGCAGTCCTCCAGCATGAACTCTATTCTGTCATCAGGATATGTAGGATCAATCGGAACATAAGCTCCGCCTGCCTTGATGATACCATAGATTCCGCATATCATTTCTATGCTCTTGTCTGCTATGATAGCTACAAAATCATCAGGCTTTACCCCAATTTCACGCAGTTTATGGGCAAGGCTGTTGGCTTTTGCATTCAGTTCTGAATATGTAAGGCTGTTATTTTCAAATACAAGTGCTGTATTGTTCGGAGTTTTCTTTACCTGCTCCTCAAAGAGTTCTGCTACCGTCTTGTCTCTTGGATAAGCTGCAGCGGTATTGTTGAAATCTTCATGAATAAGCTTTTTCTCCTCATTCAGAACAGTATCGAGATCACATATCCTGCTCAAAGGAGATGCCGCTATTTGATCGCATATATACACAAGCCGTTCAATAATAAGCTCGGCTTCTTTTTCACTGTATTTGCGAGGGTCATACATTAATTCCAATCTCAAAGTGTCATTTGTATCAAAAGCACTTACGGTGAGATCATAATTTGTCTGTTCTCTGGAACTTTCAAAGACTATGCCCTCTTTTTCGGCAATGTTTTCTTCCTCTTTCTTTCCCGATGAATAGTTCTCAAAAACATAGAGTATCTTTATAAGATCAGAGCCCTGTGGTGTAAGCTTCTGAATATCAGCAAGAGAATAGTACTCATAATTAGTGCTGTCAACATTTTGTTTCTGCTGCTCACGCATAAGCTGTTCAACAGTACAGCCTTGTTCGGTTTTAATTCTTACCGGTATAGTATTGATAAAGAGTCCTACTATATTCTCGATACCTGACATATGAGCGTTTCTCCCCGAAACTACCTTGCCGAATAACACATCGCTGCTTCTGCTGTATTTCTGAAGCATTATACCTAAAGCAGCTTCAACAGCAGAATTAATGGTGCACTCATTTTGTGAAGACACTGCTCTGAGCGCAGAAGTTGTATCAGTTGGAATCTCTCGGCGTATTACTCTTACCTGTTCATCAGTCTCCTCATGGATTCCGGCAGGAATTATCCTGCACTCGCTTTCATATCCGTCGATCAGGTTTCTCCAGTACTCTTCGGCTTTTATTTTGTCCTGATTATCCAGCCATTCAATATAATCGTTAAACTCTTTCTCTGATCTTTTCTGTGCAACTATTTCATTTCTTATCTCATCAATGCTCTTTCCGTGTATGAGTTCGGAGTAATACCTGAACAGATGCTCGGATATATTTGATACTCCCCAGCCGTCTATTATGATGTGATCGATAGTTATTACAAGCTTTCCGTTTTCATCGCCTGTTTTTATCAGGGTAACACGGATAAGCGGATCATTTTCGAGATCAAATCCCCGCTTTACATCTGTCTTTAAAAGATCACTTATCTCATTTTCATTTGCATCAACAATATTAAACTCAGGAACATTATCCTTACATATTATCTGCTTTGGTGCAGATATACCCTTATATACAAACTTTGTCCTGAGGACCTCAAATCTTTCACTCAGAACATCAAGCGCCGCAGTAAAAGCTGTAGCATCGATACGATGACTGATATTATATACGCCCTGAATAACATAAGAAGTCGAGTCCTTGTCTTCAAGCCTATGAAACAGCATACCCTCCTGAAGCGGAGTAAGTCCGTAGATTTTTTCCGGTTTATATCCGACACTCTTTATAATAGTGTCAAATTCATTTTCATTAATATCATTAAGACCGTAATCACTTCTGGTCTTTTCTTCACATACATTGCATTTGCAGAATTCTGCAAGTTCCGCCGCACAAGATATAAAATTATCCTTCAGCTTCTCAGCAAAACCGATACCTATAGTCCGATCCTGACATCTTATATTAAACATGAGCTTTCCGTCACTGATCTGACAGTCAAATATTATCTTATCATCGGTAACATTTTCTTTTGCGACTGTCATACCGTAAGAATAATCGCCTGAATAGCTCATCTTACTTCCGCTGAAATCTCCGAGATAGTTGAAGCATATATCAGGAGCACAGGAATGCGGGACAAAACCATAACCGAGTCCCGAATCAGGTATGCACCTTAACGTATCCTTTGCATTTTTTATGGCATTTAAGCTGTCATCAATATCCTCAAAGGCAGCTGCATAAACATTTGTAAACCAGCCTACTGTTCGGTCTACAGCAGTATTACCGTGTATACTCTCTCTTCCGTGTCCCTCGAGCTTTACCGAAAGAAGCTTCTGACCTGTTATCCTGCATACAGCTCTTGTGAGACCTGCAAGAAGAACTTCATCTATCTTAGCACCGCATATGTTCATACTGCAGTGCAGCAGGCTATCAGTGATCTCCTCGCTCAATTCACCGTAAACACTGCCTGTTTTGCCGTTTTCACAGCTATATTCTATACTTCCTTGTGCGATCGATTCATCATTTTTCTTCCAGAAATACCTGTCGATGGCGGAGCTCTTTCCATATTCGTTAAGCTGTCTGCTCCAGTCAGTAAATGACATTGTCTTCTCGGGTAGCTTTACATTTTTCTCTTCCTTGATCTGATATACAGCTGTGTCCAGATCTTCGGAAATGATTCTCCATGAAACGCCGTCAACAGCAATATGATGTATGCACATCATCATTATCTTATCGTCACCAAGGTCAAATACTGCCGCCTTTACCAACGGACCTGTTTCAAAGACAAAGCCTCCGTTGATGCGTGTACATTCCTCTTCTACAGCTTTTTTCTTATCATCTTTATCAGAAAAATCATACTCATAGAAATCAAAGAGTCTGCTTTCATTAACAGGCAGGATTCTTATCTCTCGTCCTCTGCATACAGCTCTGAGCATATCATGGTGCTTGACTATTTCACCTACAGCACAGCGTATAACATCATTTTCCGTGCCTTTCATATTGAATATCATTGCCTGATTGAAATGCTCAGGCTTTTTCAGATCATAATCAAAGAATTTGTTGATTATGGGAGTGTTCTCTATTGTGCCCGATACTTCACCCTGATCGTAAGATACAGATGTATCCATTCTGTTCATGGCAGGGACGATCTTTTCAACAGTTTTTCTGTTCATTATCTCCTTGACAGAAATATCATATCCTGCATTTCTGAGCTTTGAGATAATTCTTATGGCTTTTATTGAGTCGCCGCCAAGCTCATAGAAATTATCGGTTATACCGACACGCTCAATATTAAGTACATCTGCAAAAGCTTCACATAACAGCTTTTGTATGTCGTTTTTGGGAGCAGTATACTTTCTCTCGGTACGTGCTTCTATCTCGGGAAGTGCTCTCCTGTCAAGCTTTCCGTTTTTGGTCACGGGTATCCTGTCTATCTGCATCATATATGCAGGTATCATATATCCCGGGACATTTTCACTGAGCCTGTCTCTTATTTCCGAAACGCTCTTTTCCCTGTCACTTGTATAATAAGCATATATTGCCTTGTCACCTGTACTGTCAGCTCTTGCAATAACGGCACAGTCCCTGATATCTTCTATCTCACGCAGTCTGCTTTCAATCTCACCAAGCTCAATCCTGAGTCCCCTTATCTTGACCTGTTCATCGATACGTCCGAGATAAGCTATATTTCCGTCAGGAAGCCACTTTGCCAGATCTCCTGTACGGTACATTCTTCCATCACCGAATGGATTCTGTATGAACTTCTCTTCGTTAAGCTCAGGGCGGTTAAGATAACCTCTTGCAACTCCGTCACCGCCGATGCACAGTTCACCTGCAACACCGATGCCGCAGAGTCTTAAACCGTTCAGAATATATATCTGAGTATTTGAAATAGGTCTGCCGATGGGGATAATGCTATTATCCTCAGGGGTACAGTCATAGTAAGTAACATCGATACTTGCTTCTGTAGGTCCGTAGAAATTGGCAAGCTTAGCGGACAGGCCTGCCGATTTGGTTATACTGTAGAAATTATCGACATGGACAGGTTTAAGAGCTTCACCGCTGGCAAAAACATTTCTCAGGCTTTTCAGCTTGAGGGCAGCTCCCTGAGTATCCATGACATATTCTTCAAACATAGCCAGCATGGACGGAACAAAATGCATGGTAGTGACCTTGTGATTCAGTATAGCATCACATATCTTATTCGGCTCTTTTTCTCCGTCCTTAACAAGAAGCGCAACTCTCGCGCCCTTTATTGCCCACCAGAATATTTCCCATACGGATACATCAAACGTAAATGTTGTTTTCTGTAGAATAACGTCTTTTTCATCTATCGGGTATCTTGAATCCATCCAGAATATTCTGTTTACAAGGCCCTGATTGCGGTTCATAACGCCCTTGGGCTTTCCGGTCGTACCTGAAGTATATATACAATAGATAAGGTCATCGGGTCTATTGACTCTTTCGGGATTTTCGGATACACCTTTCCAGACCTCTTCGTTTCCGAGGTCTATCACAGGTATTTCGGAATCGATATTTATATGCTCTGCTGTATATTTAAGTATGGCTTTCGGCTGGCAGTCACTGAGCATAAAGTTGATCCTTTCATCAGGATACATAGGATCGATCGGCACATATGCTCCGCCTGCCTTGACGATTCCATAGATCCCGCATATCATTTCCATGCTTCTCTCGGAAATAATAGCTACAAAATCATCAGGTCCAACACCAAGATCACGTAATTTATAAGCAAGTGCGTTAGCTTTTTCATTCAGTTCGGAATAGGTCAGACATTTATCGTCTGTCATTACAGCGATACTGTCAGGAGTCCTGATGACCTGTTCCTCAAAAAGCTCAGCTATTGTCTTGTTTTTTGGATACTCAGCTTCTGTTGCATTGAATTCTCCGAGTATCACAGCTTTTTCAGTCTGAGTAGCAGCTTCAACATCGATGACTTTCTGTTCGGGAGCATCAAGTACCTGCTCGATCATCCTGATAATACTCTCATTCATGGTGTGAATAAAGCTGTCAGAGTACCTCATATACGGATAGTCATATTCGACCATAAAAATATCCGAATCATTTCGCTCACTCACCGTTACAGATAAAGTATCACTGTGTCCGCAGCCGAGCCAGTTCATCTCATAGCCCATTGCCTTATTCTCAACTGTGGAGAATGTCTGAAAATTAACACACAGGTCAATGAGTCCTTCTTTATGAGCGCAGTTCTCCTGCATCAAGCCATAGGTAAATCTTCGGTGCTTGAGCAGCTTCATTTCACTGCTCTTAACATATCTGATATATTCATTAACAGTACTGTTATTATCTATCTCCAGTAAAAACGGTATCATTGTTACGAACATACCCACTGTTTCTTTTTCATGTACACCTCGGTTATGGAGAGTAAGTCCTATAGAAGCACTTCCCGAAGCAGTGGTCTTGCTTTTATAAAGTGCAAAGACCGAATTGAAAAAGCATGGGAGGCTGATCTCATTTTCCGCACAGTAAGCCTTTATCCTGCTGCCGAGTTCTTTAGAGATATTAAATTCATAGCGGCGGCTTGAAAGATCATCTGAATCGTCACTGTGAGGGAGTGCACTGCCCTCGTATTCATTTAACGCATCAGTCCAGTATTCCTTGTCACGAATAAACGCCTTGCTGTGAAAATACTCCTTTTCCTTTGCAACAAAACCGCTGTAATCATAGTCGCTGTACTCAATATATGGTTTGCCGCATCTCTTTTCGACCTCGGCAGAAAGCATTTTCTGAACAGTATATGTACCAATTGCATCGGAAATAAGATGGTGTATGTTTGAGTAAACACACCATTTTTCTTCATCTTTTACATATACGATATAAGACTTTATAAGCGGTGAATCATATCCGAAAATACACTCTTTAAGTCTGTCATTTATCCAGTTCTGATACTCAGCAATATTATCCACCTGAACATACGGAAATTCTCTTTCCCGAAACTCACATGTATATTGCTTAACACCGTCATTTGTCAGAGTGATCTGAAGTCTCAGTATTGATGAGTTTGCGATAACGCTATTGATACATTCGTTGATCTCTTCATAAGAAAGCTTAGTTTTGAAACGACAGTCTGTACCAATGTTATTTATACTCAATCCCGGATAAAAGACCTCCCTTTTGTATATCTCCATCTGGGCTAATGATAAGTCAAAATTCATATTGATCCTTAATCTCCTTATAAAATGAATACAAAAAATAATAAAAGAATTACCCTAAATAATACAGATCAATCAGCGATCAAACCTGCAAAATAATCCTGAAATTCCGAACAGTTGAACGGAAAGAAGTGGCCGGCATCAAATTCCTTGAATTCAAAGTGGCCGTATGTATATTTTTCCCACTCTCTCATATCAGCCTCGCAGGCTTCATCGTCCTGTGAGCCTGTCATCACTATCATAGGCGCTTTAAGCTTTGGAAGTCCTGTATATCCTTTATAGCTTTCTCCTACAAGTGTGTCGGCATAAAAGACCTCATACAAAAGATCAAGCAGTTCCGGTTCATCCATTATCTCAGGATCCATCATATCCATTTCAAAGAACTTATCCATAAACTCCTTTTTTGGCAGACCTGATATTTTCTCGTCTTTTCCGCTGAGATGCGGAGGTCTTGTGCCGCCGATAATGACCTTTTTCGGTGGATAAGCATATCTTTCCTCAAGCTTGAGGGCGGTCAGGAGAGATATGAGGCATCCCATACTATGCCCGTAAATAATATAATTCACAGGGTTTTCAGCAATAATTGTACTGAAAACGTCCTCTGCCATATCATTTGCATCTGTGAAAAGCTCCTCACCGAAACGACTGCTGTGGCCGCTGTATTCAACAGGGATGATCTCTGCATTATCCTTATATTCATCTATCCAATCATTGAAAATAGACTTTGAACCGCCTGCATAGGGCAGACAGAATACCTTTACCTTACTCATCTGTTAACTCCTTCTGAATCTCATATTTTTTATGCAGTCACCATGCATACTTTCTGAGCAGAGCTTCCAGAGAGCCCATAAGCAGGTCATGTCCGCTTTCCTGAAATGCAAAAAAGTGGTTGCCGCCCAACATTTTCAGTTCAAATTTTTTACTTGTGTATTTGTTCCACTCCTTCATTTCGTCTTCGGGAGCTTCATGGTCTTCAATTCCTGCAAAAACAGAAATGGGTGTGTCAAGCACATCAATATCATCTATAGCATAATCATCTACAAGCTTCATATCCGCGTAAAGAAGCTCAAATACTATCTCTCTAAGTTCTTCATTTTCAAGCACCTCACGAGGTGTGTTTCCGAGATTTATTATCCTCTCCATAAATGCATCTTTTGACATTGTTGTATATTTCTGTCTGCGATAAAGAAGATGGGGTGGACGAAGTGATGCAAGTACAATATGCTCAGGCATGAGACAGCCTCTTTTTCTGAGTTCACGAGTCAATTCATATGTAACAAGACTTCCGAGGCTGTGACCGTATATAATATACTTTTCATGATTATTCCTGAAGTATCTTTCGATAAGATCATCACAAACCTCTGATATGCTGTTGTACAGATCCTGTCCGAACAAGCTGCCGTGACCGCGGTATTCGATCGCAGTTATCTTTGCAAGACCTGAGAGTCTCTGCTCCCAGTCTCTGTATACGTTTGCATTTCCTCCTGAATATGGAATACAGAATAATTTCATTATAGAATTCCCCCTTAAAACACTTCCCATAATATATACAAATTATATTACGCTCTAAAAAATAATTATATCACACATCGTAATATATGTCAACAGTTATACAGATGTTTATATTATATAAATACAGTTCATAAAATTTATTAAAAATCATACTACTTGTACATAACATTTATATATATATAAATCCCCCCTTTTTTTCCGATTTTCCTATTGACAATATAATTATAATATAGTATAATTAAACTCAGTCAATTACTTTATTCATTTAAAGCTTTACAAGTTTATAACTAAAAAACTGTAAAGTTAAGAAAGGTCGCGATATCAATGGGCTCACAAGCCGCAACATTCGTCATTCTTGCCATTTACATAACAATAATGGTAAGTATCGGAATCTACATGTCAAAACGTACTAAGTCCTCCGAGGACTTCATGCTTGGCGGAAGAAGCGTCGGTTCATGGCTGACTGCTTTTTCATACGGTACAACATATTTTTCAGCGGTCGTATTCATCGGATATGCAGGTCAGTTCGGCTGGATGTACGGTGCTTCCGCAACATGGGTAGGTATAGGAAACGCTATTATCGGAAGCCTTATACCGTTCTTCCTCATAGGTAAAAGGACCCGTCTTATGTCCAATCATCTTGGCGCCAAGACAATGCCTGAATTCTTTGAGCACAGATTTGACTCAAAGGGACTTAAAACAGCAGCAGCTCTTATTGTATTCATCTTCCTTATCCCCTATACAGCTTCTGTATACAACGGACTTTCACGTCTTTTCGGCATGGTTTTTGACCTTGGCGAAAATGGCGGTACTATCATAATCATTGCAATGGCTGTTCTTTCTGCTATATACGTAACTCTCGGCGGATACAAGGCTACAGCGCTCAATGACTTCTTCCAGGGAATAATCATGCTCATCGGTATCGGAACCGTCGTAGCTCTTACTGTTCAGAGAAAGGACGGGCTCTCAGCTGCTCTCGATGCACTCAACACTATTTCCGACAGCAAGACTGAGGCAGGTACTCTCGGTTCAATCTTCGGACCTGATCCAATAAACCTCCTCGGCGTTGTAATCCTTACATCACTTGGTACATGGGGACTTCCGCAGATGGTACAGAAGTTCTACGCTATCAAGGACGAGCAGGCTATCAAGAAGGGTGCTATCATTTCCACATTCTTCGCTATCGTAGTGGCAGGCGGCTCCTACTTCATGGGCGGTTTTGTAAGACTCTACTGCACACTTGATGCTTCTGACGGCTCAGGCAGAGCCTTCATCGAAACAGTAAACGGCAAGCCTGTTTACGACACAATGGTCCCTGCACTCATTCATCAGGCTCTTCCGAACATTCTTATCGGTCTTGTAGTTGTACTTGTACTTTCAGCTTCACTTTCTACACTGTCATCACTTGTTCTCACATCAAGCTCAACACTTACAAACGATCTTATCAAGCCACGTATCAAGAATTTCGATGATAAGCATCAGGTACTTTTCATGCGAATACTCATCGCTGTATTCCTTGTTATTTCCGTAATTATTGCCAGCCATAAGAACGCTTCAATCTCAACTCTCATGTCTTACTCATGGGGCGCACTTTCAGGCGCATTCCTGGGACCATTCCTCTATGGTCTGTTCATGAAGAAGGCTTCAAAGGCAGCTGTAGCTGCAAGTATGATAACAGGCGTAGGCATAAGCGTTATCCATATGCTTTTATTCAGCTTTAATATTGAGGCATTCAGCGGCATCAAGCAGGCTGTTATCGATCTCAACTGCCCGCTTTCACTTCTCTCACCTATCAATGCAGGCGCATTCTCAATGATAGTATCACTTCTCATAGTTCCTATAGTAAGTTCATTTACTAAGGCTCCCGAGAAGAAAGTTGTAGATAACGCATTCAGCAGTCTCGAAACAAAGTAAACCAAAAGGAGCGCAAAAGCGCTCCTTTTTAATGCACAAAAAAAGCAGCTGAAAAATCAGCTGCTTTTTTTCATTACTTATTCTGGATATAGTTGTTGAGTGTCTTGTTCTTATCAGCAGTTGCTGTGCTCTGATAAGCATAGAAGCTAAGAACATTCGATGCGTCAACTGCGTTTATCTTACGGTCGCCGTCTACGTCTGCCGAAGCCATTGCCTCTTCGGAAAGACCTGATGGCTTGTTTGTTGAAACGTTAGCATAAGCTGAAAGAATAGTTGAAGCATCAACAGCATTTATCTTGCCGTCTTTGTTAACATCACCGAGAAGTCTGTCGGAAACATTTACGCGGAGCTCGTTGCAGATGAGCTTGTATTTCTCACTGCTCGGAGTATACTCAGGGCTGTTATCGGTGCGGTATGTTACAAATGTAAAGCTCTGATTCTTATTATAGATAGTCACATCATAGCTTCCTGCAGCAGACTTGTCAACAGCAGCCTCAAATGTAGCAAGAGGGTATGTGTCGCTCTTTTCACCGCTTAGAGTCATAGGCAATAATTTGCCGCCTGTTGGAATAGAATCATCACAGTACATTGCTGTGAATACCTTAACACCGTCACTGTTTTCCTTTTCGGAAGTGATCTTATCGTTTGTGTACTTAGCGTATGGCTTCTTCTCAGGATCTTTAAGGTTCTGGAGAGTAAGACCTGCCTTTTCGGAAGCCCATCTGACAACAGTCCAGCCTGCAGCAGCATTGGGATCCTTCAGATATATCTCAGCAGGGATAACAGCGCCGTTAGCGTCGGCAGCATTCTTATTTACGTAAACATTGCCGCTCTTGAGTAACTCAACGCCCTTTGTCTCACTCGCCTTGAAGTAGACCTCAGGAGCTGCGTCGGCAGCGTTTGCGCTTAATGAAGCAGCCATGCCTACAGTAAGTGCTAATGATGAGATGATTGATACAAACTTTTTCATATAAAATACTCCTTTCACAGCAGCTCAGCCATACGCAGAACTATTTCCGCTACGCGCTTTGCAGCTATTTTTTCAAATTCGTCAAATGACATTGCTCCCTCGTCGTCCGCATTATCGGAAATACAGCGAACACTTACAAAAGGAAGCTCATTGAGATAACAGCAGTGGCCAACTGCAGCACTCTCCATATCAACGGCATAGGGATCAAACTTTTCCTGAATGATATTCTTAACTTCATTGCTTGAAATGAAAGCCTCACCTGATACAATACGTCCTCTGAAGGACTTAACAGAGAACTCTCCGCAAACCTTTTCTGCAATATCCATAAGCCCGCCGTCAGCCTTGAATATTCCGCAGTACGGCGGATAGTCCTTCAAGAAATGAAGATCAAGATCGTGAGGGAGCACCTCTGTTGATATAACGATATCGCAGACCTTGACTGCACTGTTCATTCCGCCTGCAATACCTGTATTAATAATACAATCAGGGTGGAAATTATCGATCATTACCTGTGCACAAAGCGCTGCATTTACCTTTGCGATACCACAGCAGGCATTGATAACAGTTTTGCCGTTTTTATCATTAATGTAAAAATCAAAGCCGGAGATACGCTTTATCTCACCTTTGCCGAGAATTGCTCTTATGTCTGCCAGTTCCGAAGGCATTGCTCCGATTATAGCTATAGTGTTCATTATATCACTCCATTAAAAATATTACGTTTTCATTATAACATACATTTATTAATAAATCAAGTATAAATAAAAACCATGCCAATGTTTGCAATAAATGGCATGGTTTATCTTTTTTTGCGAAATTTGGGCATTATCCGCTTTTTGTAGATATTATGCATGAAATCAAGGTCAATATCATACACAAGAAAAATAACATTTGTTATGCCGAGAAGTATATATGCTCCGTATTTTCCGAGACCGTCGAATTCGTCAAGAAGATCGTCGAGCCCAAGTATATACACTGTCACATAAAAATACCCGATTATGCAGACATTGAAGATAAGAAGCTTTATTAGCAGTCTTACCAGCCGCAGCGGCACCTTATGTATATAAAAGCGAAGTATAGGATAATGACCGAACAGCATAATGAATATTAACGCTGCTTCCTTGTCAAAGGTGATGAAAAGTGACAGCAGGCTCACCGCGATATACGTCAGAAAAGCCCATGCCGTGTTTACTTCCACAGCAATTATCATAAGCAGTATGCCTGCAATGCCGGGAAGCAGCAGATAAAGCGCAGGGAGAACTCCCGCAAGGAACATGGTCACAAGACAAAGTGCGGAAACTATGCCTCCAAGCGCCACTCTGTAGCTGATATCTCTCATTATTTAAGAGCCTTTTCCTTTCCGTCAGATGTCTTTTTTGCCTTCTGGATATTGTATACGACAGCGGCAAGCATTTTCTGCGGAACGAATCTCGGAGCTATCGTTCCAAGCTTTACAGTAAGCCCGGGAATCGCAAAGAACTTGCCGTTCAGGGCTTTTTTAAGTGCGTACTCCGCTGCCTGATCAGCAGTTATAGGCTTTACGGAAAAGCTTACGCCTGCACGGTTATTGAAGTTGGTATCTACAGGTCCGGGGCAAAGCACAGTTATCTTAACATTTGAACGGTCTCTGCGGAGCTCCTCCCATATAGCAAGAGAAAGCTTGAGAACGTAGTTCTTTGAGCCGTAATAAGCTGCCATAAGAGGTCCTGACATAAAACCCGCAGCAGAGGCAACATTAAGTATAGTACCGTGGTCGCGCTTCTTAAAATCACGCAGAAAGAGCTTAGTGAGAATATGAAGCGCCGTTATATTCACGTTTATCATGTTGATCTCGTCTTCAAGGTCTGTATCCTCAAACTTGCCGAAAAGTCCGTAGCCTGCATTGTTTATGAGCATATCCACGTCTTTCCCTCTGCAAAACTCATATACCCTGAACACATCTTCCTTTTTGGCAAGGTCGGCGGCGATTATCTCAATATTGCCGCCAAGAGACTTCTGCATCTCTCTCAGCTTTTCTTCGTTTCTTCCCGTAAGGATAAGCGACCAGCCTCTCTTCGCCAGCTTAGCGGCAAAGCTCTGACCTATACCTGATGTAGCGCCTGTTATCAATGCTTTCATAAACCTCAATTCCTTTCGATGATCTTTTCAAGAGTTTCTTTGTCACCCAGATTTTCTATGCCGAATAAAAACAAGGTCTGTCCATAGTCGTTGATGTTGATATAATCGGAAAGACACCCCTCCATATCTTCTGGAGAAATGACCGCTATCTCCTTGTAATGCTGAGTAAGGAACGGTATAAAGCAGTCCCCGTAGCTGTCCTTTATGACAAGAAGCTTTTTTTCGGTATTGGCAGAGGTAGTTATCTTCATAAAAGGTACTGCCTCTCCAAGGTACATTGAGTACATATCACTTGAATCGAGCCTGCTTCTGTCATAGATGCTTCCCTCAAAGGTAGTTCCGTCATTTCCTGTACAAATGCAGGAGAGTACCTTTGCACCCTCGGGGTAATCATAGATATCGATTATGTCTGCCTTTGTCTTTTTTGACAGTGTTCTGTTATAAAGATTGCCCCTGAAGCTGTTGGAAACATGCTCTATTGTGTATTTATCATATGATATAGGCAGAAATCCAAGCTTCTTGACAACCGACTTATATACACAGTATGCCCCGTAACTTGTCCATTTAGTATCATTGTAATAATAAATATAGTTATCCTTGAGCATTTTTAAAATATTATAAGCGTCGATCTTTCTTATATCGTTTGAAAGGAAATCATAAAACTCAGATATCTTCTGGCTGTCCGAGCGGTTGTCTATATACGCAGGAAGGATATCTCCATAAACGCCCGACGATGTGGGAATAGCAGCAAAATACACTGTTCCGTTATAATATGCATCATATCTTCCGAAAATATCAGCGCTGACAGATATTGGAGCTTTTGGCGTGCTTTCAACATTAAGCAGCCTGTCCTGTCCCACATATACTCCGTTTACAATGCTTTCGGATAGCTCGGTCTGCACAGCTGTTTTTGCAGACATCCACATGCTGCGGCCTGCAAAATGATCTGTCATATATGTGCCGAGCTCATCTGCGAATCCGCCGCTGTAAAGCTTCTCGGCGGTTATCTTCGGGAGCTCCGCAAGTCTCCTGTTTTCTGTATCGGAGAACCCGGACTTATTACCGAAAAGCGTAACTGCTCCAAAACCTGCAATAAAAGCAAGTGTAACGGCAGCTGTTACCTTATTCGCACTTTTAGTCATACGCTCCCCTCCTACAATTTCATTATAAGCATTTCAGAGCTGCCGCTGTATGACAGGAGCGCTGTGCATATGATAAGAGCAGCAAGCACGATAAGCGTCGAAGCGGCATTGATAACTGTCTTTACTTTCTTTTTGCCAGCACGGGTCATCATATTCCTGAAAAGGTCAGACGCCGCGTATACCGCCGCAAGCAGCAGAACGATATATGATTTGAGCAGATAAAACGACTGTGAATCAGCTATAACATTATTGCCGCCAAGCATTGCAATAAGGTATCTTCCCGAATATGCAGGACTGTTGCCTGCAAGGAAGACCGAACAGATAATTATAACAAACAATGTGTATACTATACCTGTGATATCCATTATCTTTTTCTTGGCGATACGGCTCTCGATAACAACAGCCGCTCCTATGAGCAAGCCCCATAATGCACCGTTGGTATTGAACCTATACCATATGCCGAACAGCGTCCAGCCGAATATGAAAATAAGTTCCTTTACCCATCTGTAGGTGCAAACGCTGTATAACGGCTTTGTGACATATCTTCTGAGCCACTGTATGACCTGAGACTGCCACCTTGCCGCAAAATATCTGATCCTTGTACTAATGAGCGGATAGTTGAAGCTCTGAGGCATACGATATCCAAAGCAGTATGCCACGCCTGTTCCCATATCGGCAAATCCTGAAAGAGTAAAATACAGACACAGTACGAATGCCGTAATGCCAAGCCATGCCGTAACAGCAGAAAGCTCACTTACGTTCTGGCTATGTACTGCCGTATACAGCATATACAGATCATCGGCAACAATTACTTTCTTAGCAAGACCCTTTACAAATAAAGTCATGCCTATGCCGATATTCTCGGGAGTTTCCCTGCGATTGCAGAGTATTCTCCTGAAAACTCCGTAACGCAGCAGGGGGCCCATGATAAGTCTCGGAAAGAACATAAAGTAGAGCGAGAACCTTACAATACTGTGCTCGGCACTAAGCCTTCTCTTGTATACATCTATCAGAGTACCCACAGCTGCAAGGCTGAAAAACGATATTCCCACAGGGAAAAAGCCATCGGGGACCTTTAATATATCATAAAGCTGTGAAAAGTGTTCAGTGCGGAATACTATCAGTGCAGCAAGGTCAATAATTATACCCGATGCAAGAGGAACAGCCGCCAGCTTTTTATTCTTTCTCAGACGGCTGATAAGGTGTACAAAGCCATAATTCATTGCAGTATAAGCAAGAATAAATATGAGGAAGAAAAGACTTATCATTCCGCAGAATACCATGCTCAGGAAAAGCAGTGTAAGCTCGCGGAATTTCTTGGGCGTTATATAAAAAAGCAGTATAGAAACGGGCAGAAACCCGTATATGAACAGCAAGCTGCTATATACCATTATTTTCTCCCTTCAATTCACTCATTATCTCCGTAATCTCAGCGCTGTCCATCATGGTGCAAAGCACCTCTATCAGCGCACCTGCGGAGAGCTGTCTCGGAAGTCCGAGGCGGAGCTGTAATCTCTCACGCAGCTCGCGGCTGTTTGCACCGCCGCTCAGCCCCAGTTCATATAGAGTGAGCTTTGTTATATCGGAGCGTTTGCCGCTGTGAGAAGCAGTGATGCCTGATTTTTCAAAGGCTGCAAGAAGCGTCTGTACGTCTATACCCTCAACACCGAGCTTTCCCTCGGCTGAGGGCTTGACCTTGCGCTTTTCCTTGCCGAAAACATCGGGGATATAGACATTGGTTATCTTTCCGCTGCCCACAGCACCCTTTATATAGCCACGTATCCTGCGTCCTGCCGCATCGGAATCCGTAAGTATGATTATACCTGTCTTTTTAGCGTAATAGCGTATAAGCTCCAGCTTTTCAGTATCCTTGAAAATGCCGAAGCCGTTGGTGATTATAATAACAGCGTCAACTATAGAGGACAGCTTTATCTTGTCATATTTGCCTTCAACGATTATTGCTTCATCTATCTTTATCATTACCTCACCCGTTAATTCTTAGTCATAAGCATTTTTGTAACGGTCTGCTCAAGTATGGTCTTTTCATCTCCGCCGCCGGAATTCAGAGTGATATTGGTATCGCGGAGTATCTTTATGCACTCCCTCAGCCTGCGTATGCTCATACGGGAGCTGTCGCGGAATGCGTTTTTAACTTTGAACTCCCAGACATAGGCGAAGTCTTCTTTTACATCCATGACCTGCTTACCGCTTTTTCTTGCGCAGGCAGCACGGTACATATCTATAAAGGCGCCTGTGATATTGGCGAGTACCGCTCCCCTGTTGTCCTTATCCTGCATGAGCTCATCAAGAGCCTCAAATGCCGATCTTTTATTGAATGCAGCCACAGCGTCAGCAAGCTTGAAAAAGGTCACATCGCTCTGTCTGTGAACGAGATTTTGCAGCACATCTGAGGTTATCTCACCGCTGCCAACATATGAGCAGAGCTTGTCTATCTCATTGCGTATGGTAAGGGTGTCTGACTGACACATTTCCGCAAGCTCGCGGGCTCTGTCAAGAGAAATAAGCGCTCCCCTTGCTGAAACGCTGGCAGCTATGTCCTTTGCAAGCTCGTTTTCGGTCTTGATAGGACACTCCACAAGTGCACCGTCTTTTGCAGCAAGGTCTGCAAGCTTTTTGTTCTTATCCTTGATAGTGCTTTTTCCCGTCTTGTAGTCAGTCTTTACAGCTATCTCAAAGCCTGTGACATTGAATATGACCACAGTCTGGGAAGGTATATCCTTCAGAACCTCAATGAGCTTTTTATTAAGGTCCTCAGCACGGAGCCCAGCCATATTCTCGCGGGGCTTCTCGCAGTTATAGTCATTAATAAGGATACAGTTGTACTCACTCATCATGGGCATCATCTGTATCATGTCGTATAGCTCCGAGGTATCAAGGTAACGACCGTCAAGCTTATTGAGCGCGAAGTCCTCATTGTCTCCGACAGCTGCCTTTATTATCTGCTTCGTCAACTTTTCCACCTCTGGAATATTCTTTCCGAAGATATAATACAGATTTTTCAGTTCGCCCTTTTTCAGGTCGGACTTTATAGTCTTTAGATCAGTCTGTGGCATTACAATCTCCTTATATTACAGCTGTCCGAACCTGACAGCACGATCTCAAAATTATTTCCGTCGTCAAGATATATAACAGACTCATTGCTTCTGTCAGTGCCTTTCGGAACATTCCCGTACATTACGGTAACACTGTCCTCGGAGGCCCTGCCGCTTTTCGCAGGCGTCAATACAGCCTTGCCGTTACTGCTGCTGACTGTCACAGTGCCGTCGGAATACTCCACAGAATAGCTCTCTTCATCAATTATAAAGCCGTTTTCACCGAAGTACGTTATGTCTGATCTGTCAGATACAGGCACATCGCCAGCTATGAGCCATTTGCCATTATCAATATATTCAAGGTCGTTCAGATAGCTTGAATATGAGGACTGGACCTTATTTGTAAGCACTGTGGTCTGTACAGAGCTGATGCAGTTCCTTGTAAGGTATTTACGTACATAGCGGGCAGACTTATAATGTCCGCTGAGGTCGATGATATCGGCACTGCCGCCTCCGCACACAACAATTGAGGCATTACTGCCGCTTCCGAGAACTGCAATGACAGTCTGCTTGTCACGCTGCATACGAATAACACCTGCACCGACAAACATAAACACAAGAGAAGCGGCTATGATACCGCAGATATATCTTCTGTTTCTGAAAATAGCAGCTGCAATAGCTGTCGCTGCCATACAAAGCAGAAGTCCCAGCACAAGCTCACTGCTGTCGCAGGAAAAATGAGTGTATCTTATCCTTGCAGCAGAATCAGAAGCCCTCAGCACAAATTCGTTGATATACTTTGATACAAAAAGAAAATTTACGACTCCGCCTGTAAGGACATACATAAGTCCGACTATCATTGATAACGAACACAGAGGAATGATCAGAACGTTAGTTACAGGCGAAATGAGGGAGGTCTCGTCAAAGAAGAGCAGTGAAAACGGGAATACGCACAGAGTAGTGCAGAGCATTACCGCAAACTCCTTTATAAACCTTTGATAACCTCTTTCACTTGGCAATTCCTTTGTCATGTAAGGAGCAAATACTCCGATACCGAATGTACCTGCGACTGAAAGTATAAAGCCCTCATCATATACAGAGTATGGCTGGAACAGACATATGAGCAGGACAGCTCCCGCGAGAGAATTAAAAGTATCGTTCTGCCGTCCGAACAGCCCTGCGGCATAGAAAAAGTTCATCATAATGGCTGCTCTTATGGCTGAAATGGGATAATTCGCCATGGAAACAATAAATATCAGCAGACATTCCATCAGTGCAAAAGAAATATATTTATTGATGTGAAAGCGTTTGAGCACCCACATAAGAATAAATATCGCCACCGATACATGAAGTCCCGAGACTGCAAGAATATGACCGATGCCGCTTCGGTAAACAGCCGTCCTGACGTTGTCGTCAATACCATGCTTTTCACCAAATACCATTCCCGCCAGTAAATTGCCGCAGTCTGTTCCGATGTTACTGCAAAAGGCTGATATCATATCCTCTCTGTATCTTTCAATGGCATTTGCGAGTTTTCTCGAATCAGTATGTTCAGCGCTGATATCCTTTGCATTTCTCAGCGTCAGAAATATACCGTCCGACTTATAATACCTCTCGCTGTCAAAGAGGTAGTCCGATTCGGGTACCTGAAAAACGCAGTCCCCGATATGGACTGTATCGCCCTTTTGAGCATAAAAGGACTTCACATAAAAGGTGACATTGGCTCTGATATTGCCGTTTATCCTGCCACTGAGAGTATATGAATAATAATCGCCGCTGTAATACTGCACATCTGTGACCTTGCCGCAGAAGCTGCCGCTGCTGCCGTTCAGAGCCGCAACCGGTGTATATCTCACGGCGGTATACGTTTGAAAAGCGCCCACGGAAGCGGCAAAGAATACAGCCATAAACACTATATCCTTCAATTTGAAGCCGCAGCGCAGTCCGACTATACATGCAGCAGCAATAACACCCGAAAAGATTATCAGTTTAACAGGATCGGTAAAAAATGAAGCGAAAAACAATCCCGCCATATACGCTGCCGCAGCTCCAATCATTTTTCGCTTCATAAACTATTCCTTATTTAAAGAAAAGGGGCAGCTTCTCAAGGAAGCAGATGTCTTTTCTGTCCGCAGCGTCGCCCTCTGCAAGAACCGCAGATCTGCCTGATATTATGCCGCCTGCCTCATGAACGAGCTCCTCAAGAGCACGCAGAGACTCACCTGTGCTGATAACATCATCAACGATGAGCACTTTCTTCCCCTTGAGCATTGCGGCCTTTTCCTTTGAGAGGTAAAGAGTCTGCTCGGCAGCAGTGGTTATGGACTTAACACTTACCGAGATAGGGTCGGTCATGTAGAGCTTTACGGACTTTCTTGCAACTACATATTTCTTGCTGCTCTGACGAGCCATTTCGTAAGCAAGCGGAATGCCCTTTGACTCAGCTGTAAGGATAATGTCAAAGTACGGTGACTTTGAAAGAAGCGCACCTGCCGCTTTTACAGTAAGCTCAACATCAGAGAACATAACGAATGCCGCAATATCTATCTTGTCATTGAGAGGACATATAGGGAGCTCTCTCTCCAGCCCTGCAATAGTCATTTTATATGTATCAGCCATAATGCCCTCCTTATTCGGTCTTGCCGAGAGACTCAGGTCCCCAGCCCATTTTTACGCCTGCAAGCATATGGAAGTGCATATGCTTTACAGTCTGGCCTGCATCATCGCCGCAGTTATTGATGATACGATAGCTCTCGATGCCCTCAGCCTTTGCTATCTTGGCAGCAGCCTCAAATACCTTTGCTACCGCAGAAGAATTCTCCTCAGTTATATCGTTTGCACAGGAGATATGTACCTTTGGAATGATGAGATAGTGAACAGGTGCTATAGGAGCTATGTCCTTGAATGCGAATACAAATTCGTCCTCGTATACCTTAGTGCTTGGTATCTCGCCGTCGATGATCTTACAGAATAAACAGTCCATATTGATTCTCCTTTATAATTTTATTATCAGGGCGGACAAAGCCGCCCATAAGATTTACTTTACAGTATCGGCAACTACGTCTGCAAACTTAGCCATTGCCTCGTCTATCTTGGCAATGTCGCCTGCACCTGCCATAGCGCCGTCGGGCTTTCCGCCGCCCTTACCGCCTGTTACGGCAGCTATCTCGCGGACTATCTTGCCTGCATTAGCACCCTTTGCAACAGCGTCCTTTGTACATACGCAGTAGAATGTACCCTTTTCGCCAAGTGTGCCTGCAAAGAGAGCGATTATAGCTTCTTCCTTGTCCTTGACGCTGTCACCCAGCTTTCTGAGTGCGTCGGGAGCAGAGCCGTCCATACGAGCGGAAACGATCTTGATACCGCCAACTTCCTTTGCATTGTCAAAGAGAGCTGCTGTCTTGGAGTTTGCGATCTGCTGAGTAAGGCTTTCGATCTTCTTGTCCTTGTCCTTTGACTCAGCTGCAATAGCTGCGCACTTCTCGGGAAGCTCGCTTACGTTTGCAAGCTTGAGAGCCTTTGCAGAACGGAGGATAGTATCCTTGAAGCCGTTCATAAGCTCAAGAACACCTTTACCTGTTACAGCTTCGATACGTCTTACGCCTGCTGCTACGGAGCTCTCGGAAACTATCTTGAACAGACCTATCTGTGATGTATTTGAAAGATGTGTACCGCCGCAGAACTCAACGGAAGGACCTGCGGTAACAACTCTTACTGTATTGCCGTACTTCTCACCGAAGAGAGCCATAGCACCAAGCTTTCTTGCTTCCTCGATAGGCATTTCCTGCATTGTAACAGGAAGATTGCTGAAGATATAGCCGTTAACGATGTCCTCTACTCTTGCTATCTCCTCGTCGGTCATAGCACTGAAGTGGTTGAAGTCAAAACGGCAAGCCTTTTCGTTAACAAGCTGACCCGCCTGATGAACGTGGTCGCCAAGAACCTGTCTCAGCGCATTCTGGAGCAGATGTGCTGTTGTGTGGTTGCGCATGATGGACATTCTTCTGTCCTTTTCGATCTGTGCAAGCACCTTGTCACCCTTGGAAATGCTTCCCTGTTCAACAGTTGCAACGTGGAGGAAGTGTCCCTCAGACTTTATAGTATCATCAACAGAAGCGATATTAGCTCCGTTGAGAATCATACCTGTATCGCCTACCTGTCCGCCGCTCTCAGCGTAGAAAGGAGTAACATCGAGAACGATAACAACGTCGTCACCCTCAACAGCAGTCTCTATCTCGTTGCCGTTCTTGTATATAGCAAGGACTTCTGCATCCTCAGCTTCAAATGCAGAATAGCCTGTGAATACAGTTGCGGGAGCATCTACCTTGATGCTGTTGTCAGCCCATGATGAACCTGCCTTTGCAGCGTGGTCAGCCTTGGCTCTTGCTCTCTGCTCCTTTGCAAGCTCTGTGAAGCGGTCACGGTCTACAGTGTATCCCTTTTCCTCACATATCTCCTCTGTCAGGTCTATTGGGAAACCGTATGTGTCGGAGAGCTTGAATGCGTCATCGCCTGAGAGTACCTTTCCGCCCTCAGCAGCAAGCTTCTCAGTGAACTGGTTAAGGAGCTCTGTGCCCTTGTCGATCGTCTTTGCAAAGGCTTCTTCCTCAACGCCGATTATCTTCTTGATGTAGTCGCGCTTCTCGACAAGCTCTGGATAAGCGTTTGCATTCTCGTTGATAACTGTATCGCAAACCTCTGTAAGGAATGGTCTTGTAACACCTAAGAGTCTGCCGTGACGTGCAGCTCTTCTCAGCAGACGGCGGAGAACATATCCGCGTCCCTCGTTTGAAGGAAGGATACCATCGCCTACCATGAAGGTAGTGCTTCTGATATGATCGGTGATAACACGGAGAGATACGTCCTTCTTTGCGTCCTTCTTGTACTCAACGCCTGCAATTGAGGAGATATGCTTCATGATGTTCTGAACAGTATCTACCTCGAAGATATTGTCAACGCCCTGCATAACACATGCAAGTCTCTCAAGTCCCATACCTGTATCGATGTTCTTGTTCTTCATCTCAGCGTAGTGACCCTCGCCGTCGCTGTCGAACTGGCTGAATACAAGGTTCCAGATCTCGATGACTCTGTCGCAGTCGCTTGCCTGCTCGAAGCTCTCAAAAGGTCCGTATGCCTCGCCGCGGTCAAAATGTATCTCGGAACATGGACCGCATGGACCTGAGCCGTGCTCCCAGAAGTTATCCTTTTTGCCGAGACGGATTATCCTGTCATGAGGGATACCGATATGGTTCTCCCATATCTGCTCTGCCTCGTCGTCGCTCTCAAATATAGTTATCCAGAGCTTTTCAGCAGGGATAGCAAGTGTCTTTGTAAGGAACTCCCAAGCCCATTCGATAGCCTCGGTCTTGAAGTAATCACCGAATGAGAAGTTGCCCAGCATCTCAAAATAAGTACCGTGACGTGCTGTCTTGCCAACGCTTTCGATATCGGGAGTACGGATACACTTCTGACATGTAGTTACTCTCTTGTTGGGAGGAGTAGCCTGTCCGAGGAAGAACTTCTTTAGAGGAGCCATACCCGAATTGATAAGAAGAAGGCTCTTGTCACCCTGAGGAACGAGAGAGGCGCTTGCCATTCTCGTATGGTTCTTGCTCTCGAAGAACGAAAGATACTTTTCACGTAGATCGTTAAGACCTGTCCACTGCATAAATATATCTCCTTTAATAAAAATATAAAACTTAGCAATACAAAAAAAGCCCCGCCGCCAAATGGGACGAAGGCTCTCGTGGTACCACCCAAATTTGAAGGAGCACTGCTCCTTCCTCATACATCTTTAACGCAGAAATACGCTCTGATTTCTCGGAGTAGCTCAGGGGGAGCACCTGTCATACGTCTGAAAGCTCACACCAGCCGCTTTCTCTCTGAAAGACGTACAGCGACAGTCAATCCCGTCAACGCTATACATATAATTATTATAACGCTGTTCCACTCAAAAGTCAATGGTTTTGCAAATATTTCTGAAAAAAAGCGGCTTTAAGTGCTGTTTTTACTGTTCAGTTCACTAATCTGCTCGGCTATACTGCGAAATACAGGCGCTGCCGCATCGTTTCCGTAGCCTCCGTCCTCAATAAGGACTGTTACAGCGTATTTAGGCTGCCTTGCAGGGAAAAATCCTGTTATCCACGCATGGCAGAGCTCCTCGCCCTTTTCATCGAATTTGCCCGTCTGTGCCGTGGAAGTCTTTGCTCCGACGCTAATTTTTCGGCTTTTTGCCTTTGATTTCTCATTTTCGTTGACTGCCAGTATCATCATCTTTCTGAGCGATTTTGCAGTCTCTTCGCTCATTACAGCTGACAGCTGGGGAGCCTTTTCCCGGCTGACTTCATCGCCGTCGGCAGTAAGACCTTTTATGAGCCTTAGTATAGGCATTCTGCCATTATTTGCTATAGCACAGGTAAGCTGAGTTATCTGTAGTGGAGTTGCCGTAAGCTTTCCCTGTCCGAATGCAAAATTTGCCAGCTCCGCAGGCACGCTAAGCTCCTTTTCTGTGGGCACCACGCCGCCTGAGCCTGTTATGCCTGCGCAGAGATAGTTCTCCTTGCCGAATCCGAGGTAGTTCGCCATTTGTCTGTACTTCCCCACATCAAGGCAGCGGCTGAGGTCTATGAAATACGTATTGCAGGAATTTGTCATGGCTTCTGACATATTCTGCAGGCCGTGACCGTCAAGCTTATGGCAGTTGAACAGCTTTCCGTCAACGTCGATATTGCCGCTGCATTCGTACATATAACCGCCGAAGCCCTGCTCCAGTGCAGACGCTGCCGTGACAAGCTTGAATACCGAGCCCACACTGTACGAATACAGTGCACGGTCAATGAGAGGGCATCTATCGTCGTTTATGGCTTCGGCAAGCTTGTCGGGCTCGTAACTCGGGAAGCTCGCCATAGCCAGTATATCGCCTGTTTTTATGTCAGCGCATACTATTGCTCCCTTTTCGATCTTACTGCCGCACTTCTCACATATCTCCTGTATGTCCTTATCGAGAGTCAGCACCACTCCGCTTTTATAAGCCGTTGTCCTGAAAACCTGCTTTCCGTCGCCTATCATGATATTGCCGAAGCCGTCCACAGTATAGGTAACGCTGTTGTCGGAAAAACTGTTTCGCAGTATGGAGTCATAGGCGTACTCTATGCCGTCAGCACCTTTATTATCGGACAGATAGCCTATCACATGACGTGCAAGCTGCTTATCGGAATATCGCACAGGTACTTCAAATACCGTCAGTCCGTCACTTTCAAGTGCATTGTCCGTACATGAGAATACAAAGGGCTCGCCCTTTTCAAAGTCGCTGTAGAACTGCTCCTTGTTCAGTGCATACCGTGCAGTATCTTCACGATTGAGAGCCGACGGCACCACAGCTGCCATTTTTCTCGTTTCTTCATTGGTAAGAGGCTTCATATTTTTGTCGTATATCGTCCCCTGACACTCCCCTACTTCTAAAGTCAACCTGCTGCTGAACTCACCTGCGGGCACATCATTTGAGTAAATGGCAAGCCTGTAATAATCACAGGCAAGCAGAGTGAATGTTACAAAAAAGACTGCCGTAAGTATGAGCACTCCATGTTCGCCGCGTTTTCTGACCATATCATCACCTCAATGTGAGTATTGTCAGTAAATGCAAAAATATGCAGAAACAGCCATAGAGCGCCTGCCCTATGGCTGTTTGCTTATTCAAGTATTACCGTAAACGGACCGTCATTCAGGAGCTCCACTTTCATGTCAGCTCCGAAAATGCCTGTCTCAACATGATTGCCTTTGCTGCGGAGATATTCCACAAAGTATTCATACAGCGCATTTGCTTTCTCGGGCTTCGCTGCCTGTATGAAGTTTGGTCTGTTTCCCTTTCGGCAGTCCGCATACAGTGTGAACTGGGGCACTACAAGAAGCTGTCCGCCCACACTGGAAAGGTCAAGATTTATCTTGTCGTTCTCGTCGGAGAAGATACGAAGTCCCGATATCTTGTCCGCAAGTCGGCGGCAGTCCTCCTCGGTATCCTCATGACCTACTCCGAAAAGCAGAAGAAATCCCGTATCTATTTTTCCTGTGATATTACCGTCCACCCTTACGCTTGCCGAGGTGACACGCTGTAAAACTATCCTCATTCATGCCTACTTTCTGACAATATCCATATCGAAGGGCTTCAATGTGAGCTGGTCCTTTTCATTGCCGTCGATAATGCTGTACATTGCCTTCGGAAGAGTGATATCCGCTTCCTGCTCCGAATTGTTGAAGAAGAATATATAATCGTCAAGTCCGTTTGTCCTTGTGGTGACCTCAACGCCCTTGGGCAGGTCTTTCAGACGTGGTATGCCTGTCTGTTTCATAATATTGCCTGCAAAGCTCTCATAGAAGTCCATATTGCAGACCGTACCCACATAATATGTAACGCCGCTGCAGTAACGGTTCATAGTGACCGCAGGACTGCCTGCATAGAAAGTGTCCTTGTACTCAGCATATGCACGGGCTGTGGTAAGCTCCAGTATATCGCACCACTGACGGCATGTGAACTTATTGCCCGCAAAATCTGCTATGGTCTGCTCGGTATTCCCGATAGGATCGTACTCCTTGACCTCAGCGCCTATCATTTCCCTGTACACTGTGGGGAGCGCTTCCATTATGCAGTTGTTGCAGGAATCCTTTACTCCGCTGCGGTTGGTCATTATCAGCGTACCGCCCTTTATTACATAGCGGTAAATGTTCTCGGCAGACGCCTTGTCATAAACATACATGGCAGGCGCAACTACAGCCTTGTACTTTGACAGGTCGGCTGTAGGAGAAATAATATCCACGTTTGTTCCGTAGCGCGTAAAGGCAGCATGGAAGTATCTGAGCTGCTCAAGATAATAGAAGCCCTCTGTCTGTGGCTGTATCTTGAATGCCCAGTCATTATCGGGAGAATAAAGTATAGCCACATCGGATACAAGCTCCGTAGTCTCGATCACGCTGAGCTTTGAAGCCGTAATGCACAGCTCTGCAAACTCCTTGAATCTGCGGGACGGCACATTACTGTGGTCAATAAGACCGTGCCAGAACATTTCCGCGCCCTTGTTGGCAGTTCTCCAGCGGAAATGCATGACAGTATCAGCTCCGTGAGCCATCGCCTGCATAGCATAGCCCTTTATCTGTCCGGGACGGGGCGTCGGTCCCATGGGAGCCCAGCTTCCCGTAGCACCGCTGAGCTGCTCCATTACCCAGAAATTACGCTGTTTCAGTCCGCGCATAAAGTCCAGCTCAAAGGCATGTGACGTGACGCTGTCCGTGTCATCGGAAATACGGACAGGCGGATAATTGTCGTATGACGTAAAATCAAGCATACTGAAAAGCTTGTAATAATCGGGAGTATTCTCGCAGAAAAAGGTGTTTGTCGTGACCTTGGCTCTGGGATTCTCACGCTTGATGATCTGAGACATATCGCTTACGAACTTAACAGCAGTATCAGATGCAAAGCGGCTGAAATCAAGACACAGAGCAGGATTCTGCCATGCTCTCGGGTAAGATGTGGGCGGCTTTATCTGTGATATGCTGCTGTATTCTCCGCTCCATACGCTGTTGCCGAAAGCCACATTGATATTTTCAAGGGTATCGTACTTGTCTATGAGCCAGTCACGGAAGAGTCCGCGGCAGGTCTCGCAGGTGCAGGGGTAAGCCTCTATCTCGTTGTCAATCTGCCACGCTGCGATAGCAGGATTATTGGCATAACGCCTTGCAAGCTGCTCGGTGATACGCTTTGCATAGTACAGGAACATCGGTGCATTGAGACATCTGTGACCTCTGATACCTGTCTGTATCCTTTTTCCGTCAGCGCCCACCTGTACGATATCTGGATAGGTCTCGTACATCCACAGCGGCGGACAGCTTGTAGGAGTACACAGTACTATTCCTATTGCATGACGTGAAAAAGTGCCTATGGCTTCATCGAGCCACTGAAAGTTGAACTGTCCGTCCTGCGGTTCGAGCTTTGACCATGCAAACTCTCCGATACGAACCAGTTTTACGCCTGTTTTTGCCATAAGCTCAGCATCAGACTTCCATAATGCCCTGTCCCACTGCTCGGGATAATAGTCAACTCCTATTTTCATAATATCTCTCCTGTCAGTCTATGGAATACTCTATAAGTCCGCAGTTATCCATGAACCAGTTTGAAAACTGCTCGGTAGTCATGTCGTGAAAATATGTCTCTATAACACGGCAGACACCGCCATGACTTACGATAAGTACATTCTTGCCGCTGTGTGCCTTTATGAGATCGTCAAGAGCAGAGTAAACTCTGTGGGAAAGCTGCAAAAGAGACTCTCCGCTTTTTCCCATACGCACACCGAACTCCGTTTTGTTTTCGGCAAAGCCGTCAGTAAATCTGCTCCTGCCCTCATAATAGCCGTAGTCCCATTCACGAAGCCGCTCCTCCGTGATTATTTCAAGTCCGCAGCGCTCAGCAACTGCACGGGCTGTACGCATTGCCCGCTTCATGGGAGAAGCTATGATGATATCTATGCAGTTCATCTCAGCTATTTTCTCAGCCAGTGCAAGTGCCTGCTTTTCGCCTGTTTCGTCAAGCTCTATGTCAGTAGTTCCAAGTATTGTTTCCTGCTTGTTGTACGAGGTCTGTCCGTGCCTCGTTGAGTATATCTTCAATAAATACGCCTCCGTTAAAGCTCCATAGCTTTGTTTATCTCTGCACGGGCATTATCAAGCATGAGCCCGCTCGGACTGTCTCCGCCCATGATACGGGCTATCTCGGCAACTCTGCCATCCATATCGAGCTGCATCACATGGGTCTCGGTGCGGTCGCCCACTATCTGCTTCTCAATAAGAAGATGTGAATCAGCCATTACAGCTATCTGGGAAAGATGAGTTACGCAGATGACCTGCCGTACCTTTCCTATCTCGCGGAGCTTTATTCCTATTTTCTGTGCTGCCTTGCCGCTTACGCCTGTGTCTATCTCGTCGAATATCATTGTGGGGATAGAGTCCTTGTCGGCAATGACACTTTTCAGTGCAAGCATGATTCGCGAAAGCTCACCGCCCGAAGCAATCTTCGATATAGGCTTTGGTTCTTCACCCTTGTTTGCGGAGATAAGAAACTCCACGCTGTCCATACCGTTTACAGTCAGCTTGCCTTTTTCGTGGCGGACTGCTATGATAACGCCCTCCATGTTGAGAAATTCAAGCTCGGAGGTCACGCGCTCAGTAAAGCGCTTCGCCACGCTCTCGCGGTAGTCGTAGAGCTTCTTAGCCTGCTCCGTTACACGGTGAAGAAGCTCGTCGCGCTTTTCGGCAAGAGCCTTTATCTCGGTGTCGGAGCTTTCAAGCTGCATAGACTCACGGCAGGCATCATCGTAAAGCTTTACAAGTCCCTCGCAGTCAGTGGCGTACTTACGCTTCAGCTTATTGATGCTGCCAAGACGTGTGCCGAGGTATTCAAGGCGCTGACCGTCAAGCTCCACCTTATCCGCAAGAGCTTCAAGCTCGGAAGCAATGTCCGCAAGCTCTATCTCCGCCGCGGAAAGCCTTTCGTATAACACGTTGAGCTTTTCGCTGTTGTCGGTATACTGGGCTATCTCGGTCTCAGCCGATACCAGCATATCATTTGCAGCCTCCTCGCCTGTTATGGCATTCACTGCATTCTTTATGGCGATTATGGTCTTTTCGGAGTTTTTCGCTGTCTCGTACTCCTTTTCAAGCTCGTCGTCTTCGTTTTCACGAAGCTCCAGCTCACCGATATCGCTTATTATATCATCAAGGTAACGGCTGCGCTCTGCACGGGACTGCTCAAGCTTTTTCAGCTCACCCAGCTTGCGGGCTGTCTGCTGCAATTCGCGAAAAGTCTCTCTGTATTCATTCAGCAGTGTATCATCGCCGCCGAAGCCGTCAAGTATCTGTAAATGCTTCTCGCTGTCAAGAAGTATCTGATTGTCATGCTGTCCGTGGATATTGATAAGCATTGAGCCTATCTCTTTAAGCAGTGCCGCCGAAGCTGTCCTGTGGTTGATACGGGAAACGCTTCCGCCGTCTGCGCTTATCTCTCTGGTAACGGTTATCTCGCTGTCATCGTGAGCGATACCCAGCTCGTCAAGCTTTTCGCACACTTCATCCGAAAGCTCCGTAAACAGCGCCGTTATCACTGCTTTATCGCAGCCTGTACGGACTATATCCTTTGTGCAGCGCTGTCCAAGAACAGCGTTTATGCCATTGATGAGTATGGACTTACCTGCACCTGTTTCACCTGTGAAAATATTCAGCCTGCTGCCAAGGGGTATGACCGCTTCCTTTATGACAGCAAGATTCTGTATATATATCTCTTTTAACATTCTGAGAGTTTACCTCCTGGGAAAAAGCTCGCTGCGAAACTTCTTCGAGAGCTTCTTCGCGTCTGCTTCGCTCCGCACAAGTATAAAGATAGTATCATCGCCTGCGATAGTTCCCACAACTCCCTGATGCTCCACGGAGTCTATGGCGGCACAGGTGCCCTGAGCCATTCCTGCGCGGCATTTCAGAACGATCGTGTTCATTGCGTAATCCACCGATAATACAGCTTCCTCAAAAAGAGACTTCTCCGTAACTGCTGCAGGCGGCATCGAATAGCGGTACACGCCTTTGTCATCACGCTGCTTGACCAGTGAGAGCTGCTGTATATCTCTGGAAAGTGTTGCCTGCGTAGTCTTTATGCCCCGCTGAGCAAGCAGCTCTATGAGCATTTCCTGAGTTGCAACGGGCTGTTCGGTTATTATTTCAAGAATTGCTTCGTGTCTGCGGTTTTTCATAATACCACCGTGCTCCTTATTTTATGGGCTTGCACATTTTCTTGCAAAGGGATTCGTGGAAGGAATTGCCCAGAAGATCAATGAAATTGATATTGTTTCTTCCGCGGCATATCTCTATAGATTCATCTCTTGCCAGATCGATGAAATGCTCACCGTCTACGTTTATGACCATGCAGTCCTCACGGGAAGTCGTTACCTTCATGCGGAGCCTGCGGCTCGGTGAGAACATCGTTGCTCTCGAAAACAGCGAATGGGGACATATAAGCGTCATTTCTATACATTCAAGGTCGGGCTCGATAACAGGTCCGCCTGCGGAAAGGGCATAGGCTGTAGAGCCTGAGGGAGTGCTGAACAGTACGCCGTCTGCGCGGTGCTTTCCCACAAGATAGCCCTCGGAATAGACCTCAAAATCACATATCCTGAAGCTGCCCGACCGTGCCGAGACCTCATTGAGAACAGTTGCCATAACATCGCCGTCCTTGCCGTGATACAGCACATCAAGAGTCATTCGCTGGGATATCTCGTACTCGCCTGTTGTGAGCAGGCTCAGCTTGTCCAGCTGGTCGGCTTCAAGACCTGCCATAAAACCAAGAGTTCCCGTATTTATTCCCAGAAGCTTTGTATCGCTTCCCATAAGCAGCTTTGCACATCGGAGAATAGTTCCGTCTCCTCCGATGGCAAGGACTACGTCCGCTGTCTTTGCAGATTCATTTATATCCTCAAATATCACATGAGGCTTGTCTGAAAAATCATTTCTGAATATCTCGCTGACCGAAACATCTATGCCGCAGTCCGCAAGCACATCACAGGCTTCACGGGCGCAGCTGAGCGCATTGGTCTTCTGGAAATTAGGGTACAACGCTGCCTTCATAAACGCTCTCCTTATAGTTTAGTGAATGAACTGTCTGTCAGCTCCTTGAAATCATGTATCTTTGGCTCGCCTGCGGCTTTCCGCAGCTTCACAAGGTACTCTATATTGCCGCTTCCTCCGCGGACAGGTGAATAGGTGTACTGCTCAGTGATAAAGCCCACTGCCTGCGCGAAGCTGTCTATCTCGGTCAGTACACGGATATGGACCTTCTTATCCTTTACTATGCCCCTCTTGCCGATGTCGCTCCTGCCTGCTTCAAACTGGGGCTTTATGAGCACCGCAGCAACCGCTCCGTCTTTAAGGAGCTCATATACCTTTGCAAGTATCTTAGTCAGGGATATAAATGAAACGTCTACGGATATAATATCCGCCTGTCCGCCTAAATCGTCGGCAGACACGTCACGGATATCCGTACCCTCCATATTCACGACGCGGTCATCGTCAATAAGACGCTGTGCAAGCTGTCCGTGTCCCGTATCCACGGCGAACACCTTAGCAGCTCCGTTTTGCAGCATAAAATCGGTAAATCCGCCTGTGGAAGCTCCTATGTCAAGACATACCTTGCCGTTAAAGTCAAGCCCGAATTCCTCGGCTGCCTTTTCAAGCTTCAATGCGCCGCGTCCAACGTAGCTCTCGCTCTCAGAGGACTCGATAACGTCCTCAGCCGATACCTCGTCGGAAGCCTTTTTAGCGGTCTTTCCGTTTACTGTGACATTTCCCGAAAGTATCATTTCCTTGGCACGCTGACGGCTTCGGGCAAGTCCGCGGGCTACAAGCTCGCTGTCAAGCCTTGCCATTATTATTGCTCCTGCTGCGGATATATTCTGCCATTCTGCATCTTGTAAGTCCCAGCTTGTCAAGACATGAGCGCACAGACGCCTGCTTTACAAAACCGTCTGCGGTAACTCTGCTGTAGTCTCCGCAGTAGCCAAGCTCAGAGAGAATATCTCCGATCTTTTCGGAAATACTGCCCTCGCCCATGGACTCCTCGAAGAATACTATCCTCGGATACTGCTTTATCTCCTCACCAAGCTTTCCGTCAAGTGGGAATATCTTTGTAAGCTTTAATATATCGCAGCTTATGCCGTTCTTTTCAAGCTCCTTCTGAGCTTTTATGGCTTCGTTATAAAGTCTGCCGTAGGTTATGATAAGAGTTTCGCTGCCGCTGAGCTGCTTGAAGAGCCACTCTGTTGTTATGTCGGACTGGTCGAACTCCACCTTCTCAGAGCCGCGTGGATAGCGGACTGCGGCAATGCCCTTATCTTCATATATAGCCTTTCTCATGCACATCTTCATTTCCATGTAGCATGAGGGCGAATAAATAGTGGTATTCGGTATAGAAGTAAGCATAGGCACGTCAAGAAGTCCCTGATGAGTTTCGCCGTCCTCGCCCACTATTCCCGCACGGTCTACGCCGAGAACTACATGAAGTCCGCCTATGGCTACATCGTGAACGAGCTGGTCGTAGGAACGCTGTAAAAATGTAGAATATACGGCAAATACG
Organism: Ruminococcus flavefaciens AE3010; assembly: GCF_000526795.1. NCBI lineage: Bacteria > Bacillati > Bacillota > Clostridia > Eubacteriales > Oscillospiraceae > Ruminococcus > Ruminococcus flavefaciens. Next base: position 774,663 of record NZ_JAGT01000001.1, read on the forward strand.
GGAGTCATGCCCATTGAAGCAAGTCCGCCTGCAAAAGTGACTGCGTGCTGCTCGGCAATACCCACATCAAAGAATCTGTCGGGGTACTTGAAGTGGAAGAACTGCAGTCCCGTACCGTACTTCATAGCCGCTGTTATTGCACAGAGCTTGTCGTCCTTGTCCGCAAGCTTTACAAGCTCCTTTCCGAATACGGTGGAATAGCTGTCAGCTGCAGCGACCTCGGGATTTCCCGTAGCTATATCAAATTTGGAGATACCGTGGTATTCTCCCGGATTTGCCTCGGCAGGACTGTAGCCCTTGCCCTTTACGGTCTTTACGTGGATAAACACGGGCTGATGATAGGATTTAGCCATGTGGAAGACCTCTTCAAGCTCCGCAAGATTGTGTCCGTTGACAGGTCCGAGGTATATGAAGCCCATGTCCTCGAACATTGTGCTCTGTTCAAGAATATTGGATTTCACTGAGTCCTTTACGTTCTTGATACCCTTGGTAACGCTTTTTCCAACAAGAGGTATCATTTCAAGACCGCGCTCCACGGCTCTCTTTGTATGTAAGTACTTTTCGGTATTTCTCAGTGAGGTAAGATATTTGGAAAGGGCGCCTACGCTCTTTGAAATGGACATATTGTTATCGTTGAGAACTACGATAAGATTACGCTGACGGTCTCTGCCGCAGTTGTTCATAGCCTCGTAGAACATTCCGCCCGACATAGCGCCGTCACCGATAACCGCTACTGCATAATTGTCCTTGCCCTGAAGCTTCATTGCCTCGGCTATGCCGCAGGCTACGGATACAGAAGTGCTGCTGTGTCCGCTTATGAATGTGTCATGCTCGGACTCAGAGGGCTTAGGGAAGCCTGATATGCCGTTTTCCTGTCTGAGGGTGGAGAAGCTGTCAAGTCTGCCTGTAAGTATCTTATGGGTATATGCCTGATGACCTACGTCCCAGACTATCTTATCCTCGGGAGAATTGAAATTGCGGTGGAGAGCCATAGTAAGCTCAACAGCACCCAGATTAGAGGCAAGGTGTCCGCCTGTCTTTGAAACAGTAGATATAAGGAGATTTCTTATTTCCTTGCACAGTGAATTGCACTGTGTTAAGGTAAGCTTTTTCAGATCCTGGGGCAGCTGAAGCTCCTCAAGAGTCACCTTGTCGTTATTACTTATATTTTCCTTCATTTTTCATGAAATGCGGATAAGCTCCGCAGCTCCTTTGCGTTAATTCTTTCTTTTCAGAAGCATTTCCGTAAGCTCTGTGAGAAATGCATCGTTTCCGAATTTTTCAAGGCAGCCGAGAGCCTCTTCGGTTATACTATTTGCGATCTCCTGAGCCTTTTCAACACCGTACAATGTAACAAAGGTGGTCTTGTTCTCCTCCTCGTCACTGCCTACGGGCTTGCCAAGCTCCTCAGTGGTGCTTGTTACATCAAGGATATCATCGATTATCTGGAAAGCCAGTCCAAGCTTGAAGCCGTAATCGGCAGCAGCCTGTATCTTCTCCTCGTCAGCTCCTGCACATATGCAGCCCATCATGCATGATACAGCTATGAGCTGACCTGTCTTGTGGTGGTACATATTGCGGAGGTTAGCTTCGTCAACGTCAGTGCGCTCCTCATTTTCCATGTCGATGACCTGTCCGCCGCCCATGCCTTCTCTGCCTGAGCCCTTTGCAAGACATGATACCAGTCTTATCTTCTGCTCGGGTGAGAGCTGCTTATCGTCGGCAATGACCTCAAAGGGCAGCATACACAGCGCGTCACCTGCAAGTATAGCCATTGCCTCGCCGAAAGCCTTGTGACATGAGGGTTTTCCGCGTCGGAAATCGTCATTGTCCATTGCAGGGAGATCGTCGTGGATAAGTGAGAATGTGTGTATCATCTCAATAGCCGCAGCAGGTGCTGCTGCGATCTTATAATCAGCTCCGAGAGCATTGCAGAAAGAATATACCAGAACGGGACGGATACGTTTGCCGCCTGCTTCAAGAGAATAATTCATGGCATCTATAAGATTCTTCTGAGCCGCCATGCTCTCCGAAAAAGCATTGTACCTTTTGAGATTATCCTCGGTAAATCTGATGTATTCCTGCATTGTTTCCTTGAAATTACTCATTTTTCTGTTCCTCCGCCGTCCTCGGTAATTTTTATCTGAGCTTCGTCAAGCTGCTTTCTGCAAGCCGCCGACAGCTTTACTCCCTCGCCGTAGAGCTCCACAGCCTTTTCGAGGGGGATATCGCCCTTTTCAAGCTCGGAAACTATCTTCCCGAGACGTGTCATATTATCTTCAAATGTAAGCTTTTTTTCCATTATATCACCATTTATCGATTATCTCGGCTTCCGCGCCGCCGATTCCGAAGCCGATCTTTATCCTGTCGCCCTTTTCAAGAGGTTCCGAGCTGCTCAGCAGCTTCTCACCCTTGTACACCAGCGAATAGCCGCGGGAAAGGACCTTCAGCGGACTGAGACTGTCAAGTCTTGCCGCCTTTTCTTCAAGCTGTCTCTCCAGCCTGTCCATATAACGCAGAAAGGCTGTATCACGGCGCTTGTCAAGTGAGCTGAGCCTCTCGGCAGTCAGCTTCAGACGGTTCTCGGGAGACTGTGCAGCCAGACGCGCGTTCAGCACTATAAATCTGTCCGTATATTTATCCAGAACTGCCAGTGCAGAGCGCTCAGCTCTTCGCTGTAACAGGGATATCCTTTCGTAAAGCAGCGCTATATCGGGAGCTGCAAGCTCCGCTGCTGCCGATGGAGTAGGTGCACGCAGATCTGCGGCAAGATCGGCTATGGTAAAGTCGGTCTCGTGTCCAACAGCCGATATCACAGGCACCTTGCAGTTATATATGGCATATGCCACCTTTTCGGTGTTGAATGCGCTGAGGTCCTCGCTTGAACCGCCGCCGCGCCCGACTATGATAACGTCGCAGCCTGCCGCCTCCGCTTTGAGTATACCTGCGCATATGGACTCGGGAGCTCCCTCGCCCTGTACCTGCGCATTGACCGCATATATCTCGCACAGCGGATAACGCCTTGAAAGTACATTTATTATATCCCGTACAGCCGCGCCGCTGAGGGACGTTACCGCACCTATTTTCTTGGGCATTGAGGGGATGGGACGCTTGTGCTCCTCGGCGAATATGCCCTCCTTTTGCAGCTTCTTTTTCAGCTGCTCCAGTGCTACATTTGCCTTGCCTGCGCCCTCGGGTATGATATCGTTGACGTAGAGCTGATATGCGCCGTCACGCTCGAATACGCCTATACTTCCCGATACTATCACGGACATACCGTCCTCGGGCTCAAATTTAAGGCGGTCGGCAGCACTTGCAAACATTACAGCCTTGACCGCGCTTTCGCTGTCTTTCAGCGTGAAGTAGACGTGTCCGCTGCGGAAATGCTTCACGTAATTCGATATCTCGCCCCGAACCATTATGCCCTGCAGGTTCCTGTCGTTTTTCAGTATGGAGCCTATATATTTATTTATCTGTGAAACTGTAATTACAGGCATCATTTATCTCCTGTGCTTTTCAAATAGCCGTATATAGCCACTCCCGCCGCATTGTCGCAGGAGAACCGGGGCTGTGCGAAGCTTGCCGACGGGTATCGGGAAATTATCCTGTCGCGGATAATAACGTCCGACATGACTCCGCCTGCAAATACCAGCGGAAGCTCGCCGTATCTGCCGATAGCATGGTCGGTCATGGCGAGTATGGTCTCGGCAATAAAATCAAGGCAATACTTGGCGATATTCTCGGGACTTTCGCCGCTGTCAAGCATATTGCCGCACTTGTTCTCCAAGCCCGAAAGGCAGCAGTTGCCGTCTTTCAGCACAGGCTTTGCCTTGAAGTGTTTATTGGCGTTCACTGCAAGCTTTTCAAGCTCTGCGCCGCATGGGAAATGAAGTCCCAGCATAACGCCAGTTCGGTCAACAGCCTGTCCCGCTTTAAGGTCAAGTGAAGTACCTATCTCGGTTATTTTGAGAACACACTCATTATCGGGCTCGCACAGCAGGCAGTCGGTAGTTCCGCCGCTGACGTGAAAGGCAATGAAGCGCTCATTCACTAAGTCCAGCCTGTCCGCGGAATAAAGCGCCGCAAGGATATGACCGATCTGATGAGAGGTGGTATAAAGCTTTGCTCCCGAAACCGCCGCATATGAACGGGCAAAGCCCTCTCCGCAGAGAAAGCATGGCATATATGAGCCCTCTATGTTGCGCGGTCTTGCGGAAGCTGTAACCGTTTTCGGCATACCGAGACTGTTCTCGCTGAAAAGCTGCTCTATCATATCGGGAAGCTGCTTTGTGTGGTGGAAAACCGCGTCGCTCTGGCGCAGTCCAAGCTCACCCTCCTTTACGGGAAGAAGCTTCTTAGTCTGGTATATCTTATTCTCCTCGCTGACGTATACCGCAGCCGAGGTGGTATAGTTGCTTGTATCAACTCCCAGATACTCAGGCATTTTCGCTCTCCGACTTCTGTGTATCGCGGGAGAATGCTCCGAGAACGCCGTTGATAAAGGCTGTATCCTCCTGATATGTATACATCATGGAAAGCTTTATAGCCTCGCTGATAGCCGCATTCATGGGAGTATTGTCATCGTAGAGGGACTCAAACATAGCAATGCGGAGTATGGCAAGATTCAGCTTTGATATCCTTGCAATGCTTCTTGACTTGCTGTACTTTGAGATTATGTTGTCAAGCTCCTCAGCGTGCTCGAGAGTACCCTCGACTATTTTCTTGACCTCGTCGTTTACGGTGATCTCGTCGATCTCCTCAGCTATCTCGTATAGCTCATTTATATCGTCATCACGCAGAAGCTGCTCGAAAACCAGCTTGAATGCGCTGTCTCTTATTTCACGTCTTGTCATTTGTACACTCCTTATTTTTTCCTATGGTACGATACATGAAAACCATTGCATCTTTACTTTCAAATCCGTTTTTTATGTAAAATCTCTCACTTGGGTAGCCCCGTGTTGTCAGGAGCACCATAGCAGCAACGCCCTCAGCTGTAAGCTCTTTGCGGGCATAGTCCAGAACAGCCGTACCGATACCGCTCCGCTGCATATTCGGAGACACGCAGAACTCATCTATCATATACTCGACGCCGTAGAGATATGTAAGCCTTCTGCCGCAGAGGACAGCCTGTATAACACCGTTAGCCTCAGCCACATAGCCTATGGACTGCGGTGAGGACATAAGCTCGTTTATCCTCGTTTCGGCAAGCTCATATGACCATTCCTCGTTCCACGGCTCGGCGGCAAAGGCTCCACGGAACACCTCCGCAGATTTTTTCAGATCAGACGGTCTGTATCGCCTTATCATTCAAATACAACTCCGCTGACGGTAACGTTTACTCTTGCAACAGGTACGCCAGTCATGTTCTGGACGTTCTCCTTTACCACGGTCTGAACTTCCTGAGCAACGTTCACGGCTTTTTCTCCGCTCTTTATGACTATCTTCATATCTATGGCAGCCACATCGCCCATCATACTTACCTTGATAGGTCCGTTTCTTCTGAGCTTGCTCATTTTTCCAACCTCGCCGCCAAGACTTGCGACTCCCTTGACATCAAGAGCTGCAAGCCTTGCAATGGCGATAATTACGTCATCTGATATTTTAAGTCTGCTTGAAACTTCCGGCTTCATATCTTCAACTTCCATAGTGGACCTCCGTAGGCTCTTATTTAGGTGTATTTTTTAATCAATATCTTGCTTACACCCTATCCATTGTATTATAACATAATATTTCAGAAATAGCAACATTCGCAGAGAAAAAAAACTGTCGTTTTCTTATTTATGTCGCGAAATAGGCGGCGCAGGCTCTGCGCTTATAACATAATATTTCAGAAACAGCAATATTCGCGGTGAAAAATATTCATAAATATTCACACAGGATAAATCAGCCTACTTTACCTCGAAGATCCTGATATTCTCTGCGGGGACTTCCGTTTCCCCGAGGATTATCTCCTTTATGGAAGCTGCCTGAGCCTTGTCGAGCCCCTCTGTCTTGACTACAACCTTTGCGTTCTCGCCGTCAAGGTACGCCACACAGTCCTGAAAGCCCTGAGCTTTTACCAGAGACTCGATAGTCCCCTCGCTCTCGATAAGCTTTGACACCTGTACTGCGTCAAGGGCATTCACTACCATTTCGTCCTCGGTAACATCTCCGCCGCCTATCATGGTCTGGAGCGTCTGTACAGCTTCGTCCCTGTCCTTCATCTTATCGAGACGAGCCTGTGCAAAATAGTCCTCGGCAGCAGGTTCGGCTGAAGCATTTACAAACTCGGTCTCGCCGTATTTTACAGTGTCATTGTCTTTCCTGAACGACATGGAGCTGCTGTCGGGAGCAAGCTTCGGTGATGTAGCATAGTTTATGTACACCGCAACTGCAAGCATAAGGGTCAGGCAGGTCATGATTATCTGTTTCTTTCCGATTATTATTGATGGCTTTTTCATAATTATACTCCTTTATCTGATCTTAGCAACATATATCTTTGCTGTAGGTATCCCAAGAGCAGCCGAAGCCGCTTTGTATATCTGTTCTCGTACAGCAGCATCGCCTCCTCCGCCGCAGACTATTACCGCTCCCGTTATCTCGGGAGCTTCAATTGTTTCCACAAGTGCGTTTTTTTCGCTTCCGCCGCCCACTATCACATATTTCTCTTCCTCCTCCGTTTTATTGTCCGAACGGCTGTGCCGTCCCTCTGTAGCATATACGTAGCGCTGCTCGCTGCCTACAGTTAGATAGACCTTCACCTCTCCTGCCCCCTCTATTTCGCGGAGCAGATCGGCAAGCCTTTTCTCTGTGTCCTTACAGTAGTCGCTGCTGTCATATACGCTCTGCTGCTCAGTACATACAGCAGCAGGCTTTTTGTCGGGCAAAAGCGAAGATATCATTATCAGCAGCAGACCTGCTATTCCGCATACGGTCATAAGTACAGCCCATTTCCTGTTCTTTAGCAGCTCCTTTGCTTCTTTAATAACTTCCATTTATGACCTCCGTTTCTTGTCCGATACTGCCGCGGATTATCTTAGCTGATGCCTCGAAGGCCGACGTGCTGATAATGACTCTATTAATACTTATGCTTCCGTCCTGTGAAATATTAACCTCGGTATCTATTTTTTCTGCATTTATCCCTGCCGCTTTGAGCTGATCACGAAGAACCGCAGAAATATTTTCAGATACCTGTGTACAGAGCTCGTTTTCATATATCTCTGTGGAATAGCTGTAGTCTGTACTGTCAAAAGCACTGAGATCCGGCAGCTCAATATCAAAAGCTCCGCTGACTATGGGAGCTGTTACCGCCACAGCAAATATCAGCTTCAGAACAATATCGGCAGCTCCGCGAAGCCGTGTTCCGTCAGTAATGCTCTGAATTATACATACCCCCACGGATACAAAGCAGACCACCCTGACCGCCGCAACAAAGTTTTCCATTTACCCACCTGCCGTCTGAATAAGTATTCCCGTACACAGCACGAACATGACGCCATAACAAACAAGGACGCTCTGTGCTATGGCAAGGGAGCTGTCAAATGAGCTGAGAAGCTTTTTAATATGCTCTGCGTCGAAGAGCTCCGCCGCCGCCGAGCCTATCCACATTACAAAGCGAAAAAGCATAAGCTGTATCACAGGCGGAAGAATTATCAGAAGCACAGCGATACAGCCTGCAGTTCCTACTGTTCCGCGGATAAGGTCAAAGCTGCTGCGGACTGCGGCATAGGCGTCGGATACAGCTCCGCCGACTACGGGAACGCTCCCCGATATCACAAAACGCGCCGCTTTTGTAGCTGCACCGTCAGTTTTGCCTGCAAGGCTGCATTTCAGCGTAACAAAGCCAGTAAACACCGTCATTGTTATAGTCATCGCCCATGTTATGAGCTTTTTCAGGAGCTGAACTACTCCGCTCATATCATTCCGTGAGAAAACGCTTCCCGTTACGGAAAGCATAACGGCTGCGCTGAGAACAGGCATGAGAAAGCCCGAAACAAGCTGAACTATAAGCTCCGAAGCAGCAAGGACAGCAACGTCATAAGCCGCCGCTGATGTTATATGTCCCGATGCGGCAGTTGCTCCCGAAAACACAGGAATAAACACGGATATGAAGCCGCCGCTGACGGTCACAGCCTCAACGGACTGAGAAAAAGCAGCAAAAAGCTGTGGTGAGACCACTGTCACCGCTGTAAGGACACACACCATACCATAGATGTCTGCGGAGCATTTAAACGCTGCGCTGCCTGCGTTTTTCAGCAGAGCCGAAAGCAGTGTCACAAGCAGAATAGTCCCCAGAAGTCTGAAAGGAGAGCCCTCGCTTTCCTTTACTTTTGCTGTGATAGCCTTTGAAAAGCTTCCGAATGAAAGGGCAGTTATCTCGTCAGAACTTGTCCCGATGTCATAGTCCGAAAGTATGTCGTCCAGCTGCTCACTGAACACGCTCGATGACTCCTGTTCATCAACAGCATATGCCCTCAAAGGAACACTGAGCATCATCAGCAATATAATTATAATTATTGATAGTCCTGTCCTTTTCATAATGCTCCTAAATCAGCTTTTCTATTAGCTGTAAAAATGCTCTGAATACAGGAAGTCCAAGAACAGCAACAGCCCCTCTGCCCCACAGCTCAGCTGCCGAAGCTATAGCTCCCTCACCGCTGTCGCGGCACAATTCAGCTGTAATATGCGTGATAACACATATTGCCAATGTCTTGAACACTATGGAGATATAGCTTTCAGCAATACCTGCCATTTCAAAAATATCCCTTATCTCGGCAATGGCTGATCCCGACACAAGTACAAAAAGAGCCATAACGCCTGCACATACCGCTGCGGTAACTGCTGTGGAATATTCAGCGCAATATTGTTTTAAAATTATAGATATAAGAGTTCCTGCAAGGCAGAAAGCTCCAACAGAAAAACAGCTGTCTACCATAGTCCGAACACGCTTTTGACCTTGTCAAAAAGGTCTCCTATCTCGTCGATTATCACCACAAGAACAACTATAAGACCTGCAAGTGTGGTCATCATAGCCTGTTCCTCTCGCTCCGCACGTTTCAGGACCAGATTCAGAACGGCGACTATTATCCCTGTACCTGCGATTTTAAATATAAGATCAATTTCCATTTTCTTCCTCAGATCACCATTATTCCTGCCATTACACCTGCAAGGACTCCAACGCTCCTGTAAAACCGAGCCTTGCCGTGATACTCCATGGCACTGCGCTCATAGCACTCCTGCATAAGCGATCTCTGCGAGGCTATGCTGCTCAGCTGACCTGCAATGTCACTGGTACCCAGCACCTCACCGAAATCCAGAAGTATCCCCCTTTCTTCCTGTGGGATATAGGTCTCGGCAAGCAGAAGCTCACGCCACTCACTGTGGAAATCGCTGTCAGCGCTGTATTTCTCCGAAAGCCTGTATATAAAGCGTAAAGCTGTATAATTTTCCCGTTTTAGTACCGTAATTATTCTGTAAATGTCCGTACCGCTGCTTCTTATCATGGTCTCACAAAGTCTGAAAACCTTGTCAGCTTCGGTGCAAAGCAGCATTCTTTTTTTCAGCTTTTCGGAACGGTTCATTCCGTAAAATGCTCCGCAAAGTGTGGCAAGCAAAGCCGCAATTATCCTAATTCCCATTTCTGAGCCTCTTGACTTCACTGACTTTTCCGGGAGCTGCAGAGCCTTTCAGGAATATGATATTGTCAAAAAGTCCGCTTTCTGTAAGGTATAATATCTCCTTACGCTTGCTGAGCTCCTCAAAGCTGCTGCCGTGAGCCGTAACGATAAATTTCACGCCGCAGCCGATCCCGTTTATTATAGCTTCTGAGTCAGACATTGAAGCTATCTCGTCACAGACAATGACCTCGGGAGACAAAGTTCGCACCGCTGAAATTATCCCGTCAGCACGGCTGCAATTACTGATAACATCTGTCAGCGCTCCAACGTCATTCTGCGGTATCCCGTCGTGCAGACAGGATATCTCGTTTCGCTCGTCAATAAGGACAGTTTTTCTGAAATTCCCTGTAAGACGGCACATATCTCGGAGCATAGTGGTCTTTCCCGAATTGACTCCGCCGCATATCATAATGTTTTTATCATAATTTGAAGCAAATATCTCATCTGCGCAGCCCTCTACACACCTTGATACACGGAAGTTAAGAGATGTAAACTCTGTAAGCTGAGGAGGCTGGATCGATGAATAAGCTCCAGAAACACCTACACGAACTCCGTTTTCGATAACGAAAAAGCCCTGAGAAAGCTGTTTTCCACAGCTGTGCACGGAATAATGACACAGCCTTTCGACTGTCTCTCTGATCTCAGACGCCTTTATTTCATATGCTTCCTTATTATATAGGGAAGCCAGTCCGCCGTCCCTGCGAAGAAAATATATCTTGTCCGAATACACAAGATAAACAGGTCCGCCTGCACGAAGCCTTACTTCCATTGCACCATCAAGCTTATCCCTCGGGATATCAAGCAGCTGCCTGCGGATATTCTCGGGAAGATAATCCATGATCGTTTCAAAGCTTGTACTGCCTTTCATTTTCATCACTCCTTACACTTAATACTATTCAGCTGTACAAATGTTTAGAACAAAAAAGGACGCCGAAGCGTCCATAAAAAAGGCACTGACATAAGTCAGTGCCTATATTATTATAATGATAACTTCATTTCGCTGAACGTGTCAGCCAAACCTGCAACGAAATTCCACTGTCTCTCCATATATGTTTTAAGCATCTTTGTACGCTGCTGATAATCGTCCAACACACATACAGGCTCGTCAAAATGTTCTGTTATTGCATGAGCAGCTGCATTACCGCTTTCCATGCCCGCAGAAATACCCTCGCCCATTGGATTAAGAAAGCCCGCCGCTTCCCCTGCGAATAAGAGTCGTCCCTTACCGTAGTCGATTTTACACCCAGACCTAATATGAGGCATTAGCCATTTTTCTGCCTTTACAGTTTTGTCAATAACAAGCCCGTGTTTATCTTTCATGTAATGAATGAAGCTGTCATAATAGTCTGATATCTTATTAGTATCCTTAACGGCAACGCCCAGAACAAGCATATCATCCTTAACGTTGAACCAAGCGTCATATTCGGAAAGCTCAGGCTGAAGATATGCGTAGAAATAGTGTGGGTCAAGCTCTATTTTTCCTTGATTGAACGTCTGAAATGTTGTTATAAACTCAGGAGCGATATTCAGCTCTTTCCTCTTTATAACCGATGTAACACCACCGCAGTCAATTACATACCTTGCCTTCTCGCTGTAAAGCCTGTCGGAAAAGAGCTTCACCTCAATATTGTCATCTTTATTATCACACGCAATAACTGACGTCATGTCGCGCAGCTCCGCCCCTGCATTTACTGCATTTTCAGTAAGCCAGTTATCAAATGAGCTTCGCCAGACGTTGAGCCCCTCCTGATTGAAAGCATATTCTTTCCCTTTGTCGTTAGTAAATATCATACCATGATTATCTGTGGGAGTACACATTGCAGAATGCGGAACATCTTTCCCGAAATATTCCATGACCAGATCCATCGACTTCTTTATAAGAACACCCGAGCAGGATTTATACCGCGGCAGCTTCATACGTTCAACAAGAAGAACTTTCATATCATTATCTGATAATATCTTTGCCGCAGTCGCACCTGTCGGACCTGCGCCGACAACTATTACATCATACATAGCCTTACCTCATTAAATAATATATGCTTATTATAAGGCATTGGCGGTGAAATGTCAACTTTCCATAAAAAAACAGCACACCGAAGTGTGCTGTGATTTTTGTGATTATTCCTTTACACCACCAAGAGCAACACCAGCGATGATGAATCTTGAAAGGAGTACATATGCGATTATGATAGGAATAATTGAAAGTGCAATTGCAAGATAGATAGCACCGTAATCATTGAACTTATCAGATGACTGAAGAGCAGATACCATCATAGGAAGGGTCTTCTTCTTCAGATCAACACTGATGAGGATCATGTTAGGTGTATAGAAGTTGTTCCAGCTTGCGATGAAAGCGAAGATAGCCTGTACAGCTATAGCTGGCTTCATCATAGGAATTGCAATTGACAGGAATGTTCTGAACTCTCCGCATCCGTCGATACGAGCAGCTTCAACGATATCCAGCGGGAATGATGACTTCATGTATGATCTCATGAAGTAAACGACCGCAGGAGCTGCAATTGATGGAAGGATAAGAGGCCAGTAAGTATTTGTCAGCTTAAGATCTGACATAAATGCAATGAATCCGGCAGATGTTACCTGCATAGGTACCATCATAACAAGGAGGATAACTGAATATGAGATCTCCTTAAGCTTGAAATCATATACATGGATTCCGTAAGCAGTAAGAGCTGAAAAGAAAACTGTAAGGAAAGTTGAACATACTGTGATGATCAAGCTGTTCTTATAACCGTGGAAAGCGCTGTAGCAGAGCTTGAATCCGGGGTCTGTAAATACCTTGTTCCAGTTTGATTTCAGATAATGGCTCGGAACGAAGCTGAGTCCGTTTGCTATATCCGAATGTGAACGTGTAGCGTTAATAACAAGGATATAGATAGGAAGCAGACATATAATTGTAAGGAGAAGGAACCATACAAACAGGATACCTGACTTTAACTTGATCTTAGCTGTATAGTTATCCTTTGCCTTTCCGTAAACGTCTTTCATATTACCACTCATAAACTGATCCCTCCAAACTGCTTGCTTTCTTTCTTAGCCTGCTGAGCGATCTTTTTACGCTGCTTCTTCTTAGCGATCTCATCCTTGTCACGTGTGATATAGAACGCGATAAGTCCAAGAGTAAGAGTGATGAAGAAGAGGAGTACAGATGTAGCACCTGCGTAACCCATCTTATTCTCATCAGCCTGAGCGTGGAAGTACTGGAAGATCATTACCGCCAGTGTCTTGATGTGATCCTTAACGTTACCTGTCTTAGTGTAAAGGAAAGGAATATCGAACATCTGGAGACCACCGATCATGGAAGTGATAAGAGTATATGCCATGATTGGAGTCAGAAGAGGAAGAGTGATCTTTCTGAAGACCTGTCCTGAGCTTGCGCCGTCGATGCTTGCAGCCTCGAACAGTGAAGGGTTGATACCCTGGATACCTGACATGAGCATGATCATGGTATTACCGAACCACATCCATGTCTGGATAAACATGATTACAATACGTGAAGGCCATACACCCTCTACAAGAGGTATAGTCTTATAAATTCCTGATGCTTCATCTCTTGCAACAATGCCAAGCTTGTGCAGAATAAGGTTTACCGCACCGGGGTTAGTTTCTGACTGACCGCAGAGCTGAAGGAAAAGAACAGCTACTGAAGCAGCAGTGATGATATTGGGCAGGTACATAACAACCTTAAAGAAGCCCTTTCCAGGGATCTTTAACTGTGCTTCTGTAAACCATACCGCAAGTGAAAGTGAAAGTGCCAGCTGAGGAATGAAGTTACCGACCCAAAGGATAACTGTATTTCTCAAGCACTCGAAAAAGCTCTCGTGGATAACTCGAACTTTTCTGGTACCGCCAAAAAGAATGTCCTTATAATTCTGTAGTCCCACCCATGCTTCAACGGACTTACCGTTGCCATGGAAACTTACGATAAAGGTGTTGATCAGCGGCCATAATTGGAAAAAGAAATAAACAAGAAAAAACGGCAAAATAAAGATATAGCCATACTTAGCATAGCTAATTGACTTTATGCGTCTCTGCGCACCTGATGCCATAACACACACCCTCTCGGTAGAATATAATATAAATAAATATACACCTACGGAATACATAAGTATTCCGTAGGCATATTTATTACATTGTACAGTTAGACTATTTTACTAAAATTAGTCTTCCCACTCGAGATCAGGTACTGACTCAGCAACCTTGTCCTTGAATGCATTTACTGTATCATCCCAAGACTTGCCGCCCTCAAGGTAGTTCTCCTTAACAGCGTCAGCGAAGTTGCCCTTGATTGTTGAATCGAAAGGTGTGATAAGACCCTTGAAGTCGATGTTCTTAGCGTTGTTAGCGAGCTCTGCGAAGTAGTTCTGCTTGTCAACGAAGTTACCGGAAATGATTGGGTTGAATTCTGTGTTAGCAGAAATGAGGTCGTCCATAACCTTAGAGTTGTTTACATACTCAGGCTTGCTCTTAGCGTATGCAGACATCTTAGCCTCATCTGATGTAGCAGCAATGATGAACTCACGAGCCTCGTTACCGTTATCAGTCTTTGGATTTACAACCATCCAAGTACCGCCCCAGTAGAATGCCTGAGGTCCTTCACATACAGCCCACTTGCCGTACTGCTCGCCGCCCTTGTTTGCTTCCTTGTCATATCCGCCAGCAGCATCGAGGAAGAATCCGCCGAAGCCCCAAGTTGATACAAAGTAACCCATAACGTTGCCTGAAACGCCTGCAGCTGTCCACTCATCTGTCCACTGGCTGTTCTTTGTAACACCGCCGCAATCCCAGAGAGCCTTTGCTGTATCAGCAAACTTCTTGCAAGAATCATCGATCTGGAGCTTGTTGTCTACAACCCAAGGAGTTGTACGTCCGCAAGCAAATGCCTGCCACATACCGCCGAGTGAGTCAGCGAGTGCAACGCTCTTGCTTGACTTCTCAGATACTGTCTGAGCAGCCTTTACGAAATCATCCCAGTTGCCGATCTGCTTCTGCATGTCAGCAGGTGACTCAACGCCGAGGTACTCCTTAGCGAGGTCAGCTCTGTAAGCGAATCCACCAGCAGCTGCCTGCCATGAGATACCCTTACGAACGCCGTTGGAATCCTTACCGATTTCGTCTGTGTAGCTGTAGATATTTGGGAAATCCTTGTCACCAAGACCGAGCTTGCTGAGAGGAAGTGTTCTTGCGTCATCATTGATGTACTTGAGTGCCCAGTCAGCCTCTACGAAGTAAACGTCGAGATCTGAACCGTCGTTAAAGAGCTGGTCATAGTTCTCAGATGCCTGGCCGCCGCCTACACCGAAGTCAATGAACTTGATGCCTTCAACCTTGTTGTCAGCGAGCTGATCAACGATTGTATCTGCGTCGAGGCCCTTCCAAGAAGCGATAAGAGCAGGAACGTCATCGTGGTTCCAAGCTGCAACTGTGAATGTGTCGCCGCCCTGTCCAACTGAAGCGTCAACTGTGTCACCGTCAACTACCTCTGCAGTTGTATCAGCAGCTGTTGTTGCCTCATCGTTAGCAGCAGTTGTTGCCTCTGTGCCGTTATCAGATGAAGATGAATCCTTGCTGCCGCAGCTTGCGAAAGCTGTTGCAGACATTGCGAGTGTAGCTACTAAAGCTAAAGTTCTCTTAAGTGTGTTCATGAGATTTTTCCTCCTTAAATATCTATATTATACTTGCGTATAATATTTACGTGGTTAATTATGATTTGCGGGTAACATCGCGGTATTATTACTGTCCGATGATTGTGCTCACCGCTGACGTCCTGCAACCGTTCTGTCAGCCTTTGCTTCTGTTCCCGTGAAGTCATTTCTGCTCCACATATTTTTCTTTTGCTCAGCCATCGAATTTTATACTTCCCGAATGATCCTGCTCGAGCGGCGGTCAGCTGTGAACGTACTTCACATCTGTCGTCATAAGAGCCTTTGCATTTCTCATACATTCCGTATCATACTGCTGTGCATGCTCGGTTCCGAAAGTCACATCTTTCCCTTGCATATCACATACATTATGCAACAATTGCTTTTGCATTTACAAATATACCGTATTTTGCGATGGAAGTCAATACTTTGAATCATTTTGTAATGTTCTTTAACCCCTTTTTGGTTATAGAATACAAATCACACTTCCCCTGATTGTGCAAAAGCACAACAACAGCTCTTTTGTTATGAGAACGTTTGTTCTAAAGATTACAATTCGGTAAAAACACATTGCCGCTTATTACACAATGGGAAGCTTATTCTTTTATATCTATTGACCAACATATAAAATTTTTCCTTCTTTGCTTGTGCAGTTTTTGAGCGTTTTTGCCGAACATATATTCATCTTTGTTGAAATCAACCAATAGAATTGAATGCATATATCTCAAGTATCATGGAAGCATCCACTGCATTCAGCGTACCGTCGCCGTTCATATCACCTGTTTTCACCTGTTCTTCGGTAAGTTCTCCCTTTTCGCCGACAGAAACAGAAGCATAATGGCTAAGGACTATTGACGCGTCCACCGCATTTACAGCTCCGTCGCCGTTAACATCGCCTGCGGCAGCTCCCTTACGCTTATATACATACAGCGTTTCCGACGCAAAGGATTGATCGGTAGCAGAATACCTTACATAACACGGCACATCATATTTTATCTTGTTTCCAGGCTTATACTCACTGCCGATTATCTTATTGAGCTTCTCACTTTCAAGACCTGTACGCTTTTCCATGAGCTTGCCGAACGCCTCATATGTATAGCCGTATCCGCCTGCAAGCTCCTCCATCATTATTTCTGAGAAATAGCCCTCATAGGCTATCTCATATATATCGTCCTCGAATACGCAGCTGTCGGCGTCGTACTGCTTCAGCGAAGCAATATCGGGCAGCTGTTTCGGAGCGTCGGGAATATCATATCTTACAGTAGTGCTGGGGAACAAGCCGTTTCCGCCTGCTGCTCTCAGCCTGAAAGTCTCCCCGGGAATGATACTTATATAGTACAAGCCGTAATCCTCGGGAGCTATATCTGCACCGCTTATTATCCTGCCCTTTGCGGAAGTAAATCTGCTGTAATCTGAGCTTCCCACCGCTATCTCAAGCCTTTCGCTGATCTCTCTGCTGAAAGGACCGAGAGCTTCCGAGCGATAGTTTATCTTCATTTCCGAGATATCAGCTCTTTCGGGAACGCTTACAGGTATCTCTTTTCCGTCCTTGACAGCCGTCAGAGTCTGACCTGCGTATTCCATAACACTTGAGCCCGCAAAAAGCTCTTTTCCGTCGGCAGCATAGATCCTGTCGGCACGCGATGCAAGGATAGCACCATTCGGAGCATCAAAGCTTACCAGCGAACGGTTGATATGAAGCGTCACCGTGTTGTCGGTACAGTTCTCACCTGTCAGCTTCAGCTCGATATCTGTCACTCCGTAATCAGCCTTTACGGATTCTATCTTACCGTAAGCACCGTAGCTCATCCCGTTGTACTCAACATTATTGACAGTTCCGAGATACAGCGAGACGGAATCAAACTCCGCAGGGATATTGATAGTATATTCATTGTCGGATATCCTCTTAGCGTATTTAAGGTCGCGGCTGTAGCTCTCGGAAGACGTCTTATATCCTATCCAGTTGAAAGCGGCATATTTGGGAGTAAAGCTTCTCTTCGAGATAACATTGCCCTTAACGCCGCTGTCCATGACATATGCGGTTATCTTGACATCGTCGTTTACAGCAATAGGAGCTTCGTACCTGATCGACTCGTTCTCATCGCCTGTGGAATAATATATTTCTCCATGCTCCCTGTCCGAGAAAAGCTCTACCCTTTCATCGGGAGCTACAGCTCCCTCGGGCTGAGTGAACTTCACCTTGCCCACAGGCTCCGCATAGGCTTTCAGCGTCATATTGCCGAAATTCGACTTTATGTCGCCGATCTCAAACAGCTGTTTATAGTTTTTTTCGCCCTGCTGAGCATTTCGCCAGAGGTCTGTGTCATTTTCGTCTATGCCGTCATAGAGCTGCTCGATAAACGATTCAAGAAGAAACTGCTTCTCCTCTTCGGTGTATGTCACGCTCTCGTCGCAGACGTCCTTCCATGTGACACCGTCAGAGCTGAAAAAGCTCTCCCCTCTGCCTGTAAGACTTTTTATCGTACTGTCATCGGCAAAGGTGCTGATGTCAATTATTTCGTTGTCATCGCCCTCAACGTAAAGGCTGCTTTCCAGAGGCAGAACAAATGGCGTATCCTCGCAGTAAAGCTTTACCACAACGCTGAACTGTTCATTGCCCGTCAGTATCACAGGGTCTTCAAGGTCGATAGTGAAAAAGCCCGTGGCATCTATCCTGCCCTTGGTGACTGCCGAGGGAGTTCCAGAGGACGGGTCGTTCCTGTCCTTTAGTCCCGAATATACCGTCACCTCATATTCAGTCCCCGCATTATATATGTAGGTACCGACAGTACTCA
Organism: Ruminococcus flavefaciens AE3010; assembly: GCF_000526795.1. Taxonomy (NCBI): domain Bacteria; kingdom Bacillati; phylum Bacillota; class Clostridia; order Eubacteriales; family Oscillospiraceae; genus Ruminococcus; species Ruminococcus flavefaciens. The sequence goes on from NZ_JAGT01000001.1 coordinate 792,774, forward strand.
GCTGAATATCTCCCACCGATGTAAAAATGTCCGCCATGTAGGAAGGTCCGTTTTCGTCGGCATCATCATAAGCTGACATGGTCTGTATTGGTATGAAGCTGTCATACTGATATATGATATCGTGCTCATCGGCGTTTTCAAGCTGATATACAGCAAAATCGCTGAGTGTGCCGTCATAATATGACAGCCAGAGATAGCCGTCGTCGCCGTCATGTGTTCCCCAGCTGTTCTGACAAAGCCATGCACCGTCGCCCTTTGGCTTCTTTTTGAAATGCTCCGCAGGGAAGCTGTCGTCCCAGCCGACTATAGTAACGGCATGGTTGGCAAATCTTGGCTTGCGCTCACAGTATGAGCTGTTATAAGTCCCTGACCAGTTCTTTCCCTTGTCTGACATATACGAAACGTCCACTGCCTGCCCTCTGTAAAGGAAATCCTTTACCATGGCATTTATTTCGTCAAAGTTGCTTCTTTCGCTGTCATAATCGAAATTATAGGCGTTTTTTCAGATGATAATCCGACTGAAAGTTCATCAGGTCTTTATCAGTATTATTGTCAAAAAAGCTTGTGTTCTCATAGGGAAGCTTATCCTCATTGACGGGACCTATCCACTGAGACCACAGATTGGTTATCATACGCGCATTGCCGCCCTCACCCAATATATCCACAGTATCGCTCGACTGAGGAACGAGCTGATTATAGCCGTAATAGTTATAATAAGCGGAATGGAGCTCTGAAAGGTCGATATAGGGTACAGACTGAAGCATACTTGACTCAGCACTGGCAACAGCAGCGTGTACCCAGCAGGTACCGTAAGAGCCCTGATTCTTCACAGATGTGGAGCCATAGACCTTGCGCATATCAAACTCTGACGGCAATTCAGCCGTATCACCTGCCGAGACAACAGCTTTGCCTATGGGCTTGCAGGGCGCTGCGGTCTCAAATCTCACGCCGTCCTGTGACGCGACGGAACGCAGCACGGGCATGGATAATGTGCCGCTGTGAGCTGACACGACAGCTTCTTTGTTATGCTGCTCCCATATGAACCTTGTTTCTGCCCGGACAGCCTCGGGTACGGAAAAACACGTTACAGCCGCAGCTGCAAGAACAGCCCCTAAACTTCTGCATATTCTCTTGATCTTCATTATATCACCCCCTATTTATATTAAATTATTATAACACATGATGGGCAAAATAGCAAGAAAAAGTCCACACTCCTGCGAGTGTGGACTCTGAAAACTATGCTGTAACTATACTGTCAGCCTTGTGGAGCTTCAGCTTTTCAACTGCCTGCTCTCTCATCTTGTATTTGAGTATCTTTCCTGCGGCATTCATGGGGAAGCCGTCTACAAAATCAACGTATCTCGGGCACTTGTGCTTTGCCATTCTTGCAAGGCAGAAGTCCTTTATCTCCTGCTCGGTAGCTGTCTCGCCGTCATGAAGAACGATACAAGCCATTATCTCCTCACCGTAGTCCTCATCGGGAACACCTATTACCTGTACGTCCTTTACCTTTGGATAGGTGTAGAGGAAGTCCTCTATCTCCTTGGGGTAGATATTCTCGCCGCCGCGGATTATCATATCCTTGATTCTGCCTGTTATCTTGAAATATCCGTCAGAAGAACGGCGTCTTGCAAGGTCGCCTGTGTGGAGCCAGCCCTCGCTGTCGATAGCGGCTGCAGTTGCTTCGGGCATCTTATAGTAGCCCTTCATGATGTTATATCCTCTTGCTACGAACTCGCCGTCAACGTCATCAGGAACCTCCTGATTTGTCTCGGGATCAACTATACGGCACTCAACGCCGAAGATAGGTCCGCCGACTGTATTTACGCGCTGTTCCAGTGAGTCGGTAGTCTTGCTCATAGTTGTTGCGGGAGAAGCCTCGGTCTGTCCGTAAGTGATGCATATCTCGCTCATGTGCATCTTCTCGACAACTTCCTCCATTGTCTTGATAGGACAGGGTGAACCTGCCATGATACCTGTTCTCATGTGTGAGAAATCAGTCTTTTCAAAGTCCTCATGTCCGAGCATAGCAATGAACATAGTTGGTACGCCGTGGAAGCAGGTTATCTTCTCCTTGTTTATGCAGGCCAGTCCCTTTCTCGGTGAGAAACGGGTAATAGGAGACATAGTTGTACCATGAGTCATGGAAGCGGTCATAGCCAGAACCATGCCGAAGCAGTGGAACATAGGCACCTGTATCATCATGCGGTCAGCTGTTGAGAGGTCCATGCAGTCTCCGATAGCCTTACCGTTGTTGACTACGTTATAGTGAGTGAGCATAACGCCCTTCGGGAAACCTGTTGTTCCCGAAGTGTACTGCATATTGCAGACATCGTGGATATCTATGGTCTTTCTTACGCGCTCAACTTCGCTGTACGGAACGTTCTTGGAGAGCTCCAGAGCCTGCTCCCATGTAAAGCAGCCCTTGTTCTCTGAATCGACTGTGATGACGTTCTTGAGGTAAGGAAGCTTTGCGGAATTCAGCTTGCCCGGCTCGCAGGTATCAAGCTCGGGGCAGAGCTCCTTGATGATATCTACATAGTTGATATTTTTGATACCGTCTATCATAACGAGAGTATTTGTATCGGACTGTCTCAGCAGATACTCAGCCTCGTGGATACGGTATTCTGTATTCATTGTAACAAGTACCGCACCTATCTTTGTGGTAGCCCAGAATGTGATATACCACTGGGGAACATTAGTCGCCCAGATAGCAACGTGGTCGCCCTTCTTTACGCCCATTGCAAGGAGCGAACGTGCGAAGGTGTCAACATCGTCACGGAACTCGGGATATGTTCTTGTATAGTCAAGCTCAGTATAACGGAATGCATACTGATTCGGGAACTGCTCGCAGATACGGTCGAGTATATCGGGGAATGTGTAGTTGAGGATACGTTCCTTCGGCCACGGATACTGACCGTCACCTCTCATGCTTGTCTGGAGAGGATGCTTGTGAGCCTTCTTGTAGGGAGCCATGTACTCTGCGAACTGAGGTATAACGATACCTGCATCGCTGAGGTCACGCGCCCAGCGCTTTACCCATTCAAGTGAGATATAGCCGTTATAGTTGATAGTGTCAAGGGCTTCTATCATAGCCTTTACAGGAATATCTCCTGTGCCCATGATCCTGTACTCAACTGTACCGTCCTCGCGCATAACGCTGTCCTTGACCTGTATGTATTTGATGTACTCACCGAGATTTGCAACTGTAGTCTCGGGAGCTTCGTTGTTATAGCGGTATGGGTGGTGCATATCCCAGAGTGCAGCCACCTTGCGGCTCTTTACGCTGTCGAGCACCTTTGCAAGTCTTGCAGTATCGGAATATACGCCGTTCGTCTCAACGAGGAGAGTTACATTGTACTCCTCTGCGATAGGTACAAGCTTTTTCAGAGCTTCTGCGATATAGTCATCATCAACATCACCAACAGGTGCAGGATCAAGATCGCCAAGTATTCTTATATAAGAAGCGCCGAGCTTGCTTGCAAGCTGAGCATATGCCTTTATCTCGTCCTCGGCTTCCTGATATTTATCCTTGAATTTAAGACATGCACCTGATGATAGGCAGGGTATTTCGAGACCTAGTGACTGTAGCTTAGCAATTGTATTAGGAAGCTGTGCTTCTGTAAAAGGCTGTGCCTTGACGGAGAATATCTCGTTTCCGAGACCTCTGATCTCAATTCCGTCGAATTTGAAATCCTTTGCCATTGAATAGATGTCTGTCCATGACCAATCAGGACAAGCAAGTGTTGAAAAACTAATTTTCACTTTGATCATTCCTTTTCATAATAATTGCTAATTTTTGCTACAGATTCTGTCTCACCCACGAGCTCCTCAACAGCATGGCTGCTTTTTGAAAAGCCCGATGATGTCATATATGCATAAGCCTGCTTCTTTGTTTTGAAGCGGCGTGCAAACTTAATTTCATACACGAAAAAGCGATGAGAGACCGCATACATGCCGTCAGAAAGACGCTTTATCACCCACTGCAAGTTCTATCGCTCCTATCCGCAAAGCTTATAGTGTAATACGCCGAACCATTCTCTCACCCAGTATGTGGGGAGAAGATACCATGGGGTCTTTCCCGAGACATTATAGGTACTCATGCCCTGCTTTTCGGCTATCATATCTGCGCGGAGCTGATGAAAGCCGTCGGTAATGAGAGTAACTCTTTCCGGCAGACCATTCTCTGCTATGATCTTTTTGGAAAAGCGCAGATTCTCCTCGGTATTCACGGACTTGTCCTCCATGAATATCCTCTCGGGAGCGATACCCTGCCCCACAAGCCAGTCCCTCATGCACTGAGCCTCACTTATGGATTCGTCTTTTCCCTGTCCTCCCGAAACTACAGCGCAAACGCTCTCATGCTCCGAAAGATAGGTATAAGCGGCTTCAAGTCTGCGTCCCAGCATAAGGCTCGGTCTGCCGTCCTTGACCTTGCAGCCGAGGACTACTACAGTAGTATTCTCGTCCTTGGGCGGATCGCTGACCGCACGGAGCATAAACACGCTTATAACAACTGCAAGCACCAATGATACCGCAGTAACGACTCCCAATGCAGAAAGGAATATCCTGCCAAGAGGTCTTGCCCACGACTTTCCGAGAAAAGCCGTAAATCTGCCCCACAGTAGAAATATCGCTGTAAGCAGAGCCGTAACTGCCATTCCTGCTCCGTTGCCGAGATTGATTATGCCCTTCGTCACAGGAACAGCAAACAGCAGAAAAAGTACTAAGCACAGCCCTGCGGGAATAAGCTTTGCGTCCATTTAAGCCTCTTTGCTTCTTGCAGCAGCAAGCTTCAGTATCCTGTCAAGATTCTCCTTGGAAGTTGTCTCACTTCCCAGGTGAGTAGGTACCTTGTTGTACAGTCCGTGGAAGTCGGAGCCCCCTGTCTGTATAAGCTCATACTTATCGGCTATTGCTCTAAGCTCGCTGCGGCAGTTCTCATCGGCGGAGAAATGTCCTACCTCAACGCCGTCTATCTTGCCGTTCTTTGCAAGCTCCTCAAGAAGCTCCATATTGTTGTACTGTGCAGGGTGAGCCATAACTGCTACACCTCTTGCTGTATGTATCAGGTCAATAACAAAATTTACGTCGGGGTACTCACGCTCCATGTAGCATGAACCGTCCTTTGGATTGAACAGCTCCCTGTCCAGATCACCGTAGAATTCAAGCGCATAGCCATAATCTATGAGAGCTCGCATTATGTGCTGCTTGAATATGCTCTTTGAAGCTGTGGTACGTTTGAGTATGCTTTCCTGAGTGATCGGGAACTTAGCCATGACCTTTTCGATCATTTCCTTGGAGCATTCCTTTCTGATCTCGCAGGATTTCAAGCATAGTCCCTCAAGTCTGTTTGGCTTTGAGGGCGCATAGCAAAGTATGTGTACCTTGCTGTTTCTTTCCTTATCCCATGCCGATAGCTCTACGCCGTGGAGCATTTTTACTCCTGCGCGTTCACCAAGAACATCAGCTCTTGAAAAAGAAGCCATTGTATCGTGGTCCGTAATGGAGAGCCAATCGATATTCATGCGCTTCGCCTGTGCAATTACATCTTCAATGCCAAGCGAACCGTCGGAAAGTGTAGTGTGACAGTGCAGATCGCAAATCATACATAACCTTCTTTCACCGCTGAAAAAAAACGCGGCTGAATTAAATAATATTGTATTTATATGGCGCTTTTTTTAGAACATAATCGCAAATTTTACCGTAACAATATAAATAACGCCTATAATTATATCACAAATCCACGGAAAGTTCAAGTATTTTATTTCATTTTTCACCTTTCTATCACTTTTAAGTGATATCAGGGTAAAGCATCAGCTTATTGTAGCATGGAATAAAGCTCGCTTTTTCGGAAGCCCGTCTCCTTTGCAACAGCCTTGCAGGCGTCCGTAGGCTTCTCGCCCATTCCGATCAGTTTGTTCACCTGCTCCATAGCCTGCTCAATGGTTATCTCGCCGCCTAAGCTCTCCTGAGCTCCTTCAAGTACAAGGACGTACTCTCCGCGGGGCTCGTTTATCTTGTAGTACTCCACAGCCTCAGACAAAGTGAGTCTCAGGACTTCCTCATGTATCTTTGTGAGCTCGCGGCACAGGGATATCCTGCGCTCTCCCCCAAAGGCTTCCGCAAGATCGGCAAGAGTGGTTTTCAGCTTGTGTGGAGCTTCATAGAACACCATGACAGCAGTCTCTCCGCGGAGCTTTTCAAGTCTTTCTGTACGTTCTTTCTTTGGTACGGGCAGGAAGCCCTCAAATGTGAAGCGGCGTGTGCTGAGTCCCGAAATGGCAACTGCCGAGACAACAGCGCTGGGTCCGGGAACTACCTTGATGTCGATGCCACTCTCGGCACACATCTTGACGAGCACCTCTCCGGGATCGGAAATGCAGGGCATACCTGCGTCAGTGACGATACCGCAGCTCTCCCCTGCAAGGAGCCTGTCGATTATGCGCTGCGCGTCAGTCTTGGAGCTGTGCTCGTGGAAGCTCACAAGGGGCTTCTTTATCTCAAAACGATTGAGAAGCTTCAATGTAACACGGGTATCCTCAGCACAAATGAAGTCCACCGAGCCGAGGGTATCCAGCTGTCTCAGCGTAATGTCATCAAGATTGCCTATAGGAGTTCCTATAACGTAAAATGTACCGCTCATGGCTGCTCCTTTCCTGTGTCGTATATTCTCTGCAATTCATCAGTGAAGCCGTTCTCACTGCGTATATAGAGCTGGGGTTCAACTTTCATAAAGGGCTTGGAGCCCTTTTTGCCCTCAATAAGAAACAGCCACGGCGCTTCATCGGCGTTTTTCGATACGAAGCGAAGCCTTTTTGGCTCGATATCATGGCATTTCATGGCATAAATGACGTCGCTTAGGCGCTCGGGACGGTTGCAGACGCATAGCCTGCCGCCGAATTTCAAGAGCTTCTGAGCTGCAGCACACACGTCATCAATGGTGCAGAGTATCTCATGGCGGGCTATTTTCTGAGCTGTAATGACACTCTGAAAGCCTGCATTGTTCACCTTGTATGGCGGATTGCAGGTCACAAGGTCCAGCTGTCCCAGAGGAGCGTCCTCCCACAGCTCTTTCAGGTCGGCGCATATGGGGACGACGCCAGTAGTTTCGCTCTTTTCAAGTCCAAGACGGAGCTGCTCTATGGCGCCCTCCTGTATATCCACCGCGTAGGTTACCTTAGGGGGCATTTTCTTCTGCATTATAAGCGGTATTATACCGCAGCCCGTACCCAGGTCGCATGCCTTGTCCTTTGCGCGGTACTGAGAGAAGTCCGCAAGCAGAAAGGCGTCCGTACCGAAGCGGTGGTCGCTGCTGGCGCAGACGTAAATTTTATCGGTGAGTTTTTCGTATTTGTATTCCATATTTTTCCTTTTTATCTTTTCATCATTACAATGTATTCTGTAGTTCCCTCTTCCAATTTCCTTGTATCTGTAAGATGAAAACCATGCGCTTCATAGAAGCGGACAGCATCAATGTTCTTTTCTATTGTCCAGAGATAATTGACTGAAAAGTTTTCTTTGGCATATTCGATCAATTCCGAGCCGACTCCCTGCCCCTGAAAGAAATGATCAACATATAATTCAATGATCTCTTCTTTCTCTATGCGGATAAGCCCTTTTATGATCCCGTCATCATACAGGAACATATTGTTCAGAAAGCCGTTTTCAATGTACTTTTTTGCAACAGGAAGCACCTGTAATTCTCCGAATGAGTATGCGTCGTCATTAAATATAGAACGATACTTCATCCGTTTTGCAAACACAAGTATCTCCGCAATTCTCGAAGCGTCTTCTTCCGAAGCTCTTCTGATATGGTTCTCATTAGCTCTGCTAAATTCGGGCATTTCATTGTTGCTATGTATCAGTTCAAGAGCTTCTGCCATTTTTACGCATTTTGCATACCTTTTTTTCCACATGAACTCGTTGTAGTAGCGGTAGGTCTGCGCCCCTGTCATAAAGTCGTTGTCAAAGGTGGAGTTGCAGTACTCGGGAACTATCATCTCGAAGCCATGCTCAAAGCCGCACTTCACCGTTGCGTCCATGCAGTAATCCGTCTGCAAGCCTGTGACTATGAGCCTTTTCACGGTTTTTTTCTGCAAGTATCCAAGCAGTCCGCTGTCACGAAAGGGACTGTTCACATACTTGTCGAATATGTGCTCCCCTGATTCGGGAGCAAAGCCGCTGTAAATGTCAAAGCCATCATTCCCCTTTGAAAGCGGCTTACCCTCACCGTCGTCATGACGGACATATATTACTTCAACGCCGTTTTTACGGGCTTCGGCTATTAAAGTGCGGACATTTTCCGTAAATAAGTCAAAGGCATAGAGCCTGTCGTTTGTAATGAGCTCCTGCGCGTCTATAACAAGAAGTGCCGTTTTCATCATTTTATGGTACCTCCGCCCACTACTATATCCCCATCGTAGAGAACTACCGCCTGACCGCTTGTCACAGCCCTCTGGGGCTGGTCGAACTCCACCATATACTCGCCGTTTCCGAGATATGTGACCGTGGCAGGCTGCTCTTTCTGGCTGTAGCGCGTTTTCGCAGTCACGCGCATGGGAGCTTCCAGCTTTTCAATGGATATAAGGTTAAAATCATCGGCGATAAGGCTCTTTGTGTAAAGGTCGGACTCCAGTCCGAGGGTGACAGTATTTGCGGCAATGTCCTTTTTTACTACGTAGGCAGGGTGACCGAGGGCGATACCCAGTCCTTTGCGCTGTCCGATAGTGTAGTTGATTATGCCCTTGTGCTCTCCGAGGACTTTGCCGTCCATGTCGATGAAGCTTCCGCAGGGCATATCACAGCCCGTAAATCTGCGTATAAAGGCTGCATAGTCCCCGTCAGGCACAAAGCATATGTCCTGACTGTCGGGCTTGTTGGAGTTCACCAGTCCTGCCCTCTCCGCAAGCTCGCGTACCTGTGTTTTTTCAAGCTCACCCAGAGGGAAAAGGGTATGGGAGAGCTGCTCCTGAGTGAGTGCGTACAGCACATAGGTCTGATCCTTGCTGCGGTCTGCGGGACGTTTCAGCAGATAGCGTCCCCGCTCCTCGTCGTACTCATTGACAGCGTAATGTCCCGTAGCTATGTAGTCGTAGCCCAGCTCATGAGCTCTCCGCAGCATCTTGTCGAACTTAACATGGCGGTTGCACTCGATACAGGGATTGGGCGTCCGTCCGCAGAGATAGCTGTCCGCAAACTGCTTCATGACGTACTCTCGGAAGTTGTCCTTGAAGTTGAAAACAAGATGCTCAAAGCCAAGTCGGTAAGCCACGCTCCTTGCGTCCTCGACGTCAGACAGGGCACAGCAGGTCTTGCCCTCTTTTTTCGCCTCGGATATATCCTCATCGGAAAAGAGCTTCAGCGTTACTCCCATTACCTCGTAGCCCTTATCGCGCAGCAGCATTGCCGCAACTGAGCTGTCAACGCCGCCGCTCATTCCGACCATAACCTTTTTCATTTTATCGCTCCTTTTGAAAACAGCACGGGCGAACATAGTTCGCCCTAAAGTATATTTATTATCTCGTCAAGCGACCTGACGTAATAGTCCGAAATCTCAATGATTCGCGGCATATCGGCTTCTGCCACGCTGTCGTATACTCCGCATACGGGAAAGCCCGCGGCTTTTGCGGTCTCGATACAGTGGAGGGAATCCTCTATGACAAGCGTTTCCTGCGGCAAAATGCCGAGACGCTCCGCTCCGCCGAGAAAAATATCGGGAAAATTCTTGCCTGTGGGATATTCCCTGTCAGTAAGCAGAAATCTCATTCTGTCATAAACACCGCAGCGTTTCAGGGCAGCTTCCGCAAGTCCTTTGTAGGTAGCTGTTGCTACACCGTATGGTATATCACGGCTGTCAAGGAAGTCAAGAAGCTCCGAAACATGGGGCTTCAATGGTATCTGCTCCTCATAGCGCTGACGCACCATGTCCTCGATGCGCTTTATGACGTATTCCTTGGTGCAGCTCAGACCGAAGCGGTCAATGAAGTACTGCGACGACTCATCAACGGTCATCTTCTTTACTACGTCCGAGACCTCCGCAGGCGGATCGGCTATGCCGTTTTCTATTAAGAATTCGCGGTCTATGCTGCTCCAAACTGTCATAGAGTCCAGCAAAGTTCCGTCAAGATCGAAAATTATTCCCTTTATCATCTGTTCTCCCGAGTTTTATTCCATATCTATCATTATTTTGGCTCTGTAGTCCTTTTGTGCCGAAGTAACGGTATCCAGAGCAAGTCCGTATATGTCGGAGGCTCTTATCTCAAGCTCCGCAAAGCGCTCTGCGGTGTCGCTGAGCTGTGAAAGCTTGGCTATAGAGGAAGCAAATGGTATCTTCGCAGATTCCTTTGCACGGGCAAGTATCTCTCTGCCCCGCTCGTTGAATGCCAGTATCCTGCCATACGGCGGGAGCTGCTTCATATCCTCTTTCGTGATGCCTATAAGTAGGGACAGCATTATGCGCCTTATCCTCGCCATAGTGTATCTCTTGGTCTTGACCGTGAACAGCAGCTCGTCAAGAGAGCCTGCCATTCTTGCTCCGTATATCCTGTGCTCAAGCCCCTGCCCTACATCGTATATCCGGGATATTTCCTCCGCAGAGCTTGTTCTGAGCTTATAAAGCATTACCCGCTCCAGACGGCTGATCGATGCCGTTTCGCCTTTTTCAGCCGCATCAGCTATTGCGTCAGCCCACTGTGGAGTAGTAAACTCTCCGATATCGGATTTGTTGTCTATCATTTCACGTATGAGAGAAGCACTGGCAAAGCCGTCACTGCTCTCTTTGCCGTCATGTGCGGCATTTTTCCGCTTGACCGTGAAAGCATTCATTGCGCTGCCGCTCTTTTTCAGCGCCCTCAGATACTCTATTGCGAGAAGATTATTGGGCTCCGAGATTATGGAAGCCGCCTCAGGGTCGAATCCGTTGACCACTGAATTCAGCGCCCTCGGATAAGTGTAGCCCTTTTCCATGATGCTTTTTATCTCGTCGGCGTGAGTCACCGCCGCAAGATCAACGGTCTCCATAGCCTTCAGAAGCTTCTCCGCATCCCCGCACTCGCTGCCGAAGGATATCTCGTCCACAGCTCCGAGAGCGTCAAGGAGATATACCGCTCCTGCCGCAAAATTCTCCGCTGAGGAAAGACAGTACTGCACAGGGAGCTCGATAACAAGGTCTGCTCCCGAGCGTACCGCAAGGCGGGCACGTTCAAGCTTGTCCATTACGGCTGTATCCCCCCGCTGTACGAAGTTGCCGCTCATCACAGCAGCTATATGCGTCGCACCGTTTTCACGGGTCTTTCTTATGTGATAAAGATGTCCGTTATGGAAGGGATTATACTCGCAGATTATACCGCTGACTTTCATTTTACTACCTCTCTTCTTAAATTTCAATGATTTTTCGTAAATTTTTATCTACTCTACAGATTATTAAAGTATTACTGCTGCGTTTTGGGCGATTTGCAAAAGGATTTGCGTGTTTTTTACCGCCATAAAGGTCAAAAAACTCACATTACTGACCTCTTAACAGCTTTTATTTGAAAAAAGGACTTGCATTTTTCAAAAAATAGTATATAATAATATATGCAAAATATATTTTTGAAAGGAATTACATATATGATCATCTTAGTTGTTAATGCGGGAAGCTCTTCCCTCAAGTATCAGCTCATCGACATGAGCGATGAGAGCATGATCGCAAAGGGAAACTGCGACCGTATCGGTATCGACGGACATATCAACCACAAAACTGCTGACGGCAGAGTTCTCGATCAGGACTGTGCATTCCCTACTCACACAGAAGCTTTCATGAAGCTGGTAGAGGCTCTCACAACAGGTCCTGCAAAGGTAATCGACAGCATGGAGGAGATCTCCGCTGTAGGTCACAGAATAGTACAGGGTGCTGACGTTTTCGACAAGTCTGTTCTCGTAACTGACGAGGTAATCGACAAGATCGATGAGCTCCGCGAGCTTGCTCCTGTTCACAACCACGCACATGCACTGGCTCTCAGAGCATGCAAGAGCGTTATCCCTGCAAACGTTCCTCAGGTAGTTGTATTCGATACAGCTTTCCACCAGACAATGCCTCCAAAGGCTTATATGTTCGGTCTTCCCTATGATGATTATGAGAAGCTCCATGTAAGAAAGTACGGCTTCCACGGCACATCACACCGCTTCGTATCAAAGGCTCTCGCTGAGGCTATGGGCAAAGACGTAAAGGATCTCAAGATCGTTTCATGCCACCTTGGCAACGGTTCCTCCATCACAGCTGTTGACGGCGGAAAGTCAGTTGATACATCAATGGGCTTCACACCTCTTGACGGTGTAGTTATGGGTACAAGAACAGGTTCCGTTGATCCTTCTGCCGTAACATTCGTTGCTGACAAGCACGGCTTTACTCCTTCACAGATGAGCGAATACATGAACAAGAAGTCAGGCTTCCTTGGAGTATCAGGCGTTGGTTCCGATAACCGCGACATTCAGGAGGCTGCTAACAACGGCAACCAGAAGGCTCAGCTGGTTTCTGATATGCTCACATACGAGATCCAGAAGTACATCGGCGCTTACGCTGCTGCTATGAACGGCATCGACGCTGTTCTCTTCACAGGCGGTATCGGCGAGAACTCATGGGAAGTAAGAGAAGCTGTATGTCAGAATATGGATTACTTCGGAATCAAGATCGACGAGGCTCTCAACCGCACTATCAGAGGCAAGCTCACAAAGATCTCTACTCCCGATTCAAAGATCGAGGTATGGATCGTTCCTACAAATGAGGAGCTTCTTATCGCAAGAGATACACTTGCTCTCATTTCTAAGTAATTATAACATAAATATTTTTATAAAGCAACAAAAACTCGATGCATTGATCTGCATCGAGTTTTTGTTTTTTAACGCTTATGCGGAACGCCGAGGACGACGTTCCCTACTAACGGCTAATGGCTATAGGCTAAAGGCTGACATCAGCCGCAGATTATCTTTGTGCGCGAAGCATCGATATTTTCCTTTTCCATGATTATCTCGCCAATGGATTCGGCTCTTATAAGGCCGCCCGCCGGGTTCTTGACACTGTCTATGCCGCCCCTGATGTCGGCGCTGATATTCTCGGAATACTCAAACGCAAGTGTGGTATTCGGGAGCTTGCAGTTCCTGAGCACAAGATTAGCAACAAAGCACATCCCCTGCAGGCTCTCCACAGTACAGTCCACAAGTGTGATATTCCGTGAATTCCAGCCGAAGCACTTTCCCGTAATGACAGAATCATAGATCATTACGTTCTGACAGTTCCAGAAACAGTCGTTTCCGTTGATGACAGACTTGCGCACCGTGATGTTCTTTACGCCGTCAAAAGCATATCCGCCGTTGAGTTCAAGTCCGGTGATCTCCATACCGTCGCAGTCCATTGCGAAGTATTCGCCGTTGACCTTTACGCCGTCCATGCGCACATTGGCACATTTCCACATGGTCTCTACTCCGTTTGCAAGGCTGACGTTCTTTAAGCTTATGCCATTGCAGTGACGGAAGCACTTCTCGGATTCGATGACCGAATCCGAAACAGTCACCTCTGATGAATACCAGAAGCCCTCTTTTGCACTCTCTCGGATGATACAGTTGTTCAGCTTGACCTTTTCGCTGTACCACACAGGATACTTGGCGTCAAAAGTGCAGTCGGACAGTTCGATGTAGGCATTGTGCTTGAGGGGAGATTCTCCCTCGCCGAAAACAGTGCCGCTGATCTTTAGTCCGTTGCGCTGAAACAGAGCTCTTTCCCCCGAAAAATGCTCGTTAAGTATTTCTTTCATTGATCTCACTCCTCTAAAAAATACAGGTAAAATTAGCGGTATTTTTTATAGTATAACATACTTTTTTGTAAATTGCAACCTGTTTTCACTAAAGAACTGCTATTTGCACTATTCGCCGAAAAAATTTTTTTAATTTATGCAACACTTTACATATACGCTCCGTATGTGTATAATGAAAGCAGAACGTATACGAAAATGCTTCGCAGCAGAGGGGGTGTGGGACCATGACCGACAAGGATATCAAGGAGCTTATGAAAAGCTCTCCTGACAAGGGCTTCAGGGCGCTTTTTGACGAGTACTGGAGCTATGTCTATACCATAGTTTACAATACTCTCCGTGACTGCGGCAGCAAAAGCGACATTGAGGACTGTACAGCCGATGTGCTCAGCGACGTGATGATGAATTACGATACCGAACATGAGGGCTCTCTGAAAGCTTACCTGGGTACCTCGGCAAAACGCCGTGCCATAGATATGCGGCGGGCACTAAGCTCTCGCAAAAGCGTCTCTATAGATGAGGACGAAAACCTGCTGCTGACCTCTGACGAAAACATAGAATCTGCCACCGAAAGCTCCCACATATCGGCAATACTTCTCAACAGGATCGAGGAGCTGGGCGAGCCCGACTCAACTATAATCATACAGAGGTACTTCTACGACAGAAGCTCCGCCGAGACCGCGCGTATACTCGGCATGAACCCCATAACGGTGCGAAGCCGCCTGCGGAGGGCGCTGAAAAAGCTCAGAGACGTTCTCACCGATATGGACATAACTCTGTAAAGGAGGATAAATATGAAAAGGAATATCAAGGATATACTCCACAGCGCGGACAGCAGTACCGTTGAACGCATCGCAGACCGCGGCAAGGCTGCCGATAGCGAGACTGCAAGCCGCATATACGACAAGTGCCTTGCCCGCATGGATAAGGACTCAGAGCATACCGAGTTCTTCACTGTCGAGCCCGTCCGCAGAGCTCCGCGATTTGCTCCTGCTCTCATAGCAGCTGCAAGCGTGTTCATTGTACTGGGAGCTGTAGGTCTGGCGCTGAAATTCAAAGCTCCAACGCCCGAGCCAGTTGACGTTTCGCCTGTAATCGCTGCTACGGGAACTACAGGGAGCTCCACAGGTGACGAGTACAGAGTCACGGATACTACCGAAACAAGGGCAATAAGTATCTCGGAGGACGGCACAAAAGGCGCTGATACTTTGAAAGAGCCTGTAACTACATTCAAGCCTGCAAGCGACAAAACAAAGACCACTGTAACTGCTTCGGGAGGCTTTGCTACAACCAATACCACCGCAAAGAACAGCAAAACTACGGCAAAAACTACTAAAAACAGCTCCAAAACTACCACTGCAAAGGCGACAACAAAAACTGTCACCACAGTTAAAACAGGCGAAAAGCGCATGACCTTAGCCGAGATAGAGGAATGGGAGCGCAAGAACGCTCCGTCTACACTTGTACGTGAAAGAGCTATACTGAACGGCGAGATAAGCGCTGATTCGCCCCGTGTAACTCTTGAACAGATAAAGCAGTTTATAGCTGAGAGCTCCAATATTGACGAAATATACAGGAAGATACAGAAGATCCAGCCTTATCCCGATGTTGAGGGCGGGAGCGGCTTTACCCTCATAGAATACTGGGTATATGGAAACAGCGACAATTATGTTCTGCTCAGCCCCGACGGAAAGGGCATCGAGCTTATGGACAGAGCCGGCAGAAAGATAACCGAGGTCCTGTATACTGAGCCGCGCGTAACCACTCCGCCTGTTACAAACAAGTACGAATATGCAGGCGAGATAACTCTCGATGAGGTATTGAAGCTTGCGAAAAGCAGCCAGAATATGCAATACAGCGATTTCAGGAAATACTGCTATTCTGCCGATCATTATGATGATTCAGACATGACGTTCATAATTTCCGACCGCGAGAAATGGTATCTTGTTGTAAGAGCAAATAAAGGCGGAAGCGGCGTCATATGCGGCATTTGGGACAATATCTGCAATTACCGTATGGATATCCGTTCAACACCATATGATGATATAGTCGATAACATAAACGGCTGGACGTACAAGGACGCAGTTACAATATCTCCCGTAGCAGGTAAAATAAGCATTGACGACATTATACGCATTCATAACGAAAAAGGCGAAGACCTTGACCCGTCGGACTTTGCGGGATTTACCTATGAGGATTTCAGACTGAATGGCAGCCATATTGTCAAGTATCGTGTTGTAGACGGCGATAAATACAAGGTATCAAAGGTGAATGAGGTCTATCTGACATTGCTGTTGGGCAACGGCAGACCGCTGATAAGTGCTTCTCTTCACGATCAGAATTTCATATACAATTCGCTGCTCATTAATACATCTGAATACTACGGTACTTTCAACAACTCTATCGACGGCGAACTGGAAAACACCAAAACAGGAACATGGTTCTTGGATAATCAATGATATAAGCATAAAAGCTGCTGTGAAAACGGCAGCTTTTTCTTTTCCGCATATTGACAAAGCCGACTGTTTGGGGTATAATCAAGAATTGATGAATACATATTGAAAGAATGATGAATATGAAAAAGATCGTTTCTATACAGGACATCTCCTGCTTCGGAAAGTGCTCCCTGACAGTGGCTCTGCCCATTATTTCGGCAATGGGTATCGAAACAGCTGTAATTCCCACGGCTGTGCTGTCAACTCATACGGGTGAGGGCTTCAAGGACTATACCTTCCGTGACCTAACCAGTGATATCCCTGCCATTGCAAAGCACTGGAAGAGCATGGACTTAAAGTTTGACGCGCTGTACACGGGCTATCTGGGCTCTATGGAGCAGGTGCAGATAGTGTCGGACTTCTTTGATGACTTCGGCAGCAGGGATAACTATATCATAGTCGACCCCGTTCTCGGTGACGCAGGAAAGCTCTATGCAGGCTTTACTCAGGAGTTCGTTACTGAGATGAAAAAGCTCTGCGCAAAGGCTGATTATATCATGCCGAATATGACAGAGGTGTCATTCCTGCTCGGTATCCCCTACACTGAGGATTACGACGAAGCATACATAAAGGACGCTCTCCGCAGACTTGCTGCTCTCGGCTGCAAGGTTCCTGTTATAACGGGAGTTCACTTTGATGACGAGAAGCAGGGCGCTGCCGCATATGACTCAGTAAATGACAAGTTCTATTTCTCCTTTGACAAGAATGTGAATATGCGCTTCCACGGTACGGGAGATATTTTCAGCAGCGTTTTCTCGGGAGCCTGCGCTCTCGGCATGAATATTCAGCAGTGCCTTGATATTGCGGTGAAGTTCACTCTCGACTGCATTGAAGCGACTGTGCCAAACATGGAAGAAACATGGTACGGAAGCTGCTTTGAGCTGTGCCTCGGGAAGCTGATAGACTACGTGAATAAAAAATGATTTTTCGGAGCAGCTGCGGCTGCTCTTTTTTATTCCAGTTATTACCTATGATTACCGAAAGCATAATCGGCAATAATATCCTCGTAATCACTTACGGAGGATATCTCTCATGGCATATAACAAAGTCGTTATCGCAGGAATAAACACCTCTGAGCTTACAGTGCTCAGGGAAGAGGAAAAGATAGCTCTGCTCAAGGAAATAAGAGCTACAGGCAGCAAGACTGCTCGGGACAAGCTCATAAACGGCAATTTGCGACTGGTTCTCAGCGTGATACAACGCTTTACGGGTCGCGGCGAGGACATAGACGACCTCTTCCAGATAGGCGTCATAGGTCTTATCAAGGCAATAAACAACTTCGACCTGTCAAAGGAAGTCCGCTTCTCCACCTACTGCGTGCCAATGATAAGCGGAGAGCTGCGGCGGTATCTCCGTGACAACAGTCATGTCAAGGTGAGCCGCTCTCTGCGGGACCTTGCCTACAAGGCGATACAGGCAAAGGAACAGCTCACGGTAAAGCTCCAGCGTGAGCCCAATATGGACGAGATAGCCGCGGAAATAGGCGTAAAGCGTTCTGAAGTGGTAATAGCACTTGAAAGTATAAGCGACCCTGTTTCACTTTACGAGCCTGTCTACTCCGACTCCGAGGACAACCTCTATATCATGGATCAGATAAGCGACATGAACGACGTTGAAAGCCGCATGGACGAGCTGACCATACGTGACGCTATCAGCGGTCTTGGAGAGCGTGAGCGGAATATCCTGTATCTTCGCTTCTTCCGCGGCAAAACGCAGGTCGAAGTCGCAGGCGAGATAGGAATATCTCAGGCTCAGGTGTCCCGACTTGAAAAAAGTGCAATTGAACGCATCAAAAACAGTGTATGAACCTTGCTCTCCTTCGGGAGAGCTTTTTGTTAAAATTTGACATTTTTCTATTGATTTTTAGCTGATAATGATGTATAATTAATTATATGTAAGTTTATAGAGAAGGATCAAAAAAGTCATTATATCAGAGGTCTGAGAGTATGAAAAAAATATTCAAAGCCGCGGCATTATGCTGTGCAATCACACTCTCCGCCTGTTCAAGCAAAAAGAATAATACTGTCACAGCTCCCGACGGCAAGCTGGATAAGTGCAGTCTGCGCTTTTCATGGTGGGGCGGCGACGACAGACACAAAGCAACTCTGGACGCTATCGACCTTTGGAACCAAAAGCACCCTGATATCTCCATAACCCCCGAATACGGCGGGTGGGACGGGTGGACGGAAAAGGTCTCCGCACAGATAAAAAGCGGCACAGAGCCCGACATCATGCAAATAAACTACGACTGGCTCATTTCTGTGTCCGAGGACGGCAGCAGATTCTACGATCTGGACAGCCTTGATAATTTCCTTGACACATCGGGATATGACGATGAGATACTGTCTTTCGGACGTGTGAACGGCAGGCTCAGCGCTCTTACGGTCTCGGTCAGCGGCAGGAGTCTGTTCTACAATTCCGATGTATTCGGCTCTCTCGGTGCGAAATACCCGAAAACGTGGGCGGAGCTCACTGCTCTGGGGAAGAGTTTCGGCGATGAGGGGCTCTACCCTATCGACCTTGATATACAGTCGGGAGGAACTGCGTGGTATCTTGCGGTGGTATACGTTCAGCAGAAAACAGGCAAAGAGTTCATAACCCACGACGGCAGGCTGGGCTTTACCGTCGATGACATCAGTGACGCACTTGATTTTTACAAAAGCCTTGAGGAGAACCATGTCATCAGAACTGTCAGGACAAGGACGGACGAGGACGGAAATGCCGCTCTGTATCAGTCTTCCGAGTTCATCGACGGCAGAGTGGCAGGGGTTCTTGAATGGGGCAGCGCTGTGGGCAAATACGAATCTGTTCTGCCTGAGGGCGTTCTTGAAGCAGGCCCGCTTCTCGGAGACGACAGCGGCAACACAAGGGGCTGGATGATAAAGCCTACCCTGCTCTACGCTGTTTCGGCAAATACAAAATACCCCGACGAAGCCGCGGCGTTTATAAATTTTCTCGTCAATGATGAGAAATGTGCTCAGCTTCTCGGCACTACAAGGGGCATACCTGCTTCCGAAAAAGCTGCGTCTGCCCTTGAAAAGAGCGGTAAGCTGTCGGGACTTGCAAAGGAGTGCAGCGATCTGCTGGCAGCTGCTGATACAGTTACCATAAGCCCTTATATGGAGCTTCCGCGCATGAAGGAGTTCTATAACACAGCCATAGAATCTGTATCCTACGGAACTGCTGATACGGATACTGCTGCCCGTCAGATGTACGACTCAATCACCGATCATCTGGAGAAAATAAGAAAATGAATACCCGAAAATACCTTAATCCCGTAGGCGTCAGCAAATACACAGGTCTCGCGCTGATATCGCCTTTCATTATAGGCGCTGTACTGTTCATCATCTATCCTTTCGTTTGCTCATTTGCCGTGGGACTTACCAACAGAGGAAGCTTCGTGGGACTTGACAATTTCCGCGATATGCTCAGCGGCAGAGACTTCCCACAGGCAGCAGGCGTTACTTTCAAATATGCCCTGATACTTGTTCCGCTGAAGCTCATAGTGTCCCTGCTGGTGGCTCTGCTTCTCAATATGGAGCTGAAGCACATCGGCATATTCCGCACTGCGTTCTACATACCGTCTATACTGGGCGCCAATCTTGCCGTCATTATCATGTGGCAGTATCTTTTCACCTCGGACGGGCTGGTGAATCAGCTCCTTTCCGCGATGGGCCTTTCTCCCGTAAGCTGGTACGGAAATACCAATGCAGCTCTTTTTATCATCGTGCTGCTGAGGCTTTGGGAGTTTGGCTCCACTATGGTCATATTCCTTGCGGCTCTGCGGGACATTCCCCGTGAGCTGTATGAAGCTGCAAGAGTGGACGGCTGCGGCAGTATCAGAGCCTTTTTCACCGTCACTCTGCCACAGATTAAAAATGTCATTTTCGTCAACCTCATATTGCAGACAATTGCGGCTATGCAGGAGTTCAGCGCCCCCTATATGCTCACAGGCGGCGGACCTCTCGGCAGCACGAGGACTGTAGGCATGCTCATTTACGAGGAGATGTTCACCTACGGCAGCGAGGGCACGGCAAACGCCGTATCGTGGGTGCTTTTCGTGCTTATTGCAGCTGTTGTGACGCTTTTGTATAAGCTCACAGGCAGGGTAAGGAGGGACGAAGATTGAAAAAGCTTTTTCTCTATCTCATTCTGGCTGCTGTGGGAGCTGTTATGCTTTATCCACTGCTATGGCTGGTCGGAGCTTCCTTCAAGTCCAACGAGGAGATATTTTCCTCAATATGGTTCATGCCCCAAAACTTCGACACTGACTCATACAAAAATGCTTGGCAGACCGTTACTCCCTACACTATGGGGCACTATTTCCTCAATACCTTTGCCATAATCATTCCAAAGACCGTTTTTGCCGTCACTTCTTCTGTTCTTGTGGCATACGGCTTTGCAAGATTTGACTTTCCGTTGAAGAAGTTCTTCTTCGCTCTGCTCATATGCGGCATGCTCATGCCCTCTATCGTGACCATAATGCCGCGGTATCTCATGTGGAGCAAGCTGGGACTTCTCGATACATATATACCGCTTACCCTGCCGTCCCTGTTTGCCGAGGAGGGAATGTTCGTATTCATACTGGTCAGGTTCTTCAAGGGAGTCCCCCGTGAATTCGACGAGGCGGCAAGGATAGACGGCTGCGGCACGCTGAAAACGCTGTTTTACGTTCTTATGCCGTGTATAAGACCTGCCGTCATTTCCATAGCGGTATTTACATTCTTATGGACCATGAATGATTTCCTTGGACCGCTGATAATGATACAGTCAGTGGAAAAATACCCTCTCTCACTGGCTCTGCGGCTTTCCGTGGACAGTACGGGTCAGGGCTATGAGCAGCGCAAGGTCATAGCAATGTCAGTCATAGGTCTCATACCCTCTGTAGCAGTGTTCGCACTTGCTCAGAAAAAATTTGTCAGCGGTATCACCGCAGGAGGACTTACAGGATGACAAAAACCGAAAGCATCGTTTCAAAATATGTGGATAAACTTATACTCCCCTCCGATCCTCTTGCCCCTATGTGGAACAAGGAGAACGAAGTGTTTGAAAAAAATCCCAAATGGAACTACATCGACAACTGCATGATAACCGCCATTTTAATGCTGTATGAACTTACAGGCGACCAGAAGCTCCTGGACTATTCAAAAAAGTTCATAAACACCTATGTTGCCGAGGACGGCAGCATTCCGTCGCTTAACTACGCCGACTACAATCTGGATAATATCAACGGTGCGAAAAACCTTTTCAAGCTTTGGCTCATTACCGATGAGGAGCGCTACAGGCTCGGCTTTGAGCGCTTCTGGACAGAGCAGCTGGTCCGTCACCCCCGTCTTGACTGCGGAAGCTTCTGGCATAAGGGCATATATCCCGATCAGATATGGCTGGACGGCTCTTACATGGCTCTGCCGTTCCTCATACAATACGGAACTCTCCATAAATCCCGCGGCATAGTCGATGATGCCATTCGCCAGCTCTGGGATATGCGCAGGATACTCCGCGATCCTCATACGGGACTGTTCCATCACGGCTACGACGATACCAATACAATGTGCTGGGCTGACAGGATAACGGGACTTTCTCCCGAATTCTGGCTGCGCTCAAACGGCTGGATGTGCGCCGCCCTTGCTGACTGCTGTGAATTGCTGCCCGAGAGCGAGCTGCTGAAAACAGAGCTTTCCGACCTTATCGATGATATGTCGAAATACTGCATGAAGGACGGTATGCTGCTCCAGCTCCCCACACGTCCAAAGCTCAAAAACAACTATCCCGAAACAAGCGGCTCTCTGCTCTTTGCATACGCTGCTCTCAAAGCTGTACGACTTGGGATATGCGGCGATGATATGCGAAAAGCGGGACAGCTCACCTTTGAGACTGTTACCGAAAAGTACATCGATGACAGCGGTGATATCCCCGTTCTTAAAAACATCTGCCTTATGGGCGGTCTCGGCGGCGAAAATAACCGTGACGGCTCCGCGGAATACTATCTCAGCGAAAAGATAGTCGAAAACGACGCAAAGGGCATAGCTCCCTATATCATGGCATATACAGAACTGAAAAGGCTCTCATGATTATACTCTGCGGACAAAAATATTTGTCGAAATACAGCAGTTTATACTTGAAAAGTTCACACTTTAATGTTATAATATTTGCTGTAGGGATTACTACAAATATTTTTGAAAGGGGGAGCTCGTTTTGAATGTACTGTTCTGGGCAATAGCCGTTATCGCTTTCGTTGTAGCCGAGATCGCCACCGTGCAGCTGGTATCTATCTGGTTCGCGGCAGGAGCTTTTATAACGATGATAACCTGCTATTTCAAGGACCTGTCTACCATGGAGCAGCTGGGACTGTTCATAATCTCGTCAGTCCTGTTCCTGATAGTAAGTCTTCCGTTCATCAAAAGACGAAAACAGCAGGTCAAGGTCGCAACGAATGCCGAGCTTGACGTTGGCAAGCATGCCACTGTCATCGAAGCCATCGATGCAGACAAAGGTACGGGGCGAGTCACTTTGAATGGGGTTAACTGGAGTGCCGTTCCCGAGAACGAAAACGAAATAATACCCGAGGGTACTGTCGTTATCGTTAAGAAAGTATTGGGCGCTAAGCTTATAGTCGCACCCGAAAGCTAAAATTACAACATCATATCATACCAATATCGGAGGTAAATCAAAATGGACACACTTGGAATCATTGTTTTAATTGTTATTATCATTCTTCTTTTCCTTTTCATCAGATGCTTCAGGATAGTTCCTCAGGCACATGTATTCGTTATCGAGCGCCTTGGTTCATTCCACGCTGAATGGGAAACAGGACTTCATATCCTCGTTCCTTTCATCGACAGGATCGCAGGCAAGGTTTCATTAAAGGAAAAGGTAGTAGACTTCAAGCCGCAGCCCGTTATCACTAAGGATAACGTTACAATGCAGATAGATACTGTTGTATTCTATCAGGTAACTGACGCAAAGCAGTACATCTACGGCGTTGAAAGACCTCTGGCAGCTATCGAGAACCTGTCAGCAACAACACTTCGTAACATCATAGGCGAGATGGAGCTTGATGCTACGCTCACTTCAAGAGACGTTATCAATACAAAGATCACTTCTATCCTCGATCAGGCTACAGACCGCTGGGGTATCAAGGTTAACCGCGTTGAGCTGAAGAACATTCTCCCGCCTCGTGAGATCCAGGACGCTATGGAGAAGCAGATGAAGGCTGAGCGTGAGCGCCGTGAGAAGATACTTCAGGCAGAGGGTGACAAGAAGTCTCAGATCCTCGTTGCAGAAGGTGAAAAGGAGTCACAGATACTCCGTGCACAGGCTAAGAAGGAAGCTCAGATCCTCGAGGCTGAGGCTCAGAAGCAGGCTATGGTCCTCAGAGCTGACGCCGTAAGAGAGCAGAAGATACTGGAAGCTACCGGTGAAGCAAGAGCTATCGAAATGGTACAGGAAGCACTGGCTGAGAGCATCGTAAAGCTCAATAACGCTAATCCAAACGAGAGAGTTATCCAGCTCAAGTCACTGGAGTCCTTTGCAAAGGCTGCTGACGGCAAGGCTACAAAGATCATTATCCCAAGTGAGATACAGGGTCTGGCAGGTCTTGCAACAGGTCTCAAGGCACTTGTTGAAAAGGACGATACACCTGCTCAGTAAACAAGCATTATCCCCTTTCCTTTATGGAAAGGGGATTTTTTCATGTATCAATTCATTTTCATGAACATATTAAAGGGATTCCAAAGGGACTGTGTTCCTTTGGCGGAGTCCAGAGGCAGGCTTAACCAGCCCGTCCCCTCTGTCAGCTTCGCTGACATCTCCCCATTTTATGGGGAGTCACCTCTGGTCGCTGTTCACAGTTTTCAGAGAACAGCGAAACTATACAAAGGCGCCTTGCAATGGGTGAATTGAAAAACAGTCCGGTGGACTGTTTTTCAAGAGGGAACGCCTTGCAAGTGAAGGCGTTCCCTGATAACAATAACAAAAAATATATTTTCCAAAAAAGCCGCAAAAATATGCGGTTTTTTTGTGTTTTGATACGATTTTTGCAATTTGCTTCCGAAAAAGCAAAAACAAACTCGTTTCCACTTGCAATCAGTACTGTTTTGTAGTATAATGTTTTATATAGATTTTCATGTCATTTACTTTTTTATTTATTTTCTCCGCCTGCTTTTATTGCGGTAAAATACAGATAAAGATACAGAACAAATACAACAAGGCGGTAGAACAATGGTTTTCTCGAGACTATTCTTTATATATATCTTTCTCCCAGTCTGCCTTTTGTGCTATGCACTGGCAAGAGGGACGAAAGCAAAAAATCTGGTGTTGATAGTTTTCTCGCTTATTTTTTACGCTTGGGGCGAGCCCGTATATATCTTCCTGATGCTGACAACTGCTGTGGTGAACTACACCGCGGGACTTATCATCGGGAAATATCAGGGACAAAAGGGGGATACGGCTGCTACTGCTGCAGCGGTGGTCTATGACCTTCTCATGCTTGGCGTTTTCAAATACAGCGGCTTTATTGTGGAAAATATCAACGCCCTTTTTTCATCTTCAATACCTGTTCCCGATATAAGGCTGCCTATCGGTATAAGCTTTTATACCTTCCAGACAGTTTCCTATATCATCGACTGTCACTGGGAAAAGGTGGAGCCCCAGAAGAAATTCGGCAAATTCCTGCTTTACCTGACGCTGTTCCCACAGCTCGTGGCAGGACCAATCGTCCGCTACAGCACTATAGAAAAAGAGATAAACGACCGAAAGATCGTGCTCAGCGATGTTTCTTACGGACTCAACCGCGTGGCTCTAGGTCTCGGCAAAAAGGTGCTCCTTGCAAACCAGCTAAGCATCATCGCTGACAGCTTCCTCGGAAATATAGGCAGCTCCACAATGTTCGGAGCATGGTACGGCGCTATAGCCTACGGCTTGCAGATATACTTTGACTTCTCGGGATATTCCGATATAGCCATAGGTCTGGGACGCATATTCGGCTTCCACTTCGATGAGAACTTCGACCACCCTTTCATATGCAAGGACATCACCGAATTCTGGCAGCGCTGGCATATCTCCCTCAGCACGTTTTTCCGTGATTACGTGCTCTATATCCCCATATTCGGAAAGCGAAGAAAGTACGGCGGGCTTTTCCTCGTATGGCTCTGCACGGGAATATGGCACGGCGCAAGCTGGAACTTCATCATCTGGGGACTTTACTACGGCATTTTCGTATTCATTGAAATGCTTATCGGCAAGAAGCGCATGAAAAAAGTTCCTGTAGTGATAAGACATTTTTACAGCAAGCTTGTCATAATCATCGGATTCGGCATATTCTATTTCGAGAAGCTTGACAAGCTGGGCACATTCTTCAAGACTGCATTCGGCTTCGGCGAAAACGGCTTCCTTGCCGTTCAGGACAAGATATCCGTTATCAATAATATGTACCTGCTGACTGTGGCTGTAATATGCTGCTTCCCTATCATCAAGCTCGTCAAACAGACTGCGGACAAGCACTTCGTTACAAAGGCAGCCGTTTCCTCCGCAGCAGCTGTTGCGGCTGCTCTACTGCTCATAGTTACGAGCATAATGCTGGTAGCTTCTACAGCAAATCCTTTCCTTTATTTCAGATTCTAACGAGGCAAATCCATGACCGATTACAAAAACAAAGACAAGCTGCCCGAGCCTGTCATCTCAATCGAGGCGTCAGACCGCGCAGGAACTTCAATAGATGTACCTATCAAGGCTAAAAAGCTGAAAAAACAGCAGCGCAAAAAGGCTCTCAACATTATTTCCCTTGCAAATGTGATAGCCATAAGCGCTGTATTTGTGGGCGGATTCATTTATGTGGCGCTTCTGCCCCATGAGACAAAAGCCGACGACGAGAACCGCTATCTCACCGAATTCCCCGAATTCTCCGCAAAGAGCTATGCAAGCGGTGAATTTACAGAGGGCGTTGCCGATTACTTTGACGATACCGTTCACGACAGAGCTCATATCAAGGAGTTCATCTCCGACTATATAATCCAGCTGAAAGGCAGAAAATACGGCAATGACGGCGAGGAAGCCGAGCTCTTCGGCAGCGGATTTGAGAAGAAAGCTAACCTGACTACCACCACACCTGTGAGCACAGCAACTTCTGTATCGACTACAGTCACAACTGCTGTTCAGGAGGAAACTACAGCTCCCGCTGAGGAAGCTCCTGCCGACGGCGAGCTCACAAACAATATCCTCATCGTCAATAAACGAGGAGTCACACTTTACGGCGGTGCATGGGGCACTGAGCAGGAGTACGCTTCCTATGTAAATCTCTACAAGGAGAAGCTGCCCAACGTAAATGTTTACTCAATGGTACTGCCCACGTCCAGCTCATTCTATCTGCCCGAAAAGTATCAGAACCTTGCATACAGCGAAAAAGAGGACTTCGACAAGATAGACGCTGCACTCAACAATGTTATCTCAGTTGATGCCTACGGTATACTCAATGCCCATAAGGACGAGGCTATATACTCCCGTACCGACCACCACTGGCAGCCTCTCGGCGCTTATTACGCCGTCCAGCAGTTCGCTCTTACAGCGGGTGTTCCCTATCCCGAGCTCTCGGAGTATGAGACAGTCACCCTGCCCGGCTATGTCGGCACCCTTTATATGTACACACAGAGCGCGACGCTCATGAATAATCCAGAGGACTTTGTTTATTACAAGCCTCAGACACCCGTAACAGTAACACAGTACAACACACGTTTTGAAAATCCCGTTGCTGCAAATCTTCTCTTTGACCCGTCATTTATGGCTAATTCAGGCTATTATATGGTTTTCGGATCAGACGAGAGGATAGTCCATGTAAACACAGAATGCAAAAACGGAAGAAATCTTGTCATCTTCAAGGACAGCTACGGAAACGCCCTGCTGCCTATGCTGACAAGCTCCTTTGAGAACATATATCTCTGCGATATACGTTATTTCGACCTGAACGCCATTGACTTCATCAACAGAGTCGGCGGAACGGATCTCCTTTTTGCCATGTGTTCATTCTCCGCAGTGGGCGGCAACAGGACCTGTATATACAACAATCTGACAAAATAAGGTGATATTATGAGAGAACTCAACTTTCCATTCGACGGCAAGGATATAATCCGCAGACGACTTGCGCTCCGCAAGCAGCTGCTTGCTGACGGCTGCGTCCGCGTAAAGAAGAGGATCGCTGTGCTGGGGGGCTCAACGGTCAATCATATTGTATCCGCACTTGAGCTTTTTCTGCTGAATTTCGGCATTGAGCCCGAATTCTATCTATCGGAGTACAACAAGTTCTACGAGGACGCCGTTTTCGGCAATCCCGAGCTTGACAGCTTCGATCCCGATATAATCTATGTCCATACCACCTCACGAAATCTTACCATGCTCCCTGAGAGCCCTGCTGAGACTCCCGAGAGAGTGGAGCAGCGCCTTAACGATCAGTTCGCCTACTTCAAGCAGGTGTGGGACAGCCTCAAGCAGCACTTCTCATGCCCTGTTATACAGAACAATTTCGAGCTTCCCCTGTTCAGACGCACAGGAAGCTACGACGGCTGGAGCACCGCAGGTCAGGCTGCCTTCATTCAGCGCATGAACGTTATGCTGTCGGACTACGCCCGCAATACCAGAGGTATCTACATCCACGATATAAACTATCTCTCCGCAGTCTGCGGTCTGGCAAACTGGCACGACGCCGAGGCTTGGTATCTCTACAAGTATGCCATGAGCACTAATGTTATCCCCGATCTTGCATACAGCCTTGCCTGCATAATCAAATCTATCTACGGCAAGAACCACAAGGTCATTGACCTTGATCTTGATAATACGCTGTGGGGCGGAGTTATCGGCGACGACGGTCAGGAAGGCATAGAGATCGGTCAGGAGACCGCTGTGGGACAGGCTTTCAGCGAGTTCCAAAGCTTTATCAAGGGCTACAAGGACTACGGCGTGCTTCTTGCGGTATGCTCCAAGAACGACGAAGAAAATGCGCTTCTTGGTCTCGATCACCCCTGCGGTGTGCTCAAAGCCTCGGATTTCGTCTCCATAAAGGCAAACTGGGAGTCCAAGGACCGTAATATCGCAGAAACTGCCGCTGATCTCAGTCTCGGACTGGACAGTTTTGTATTCATCGACGACAATCCTGCGGAGTGCGCTATGATAGAGGGACAGCTCCCTATGGTACAGACCATAAACCTGAGCACTGTCCATGAGGCTATGTACAGGCTCACACGCAGCGGCTTCTTCGAGGTGACAGCTGTCTCCGACGACGATATGCACCGCTCGGAAATGTATGCCGCAAATGCTCAGAGAGCCGCTCAGCTCAGAAGCTTCGAGAGCTATGAGGACTATCTGCTGAGCCTTGATATGCACGCTGTTATCTGCGGCTTTGATCCCGTTTATATACAGCGTATAACTCAGCTCGCCAACAAGAGCAACCAGTTCAATCTCACCACACGCCGCTATAACGAGGACGAGATACAGAACGTCAGCACAAGTCCCGACCATATCTGCATCTGCGGCAGACTTCTTGATAAATTCGGCGATAACGGCATAGTATCCGTTGTCATAGGCAGGTGCAGGGACAAGGAGCTGGATATCGAGCTGTGGCTCATGAGCTGCCGAGTGCTGAAAAGAGACATGGAGCTTGCAATGCTGGACGAGCTTGTGCGCCGTGCAAGAGAAAAAGGCATCACACGCATAAACGGCTACTACTATAAGACACACAAAAATAACATGGTAGCCGAGCTTTACGGCTCATTCGGCTTCACTCTCGCCGAAAAGCTTGATAACGGGGATTCCGTATGGTATCTCGACATCGAAGGCTATAAAAACAAGAACAAGGTAATAAAAATTCGTGATAAGGAGAATTCAGAATGAATAATAATGAAATACTGCCCCGTCTCAATGAGGTATTCAGAGATGTTTTCGGTGACTCTTCGCTTAATGTGAATGAGAACACCACATCTGCCGATATTGAGGACTGGGACAGTCTTGAGCACATCAATCTCATTGCCGCAGTTGAAAACGAGTTCGGACTTCGCTTTAAGATGCGCGAGGTATCGGGCATGAAGAATGTGGGAGAGATGCTCGCTATTATTGCCGAAAGAGGTAAATAATGTCAAAGAAAGCAAAAAAACGTATAACCCTTGCTGCAATATGTGCAGTACTATGCGCACTGAGCGCATGGGGCTTCGCTATGAAGAACGTGTACTACAATGTGAAAGCAGAGGGCTTCGACCAGAATGTAAGGATAGTCTTTATATCAGACCTGCACAACTGCTTTTACGGAAATACCGACAATTCCAAGCTCATTAAGGCAGTCAAAGAGGCTGAGCCCGATATGGTCGTATTCGGCGGTGACGTCATAGACATGTGGGGCGGAACAGAACACGCTCTTGACCTCATGTCCGCACTCAGCAAGGAGTACCCCTGCTTCTATTCCCCGGGAAATCACGAGGAGATGAGAAGCGATATTGACGAATTCTACGATGAAGCCCGCAAGATATGTCCCCTGCTCATGGGCAAGGACTACGCCGACATCACTGTAAAGGAACAGGATATCCGCCTTTTCGGTGCTATAAACGGCACTGTCTGCTACAGCTATTCCACTCAGATTGAGGAATGCTTCGATAATATGGACGATAAGCACTACAATATTCTGGTCGCTCATCAGCCCGAGGATATAGACTATTACCTCGGAAAGTACTGCGACAACGCCAAGGACTTCGATCTTATCCTTTCGGGTCACGCTCACGGCGGTCAGTGGAGAATTCCAAAGATACTCGATCAGGGACTTTATGCTCCCGAGCAGGGCATCTTCCCAAAGTACACCACGGGTATGTATCAATACTGCGATACTACTCATATAATCAGCCGCGGACTGGCAAGACCTATGCGTATGATATTCATACCGCGTATTTTCAACCGTCCAGAGCTCTCCGTAATTGATATAAACAACTGACAATGCGGATATATAGCAATTTTATGCGAAAAGGTACTTGTAATTTCAATTCAATGATGATATAATTGATATGGTGTTTTCATTTGTGAAAGCACTAAACAGAACAAAAGGAGCATGAGCGTTTCGCGCTCGCTGTTAAAATATGGAAAAAGAGAAAAATATCAAAGACATGCCCCAGAATATAATCTGCGGACGAAATCCCGTCATAGAGGCTCTAAAATCGGGCGCTAATCTCGATACGGTCTATATCGACGGAAACAGCGGAAGCCTCGGCGTTATCCGCCGCCTTGCAAGGGAAAAAGGCGTCGTTGTCAAGGACGCTGACGATAAAAAGCTCTCACGCCTTTCGGGCGGTGCTTCACATCAGGGAGTAGTTGCCGAGGGCGCCTGCGGAGAGTACGTTACGGTGGAGGATATCCTTGCCGTTTCACAGAAAAAAGGCACTAAGCCATTCATCATCATCTGCGATGAGATAGAAGACCCACATAATCTGGGAGCTATAATCCGTACTGCCGAGACATCGGGTGCTGACGGAGTTATTATCCCCAAGCGCAGAAGCGCTTCCCTTAATGCTACGGTCTTTAAGACCTCGGCAGGTGCGGCAAGCTATGTCCCCGTTGCAAGAGTCTCAAACCTTGCAGCCTGCATCGATACCCTCAAGGACAACGGTGTGTGGATATACGGTACTGACGCTTCGGGCACGGACTACTCCGAGACCGACTTTACAGGCGGAGTTGCCCTCGTTATCGGCTCAGAAGGCTTCGGAATGAGTCAGCTCATACAGAAAAAATGCGACTTTATGATAAAGCTTCCCATGTGCGGAAAGATAAACTCACTCAACGCTTCGGTTGCGGCAGGTATCTTTATGTACGAGGTACTGCGTCAGCGCAGAGGCTCTGAATAAGGAGATAAATATGTCAGAACAGAAACCATCGCTGGAGGCTATTCTTGACGAGTACTCTCCCGATACTCTTGAACCTAAGACTAAGGTTGGCAGAGTTGATGCCAATAAGATCATAAATTCTACAATAGATGCTCCCGAATTCGTAGGCAGCCCCAAGCCGAGACCGCCTATCTCACATGAAAAGTCTGCTCTTTTCGATAATGCTCACCGTAATGATTCACCTGCGGACGAGGTAAAGCCTGCCGACCTTTCAAGACATAAGGTGGCTGTGGTAAGCTCCGACGCCATGAGCGAGATACGCACCAATCCTCAGCGAAAGGTGATACCCTCGGGCACTATCACTCCCGTGCAGATGACTCCCGACGAAGCGCCGAAGATAAGGCGTATGAGCGAGTCCACCCGTGCCAAGGAGATCGAAAGCAAAAAGAATACGAAAAAGCGCCGCGGCAAAAAGGACAACGATTATACATACGCCCGTGAAACTCCCGAGGGCGAGTACATGTATACTCCCCCTGAGTTCAAGAAGAAAAAGCGCAGCCGTATACAGATAATCAATGAGGCTGAAAGTCCAGAGGGCAGAAAGCAGATAACGGATATAGTTCCCTCACCTGCCGCAGTTGAAGCTGCAAAGCCCGTTGAACCAGCTCCACGTGCTGAGCTCACAAGTATCAATCTCAGCGAAAAAGTGGATATCGATGCACATCAGCTTGACGTTCATATCACTCAGGGTGCCGACGAATATATGTCGGTACATTCCAAGAACAAGAGAACCAAACGTATAGTCGATTTCAACTATTACGGCGATGTTGAGGACGTGGGACGTGATATCTACGAGCTGAAAAGCACTATCTCGGTCCGTGTGGTAATACTGGCAATGACCGCTTTCCTGAGCCTTTTCATGACACTTGCCAATCAGTTCGACCTGCCCACACTTGATATTTTCAGCATGTCAAATATCAAGGCGTATCTGACAGTCCACCTTATTCTCGGAGCTGTCTCCATTCTTTCTTCAATGGCAGTAATTACCAAGGGACTGCGCAAGCTGCTCAGCTTCAAGGCGGACGGCGACTCCATGACGGCTATAACTGCTCTGTCGTGCCTTATCGCCATTATCCCCGCTTTTATGAGCCCGGACCTTGTAAGCTCGGAAAATATACACATCTATATGCCTGTAGGCATACTTGCACTTCTTATAAATGCACTGGGCAAGCACCTTATCATAAGGCGAGCTGCCCGTAACTTCAAGTTCGTATCCAAGAACTTCGACCGTCACGGCGTTACCTACGTCACTGACGAGGACCGCGCAGAGCGCATTACCCGCGGCACACTGGGAGACTTCCCTATCCTTGCTTCAATGCGCAAAACTGACTTCCTTACGGATTTCCTGCGCTATACCTACTCCTCGGATATGACCGACGACTTCTGCAAAAAGGCTTCTCCTTTATGCCTGCTTGCTTCAATAGTCGTTGCTCTGTTCCTGACTATCTTCTACAAAGGAACCATTGCAAGCCTTGACTCAATTGCTTTCAGCTTCTCTATCTACAGCATGCTCATATGCGCTACGTCCTGTATCGCAATGCCTTTTGTAGTCAATATCCCCCTTGAAAATGTTTCCAAGAGCGCTATCCGCAACAAGGGCATAATGCTTGGCTATCAGAGCGTTGACGATTTCTACGACACAAACTCCATACTCATAGATGCAGGAACTCTTTTCCCCGAAGGTACAGTCAGACTTGACGGTATCAAGGTTTTCTCCAATACAAAGCTGGACGAGGCTTTTCTTGAGGCTGCAAGCCTTACGGCTACCTCGGGAAGCATAATGTCCCAGCTCTTTACCGATGTTATAGCAGGCAGAAACGGTGCTCTCTATCCCATTGAGAACTACTCCTATGAGGAGGGAATGGGAATGTGCGGCTGGATAAACAACAAGCGCGTACTCTTCGGAAACCGCGAGCTCATGACCAGCCATAATATCGAAGGTGTTCCCACAAAAACTCAGGAGGCTGAGTTCGTTGACGAGGGCAAGGACGCTCTTTACCTGTCAATTTCGGGAAATCTTGCTGCAATGTTCGTTGTGGACATAGTCGCTGACAGATATGTGAAAAAATGGGCAAAGAAGATCTGCAAAAACAAGATCTGCATGTTCATAAAGAGCATTGACCCATGCATCACACTGAAAAAGCTCAACAAGCTCTTCGGTATCCCCGAAGAAATGATAAGGATACTGCCAAAGAAGCTCCACGAGGACTTCTACGAGGAGACAAAAAAGGCAGTACGTCTCAGCTCATCAATGGCTACCACAGGAAAGTTTTCTTCCCTTGCCGAGCTGCTTATCGGCACAAAGGTAGTACATGCATCGGCAATTATCGGACTTATTTTGCAGACAGCTTCCATACTTCTCGGCTTCGGTCTTTGTATGATGCTCATATTGTCAAAGGCATTCCGACTGAATTACGTGTATATGTCAGCCACTGCGCTCGTAGTCTACAACGCAGCATGGACCGCACTTACATATATTGCCGTAAGTCTCAAAAAAACATGACGTAAAAGAACCTGTGTCAGCTCTGATACAGGTTCTTACAGCATAGAAAGGAGCTCATTATGCCAAACAGATATAACGGCAGAGATGAAGACAACATTCCAAACACTGACAACGAAGACACCATGCTGCTCCCGGGCGGCGTTAACCCCTACAATGCT
This sequence comes from Ruminococcus flavefaciens AE3010, assembly GCF_000526795.1. NCBI lineage: Bacteria > Bacillati > Bacillota > Clostridia > Eubacteriales > Oscillospiraceae > Ruminococcus > Ruminococcus flavefaciens. Next base: position 826,620 of record NZ_JAGT01000001.1, read on the forward strand.
CCGCCTAAGCAGGAGCTTCCCCCACTGAGAAGAGTGAATCGCAGAAGCACTTCCTCACAGCAGGGCAGCAGCGGAGCTTCTCAGCAGCCGCCACACTTTCCACAGTCGGGACAGCCTCCGCAGTTTCCTCATTCACAGCAGCCGCCTCAGTTCCCACACTCTGCTCCACCACAACAGCCAAACTATAATGATCCGCAGTATTACGACTATAATCAGCAGTCCCCGCAGGAATACAGCGGCGGCGGTTATTATGCGCCTCCCATGGACGAGCCTGCTCCTCCCCCACCGCCAAAGCAGCCTCAGAAACGCAAAAAGACTTCCGCTCCTCAGCCCGAGGCAGAGGAACGTCCGAAGAAGAAAAAGCGACATCACAAGTCGCTGCTGCGCAGGATAGTGGGCAGAGTATTCAAGACAGTACTTGCACTGTTCATGATACTTTTCTGTATGTATTCATGTACCTCTGTAGCCCTTATAAAGAAAATGGACTATCTGCCCTCCGAGAGCCGTACCCATTACGCGGATACCCTCGGCAGAGGTCACGTCCGCAGTATTCTTGTTATCGGTACTGACGGTAGAACTGCCGACGACAAGGGACGCTCCGACTCAATGATACTGGTGTCCCTCAACAGCAAGACCAATGAGATAATCATGACCTCATTCATGCGCGACTGCTATGTGGAGCTGCCGAATACAGGCAGCTGGGACAAGCTCAATGCAGCTTATGCCTACGGCGGCGCAGACCTGCTCATGGACACTATCGAGTACAACTTCGATGTTCGTATCGATGACTATGTAGCAGTTGACTTCGCTTCATTCGTATCGGTCGTTGATGCGGTAGGCGGAATAGATATCGACGTGAGCAACGAAGAAGCCGAGGAGATAAACGTTATCCTCATATCCGAGGTAAATGAACTCATGGGCGACGACAGAATGTCAGACCTGCTCAGCGGCGGAGGAAAGCTCCACCTCAACGGCAAGCAGGCTCTGTCCTATTCACGTATACGAAAGGTAGGCAACAGCGACTTCGAGCGTACAGAGCGTCAGCGCAGAGTCATGTCGCTTATCATCGCCAAGCTCAAAAAGTTCAAGCCATCTATCTTCAAGAATCTTGCTTCCGATGTCATTCCCGATGTATCCACGAATATGTCCACACCGAAAGCATATCTCTACTCACTGAGACTGCCTTTTGCTCTGAAATATAAGACAAAGCAGATACAGATACCAGTAGAAGGTTCATATACTGCTGCCGATGTTGACGTAGGAAACGTTTTACAGGTGGACTTCGGTGAAAACAGAAAGGTCATAGACGAAGAGGTATTCGCAAAGGATTAAGCAAAAGCCCGAAAGCATGAAGCTTTCGGGCTTTTTGATATATAACGGCAACACTTTTAAAGTGAAGTTCTTATGCCAAGGAGGAACAGCTGTATCTCAAGAGCGTCTCCGCTTGTGAGACCATCATTGCCGCCTGCTACATCTCCGTTGATAACGCCTTCATGAGTGATGTGATGTTCATCTGTACCGTTCTCACCGAATTTGTTTGGATTTGCAAGTGACTGCATGATAAGTACGACGTCCGACATGTCAACGGTGCCGTCGCCGTTTGCGTCACCCTTTTTGCCTGCTGAGGGAGCTGTAGTAGTTGTTGAAGTCACATGCTCTGTTGTTGTTACAGAAGTTGTTGTCTCAGAAACATTGGTTGCAGTAGTTGTAGGTGCAGGTGCAGCTGTAGTTGTTGTAGTTTCAGTAGTTGTTACAGTTGTGGTCGCTGTTGAAGTTGTAGTTGAGGTAGTAGTCGTTGTCTCCGCAGGAGTCTTTGGATTGAAGCCCGATATCTCGTTGAAGAGCTTTTTCAGCTCCTGATCAACCATTTTGCAGGTGGAACGGTCATAGTGTCCCTTGATAATAGTTCCGTCGTCCTGCTTTGAATCGGGAGTAGACCACAGTACAGGACAGAGCTGACGCTCATAAGCAGCCTTGCATACCGAGCTGAGGAAAAGTCTTACAGAATCAGCGTCCTTGCCTTTTGTAGGACAGCCGTACTCGCCTACGATAACAGGTATCCCCTTGTCGATGAAGCCCTTCTTCATCATGTCCATATTGGCATTGAGCTCCTTGTAATCCTCGTCAGTCCCCCATGTGGAACGAGCCTTAGCCCATGATTCGTCCTTGTCTTCAAGTATGGCAAAGCCTGCGGGAGTATAGTAATGTACTGATACTGCCATGCGGTTCGCAGGGTCGTTTGGCATCTTGAAGAGAGGATCGCAGGTACGGTCAAATCCCGTGTTATATCCCGATATCAGCAGATGACGCTTCGGATTGTTTCCGCCTGATTTACGCACAACGTCAACGAACTTCTGGTTTATCTCATTTACAAGGGCATAGGACTCAGCCTTGCCGTCTGTGCTGCCCCATGGGTTCCACACACTCTCCCAGCCAAGCTCCTCATTCTGTGACTCGAACATGAGGTGGTCGCCGTAGTCCTTGAAGCTGTCGGAGATCTGCTCCCACATAGTCTGATAACGCTTCATGCACTCGTCCTTATTATCAGGGAAAGTATTTACCCAGCCGTTATCCCAGTGAATATTGATGATACAGTACATATCAGCTTCGATGACCCAGTCAACTATCTCGTGGACACGAGCGTCGAGGTCGGGGCTGATCTGATAATTATCGCCCATAAGGTTTGACCATGCCACAGGAACGCGGACTACTCCGAAGCCCTCGTCAGCCATACCCTGTATCATCTTCTGCGTGATAACAGGACTGCCCCAAGCTGTTTCGTACTCCTCAACAGTGAGAACTCCGTCGCCCCACTGGTCGTCAACTTCCTTGATCCAGTCGCCGCAGGCTTCCATAGTGTTGCCAAGGTTGATACCGATGCCCATATCACGCACAAGCTCCATAGTGGTGATATCGCGCATGGTCGTATCTGCGGCATATGCCTTTTTTTCGCTCTGACCGAATGGCTGTGCAGTTGCAGTAAGCACCATAAGCGCAAGAGCCGTGCTGATGATCTGTTTTTTCATAATGATTCCTCCTGAATTTTAATAACCCATGAACAGATTCCATATTATGTATTAATTATAGCACATTATGCAGCATCTTACAACAGTATTTTGACATTTTTAAATATTTTTGGTATCAATATTACTATTTAGACATTTTTAAAGGCGTTTTATACACTTAAAGTGCAAAAAACGGTGCAGAAGAATCTGCACCGTAGGTTGATTAATTGAATGCTTTTATAAGTCCGAGAAGGTATTTTTGCACCTCAAGAGCATCGCCCACTGTTAGTCCGTCATTGTCCCCTGATACATCACCGTTATCAATGCCCTTTGTGGTGATGCGGCTCTTTTCAGTTCCGCTTTCACCGTATTTATCGGGATTTGAAAGAGACTGCATTATCAGCACCACATCAGACATATCCACCATACCGTCGCAGTTTGCGTCACCTTTGACGCCGTTCTTCTGATTTTCCTCATCCGGGTCGAGCACATTCACCACCGATACCATTTTCGCTGCACCGTTGGGAGCTGTTATCTTTACGGAATAATTGCCCTTGGTATCCTCGTTTGTCCTGTACATCATGGCAGTTGCACCGTCTATGGGCTCTCCGTTGTGATACCACTGATATGTGATATCAGGCACAGCACACTTGGAACGCAGTATGATAGAGGTGTTCTTTCTCAGGTAGATAGGCGTCTCTGCTGTATATATCGGGAAATCATCGGGTATCTTCACATTTGCTGCCGTGATGTCTCCCATGAGCTTCCAGTCATTTGCGCTGTCCTGCAGGAATACTCGCACCGAGCTTACCTCTTCCCCTGCTTTAAGTCCCATTATCTCAAATGGTATCCTGAACTCCACCACATTTCCGTTCCACTTGCACTGACAGCCTGCATAGGAATCGTGGCTGAAGTATACAAAGCCATCCGAGGAATAATACAGCCAGTACCGCTCGTCGCCGTTTCTGACCTCGATATTGTACACGGGCTCTTTTGCATCATCGGGCATTTCCGCCATGAAATAAGCAGCTTCGCTGTCTGCCCTTACAGACAGTGAACAGTTGTCTTTCTTCGCAATAAGGTCTTTTTCCTGCCACTCACGGGGAGACGACTTCTCACCATCAACAAAAGTAAAGTCATCAAGGGTCATCAGAAAAGTGTCAAATTTTGACAAGGTCGGAACGCTGGAGCAGTAAAGCATATTATTCGTGCCGTGTTCCTCGCTTGCTGTGACCTCGAAGCTTCCCAGATAGTTTGCTCCAAGCTTACTGTCCCAGACGCCCTCGTTGGCAAGTCTTATGCCGTAATTAGGAAGTCCTATATCTTTCTGATAATCGTAATTCTCACACCTGTCCGCAATAGCCGATATCCTCAGATAGATATTCCACTTTCCCGTCTCAATACCGTCGGGAAGCTGCCATGTAAAGCTGTTTTTTGACGTTTTGCAGGACTTCCATCCATGTACGTCCATTGGTATGCTTTTTTCGTAGAATTTGCCGTCTTTTTCAAGGATAAGATATGACCACGGCGAGAAAACAGGATTTGCAAAGCCCGTATTCTCCACATCAAAGCTTGTAACAAGCTGGCCGCCCTGCTTTACCTTTTCGCTGTTTTCAGCCTTTCGCAGTACAAAACGGTAGCCGATATGGTCGCGAATGAACTGAAATACGCTCTGACCGTAGTAAGCGGAATTGTCTGCGCCATTGACATCGTAATCCTCGCCATAGGTGTATTCCTTGTACATCTGGAAGATATTGCCGTTTATGTAGCTGAGACGAGTCTTGTACATCTCGGGAATGGCGTTCTCGGGAAGGTAGGTGTCAAATTGCTTGGCGTATTTGATGTCCCCTGAGAACTCTCCGCCGAAGTAAGTATTCTCCGTAAAGTGATTCAGCCAGTTGGTCTCGATCTCTCTGTCCTCATATGTGCCGAGGTCGGAATCGCTTCCCATATAGCCGTCGTTGTACAGACCGACACGGCTGAACTTTGGAAGATATGGTCCCTCATTGATGTCCTCTTCTGTCGGCTCAGAGGTCACTATCCTGTAATAGTACTCGGGCTTGTCAAGCTCGGAGCGGTCAATGCCGACAAACTTGGCAAAGGTATCGGGAGTACGCACTGTTATGGGTATGGATTCGGGGATTGCCTGATACATTGCTTCCAGAAGCTTCGCCTTGTAGTCCACTGTGGTATATTTGCCGCCGTGCTGTTCGCCCCATTTGCCAACGAAGCCTGTTTCCACAAATGCGATAATGTCTTTGTTATCGGTTATTATTTTGCTGGCCTTGATCTGCTGTATGTGCTCCAGTACCTTGTCAAATGTGGCAGGCTCGGGGTTCTCCTTACCATTTGCGTCATATCTGAAACGAAGTCCCACCATACAGCCGTTTTTGCGGCAGTTGTCAAGAGTCTGTCTCCATGCGTTGAAAAAAGTCTCGTCAAGGTCGTAATCGACGCCCTCTGTATAATTGCCCTCCGCATCAGTTGTACCGTTTGCCCCCGATGAAAAGGCTCCGATATCGATGAAAAACAGCACAAGGCTGCCTGTGGGACTGTATACCTTTGTATCATTCGGCTTGCAGACAGCCCATACCGTGTTGGTATAACCTGCTCCGGGATTCTGAATTGTCTCAACGGCCTCTGTGTAGTTTATACCGCTGTCTTTCAGCTCCTCCTCAGCACGTACAGGCTCCGCAAAGGGAACAGCCGTTACGAGCAGAGCTGCTGTCAATATCGGTGATATGATTCTTTTCAGCATATTATTCCCCCTTACAGATAGGGCGCTCCCGTTGAACGAAAGCGCCGCTGATATTAATGCATATATTCCTTTGAAACACGCAGCTCTCCTGCTGCTATTTTCTCCCTGAGCTTTTCAATGGGCACAGGCTTGCTGAACAGATAGCCCTGTGCACGGTTGCAGCCGATATGCGAAAGGAAATCGAACTGCTCCTTGGTCTCTACGCCCTCTGTAAGTGAGACCATTTTAAGCTGCTTTGTAAGATCAACGATGTTTTCAAGGATAGGTCTGGTCTTCTCGTTGCTGTCAAAGCCTGTGAGGAACTTCATATCTATCTTGAGAACATCAAAGTGGTAATCCTTCAATACATTCAGCGAAGAATAGCCGCTTCCGAAGTCGTCCAGCCACACCTTGTAGCCGAAGCTGCGGAGGCTCTTGATGGCATTGGGCAGGAAATCCTGCTGATCGGTAAGAGCGCTCTCGGTTATCTCAATGTCGATAAACTCCTTGGGAACATTATACTTCTCAACTATCTCGCAAAGGCTTCCCACAATATCGCAAAGCTCGAAATCCAGCCGTGAGAAGTTAAGTGAAACAGGTACGAAAGGCTCTCCGCTCTCAACGGACTCCCGATAATCTCTGCAAACGGATTCCACCATGCAAAGATCAAGCTTGTATATCTGGCGGTACTCTTCAAGTATCTCGATGAATGCTCCGGGAGGAAGCAGTCCGTAATTGGGATCCTGCCACCTTGCAAGGGCTTCAAGACCGCATATAGAGCTGTCCTCAGTATTTACAACAGGCTGGTAGAATACCTTGATATAGCCGTTTTCGATAGCTGTATCAATATTATTGACGATGTACTGCTTCAGCTGGAACTTGTCTTCAAGGGACTTGTCATAATAGCGCAGAGTACGGTCATAATGCTTCTTTATGCTGTTGCAGGCAAATCTTGCTCTGTCGCACGCCTGACTGATGTCAGCCTTATCGTCGGCAGGCTTGTATGCACCGCATTTGAGTTCAAGGTGTACCTCTTTCTGGAGCTTCTTTATCTCCCCCGAAAGCTGTCCCACCTTGTTCTGGGCGCCCTCAACACTGGTGAGGACTACGAAGTGGTCATCTGAAAAACGGGATACAAGCGAACCCGTAAAAGCTTCCTCTATCATATGGGCTATCTTGATAAGAAGCTCATTTCCCGCCTGAAAGCCGTACTTTTCGTTATAGGACTTGAAGTTTTCAATATCAAAGAACAGGAAAAGGATATTTTCCTTGTCGGTTATTACATAGTGCAGTACCTTTTCGGCCTCAGAGCGGAAATATACCATGTTGTGGATACCTGTCAGCTCGTCCTCAACGGAGATTTTAGAAAGATATGCGTTTATCTGTTCAAGATTCTCGTCCTTCAGGGCTTGCAGACGTGTGTTGTTATAGTTTGCAACACATACCATCATGGTCGAGATCCACATGGTAAAAAAGTTTATCTGCGTTGCAAGAGTAGTACCTACTTCTCCTGTATTAACTGCTACCATATCGTTTATGCGAATGAAGAAATACAGGTACGAGCCGCCTGAGATTATGAACGCAGCCAAGGGCTTCCACGTAAGGAGACACATTGAGAAGAGCTCCATGGTCAGGAATGTAAGTATCTGCTCGCCCTTTGCGTAGTCGTTCATGGATATCTTGATTCCGAAATAGATACATACAAAGGTGAATATCCATTTTATGCACTGCCCGACGCCGTGATTATTGGTCTTTCCCCTGATATACCGCAGGGAGAACACCAGCATCATGATACCCGAAACAAGCAGGATTATGTAATTTATGTAATACTTCTCGAAATAGTGCATGAAGTTGTCTTGAAGATGATTGGTGATGATAGTATTGGTAAGTCGGATTATCATCCATATCTCAAGGACTATTACAACAACGGACATATATATGCTGGCACGCATATTGGCTCTGAAAAAATACTCATTTACGTATTTGCTTTGCTTCTCAAATCCGAGACCGCTGGACAACCATTTCATTACCTTTTTCATATATAGTCCCCCTGTTGTGAAAAAATTGAAATAGTAATATCATTAAGCTGCTCTGAAAATATATAAATAAAAACCGATTTCTTGCTTGAAACATGTCTTTTTTACGCAATTATTTTAAATCAGAGTTATTGAATACAAAAATATTATAACACAGCGCAAGTAAATTGTCAATGGTTTACAAAAAATATAGCCAAATTCACAAGGCAGCTGCTCTGCATTACTGCTCTTTTCCCTTGAAAGAAAAGCTGCTATGTGTTATAATGTTATTTGTTAAAGGGAGGGATACCGTGAAAAGATCATCGCTTAAAAGCATTATCGAAGCTGTAAAGGAAGAATTATCCTGCGGCAAAAACAGAACAGATACAGATGAACTTCGATTTGAAGCCTTTTTCCGCGGAGCTGCAATGCGGTATATCTCCGCCAACAGGCTGCCCGCAGAGGTCGATACTCTCCCCGGGCCGTTCAGCAGGCTCCCAAAAGATAGTCCCCTAATATCTGCTGCGGAAAAGGTCTGCAATATACTCAGCGATATCCCCGACAGTGCATGGGAAAACAACGTCCAGCTCATCGGTCAGCTGTATCAGTACTTCAACAGCGACGCAAAGGAAGCTGCTCTCAGCGGTCTGAAGCGCAGCGTAAAGGTAGGCGCTGAAAATATCTCAGCCGCCACCCAGATATTCACTCCTGACTGGATAGTTCGCTATATGACGGAAAATACCCTTGGTAATGCTTTTGCAGAACGCTGCAGTTTTGATACGTCGCAGCTCACATATCATATAGCGCATGAGTATACGCATAGTCCCTGCTCTCCCGAGGATATCACATTTCTCGACCCCTGCATGGGCAGCGGAAATATCCTTACAGCAGCCCTTGACCTGTTCATGGAACTGTATACTTCAATGGGCTATGACCGCCTTGAAGCTGTCAAGCTCTGCCTTTCACGAAACATATTCGGACTCGATATCGACAGCCGTATGCGCAGAATGTCCCATTTTGCGCTTATAATGAGAGCTGCTCACTATGCTCCAGAGATACTGAACTGTGGTATCACGCTTAATCTATATGATACGGAAGATCTCGGCGGTGATAATGACTTCTCTCGTCAATTCGCAGGCTCGGCGCTTTTCGGCAGCCTTTTAAGACCGACTGTACCGCCCATGTCTGAAAATTCAAGAGCCGCAAAGGTCTATGAGCTTCTCACAAGAAAATACAGCGTTGTAGTGACTAATCCGCCGTATCTCAGCTGCGGAAACATGAGCTCACAGCTGCTCCGCTTCATAAAGGAGAACTACCCCGACAGCCGCGCTGACCTGTTCTCAGCATTTATACAGCGCTGCACGGAGCTTGCTGAGCCTGATGGCTTCCTCGGCTTTCTCACGCCTTATGTCTGGATGTTCATTCAGAGCTATGAAAAGCTCCGCCGAATGATGTTTACAGAGCGTACCATCGAAAGCCTTGTTCAGTTTGAGTACTCCGCTTTTGAAGAAGCCACTGTGCCTGTCTGCGCCTTTACCATGCTCAATCGAAAAACAAGCAGTAAGGGCGTCTATTTCCGCCTTACAGAATTCCGCGGCGGACTGGAAGTCCAGAGAGAAAAGCTCCTTGAAGCCATTGCATCTCCTGATTGCAGCTATGTATTCAGGGCTGATGCAGATGATTTCAGCAAGCTGCCGAATGCACCTGCTGCCTACTGGCTCAGTGACAATGTGCGGAAGCTCTTCTCGGCTTATCCGCCCCTTGGAAGCATAGCTGCTCCGAGAAAGGGCAATTCCACCTCAGATAACGACAGATTCCTGCGGCTCTGGTTTGAGGTTGACAGGAATAAGCTCAACCTTGACAGCACCTGCATTGACAGAGAGGATACCCTACAAAGGCGCTGGTTTCCATATAACAAAGGCGGCGGCTACAGAAAATGGTACGGATTCAATGACTATGTCATCGACTGGTTCGACGACGGCGCAGAAATAAGAGCTATCCCAACCGCTGTTGTGGCGAACTACCGATATTTCACGAAGGCAGGTCTTACATGGTCTACACTTACAAGCGGCAAATTCAGCATAAGACAGTTCGGGAACGGCTATATCTTTGACAACGGCGGCTGCTGCATATTCGATCTGGGAGATAAAAAGCACTTCATATGCGCACTGCTCAACTCAAAGGTGTTCGCCTATATCTTCGGACAGCTCAATCCCACACTGAATTTCCAGTCGGGCGAAGTGGCGAAATTTCCCGTAATATATAAAAAATCTGCCGAAGCAGACAGGCTTGCGGCAGAATGTACAGAAATATCAAAGGCTGAGTACGATTCATTCGAGACCAGCCGTGATTTCAAAAAGCACCCACTGATATGAGAACTCCTCTCATTATCGGTGAGTGCTTTTTCTTGATTTTGAAGATATGGGATTGTTTCTTTCAAGGTCGATGGTGCGTCTGCGCCAGTCATTTGTAGCCATTGAATAGGCTTCGTTGAAGTATTCCTCAGCCTGCTCCGTTCTGCCCATTCTCATAAGGCAGCGTCCTTTGTCCAGCAGATAGCCGAATCTTATCTCCTCGTTATCCTTGTATTTTTCAAGGAGCTTATCAGCGTTTTCGTACTGCTCGTGGACGAGAAGTGACTCAAAATAAGCCGTATCTATAAGATAATTCATCATCTCGCTCTTATCACGGTACAGTGCGAACACCTTTTCGCCGCTGGCTACACGCTCCTCGGTCAGCTTTATATCGCCTCTTTCGGCGGCAAGCTGAACTCTCAGCACATGGATAAGCAGGATATTCCTTTGCAGAGATATGGTATTTGTGCCGCGGAGCTCGCTCTTCATGAACTCATAATCCACACAGCCAAGCTTTTCCTCAGCCATATCATAATCGTGGAGAGACATATAAGCCTCGGTAAGAAACATAGCGTACTGATTCCTGTATGTGGCGTAGCTCGCAGGCATAGTCATACAGAACTGCAGCTGGGCTTCCATTTCCTTTATGACCGCATCTGAGTAGCCCTCGTCGGATATTTTCGACACTATTCTCCTGAATATTCGGAACTGCTTATTGACGCGGGGTATCACAAGGAAGTACAGGATAAACGCCAGCGGTACTGCTGACAGCGCCGAGAATATCGCGCGGAACATCATTGCCTTTCCGATGCCTGTACCCTTCCATGATGATGATATGAGATCGATCACCGTTGTGGCAGAGAAAATAATGGAAAAACTCAGCATCCACCAAGCCGCAAGGGCTCTCAGTATTATAAGATTATCCTTTGGTTTCCGGAAATCATTTTTCATAATAGCCTTGCTCCGTTTCTGTAAAGCCCTTTAGTATACACAGGGAAAAAGGCTCTGATAATGATCTATAGAGCCTTTTTCCGATTTGAACTGAAAGGAGATGAACGATATAATGCTTTACTGCGCTATACCAGTAGTTTTCGCATAAATACGATGTCAAAGGCATCGGTATGACCGTCGCCGTTTGCGTCGCATGAATACTCGGGACGTATCTTTCCGAGGACTGTTGCCTGACAGTAAACAAGATCCGCAATATTCACCTCACCGTCATGGTTAAGGTCGCCCACAAGAGGCTTTGGCGGTGCTGTGGTCGTCGTTGTTGCCGTTGTTGTCGTAACAGGCTTGGTCGTAGTTGTTACGGACGTTGTAGTTGTGGTAACAGGCTTAGTCGTTGTTGTTGTTGTTGTTTTAGGTTTAGAAGTCGTAGTGGTAACAGTAGTAATTGCTTTGGTCGTAGTTGTAGTCGGCTTATTGGTAGTTGTGGTCATCTTGGTAGTCGTTGTAGTAGCAGGCTTTTTGGTGGTGGTAGTTGTTGTTGTGGTAGTAGTTGTTGTTGTTGTTGTTGGTTTCTTAGTTGTAGTTGTCGTAGTCGTGGTAGTGGTAGTTGTGGTGGTCGTCTGCTTCGGTCCTGTAGTCAGGACATAATCGCTCTTTGATATCTCGGGGTAATCAAAATGTGTGATATTATAATCTTCCACGGGAGTATGATTTTCCGAGAAGCTGTCTGAGCCTTTCAGGAAATACTGGTACTTTACCTCCTTGCCGCTGCTGCCGTCAAGGTCGTCCCATGTTACGTCCATTGCGTACCATATGCCGTCCTCCATCTGAACGTAGTTCCACATATGACCTGTATTTTCTTCCTCGATAAGATTTCCGAAAACACATACGCATGGGATATCAAGTCTGTCGCACATGAGCTTGAACGCCTCGGCATAGCCCTCACAGACTACTCCCGGCTCTACAACTGCTCCAAGTGCCGAGCTGCTGAACCTTGCATCAAGGTCGTAATATGTAAATTTAGCTATATAATCATGTATGCTCTTTAACTGCTCGTACCTGCTGCTGCCCTTGGTGGAGACCTTATCCAGTCCCTCCTCCAGCAGCTCACCGTAGCTTTTCGCCTCATTAAGCGAACTGAAGCCCTCAAGATAAGCAGGAGTAATTATCAGCGATCTTATTTTCAGAGTATAGCCTCCCGCAAAGATATTGGAGGTCACTCCCGTATCATCGCCAAGGGCGATATTTATGCCTGACGGTTCTATCCAGTATATCTCGGGACAGTCAAAAAGGGCTGCGTCGATTCCGGGCTTGCAGGCACCGAATATAGCAAGCTGATACGTCTCCTGATCATCGTCAGTGAACTTCGGAGATGTTGGAAGCGCGGATACCTTAATGGTAACAGTCTCGGGAAGCTTTATGGTTATTGGCGTGACAGAAGGTGAAGCAAGCTTTATGAACTCGTTATATACTGCCAGATTATTGGCGTCAAGCTGGTCGCCGTAGTTATAAGAGCCGCTGCCGAAGTTGGACTGAGCCTTTGGAGAAGCAGGGAGATCAAGAGAACCGAAATCCACGTCTCCTAAAGTGATCTCCATGCCAAGACTGTCGCCCGAATCATCAACGGCATATACCACACCTGCTGTTCCTGCACACATGGTCAATGCTATAGCTGTCAGAAATGAAATTGTCGATGAGATTAATCTTTTCATACAGATACCTCCTATTGAAACAATTAATGCCCATCCCCTGTTAATTATCTGTATACTTATATTATATATAAACTGCCTATAAAAGTCAATAGTTTTCATTATATTTTCATTTAAAATTCACATCACATTTTTAGTGCAAAATGCTATTCCAAAAGAGAATACCGCTATATATAGGCGAATAATGCCGAAAGTGCCAAAAAAAAACAGCTTTCTCTCAGTATAATTTGTTATATTGACACTTGCAAATGCAGGGACGCTGTGATATACTGTTATGTGGAGATTTTGTGCATTTTACTGCGCATATTAATATTTGAAAGGTGAGATACCGATAATGATTTTATCCCAGATGACTAAAGAAGAGCTTGCTTCGTTCAAAAGCGAAAATGAAAAGCTGTACAACGACTTCAAGGGTCAGGGACTCTGCCTCAATATGGCAAGAGGAAACCCCTGCAGCGAACAGCTCGAACTCAGTCTTGATATGCTCAAGGCTTTCGACGATGGTAACTTTATGAGCGAATGCGGAAATGATGTCCGCAATTACGGAGTGCCCGATGGTATCCCGGAAGCAAAAAAACTCTTTTCCGATATGATCGGTGTAAACACCGACGAGATCATCATCTTCGGTAATTCAAGCCTCAACGCTATGTTCTTCTCTGTTCAGTGCGCTTTCAACAAGGGCATTCTCGGAAGCAAGCCATGGTCGGAATGCGGCAGGATCAAGTTCCTCTGCCCTGTCCCCGGCTACGACAGACACTTCAAGGTAACTGAATTCTTCGGTGTTGAAATGATAAATATCCCCATGACTCCTACAGGTCCTGATATGGATATGATAGAGGAGCTGGTAAAGAACGACGAGTCCATCAAGGGTATATGGTGCGTTCCACAGTACTCCAACCCCGACGGTATCGTTTACAGCGATGAGACTGTAAAGCGCTTCGCAGCTTTAAAGCCTGCCGCAAAGGACTTCCGTATTTTCTGGGACAACGCATACTGCATACATCATCTCACCGACTCACCAAAATGCATTCTCAATATCCTCGACGAAGCCAAGAAAGTCGGCAACGAGGACATCGTTTACATATTCGGTTCTACTTCCAAGGTAACATTCCCGGGTGCAGGCATTGCCGTTATGGGTGCAAGCAAAGCAAACATCGACGAGCTCAAGAAGTACCTGGGCATAAGCATTATCAGCTACGATAAGATGAACCAGCTCCGCCACGTAAAGTTCTTCGGCACTTTTGAGAATATGCTGGAGCACATGAAAAAGCACAAGGCTATTATCGCTCCGAAGTTCAGACTTGTATGTGATAAGCTTGCAAAGGAGCTTGCTCCTCTCGGTATCGGTCAGTGGACTGATCCTCAGGGCGGCTACTTTATCTCGTTCAACGCTCCGCAGGGCTGTGCAAAGAGAATAGTTTCACTTTGCAGCGAGGCAGGCGTAACTCTCACGGGCGCAGGTGCTACATTCCCTTACGGCGTTGACCCCGAGGACAAGAACATCAGACTTGCTCCTACATATCCTCCGATCGAGGATCTCAGCAAGGCTATGGACCTCTTCGTTATCTGCGTAAAGATAGCAGCTGCTGAAAAGCTTCTGGCTGAATAAAAAAATTTCGCCCTTTCGATAAAATATCGAAAGGGCTTTTTGTTTTTAGGTTATTTGCGGGACGTCGTGGACGACGTCCCCTATATTTCGAGCGGATAATATCCGCCCCTACAGCGATTCAGTTCACCACAACTGTAGCTGTTACTTGTTTATTTGCCGCAGAAAGCTCTGCTTCGTCACTGAGATTGATGACAGGATCACCGTTTCCGTCAAATACTACTCGCTTTATACGGGCATGTCTGCACGGGTCGTAAAGCGGGTCTTTGTTATATGTGCCGCATTCCTGTGACGCATGGCTGTCGGGACGGGCATGATACACTATTAGAAGATTTCCCATTTCGTCCCTAACAAAGCTGTTATGTCCGGGTCCTGATTTACCCTTTACATCAGCTGTTGAAAGCACAGGCTCTGTCAGCTTTTTCCAGCTCTTTGTATCCATAAGGTCAGAGTTTATATCAGCTTCAAGTCTGCCCACACAATACTCCGAGCCTGTTCCCGAAGCCGAGAAAAATACATAGACCTTTTTGCCGGTCTTGAGAACTGCCGCACCCTCGTTGACGCGGTTGTTCACAAGCTCCCACTTGTATTCGGGCTTGGTAAGAAGTATGGGCTTTGAGGTCAGCTTCCACGGCTGCGACGGGTTTATCTCCGCCATGAACAGTGAGGAATCGCCCTTTATCTCCGCCCATATGACATAGTGCTTGCCGTTGTTCTCGAAATAGGTCATATCAAGGGAAAAGTTTGCAAATGACGAGCTGTCCCCTGCACTTGCCTGCATCTGTCCGCACTCCGTCCAGTTTCCCGTATACGGGTCGCCGTCGCATTTCAGAACGTAGGGACGTATCGCCCAGATATCGCTGCTTGCTCCCGCAGCAAAGAAAATATACCACGAACCGCCTATATAATGCATTTCGGGAGCCCAGATATGCTTTGCAAGTATGCCGCTTGTATGAGCCTTCCATATGGTCTTTTCCTCAGCGGAAGCAAGTCCGCCTACGGTATTGCTCCTGCGCAGGATTATGCGGTCATAGCCCTTGTCCACGCTGCCGTAGGCAGGATAAGACGCTGTAAAATAGTAATATCCGTCACCGCCGTCCACCACATAGGGGTCGGCTCTTTCTTTTATAAAAGGGTCGGCATAAAGCTCCGCACTGGACTTTACTGTACCGCTGACAGTGTAAATGCCTGCCTTGGAGGTATCTATTTTCGCAAGGTCGGAGCTGCTCCAGTCAACGCTCATTTCGCATACTCCGCCGCCTGTATACTCGGCAGTGACCGTCCTCGGCATATCAGCGGTGCCGCCTAAAGCCACATTCACAACGGGAGCTTTCACTCGTGTATTTATTGGAGTAAGCCCTGCCGAAGGATATGCGCTTATGAGAGCGTTGTACTGGTCGCCGTTGATAGGGATAACATATCCGTGACGTGGAGTGAAGTTGAAGCTGTAGCTGTTTCTGCTGACAGTCTTGAAGTTGGTCAGGTCTGTGGTCTCCTGCATTACGTAGTAGCCGTTGCCGTATGCGTCAGACATCATCAGCCACTTGTCAGTTCCGATAAGATTGTAGATATTGGGTCCCTCAACACCGATATCACCCTCGGAGACCTGCTTTATCTCGGTATAAGGACCGCTTGCGTGGTCAGCTATTGCAAGGTAGATACGCTTGTTGGTCTCGTTCTTGTAGTACATATAGTACTTGCCGCCCACGTTGATTATATCGGAGTCGATAGCGTCGTCACCGTTCTTGGGGGCAAAAAGAAGCTGAGGCTGGGTATCCAGTTTCTTCATGTCCTTGCTGTAGGCGTAATACATGATAGTCCTGTCGTCACGCCCGGGAACTCTCGCCGCAAAGTATATCATGTAGGAAGCCTTTTCGGGATCGTATATAGCCTGAGGAGCCCACGCACGGTCAGCTCCCTGCATGAGGGGGTACTTGTTGGCTATCTCAATACTTGTCTCGTCGAACCAGTGCACAAGGTCGGTGGACTTTGCGCTGAGGAGATTGCGGTTGCTGTTCCAGCCCAGTGAAGACTTCATATCCGTAGCAAGCATATAGTAGAATCCGTCCTCGCCCTTGAAGATATAGGGGTCGCGGAGGCACTCAGTTCCCACACTTGACTTCCACACAGCTCCGCCGCCGTTGAGCGCTTTGAAGTTGTAGCCGTCGGTGCTGACTGCATAGGAAAGTCGCTCCTGCTCAGGCGAATTGCCGAGGAAGTATGCGAAGAGATAAGCCACATCAGGCTTCTCGGTGGAAATAGTGCTGTAGGTCTGTATATCAGCATCTCTGCCGAGGATATAGCTTGTGAGCAGAACCAAGTCCGCAGTATTTACAGCTCCGTCGCCGTTCATATCAGCGATCGAAGCCATGGTATCGTCAAAGCTGCTGATAACTCCGCGCTGCATGATGATTCGGTCGAAGCTGTCAACGGTACCGTCAAAGTTAAGGTCGCCGCGGACGAATTTGAAGTCGCCGTCTACGGGGCGGATATAGAACTTCTGACCCTCGCCCTTCCAGTAGTCCCACTGGTCGATATTGGCGCCGTTTTCGTAGCTTATGTCGTACACGTCAAGAGCCGCATTGCCCGAGCACTCAGCCGTGATATAATATGCGTCGTCAGTACGGTGAAGTATGAAATGCTGAGCCGCCGTGTCCTTGTATTCCGAGAGATAGATATTATTGCCGTCGGTGGAGTCGCCGTTCTCAACAGTCAGAGCAAGGCTTCTGTCTTTGCCCGAAAGTATACAGCATTTTCCTTCCCCTGCACTCTCGATACGCCATACCTGCGAGCTGTCCCCAAGCTTTTCCCACTGGTGGACGTTTCCGTCACTTGCTGCGGTTATGTACTTGCCGCTGAGACGAACCATGATAGTATAATCAGCTCCGCTTATGACCTCGCCGTACTCGTCGGCGAAGTCAGCCGTCACTGCCGCCTGCGCAGTAACGGGACAAGCCGTCATAGCCAGTGCAGCCGCTCCTGCGGCGGCAAGCAGCCTTTTCAGTACCTTCATTCCCAAAACCTCCTCTATTTATGCTTTTTCTTAGGCAATGGCAGTTCAACCACCATAGCCTCAAATAATTCCCGTAAAAACTCCTTGTTCTCGATGTCCTCAACAAGGAGCATCTCCTTTGCGCCTTCATATGGTATTTCAAACGATACATCGGGCATGAGCTTCCTTGCATTCGCTGTATTTTTTACAAGGAACCTGTCATCATAAATTCCGCCTATTACTCTGCCCTGATAGTAGATGATGTACTCTCCCATCATTGCTCTGTAGGTTATGTCGCTGAGCGCCGAGAGCTGTTCCAGTACAAATTCAAGATAATCCTTTGATGAAGCCATTTGCGGTACTCCTTTTATAATATCATATCAAAAGACGGGCTGTCGAGGACGCCAGTCCCTTCTAATCACTCTAATTTTATACTATTTTCTCCTAAAAATCAATAGTTTTTTTGTGCTTTTTCATATCTTATGGCACAAAAAAGCTCCGCCATAACGACGGAGCTTTTAATGCTAAGTTTTACTTTACGAGACCGATGCCCCAGATAGTGAAGCTTCCGCTTCCGCTTATGGAAACATCAAGCTCGCCCGAGGTCTCCTGATAGTAGCCCAGCTCTGCATCGGGACCGCCCCATGTGTACTGCTTGTTACCGTTTACCTTTGTGGTCTTGCCGTTTACAGTAACATTGATGCTGCCCATGCCTGAGCTGTTAGCCTTGAATACAATGATAAGACCCTTACCCTCTGTCTTGAACTTCATCGGGCTGCCGCCGTTGAGAGTGTATGAGTAAGGCAGTGAGTTATAGCCTGTTCCTGCCTTCCATGAACCCGCATTGAAGTTTGTGAGTGTCTTCGGATCAACATTTACGCATGAAGCGTACTCTGCCCCGTAAACGTACTTTGTAGGCTGTGTGTAGCCTGCGGACTGGTTCTCGCTCTTTAATGCCTGACGAACATAGTAAGCCATACAGTCTGCTACAAGCTGTCCGCCCTTCTGATGTGGGTGGTACTCGTCTGTGTAGTAGTCGCTTGCCTGGAGGAATTTGCTGTTGAACGCCTTTGTAAGAGCGTCGTCCATGCTGATTACAGGGATATCGAAGTTCTTACCGATAGGATACATCTGTGCCTGACTTGAGAAGCCGCCCTTTGAACGTGTGATAACGATACCAACGGCAGGCTCGTTAGGCATATCAAGGAACTTCTTGATACAGCTCTCGAAGCACTTCTTGTACATGATATCCTCATGGTCGTTTACGGAGAATTCGAGGAATATGATGTCAGGATTCTGGGATACGATGTCCTTTTCGCTGCGGACAAGTCCCACAACGGAAGATGTACCCGAAAGACCTGCGTTAACTTCCTTGAAGCTGCCCTTTGCAAATGTGGTCTTGAGGTAGTTGGAGAAAGGTGTTGTATAGTTCTTGCCCTCGGTGATAGAACCGCCGAGGTATGCTATTGTGAGAGGCTGACCGCTTTCAGCTGCTGCCAGCTTCTGTGTGAGTCTGTAAGTGTTGCCCATATGCTTTATGGAGCTCTTGTAGAAGTCGATGTACTGAGCCGAAGCTGTCTCCTTGTAGTTATCCCACTTGGAGGTGTCGTAATCGGGCTTCTCGGGCTCTGGCGGCTCGGGCCATTCACTTATCTTGCCGATAACAAATGACTGGATAAGAACCAGATCTGCTGTTTCAAGCTTGCCGTTCTGATCAACATCGGCAGCCTTTAAGTCTGAGCCTGCTGCGGTGCCTGCAATGAGCTCATTTCTGACTGTTACAAGGTCGAATGAATCGATAGCGCCGTCGAAGTTTGCATCGCCGAGAATAACTGTCTTGGGACCGTCTGCGCCCTTGATCTCTGTACCCGACTTAGCTCCGATAGCCTCATCGATATAGAAGTCGATGTCGGTGTCAACTGTCTCAACGTACATCTGGAGATCGGTTGCGCCTGCGGGGATAGTATAGCTTGGATTAGCGAGCTGTACCCAGTCGCCTGCTGTTGTGGTTGCAGAAGCTATCTCGTCGTACTGTGCGCCCGAACCGTCGTTATACTGGAGAGTCAGCTTGAACTTCTCCTCAGAACCACCGCTCTTGTACATAGCGTTTACAGCAAAGCTGTAGGTCTCGCCCGGCTTGAATGTAGATGTGCTAAGTGTCTTTACAGCGCCGTTCCAGTTGGCAGTTCTGCCAGAAACGCTCAGTGAGCCTGCGCCTGCAAACTTCTCAGATGTTGAAACGTCAACAGAAGCAGCGCCTCTGCCTGTCCAGTCGCCCACAGTACTGTCAAAGGTATCATTGAAGTAGTAGCCGTTCTCGTCGGGCTCTGTGACCGTATTTGGCTGATCTGTACCGGGATCGGGATTTGTTCCGTCGTCCTCGTAGTTTTCGTAAACTCTTACGCTCTTGACATTTGCAGAGCCGTTTGACCTGTAGCCCTCAATATTAAGGGATACCTCATAGAGAGTACCCGACATGTCAAGACCAGCCTTTGACCATGCGTCGAAGTGCTTGCCAACATGTATAGTACCCTTCATGTTGTTCTGAACATTGTCCCTTGAACCGCTTGTCTGACGGACGCTCCAGTACTGAGGGAATGTCTGCGTACCGTCAAGTGAAGGCTGATTGTAGCGCATTGTCTTGGCAATATCATAGGTATTGCCGTCGAGAGTGACCGTGCCCTTTTTCTCGCCGTCAGCGCCGGGACGCCAGCTGCCCCAGCCCTCAACGATGTAGTACTCCATGAGAGGCTTTCTTGTCCAACCGTAAACGCACATATAGGAATTTCCTCTCGGCGAATACTCAACATCGTAGGTAAGGACGATGTTGCTGCCTATGTCCTTGTAGTTGAGCTTCTTGCTGTCGTAGTTCTTACCCATGCGCGCAAGGAAATTCTCGATGTTGCTCCATGAACAGGTAAAGGAACCTGCGCTTGGTTTCATAGAGACCTGTCCCTGACCGTTCTGGTTCCACATCTCATAATCGTAGCCGCCTATGTTGCCTCTGTCCTGTGCATCGGCTGCCTTAGCCGATAACATGCCTATTTCGGGGAATGCTGTATTGCCTACTAACAGCATTGCTGACGCTGTAACAGCAGAAAGCACTTTCCCGAAAACATTTGAATGTTTCATTAGTATCACTCCTTTGAAAATTTCAAATTTTCCCAATCATATTATACTTTACCCAATGTAATAAGACAACCTACTATTTACATATCAGGTGGACATTCCGCAGGTCAAGAGTAAAATTCAGCGTTTTAAACATTGTTGATCATACCATTTTGTGCACATAATACAATGATATCAAAATAAAAACCGCGCCCCATACTAAAAAGTACAGGAGCGCGTTTTGCAATCTTTTATTTCTTGCCCACAGCAAGCTCAACAGCACGGTATGCGCCGTCATAAACGCCTGCTTTCTTGGCTGTGACGATGTGTCCGCACATCTTCACGATGATATCCCTGCCGTGCTGTATCATATCTATCATGGCAGCGGTCTCGGCAGCTGTCGAGCACTCATAGGTACCGTCGCCTACCTCCGCAGAGCGGATAGCGCCCCACGCTTCATGGCCGCCCACACGTTTTATCATAAGCTTGGGTATGGGGTAAAACGCCAGTTCGCTGGGCTTTGTTATGAGCACGTCGCTGCACCTCATAAGCAGATTCGTGGAGTAAACTGCTGCAAAAATATCCGAATGGCAGAATGCGTGTATGCCGCTGACCTCGCCGCCGCAGGCTTTTTCGCAGAAGCTTGTTGTCTCATCAAAATCGTCGAAATGCTCATGCATCAAAGGCTTTATCTGTGGCACTGCTTTTACAAGCTCATGCCACACCTTTGCATGGTCTCCCACATTTATGAAAAGCACAGCCTTTTTCGCCCTGATAGCAGGCATAAGCTTGCGTATAACAGCGATGAATATCTCCTTCTGGGCACCTGCTCCGCCTACGGACATGAGCCAGCGAACAGGCTTTTTGTCATTGACTCTGTCTATGCGCTTCTGACAGTCTGCTTCGATATTGCTTACAAGCTCATGGTCGATGTAATGTCCTGTATAGACAATGACGTCCTTGGGCATAGGCTTCAGCTGACGCTTCCTGTCCATGCCGCGAAGAGCTCTGTAGCCGAGATATGAGGACGGAGTCTGTACTGTATGGACAGCTCCCTCGGACAGATGAAGTCCCATTGGCCAGTTGTCGGGGATCGCGTTCACCACATGGGTAAGTCCTGCGTGTACCGCAGCCTGTGAGGGCCATACATGAGTTGCCACATAGGGTATATCCTTTGGCAGTTCACTGAATACTGCCGTCATAAGTTCCGCAGTCTTCTGGTCGGAGCTGTTATAGGTAAGCTTGCGGAAGCCCTCGCTGTTAAGAGGCTCCCACACAAGCTTGTTGAAAAGCGCAAAGCGCTGTGATAGTCTGGAGCCCAGTGAATACAGCTCATTCTGCTCTGCAATGACCTTGCCGCAGGTAGCTTCCTTGAAGGAGTGCAGGTCGAACCAATAGGGCGTATAGCCCATGGCATGAGCTGCCGAGGCTATTGCCATGGATATCCTGTAATGTCCGAAGCCCATACGTATATTGCCTATGACAAGGCTCTTGTCATCAAATTTGCAGGTGCTTTCCTTACCTATTACGATCTGACGTACTCCGAGGGACTTTCCCACCGCAGGTGCTTCAACGTCGGCAAGGTGGTATACAGCGTCGGAATCGTCGCCGTATTTATCAATGAATTTTGCTTTTGTCTTAACTGCCTTTTTATAGGCTTTTCGGGATATTTCATTGCCAAAGATAAATTTAGATCTGTCCATAAAAATACCTCCAAGGTCTTGACAAAACGCGTAAAATATGATACAATTATTTTAACAATGATAGACAGTCTATCATCTGATATATAGTCTATCACAAAAAAGGAGGTTTGTCAAGTGGAAAACGCATTTTCGCAGGATAATTTGAAAAATCAACGATTCGACAAGGCCGTTGAAGTCAGCGCTCAGCTCTTCCTCAAAAACGGCATCGAGTCTGTAAAAATGACTGATATCGCTGAAGAAAGCGGCATCGGCGTAGCTACTCTTTATCGCTATTTCGGCACAAAAAACGGCATAACCATCGCTGCTATGACCTATATGTGGAATGAGCTCAACAAGATGTTCAGCGGCATTTTTGAGTCCGATGTATTTCTTGCTCAGAGCGGCATAAAGCAGGTCAGCGACCTGATGAGAATGTTCACCGTTCTCTACGAGGCACACCCGGGGTTCATGAAGCTTCTCTCGGAATTCGACCTCATGCTCATATCCGAAAATATCCCCAAGCATGAGCTGAAAAACTACGAGAAATCAATAATAAACTTCTACCCTGTCTTTGAAAAATCCTATATGACAGGAGTCGCTGACGGCACTGTCCGCGAGATACCCAATGTTCGTCTTTTTTATCTTTCCTACGCACATACGCTTATGGAGCTCAGCAAAAAGCTCATTCAGGGTGAGCTTCTCCCGGGTGACGATTTTTCTCATGCCGTGGACGAGCTCAGCACTATCATAGAGGCAGCCGTTTTCTTCCTTAGAAAGGAGTGAACTCCATGGAGAACAAAAAAGTTGCGACAAATAAGATACTATGGATATTTGCAATCGGTCAGCTGGGCTGGTCGCTGCTGTCGGGCATAATCTCAAACTGGCTGGTATTCTTCTATCAGCCCAGTCAGGAGGAGCTCGCCAAG
Organism: Ruminococcus flavefaciens AE3010; assembly: GCF_000526795.1. NCBI lineage: Bacteria > Bacillati > Bacillota > Clostridia > Eubacteriales > Oscillospiraceae > Ruminococcus > Ruminococcus flavefaciens. The sequence goes on from NZ_JAGT01000001.1 coordinate 849,702, forward strand.
GGACAGCTACAGTTCATACCAAAGGGCACCTTCATAGGTCTCACCGCTATCGGTATCATCACAGCTTTCGGACGTATCTTCGACGCTGTGACAGACCCCCTCGTTGCAGGAAAGTCCGACTCTCTAAAGCACAAATGGGGCAGACGTATCCCATTCATGCGCTTTGCGGCTATCCCCTTTGGCGCAGTCACAGTTCTCATGTTCATCTCTCCATTTGAAGCAGGAAGCTTCGGAAACGCAGTAACGCTGTTCATCTTCGCAATGATGTTCTACTTCTGCATGACCTGCTACTGCACGCCCTATAACGCTCTTATACCCGAGCTTGGCAGTACTCAGAACGCACGCATAAATCTTTCCACATTCATATCTGTGACCTATTTCTTCGGTACTGCCGTGGCATACCTCGTACCAAATATTGCAGGCATGTTCCTTGAAAGCATGGGCTATGCTGGTAGCTACCGCATAACTATAGCAATACTTGCGGCTGTTGCTGTAATATGTATGCTCGTTCCTGCTTTTCTTATCGACGAAAATCAGTACGCGGACACTACTCCCAGCAAGAGCTCCGCTTTCAGCTCTCTCCTTGCTACATTCAAGAACAAAGACTTCCGCATATTCGTATGCTCGGATATACTCTACTGGGTAGGTCTTACACTTTTCCAGACAGGTCTTTCATTCTATATAACAGTTCTTCTGGGACTGGATTCAAAAATGACCTTCCCACTGTTCGCAATAATGACAGCTGCATCGCTGGCATTTTATCCTGCTGTCAATATCTTCTCAAAGAAGCTTGGCAAAAAGAAGCTCATCGCATTCGCGTTCCTGTTCTTCTCCTTTGCCTTTCTCGTTACCGCAGGGGCAGGCCTTATCGGCATACCTGCTATAGCATACGGTATCATCATAGCTGTTCTGGCAGCTGTGCCAATGGCTATACTTGGCATACTCCCACAGGCTGTAGTTGCGGATATATCCGAGGCTGACAAGCTTGATACCGGCGAGAGCAGACAGGGTATGTTCTACGCTGCACGTACATTTGCATTCAAGCTGGGACAGTCCCTTGCAATGCTCATGTTCACAAGCATAGCCCTTATAGGCTCAGATATTGAAAAGGGTCAGTCGGGCTACGGTCTCGGCTACAGACTTACAGCTCTTTTAGCAGCAGCTCTCTGTCTGCTTGGCGGAATAGTTTTCCTGAAATACAACGAGAAAAAGGTCATCACACGTATCGAGGAGGGGCAGAAAAATGCTTAAATTCAAATCCCTGCAATTTCTTTACAACGACGGCGAAAACGACTTCATGGCTATTACTTCCAGCTCTGTGTGCAACGAGCGCATGAAGCTTGAGGTAAATACCGAGGGCGATGTGTTTTCAGTAAAGCTGACCGCTAATTCCGAGATAACCATTCAGAAGCTGTGCGCCGAATTTGAGTACGAATTCAAGGACAATGACAAAATACTCCTAAACGGCTATCAGTCGTGGACGGACTCCGTTGAGCATACTGTTGACGGCAAAATGCGGGGCATCAGCCATATTCCCTGTGCTATCCGTGAAAAGTACGCCTTTTCGCAGTACGGCGATTATAATTTTGCCGATTACGGCGATAATATGCACGGCTGGTCATACGGCTATATCCGCAATGATGATAAATACATATTTATCGGCTCCCTTGCAGAAGATACAGGCTTCACACAGCTTATCACACAGGTGGACAAGGGACTGATCAGCCTCAAAAAAGACTGCGAAGGTATTGCTGTCAGCGGCGAGTGGTGCGCATTGAAGGCGCTGCTCACAGAGGGCGGAGAGAACGAGGTATTTGACAGGTATTTCTCAGAGCTTGGAGTGAAGCCGCGTGCAGCAGAGCCTATATTCGGCTACACAAGCTGGTACAATCACTATCAGGATATCGACCGGAATACCATAAAAGATGACCTTAACGGTCTGAACGCCCTCACCGTAAAAGCAGACGTCTTTCAGATCGACGACGGCTGGCAGACCGCTGTGGGCGACTGGCTGGCAGTTGATATCGTAAAATTCCCCGATGGCATGAAAAAGACAGCCAATGATATAAAAGACGCAGGCCTCATTCCAGGCATATGGCTGGCGCCATTCGTGTGTGAGGAAAACTCCGCCATATTCCGCTACAATAAGGAATGGCTCCTCCTTGATGACAGTCTGGAATACGTAAGGGGCGGCTCAAACTGGAGCGGATTCTATGCGCTGGATATCTACAATCCCGAGGTTCGGGAATACATAAAATTCGTAATTGAAACCATTGTAAACGAATGGGGCTATAAGCTTCTGAAGCTGGACTTTCTCTATGCCGCATGCATAGTTCCCCGCCGCGACAAGACACGCGGTCAGATAATGGCAGAGGCTATGGACTTCCTCCGTGAATGTGCAGGCAATGCAATGATACTTGCCTGCGGAGTCCCCCTTGCTTCCGCATTCGGAAAGGTGGAATACTGCCGTATCGGCTGCGATGTAAGTCTGGACTGGAATGACAAGCTCCACATGAGACTTATGCACCGAGAGCGCATCAGCACTAAGAATACTATCCTCAACACAGTGTTCCGCAGACAGCTCAACGGACGTGCTTTTCTCAATGACCCCGACGTTTTTCTGCTGAGGCCCTGCAACAATTCACTCTCCCCCGAGCAGAAAAAATGCCTTGCAGAGGTAAACGCACTTATGGGAAGCGTTCTCTTTACCTCAGATAACTTCTATGACTATACCGAAGCCGAGACAAAAGAGCTGGCAAAAATACTGAAAATAAGAGACGCAAAGATTATTTCGGCAGACCTTGACAATGACATCCTTTCTCTCAGGTTCAGAATAGGTGAAAAGAAATACATTAAACGATACGATATGTGACAGATCAGGCTGACCTTCCACGGAAAGTCAGCCTGTATCCTTGACTATGATTTGTCGATTTTTGTCGCATATCATCGAGCTTTGTATTTTAAAGGAGTGATATATTTGAAAGGCGGAAGAGCTTTCATAAAATATCTGCTCTTTGTGCTTTTTATCATCGCAGTGATCTGCGCTGCCATATTCTTCTTTCACATCACAGAAAACACTCAAAAACCAACAAGCATTACAATAACACCTTATGATGATACTCCGACAGAATATACCAATGTATCATCTGTAAAAACATCAGCAAGTTCAAGAACTACCGCCTCAAAAACAACAATCCATACATCTGTCTCAGCAGCTGCCACAACTGCCTGCGGGATCGTCAGCCTTGATATCAATACCGCTTCCGCTGACGAGCTTAAAAAGCTGAAGGGCATTGGCGACGTGCTTGCACAGGAGATAATAAGCTACCGCGAAAGCAGCGGCGGCTTCAGGAATATCGAAGAGATAATGAACGTTAAGGGTATCGGTGAGAGTATTTTTGCTGATATACGCGATCACATATATGTAGCTGATCCCGTTTACGACACCCGCGACGAAACTCCCGTCAGCAAAGAACCTGCGGAAGAGGAGCCCAACGAGGAAGAACACACACCGACTCTTGAAGAACTGGCTCCAATAAATATCAATACAGCAGACAGGGACATTCTCCTTATGCTTCCTCATGTGGACGAAGATACCGCAGACAGGATGATCGAGTTCAGAGAAAGCACAGGCGGATTCAGAAACGAATATGAGCTTCTGCTCATTGAAGGACTCTCACACAGTGACGTCGATGATATAATACAGTTCATAACCATATAAAACACGCTCCCCACATATCTATGGAGAGCGTGTTTTTTTTGATATTATTTTATGCTTTCAGCATAGAGCAGCCTTATCAAAGACCAAAATAGATCTTGAATCTTCCAACGAGTTCGTCAGATGTGCTTGATGAGTATCTGTGTACGTTAGCCTTAGGAATGTTTCTGAAAGCATCCTTGGAGCTTGAACTATTCACTGTACGGTCTGTGCCGATAGAAGTAAGCTTTGAGCAGTTAGCGAAAGCTTCACTCTTGATAGTGATACCCTTTGAGTTAGGACCTGCAAAATTTGCAAGTGTGATACCTGAATAAGCGAAAGCTCTGTTTCCGACAGTCATCATTGTTGCAGGTAAATATATCTTGGTAAGGCTCGTGCAGTTGTAGAAAGCCTCATCACCGACTGTGTTGAGTTTGCTGACAGGCTTACGATCTTTTACAGTATAAGCGATCTCTGTTACAGCAGTATTACGGAATGCGCGATCACCGATAGAAGTTAAAGACTCAGGCAGTCTGATAGATCCTGTAAGCTTAGTGCAGCCGTTAAATGCATCATTGCCGATAGTTTTAAGATTTACCGCCGCATTGAGGTCAACCATTGTGAGAGCAGCGCCCTTGGGTGCAGCTGCACCGTTAGCTAACTTCTGACCGTCCTTACCCTGGAATGCGCTGTTAGCAATAGCTGTTGTTGCATAGAAAGTACCGTTTACATTGATGCCCTTAGGGAATTTGATACGGGAATCTGCCTTGTCCATTCCTACGATCTTAGCAGTTTTTGCATTTCTGTCAAACTCATAATCTACGTGACCAAGATTAACTTTAGTCACACCATTGCTCACACCTGTGATGCTTGGAACCCAGTTGTTGTCAAAGCTGTCAAAAGCATTTACAACATAAGAAGCTGAAGCTGTGATGTTGTTAACGATGGGTGTTGAAGATACGGATGTCAATACAGGTGCTGCACACATGATTGCTGCGCCTGTAGCTGCAATGATTGCTTTAATTGTTCTTTTCATAGTAAAAATCTCCTGTTATATCTTTTAAAGTGAAAATAATAGAGTGACTAATAGTACAATAAGCAACTGATATACACATTGGGTCCTTTTGTGAATGGATCAGAAACAAGCTTTCCGGAACAGCTTTTCATATTTCTGAAACTTAGTTTAACGTTACTGCATCTATGTGATATCGTCGCTCTATGGTATTAATTTTACCACAAAAAATCTGCGCTGTCAATATTTTTTTATTATTTTGTTATTTTAGACCATAATGGTGAAGGGAAAAATTTTAAAATTTGTTGCATTGAACTGTCACAAAATCATTGTTTGATTTGAGTATATAAAAGGAATAATGCTGCTAAAACACTGCAAAAATAAATATAAAAAATAAATATAAAAAAAGAGCGATCATCCCATAAGTACAAGTACATATCGGGTGATCGCTCTTTTAACTTTTCGGCTGTATACAGCCATTTGCGGTATACGCCTGACTGGAGTCGAACCAGCGCACACGGCGTCGGAGGCCGATGCTCTATCCACTGAGCTACAGGCGCAAATAGAATAATACTATATTATTATATCAAAAACTCTTGAAATTTGCAAGCGTTTGTGATATAATTATAAAAAAATATATTAGGAGGGAACGTTTTGGGGAACTATATTTATTTGATAGTTGCGCAAACCGGTACCAGACCGGCAAGGTTCTTCAAGTTTTTCACTAAAAAGCCTTATAATCACGTTTCTCTTTCAGGCGATATAGACCTTTCCGAAATGTACAGCTTCTGCCGTACTTACCGACCTTTCCCCCTTCCCGCTACCTTCAACAAGGAAATAGTCGGACAGGGCACACTGGGACAGTACCACAATATACCGTGCGAAATATATCGCATCAGCGTCACAGATGAACAAAAGGAAGCATATGACAAGCTGATCCGCCATTTTTCCGAATACCGCAAGGTATACTCATATAATCTGCTGGGGCTCCTTGCAGTTTATTTCAACATCGAATGGAAACGTGAACGAAGCTTCGTCTGTTCTCAGTTCGTAGCTTATACTATGGATAAAATAGGCATACCTCTGGAAAAGGCTTTCAGTCTCTACAAGCCCGATGATTTCAGAAGCTTCCCTGGTGCAGATCTCATCTATACTGGTGAGCTCAATACCTTCTACTACACAAGGCAGTCTCAGCTATATACATAATATATAATATATGCCGCCGCTCTCAGCTCATCAGGCGAGAAAAGATACGCTCCGCAGTAAGCCTTGCTTTCGGGAGCTATACCCGATATGCTGAACTGAGCGCTATGGTCGAGGAGCTCCACAGAAGCTCGTCCGCCGCTTATTACAACTCCCGCAGGACGAATATCATCACTGCTGAGTCTGTTATAGGAATTGGCATAAGAATTTATAAACATCCATGAGCCGCCGCTCAGAAGCAGATACAAAAAAACTGCTTTGAGGGCGGTTTTTTTTATTTTTCCTCAGCATATTTATCTCCTTTTCATGGAATTCAGAAGCTGACCCAGTGACCTGCCAAAAAGCTGTCCCGAGAACTGTACCTGTCCGAGAGTACTTCCGTGAGAGCCTATCTCTATGAGCAGACTTCCATTGGTCAGATCCTGATTATAGTGCCTGTAGTCAAAGAGTATGGGACGCGTCAGCCCCTCATGGTCGGACTCCAGCTTGCTTTGCAGAGCGCAGGCAAAGTGAAAGTTCTCCATATAATTTGGCATACCGAGAGTACCGTCGTCACAGCCCGATATTATCATTATCTGAGCCGCTTCCCTGCCGTCCACATCAATAAAAGGCTGATAAGCCGTCCCGTCAGCGCCTATGGCGTCCCTGTGTATATCAAGTACGACCTTGATGCTTGGATACTTCTCCAGTATAGGCGTGATAGTATCGCGGCTTCTTGCGTATGAGCCGTTATACGAGGGATAGTCGTGTATCTCTCCGGTATGGATAACGCCTATGCCCTGGGCTTCAAGCTCCGCCTGTATGGCGTCCCCTACCATGACAACATTTTTTGTTGGATCGGTGGTCCTGTAATTGAACGCAGTATCGTAATTGTCACGTACAAATGGCTCAAAGCTCTCCGTGGTATGAGTATGATATATGAGCACCAGAGGCTCGTCGGTATCCTTTACGGTGAAGTTCGGCAGGAAGCCGCTTTCACGGATAAGGGTCTCGTTGGGGATATCGGTCTTGTTGTTTACCTGTCCGCCGCCCTCAAGGTCAAAGAATGAACTGCCGCTGTATTCCCCGTAGGTGGTCCGTATTATCTCGCCGTCAGAGCCCCAGCTCTTTGGATATGGCTTTGCTCCTGCGTCGTCGGCACGCATATCCCTTGGGTCAGCCAGCCGCAGGTACTCCTGATTCTCGGGTCTCTCGTCACACACTCCGTAGCCCTCTGACAGCGTCATCTTCCCTTCAAGGAGCTCATCTTCACGGACGATACGGCTTATTGTCTCACTGTCAGTATTATGGGGAGCTGCCGCTTTTTCGGAATGGCTGACGGTAAGGTCATCTGCCGAAAACAGACTGTCCCTGATGCCGAAAGCTCCGTGGACTGCTGCCGCAGCTGCAACGGGCAGCATCACCGCCGCTATACACCTTACAGTTGTCTTTGATCTTCTGCGCTTATGACGTTTCATACACTCACCTCACTTTTTCATCTGAGATAAGTATATTCCATGATCTGCCTCGGTATGTCCGCAGAATACCGTCATTTTTCGCTGTTATTCCGCATATTATGCAGTGAGGTGATATTCATGTACAGATGTCTGCGGCTGGGAAAGCTGCTGAGGCGGCTGCTGGAAGCAGGATTTCTCATAGGATTTTTTGTCATCGGCTCTGAGCTTTCACAGGCAGCTGCCGAAAAAAGCCGCGAAGCTCCCGTACCCCTGCCTGTGATAATGTACCACAGCGTATGCGAAAAAGAGCCTGCGGATTATATAGTTTCACCCTCACAGCTTGACGCAGACCTTGACTGGCTGTCAGCCCGCGGATTCACTGCCGTCAGCGCACAGCAGCTCATAGACTACACCTGCGGCAAAGGCAGACTGCCGAAAAAGCCTGTACTCATAACCTTTGATGACGGCTTCTACAATAATCTTTCCCTTGCTCTGCCTATACTCGAAAAGCACGATATGTGCGCCGTCGTATCTATTGTTGGCAGGTACACCGACGATTATGCATCCGCCGACCCTCATGCGGACTGCTACTCATATCTCACATGGTCTGATATTTCTGAGCTTGCCGCATCGGGACGAGTGGAGATAGGCAGCCATACCTACGATATGCACTCACGCAATGGCAGCAGGCAGGGCTGTGCAAAGCTCCCCGAGGAGACTGCCGAGGAATATGCTTTTCTGCTCCGAATTGATATCGGTCTGCTGCGAACCGAGCTCCATGAGAACTGCGGCATTGTACCTGCAGTGTTCGCCTACCCCTTCGGAGCTCTCAGCAAAGAAAGCCTTCCCGTGCTGCGTGACAGCGGCATACTCATGACCCTCACCTGCCGTGAGGGCATGAACACCATTACACGCGATCCTGACTGCCTTTACGGCATATTCCGCTATAACAGAAGCGGTCTTCTCTCCACAGAGGAATACATGGAACGCATAACAAAAGAACTCCCCGAAGCTTAAACCTCGGGGAGATGATGGTCGTTATGTCAATACGGGTCTGAATACAAATGCAGCATCGCTTGTATTGTCCGATGTCTTTTTTGAAGATGTATCTGCGGAGCTTCTGCCGCCGCCTGCCGAATTCAATCCTGACTTATAGCTTTCAATGAACTTGTCAAAGAAATCGTCAAATGAGTCATAACCGTCTTTTTTCCAGTACTTGTCATATTTTGGATCGCGATACTTCTCATATCTTTCGGGGATCGTTCCGTCTCTGTCGTAGTCCTCGACTATCTGCTGCTGATTCTCAATAAAGTACATATAGTCAGGCATTACCTTATAAATGATGAAGCCGTAGTATGCAAAGAGAATTCCTGCAAGTACGGAAAGAACGATGCCTGTAATGGCAAAGCCCTTGCCCTTTCTTTTCTGAACGAGAGAAATTATTGAGAAGATCAGACACAGAGGTACTGTGACGATACTGAGGCAGGTACAGCATGGTATGATATTCACAAGTGCAAGCACAAAAGAAGCAATAGCAAATCCGGGACCCCTGCGCTCGTCGTGGGGCATGTCGTAATTGCTGTCATAGCCGCCGTACTGATCATTGCTCTGATAACCGCCGTAATTGTTGTTATTATAGTTGTTATAGTTATTGTCCATTTTGTATATCTCCTTTAAAGACTTGTTTCCCAGTTCCAGTTGCGAACCTCAAGCTCGTCAAGATTATAAGGTGTCTTCTGGTAAACGCAATAGTTGAGCCAGTTTGAAAACATAAGATTTGCTGTGCATCTCCATGAGAATACAGGCATATTATTCGGGTCGTCATTGGGGAAATAATTGTAGGGTATCTGTATATCCAGCCCCTTTTCAACGTCTCGTCTGTACTCATTGGCAATAGTGTCCCTGTCGTATTCGGAATGGCCTGTGATAAAGTACTGTCTGCCGTTCTTGTTTGCAACGATGTGGACGCCTGCTATATCCGATGAGGTAAGCACTTCAAGCTGAGGGATACGCTCTATATCCTCTCTGCGCACCTCGGTATGACGCGAATGTGGCACATAGAATACATCGTCAAAGCCTCTGAGCAGCTGACAGTTGCTGACCTCAGCCCTGTGTGGGAATATGCCGAACATCTTATGCTCAAGGGTATATTTGGGTATACCGTAGTGATAGTAAAGTCCTGCCTGAGCTCCCCAGCATATATATAAGGTGGAAAAAACATGAGTCTTAGACCACTCCATGATATTGGTTATTTCCTTCCAGTAGTCCACCTGCTCGAAATCAAGGAGCTCCACGGGAGCACCTGTGATTATCATTCCGTCATAGCGGTTGTCACTTATCTCGTCAAAGGTCTTGTAAAAAGCCCCAAGATGATGACTTGATGTGTTTCTTGAAACGTGAGAAGCCATTTGAAGCAGCTCCACATCGACCTGTAACGGCGTATTACTCAGCAGTCTCATGAGCTGGCTCTCAGTTTCTATCTTTTTAGGCATTATATTGAGTATAACGACTTTAAGCGGACGGATATCCTGATGCTCCGCCCTTTCCTTGGACATTACGAAAATATTTTCTTCTCCAAGAGTCTTGAATGCTGGTAGCTCGGACGGTATCCTTATCGGCACTCAAAATCCTTCCTTTCATACATTATCTTTCTTATTCTTACAGCTCTGGCAGCCGTTCATAAAGCTTTCAAGGCCGCCGCACTGTCTGCTGTCTCCGCTTATGAAGCGCAGCTTTTTCAGCGGTTCAAATTTACTGTCGTCGGAGAGCTCGAAAAGCATATGCTTTATGCCTTTCAGGACGCTTTTCAGCATGACAGAGCGCACCATTCCGTCGCAGAGCATAAGATCCCCGCCGTCGTCATAGTCATATACAACAGTCTTTTCAGTTCCGTAGGAATAGGCGATGAAGCCTATGACCTCTCCCCTGTCCAGCGCCTCGGTGATGTGGAGCTCTGCGTTCCCTGCACGCTCCGCAAGCTTCTCATAGCCTACAGTATCGAACCGTTCCTGTATCTCCAGCATATTACTTCTCCTTGCCGATAGCGTTGCGGATAGCGCGAAGCTCCTCGGCAGTCAGGTCGCGGTAGGAGCCGGGCTTCAGCATGCCAAGCTTCAGCGGACCTATGCTGATACGGCGAAGTCTTGCAACTTCAAGTCCGACAGCCTCGCACATCTTGCGTATCTGGCGGTTCCTGCCCTCTTTGATTGTAATAAGCAGAACTACCCTGCCCTCAGCCTTGTCCTTGACAACTACCGTGGCAGGAAGAGTTTTCCTGCCGTCTATTTCCACGCCCTCGGACAGCTTTACCAGCTGTTCGTCGTTGATATCGGGACGCACCGTAACGCGGTAGGTCTTGGAAATATGGCGGCTGGGGTGCATTATGCTGTTGGCAAATTCACCGTCGTTTGTAAAGAGAAGAAGTCCCTCAGAGTTCCTGTCAAGGCGGCCTACGGGATATACTCTCTCCTCAACATCGGTGAGCAGATCCATGACGCAGCGCCTTTCCAGCTCGTCGGAAACCGTTGTAACATAGCCGCGGGGCTTGTTCATCATAAGGTATACGAAGCTCCTCTTGCGGGGCATGGCGATACGCTCACCGTCAATGGTGATGAGGTCCTTGAAGCCGCACTTATCGCCCAGCTTCACGGGGTGACCGTTGAGCTTTACTCTGCCCTGCGTTATGAGCTCCTCAGCCTTTCTGCGGGAGCAAACTCCGCAGTCGGCTATCATTTTCTGAATTCTTATTTTTTCCACTATTATCCTATCCTTAACGGGAGAATGATCTCCCAAGAGTTTCTTTTATTCTGGCGAGCAGACCTTTTTCGCTGCTCTCGGACCTTATGTTTTTATATGCAATATCCTCGGCTGCATAAAGTGGAACTGTCTCCACTTCTCCCCCAAGATAGCTTATGCGAAGCTTTCCTGCTTCCTCACCTGACTTTATGGGAGCATACAGGAACGGCTGTCCTATGACTGTGAACTCAAAGTCGTTCACAACTCCTGCCGCCGTTGTCACGGAAACTGTACTCTCTTTCGGAGCAAGCCGAATCTTCTCTGAACTGCCGCCCACTATATCCGCGGTAATATCCGCAGGCAGGGGCACTTCCATGAGCCTTGCTGTCTGAAAGCCATAGTCGTACAAAGCCATGTGGTCGTTCCAGTCATTGCGGTCATTGAGGGTCACGCAGATAAGGTCCTTGCCGTCACGCTCACAAGCGGACACGAGACACCGCCCCGCTTCGTCGGTAAAGCCTGTTTTTACACCGTAAACTCCGTCGTACATGGTCAGCAGCTTATTTGTATTTTTCAGCCACCGCTCATATGGCGGAGCGCCGAACCTGAGCTTTATGCTTGATTTTGAGCATATATCGCGGAATATATCGTTTTTCAGCGCTTCACGGGCAAGGAGAGCCATGTCCGCAGCCGATGAGCCGTGTCCCTCACCCTCAAGTCCCGAGGGCGTGACGAAATAGGTCTTGGAGAGTCCCATTTCACGGGCGCGGTCGTTCATAAGCTCCGCGAATTTCTCGATACTGCCCGATATCTTAACAGCCGCCGCATTTGCAGCGTCGTTTCCCGACGGAAGCAGCATACCGCAGCACAGGGCGTACTTGGTGACGATATCTCCCTCTCGAAGTCCCATGGATGAGCCCTCCACCTTTATGGCTTCGCTGTCCACGGTGAATTCGTCGTAAAGTCCGCCGCTTTCAAGGCACAGGAGAGTTGTCATTATCTTGGTGGTGCTTGCCATTGGCAGCTTTTCAGCTGCATTATGAGCGTAGATGACCTCTCCCGTATCAGCAGAGATGACCACCGCCGCCTTTGCTGAAATTTCGGGCGGTTCAGCTCCAAAGGCAGTCAGACCGCCAAGAGCTCCCCACACTATGATGAATGACGAAAATACTGCAACAAGACCTTTCACAGGCACACCTCCGCACAAAAGCTATGCTAAAGGATATGCCGAAATATCAGGTTTTATTCTCAGTTTATGGACACGGAGCCATCTGTGATGCCGCCGTCGCTGATGTCAGTTGAGCCGACGTTTTTCTTCTTGTTGATGAAGCCGCTTACCTTATCGATAATTGCAGGCATTTTCTCGATAGCATTGCTGATGGGGTCGTTAGCACCCTCCATATTGACCATCTTTGCAGAGCCGTCGGGAGAGATAACGAGGAAGCCCTCGGGCTTTATGGAAACGCCTGCTCCTGCTCCGCCGCCGAAAAGATCCTTATCGTACTTGGATGGCAGATCCGAGCCGCCCGAAGCAAAGCCGTAGCTTACCTTTGAAACGGGAATGATCGTTGTGCCGTCGGGAAGCTTTATAGGCTCGCCGATAATAGCGTTGACGTCTGCCATCTCCTTGATCTTCTCAATGGATATTCCTAAAAGTTCGCTTACAGGTGTGTTGTTTGCACTCATGTTATATACCTCACTTCTGCCTTGCGGCTGTTTTTTTCATTTTGCGTTTTCTTAGTCTATCAGGTAAAAATGTCCTGAAGAAATATGTCAGCAGGAACCATGCTCCTGCAATGACTGCTGTACCGAGTCGGAAGGAAACCTTTCCCGACGTATCCCAGCGCCCCTTGGATAATCCGAATGCGGGACGCACATCAATAGTTTTCAGCCTTACTGTGATAAGCTGGCTGAAAAATGCTATGCCGCTGAATATCAGCGTTGAGTATTTTCCATATTTAAGGGCGCAGTCACAGGCGTCCTCGTCTGCAATAAGAAAGTCGATATAGAAGTCTTTCAGTTTGAAGCCCTTGAATATTTTCAGCATGGGGCGCTGAGCGCTCTCCCATACTCCCACAAGGAACTCCACCTTGTCGCTGAGGGACTTCTTTTCCTCAGCCTCTTCTTTATTATCATCATCAAGCTCGAAAGGATCGTCGTCGGACTCGTCCTTTTTCTTCTTTTTGTCCTTTTTATGGTCAGCTTCATCATGTTCGTCAGCCTGCACTGTATCGTCTGAGAAGCCCTCGCCTGCTGATGTATGAGCTTCGCTGTCCGTATCGTCCTTGACCGCAGGCGGCATGTCCGCCTCGGGGTCATTTACGGGGATATCGTCCAGTTCCTTTTCCCACTCGTATTTTTCGCGCTGCTTTTTCTTCTTTTTGGACTTCTTTTCCTTGACAGGCTTTGGCTTTTTGGCTTTTTGGGGGTTCTCGGGCTTATCCTTTTTATTGGCTTTGCGCTTTTTCCACCAGCCGTAAAGGCCTCCGCCCTCGGAGTCCATTAGGTTTATTATCCAGAGCCTTACCTTATATCTGAATTTGCCGTCGATGTAGCTGAACTCGCCCCCTGCGGGAGTTATGAGCACCAGCAGTATCAATGCCAGAACGGCAAGAAGTATATACAGCAGAATTTTCAGAACTATCATTCCTGCCGCTCCTTTACGTTTATTTTATTCCTGCTGAGATTCAGCAAGCTCTCTTTTCACAAACTCGTCCTCAGTCTCCAGAACTAATTCATCATGTCCGGGAAGAGGCGGAAGATCGGCAGTAGAACTGAGCCCGAAGCTTCTCAGGAACACCGATGTTGTCCTGTAGACAATGGGCTTACCCGGAACGTCAAGACGTCCTGCTTCCTCAACAAGTCCCTTTTCCACAAGATTGTTTATGACAGAGGAGCTGTCTATTCCGCGGACATTCTCCACGAAGCCCTTTGATACGGGCTGATTATAGGCAATTATGGTAAGAGCCTCCATAGCCGCATTTGACAGTGGGGCAGACCTTTTGGTCTCCAGTGCCGCTCTCACCTGCTCGCCGAACTCCTCACGGGTACACATCTGATAGCTGCTGTCGAACTTTTTGATGCAGATACCGCTGTTATAGTCATCATAGCGCTCATTGAGCAGTCTTATCATTGACGGCAGAGTGCCTGCGTCAACGCCGCTTGCTTCGGAAAGGCGGTATATCTCGATAGGCTCGCCGCTTGCAAAGAGTATAGCCTCTATTGCTCCGAGCTTTTCTTTGATCTCCAAGTTTTTCTCACTCCGTTCTTACTTCCTTTGAAGTAGATGATCATATTATCGTCGCTTATGGTGATACGGCCGTGTCTTGTAAGCTCCAGCACCGCAAGGAATGTAGCCACTCTCGACGAGCGGTCCGTCACTCCCTCATAGAGCTTATCCATATAGACCTCGCCAGACTCATAAAGCTCTCTCAGGATATGGACTACCTTTGTCATGACCGAGACTATGCGCCGCTTAACTACAGAGTTTATCTTGTTCTCAACGTGGAGCTTTGCGTGCTCTGACTTTATGCTTTTCAGTGATATAGCGCTGTACGCCATAGCAAGTCTCTCGGGGTCGTGTACAAGGGTATAGGTCATATCTGCCTTGATCTTCATGGGACTGCGCACGAATATATCTCCGCCGACGTAGGAATACGCCAGTCTCTGAGCTGCTACCTTACACAGGGAGTACTCTATAAGAGCTCCCTCCAGCTCACGCTTCATCTGCTCAGCCTCCTCGGGCTGCGGCAGCAGAAAGGCTGTCTTTATATATATGAGCCTTGCAGCCATTTCAAGGAATTCGCCTGCAAGCTCCAGATTCTGCTCATGAGCCTGATCGATATAGAGCAGGTACTGCTCCAGCAGCTTGGATATCTCAATATCGCAGATATTCAGCTTATGCTTGGCAATAAGGCTCAGCAGCAGGTCGAGAGGTCCCTCAAAGACCTCCAGCTTGAATGAAATACTTTCCATATTATCCTCTGATGATCGAAATTAAAAACCGAAAAGACTTGGTATCCACGATACCGACAGCCATATAAGCGTCTCAGCTATCCCTCTTGCATACAGATAAGGCAGCTGTAATTCGTAGATATGTGTTGAAAGAATAAGAAGTATGATAAACGCTGTGTTTATCGCCCTGTAGTTTTTGAACACCCACATATCGAACTTCACAGGCATGAACGAGCGAAGTATATTGAAGCCGTCCAGCGGCGGAAGCGGTATGAGATTGAAGACAGCAAGGCTGACGTTGATCTCTACAAAGACATACAGTATCATAGCAGCTATCTGAGCAGCCGACATGCCCTCTTTCAGTTCAAGGACAGTGTAATCCGACGCTGACGACACGCTTACGATTACCGCACACACAGCCGCTCCGAGAAAAGCTGCAATGAGATTGGAAAGCGGTCCTGCAAGGGATACCATAGCCATACCGAGACGCCTTTTCTTAAACTTTGAGGGATTCACAGGGACGGGCTTAGCCCAGCCCACTCCCAGAAACAGCATAAGCACAAAGCCTGCGATATCAAGATGTGCAAATGGATTAAGGGTTATCCTTCCCGCGTCCTTGGCAGTATCGTCTCCGAACCAGTGCGCCATAAGACCGTGGGCAGATTCGTGAATTGGTACGATAAGCATAAAGACAGCCAGTCTTACCACAATAAGGAGTATAAGAGCTGTAGTTATAAAATCCGATTCAAACATATTTATCCTTTCAGAATGTAAAGCAAAACTGCCTTGACATAGTTATACAATATATATTATACAACATATAGGTATTTATTTCAAGTAAAAAAAGCGAATTAAGTGCCGCAAAAAAATTTTTTCATTTTTTTTCAAAAAACACTTGCTTTTTTTCTGATTATGTGTTAGAATAATCATGTTGTATTTTTACAGGTTAGTTAAGGAGGTGCAACCTAATGGCAAAATGTGATATCTGCGGAAAGGGCGTAACCTTTGGTATCAAGGTTTCCCACTCACACAGACGTTCAAACAGAACATGGAAGCCTAACGTAAAGCGCGTAAAGGCTATCGTCAAGGGTACTCCTTGTCATATCTATGCTTGCTCAAGATGTCTGCGTTCAGGCAAGATCGAGAGAGCTTGATCATGTAACGGTAAATTAAGAGCGTTCCTTTACGGAGCGCTCTTTTTTTAAATTTTTACACTTTAAGGAGCCGCCATGGATAACGAACTGACGAATAATATTGATAAGCTCCACACGACCGAGCTTGGAGCTATGCGCATAAAGAGAAATCTCAGCCTTGACTGCGTGGACGCAGCTGCATGGTGCAGGGACAGGATAGTCTCCCCCGAAGCTGCCATAGAGCGCAAAGGCAAGAACTGGTACATAACCATTGACGGCTGTATCATCACTGTGAATGCATACAGCTTCACTATAATAACTGCACATAAACTCAGAAAGGAGCATTGATATGAACATAAGACGATTTGAAGCCAAAGACGCAGATGCTGTTTCGGCTCTTGTCATAAAAACTATAAGAATATCCAACGTTAAGGACTACCCTGCCGAGCTTATGGAGGAGCTTGTAAAGTCCCAGCAGCCGCAGAATATCCTCGAACGCGCCGGCTGGACGCACTTCTATGTAGTAGAGGATAACGATACTATCATCGGCTGCGGCTCAATAGGTCCTTACTGGGGCAAGGAGGACGAAAGCGGTCTGTTCACTATATTTGTGCTCCCCGAATATCAGGGCAAGGGCGTGGGACGGCTCATTATGGAAACTCTTGAAAAGGACGAGTACTTCCTCCGTGCCAAGCGTATAGAGATACCCTCGTCTATTACAGGCTGCCAGTTTTACAGGAAGTTCGGCTACGATTACAAAAACGGTATTGCGGAGCTTGACGAGGAGAACCTTTATCGCCTTGAAAAGTTCCGAGATATCGGCAAATACGGCATAAAGAAGATAGACAGGAACGATATCCCCGAATGTGTAAAGGTCATAAAAGAAAGCTTTATGACAGTTGCAGCGGAATTCGGTTTTACTGCTGAAAATGCACCGCGATTTGTTGCTTTTTCAACGACTGATGAAAAGCTTTTCTCGCAGCTTGACAATGAGCATCGTCCAATGTATGCATACTTTTCCGAAGATGGTAAGATCATCGGCTACTATTCACTGCAAAAACTTGAAAACAACGAGTGCGAGCTGAATAACCTCTGCGTACTCCCGAACTACAGACACAATAACATCGGAAGCAAGCTTTTCAGCCACGCCTGCGAAAAAGCAAAGGCTATGGGCTGCGTGAAAATGGTTTTCGGCATAGTTGAAGAAAATGTGAAGCTGCGCAAATGGTACGAGAAGAACGGAGCTGTACACGTTGGCACGAAAAAGTTCGACTTCTTCCCATTCACCTGCGGCTATATGGAAAAATCACTGTAATAAGGAGCATATTATGTCTGATATTTTTTCAAGAACTCAGCTTCTCATGGGTGATGAAGCTATGGATATACTGGCAAGATCCCGTGTCGCCGTTTTCGGCATAGGCGGTGTAGGCGGATATACCGTTGAAGCTCTCGCACGCTCAGGTGTGGGAGCACTTGACCTCATCGACGATGACAAGGTGTGCGTGACCAATATCAACCGCCAGATAATCGCTCTCGGCAGCACCGTGGGTATGTACAAGGTGGACGCGGCGGCTGAGCGTGTCCGCGATATCAATCCCGACTGCAAGGTTACCTGCCACAAGATGTTCTATATGCCCGAAACTGCCGACAAACTCGACCTTTCACAGTACGACTACGTCATCGACGCTATCGACACCGTAACGGGCAAGATAGAGATCATCATGCAGGCTAAAAATGCGGGAGTTCCAGTTATAAGCTCCATGGGCGCAGGAAATAAGCTTGACCCAACACGATTTGAGGTGGCGGATATTTACAAGACCTCGGTGTGTCCACTTGCCAAGGTCATGCGCTATCAGCTGAAACGCCGCGGAGTGAAAAAGCTCAAGGTGGTGTACTCCAAGGAGGAGCCCCTTACTCCACGGGGACAGGCTGTTGATGACGACTCGGGCAATACAGATATGAGAACGGGTACTGCAAGGCGCTCCACGCCTGCTTCTGTGGCGTTTGTGCCCTCAGTGGTGGGACTTATCATCGCAGGTGAGGTCATCAAGGACTTAGTAAAAAAAGCTCCAAAGGAGAACGATAATGAAGATAATCAATGCCAGAGAGGCTGACTTCGGCACCGTTAAGGACATCACTCAGAGCACCATAAATGCGGTCTATCCCCACTACTATCCCAAGGGCGCAGTGGACTTCTTCCTCGCTCACCACAGCGACGAAAATATCATGCGGGATATACAAAACGGTGATGTTTTTCTGCTTCTCACCGATGACGGACAGGCGGCAGGCACTGTCACCACGGAAAAGAACGAGATAAACCGACTGTTCGTGCTTCCTCAGTATCAGGGACAGGGCTTCGGCGGAGCTCTCCTGCGCTTTGCCGAGGAGCGTATCGCCGAGAACTACGACAAGGCGGAGCTGTCCGTGTCTCTGCCTGCAAAGGCTATATATCTGAAAAAGGGCTATAGCTTCAAGGAATACTGCGCAATTAAGACCGAAAACGGCGATTATCTGTGCTTTGACAATATGGAGAAGGCAATGTTAAAACAAAAATAAATATCCCAAAGACTTGATTTATGTTCAATTTTTTGCTATAATGTTTTAGTGAGTTTTTGGGGCATAGCCAAGCGGTAAGGCACAGGACTTTGACTCCTGCACTCGTGGGTTCAAATCCCGCTGCCCCAACCAGAAACGCCCCTCGGCAATGCCGGGGGGCTTAGTTTTTAGTGAGTATTGATTACTTTTTAGTGCATAGTGATTAGTGAATAGTTATCAGGTTCTAAAACTAAGCACTACTCACTATCAGCCCAAAGATTGACAATTCTCCGCAGATATGCTATTATAAATTATCAATTACGTGAATTTCCGAGGTGAATACAATGAAAAGAACCGATTATATAAGCTGGGACGAGTACTTCATGGGCATTGCCATGCTCTCCGCACAGCGCAGCAAGGACAACTCCACACAGGTAGGTGCCTGTATCGTCAATGACCAGCACAAGATAGTTTCCGTAGGCTACAACGGTATGCCCACAGGCTGCGACGACGATGATATGCCGTGGGAGCGCAGTGCCGAGTCCCCTCTCGATACAAAGTACCCCTTCGTATGTCACGCTGAGCTCAATGCTATCCTCAACAGCAGCTTCGGAAGCCTCAGCGGCTGCACTCTCTACGTTACACTTTTCCCCTGCAACGAGTGCGCAAAGGCTATCATACAGTCGGGTATCAAGCGGGTGGTCTACTACAGCAACAAGTACGCCGACACCGACGGAGTAAAGGCTTCCTGCATTCTTTTCGACAAGTGCGGAGTCAAGACCGAGGAATACAAGCCTAGCGGCAAGGATATAACGCTTTCAGTCTGAGGTGAACATAATGGTGATAAAACGAATTAACTGCTCGGTGCAGTAAAAAGGGAACGTCCCACCGAGTAAGAATTGTTCCCGTACTGCGCCGTAATTTTACAATTAATTATTAAGGAGCAGTTATTATGAACGAATACACTAAAAATTTAAGCAGAATAGAATTTATAGTTACAATGGGCTGCACAGGCAGGTGCAGGCATTGCAGCGAGGGCAGCCATGATTTCGGCGGCGAACACATAGACGGTGAGCTTGCAGCAAAGGCGGTTACCGAGGTCTGCGGATACTATGCCATAAAGTCCCTCATGACCTTTGGCGGCGAGCCTCTGCTCTACACCGAGACCGTCTGCGCTATCCACAGGGCTGCAAAGGCTGCGGGAATACCTCTGCGTGAGATAATCACCAACGGCTATTTCAGCAAGGACAGTTCAAGGATAAAAGAAGTTGCAAAAATGCTGGCGGACAGCGGCGTGAACCGCGTCCTGCTCTCCGTTGACGCCTTTCATCAGGAGACTATCCCTCTTGAACCTGTGATATGCTTCGCGGAAGCTGTGAAAGATACGGGAGTTCTCATTGAGCTAAGTCCTGCATGGCTGAAAAGTCCCCACCATGATAACCCGTACAACAATGAGACCCGCAGGCTGCTGAAAATATTCACTGACAAGAGCTTCGGAGTTGCTGACGGTAATATCATATTTCCGCAGGGCAATGCAAAGGTGCTTCTTGCTGAGTACTTCGACGGTGAAACTGATATGGCAAACCCCTATGAGGACGACCCTCGGGATATCCATTCACTTTGCTTTGAACCCGACGGCAGCGTTCTGGGCGGAAATATCTGTGATACGGATATTATGGATATAATCAGGAACTACAAACCATAAGAAAAAGCGGTCATTTTGACCGCTTTTTTCATTGCTATGAATGTCTGCACAGATAATATAAAAATGACATAACTGACGGATAATCATCATTTTCTTACTTCTCTTATAAGAAAATAAGAAATATATAATATTTATATAAAATCGCGTTTTTCCGTCAGTTACGTCATAAGTTAAAGTTTATTTTGCACTTGGTGCAAGCTCCTTTATCTTACCGAGAAGGAACTCCTGAATTCTCAGAGCGTCGTTGGAGGTGATGCCCTTTACGTCGGCATCAACATCGCCGTTGAGCTGTCCCTTTGCGGTGATGTGACTCTTGTCAGTGCCGCTCAGACCGTACTTGTTGGGATTTGCAAGGCTCTGCATAATGAGAACAACGTCCGACATATCCACACCACCGTCGCAGTTTGCGTCACCGTACTTCACATCTGTAGGAACAGGTGCTGTGGTAGTTGTAGTAGTTGCCGCAGGCTTTGTTGCGGTTGTTGTAGCTGTAGTTGTCGTAGTTGTGACTGTGGGCTTTGTTGTAGTTGTGGAGCCTGTTGATGGCTCAGAGCTGCTCTTGTAAAGGTCCTTTGGGAGCTCAGAAAGCGCAATACAGAAATCACTGTTGTAAAGTGCCTTTACTGCGTCTGCGTCCTGATATTCCTTGCCGCAGAGGAAGTGTGCCTGCTCCGAGTCATACCACGGACAGAAATACAGCCAGTAAGCATGCTCCACCTGCATATTGTTAAGCCCCGGGATAGAGTCGTTCTCGGGCATGGATACCATTTTATTGCCCTTTACGAACTTATTGAGGGTATAGAATATGCCTGCCTCAGCGTCCTCGTTGGGTACGCCCTGCTGCTTGCCGTCATGACGGTTGTACTGGCAGTTGTACTTATCAAAGCCGACTATATCCACCTTGTCGTCTCCTGAGTACCACTTAGCGGAGTTGTCAGACCATGCATAGAGGTTCTGCTCCCAGATAAGGTTATGGAGACCGTATTCGTTTGTAAGAGTGTCCTGTAAAAATGCCCAGAGCTTGTTGTAGACTACAGCGCCCTCCTTAGACCACCAGAACCATGCTCCCGAGCCGTCGATAGGGTCCTCGGTATGGCTGGGGTTGCCCTCAGCTTCATGGAAGGGACGGAAGATAACGGGTACGCCTGCGTCCTGAAGCTTTTTCAGCTCGGCTGCAAGATTCTTCATGCAAAGCTGGAAGTAGTCATACTCCATAGTGCCCTTTACCATGCAGTTTGCGGTAACGAAGTCCGTATTCTGGGTATATGTTGTCTTTGCAAAGTCAAGAGGCTCACCGAGGGTATAGTCAGCCTTCTGAGTGGGAACATTTACGTGCCATGAAGCCGTACAGATTCCGTTTTTCTTAGTCGCCCAGTCTATCATACGCTGTGCAACACCGTCGTCCCACGCATAACAGGGGCAGTAGCTTCCGAAGTCGAATCCGCGGATAGCAGGCTCCTCCCCTGTGAGCTCCTTGATGTATCTTACTTCGTAATCGTAGTCGTTATAGGTGTAGTTGCGGTTCTGAGTGCTGTAGGTATAGACCTGTCCGTCAGCACCAGTGCAGTGCCACGGGAACTTCTCGCCCTGCTCGGTCTTGTCCCAGCTCTCCTCGTCGATGACGTACTCCTTGCCGTCCTGATCTACGCACTTATTGGCATTGGCGTCATAGCGGATAGTAGTCTCCACAGAGTGACCGCCGCCGTATATCTCCTGCTGACCTGAGAGGATATTCTTTCCGTAAACGCTCTTGAGGTACTTCATAAGAGCCTTTGTCTCGGGAGTAGCGTCCTTATCTATGGGTGTGCCGCTTGCCTTTGAGAGGTCAGGGAAAGAGGCGTGGTCAACTGTTACGGTATCTATTGCCATATAGCCGTACTCGTTGATGAATTCGATAGTATTTACTCCCTTATTCATACGCACCATTCCGAAGTCGTAGTCGATCCACTTATCGGAGTAAGCAGCCTGTGTGGTGTACTTCACACCGTTTATCTTTATAGCCTGCTGTCTGCCCTCCTGATTGAGTATCTGTGCGCCGTGAACGGTGATAGAATACATACCGTCCTCGGGAACATTGACCTCAAATGAACCTGGCTTGGCTGTAAGGTAGTAGAAGCCCTTTCCCGAGTATCCGGGTATCTCTGTCTGATAGATACTTGTCCAGAGCTCTGCTCCCTCCATATCCTCGCCTTCGATAGTGTAAGGGAACTGTGTTGCAGCAGACGCCTCACCTGCTGCAAATGAGCTGAAAAAGCTCAGTGAGCTGCACTGCACGGCTGCCATAACGCCCGCAGCAGCCAGTGACAATGCCTTTTTTAGCTTATTCTTCATGTTTTTATCCTCCTTTAATGGATAAGCCAATAAATTACCGACTTTATTATACAATCTTTTAAGCCCGATGTCAAGAATATCAAGGCATTTAATATGTAAATAATTTGTGATTATTTAAGCACATTGCTTAAATAATGAAAAAAGGAACCTATGGGGGGGCATAGTTCCTTTTTCCACGTCATTATATTAGAGAGAATCTGAATCCTTAGGATTCAGGGAGAGCTGGCACGAGTCCGAGGAGATATCTCTGTATTGAGAGTGCATCGGCAGTGGTTATACCGTTGCCCTTGCTCTCAACGTCCGCCTTGTCGCGGTTTTCGGGAGCTATCTGGTACTTGTCGGGATTTGCAAGTGACTGCATGATGAGTACAACGTCTGACATATCCACCTGATCGTCGCCGTTTGCGTCGCCTGCCTTGCCCACAGGAATCGGAGCTGTAGTTGTAGATGTTGTAGTTACTACAGTTGTTGTAGTTGTAGTCGAAGTCGTTGTTGTAGTAGCAGTTGTGGTTGAAGATGTAGTTTCAACGGGAGTTGTATCCACTGCATATGGATCGGGAGTTGATACCTGAGAAACTCCGCTGCTCATATGATATCCAATGCTCTTGTAAGCACTTGAACCTGAGGTCTCCGCAAAGCCGTTTGGCTTAGGAGAGCCGTCTGCATTTCTCCATGTCTTGTGGAAATCAGTACCCATTGCGCCTACATTGAGGCTTATGAAGTCGCTGTCAGCAGGAGTGATGATATCCCCCAGCTTAGCACCGTTTGTCATAGTCGTATTTGACTTTGCGTAGTAGTACTTGCTGTTGTAGTAAACAGAATTGGTCATATTTCCCACGAACTTGTCGTTGGAGACCTTGATACCAGCCGCGTTTGTCTTTGATACCCTGCCAGTATTGATATAGGACATCATGCCGTTAAAGGTAGCTGATGTATCACAGCGGTATACCATATAGTTTGCCTTGCCCTTGCCGCCGATACCATTGTTGTAGGCTGTGCAGTTCTTCATATCGCCGAACTTTGGATTGTTATTGTCAGTGAAGCCGCAGTTGAGGTTCTCGAATGCAAGGCAGTTCTCAACGGTGTGACGTGTACCTACACCGCCGCCGCCAAGCTTGAAGCCATTGCCGTCGCAGTCGCCGTAGCCCTTGCCGTCCTCGGTGAAGCCGTTGCGGAATGCGATACTGTTCCTGATAGTGACCTTGCCGATTGGACCTGTAGCCTCTTTGGCGTAGAGGTCCCAGCCGTCATCGGAATTGCAGTATGCCATACAGCCGTCGAAGATATTTCCCTCGCCGCAGGTGAGCTTAGCAGCAAAGCCGTCGGCGTTCTCCATAGTTGCGTCGTCGCAGTTGTTCCGTGAGGTGCAGTTCTTCACAAGATTGTTGGTAGGCCACTGAGCAATTGTGTTATATGAGCCGTTATACCTTGATATCTGAAGTCCTGTGTCCTGATTGCGCTCAAACACCATCATTTCGATGATATTGTTGTCGCCTGAGAGGAGCATACCATTGTCGCCTGCATTGGCTATGGTGAAGCCGTAGAAGTGCCAGTAGGAGCCGTCCAGTACGAAGCCGCGGTTTGCACCGTCAACAGCCTGTCCCGTAAAGTCGAATTTAACTTCTGCATTGGGAGCTGCCGCAATGGTCTTGTAAGCCCCTGCGCTGCCCGAGTTGCTCTCCTCTATCATGATAGTTGAGGTATACTTGTATGTACCGCTGAGGAGGAAAATAGTTCCGCCAGCAGGCACTGACTTTATAGCTGTGAGCACGTCTGTAGGCGAGCTCTCCGACTTTCCGTCGCCGCCGCCGTCAGGCGAAGCGTATATCACCTTTGCGCCTGTTATTGGAGTGAGGACAGGAGCAGCTGTAGTTGTTGTCACAACAGGAGCTGCTCCCGTTGTAGTTGTCGTAGTTATATCTGTAGCAATTGGCTGAGTTACAGTGGTAGTTGTAACTGTGGGCGCAGGAGTATTGTCCTCCTTGAAGCCGCTGCCGATAGCTGTAACTGTGCCCTTGTAAGCAACAAGTGCGGATTTCAGTGCCTGATTTACAGCATAGCTCTCGTCGTCAACGGAGTTGTCGAACCGCCACTTGAAGTCACCGCCGTCTACACGTCCTGCCTTTGCAGTAACTATAGCGGGAACGTCCTCAGCCTTATCGGGAGTATAGCTGTACATCACGCTTGAGGTATCAAAGTTATTGTAAGCAGTTCCGCCGCTCTTAGCCTTGACATTGGAGCCTATCTTCTCTGTTCTTGAAGAAGCCTCATAAGCGTCGAAATCTGTATTGTTCTGCTGATAAGTTGTATATGCTTTCTGACCTGTCATGCAGTTGCCGTAGGACTTTATAACGCCGCCTGCTTCACCTGAGAATGTGCCGCCTGTGATATCGTCCGAGCCCTGCATGGATATGAGCATAGGATACTTGCAGTTGCGGAAGTAGTTGTTCTCCACGAAGCATGAAGCGCCCATTGTTACACCAACGCCGTACTTGGCGTTGCCGTCAAAATAGTTGTTGTAGCAGTGGACTGAGCAGGTCCTTATTCTGGGGTGGCGTGAGTCTGAGTGATCGTACCAGTTATGGTGGTATGTTATATAGTTCTCTGTTGACTCAGACTTCATGCCCTGCAGATTGCATTTTCCGTTGTCCCAGAAGTGATTGTAAGAGTGAGTAATATAAGTGGAGGTCTTGGTATCAAGTGCGCCGTCGCCCTTTACCTGATCGGCGTCGGAGCCTGCATCGCCATAGAAGAAATCACAGTTATGTACCCAGATATGGTTGTTGTTCTGCTGGAGTCCGCAGTTATCGCCCTCATTGCTGTTGCAGTTCATGAAGCCGAGATTTCTCACCTCCACATTGGAGCAGTTTTTCATAACGAGACCGAAGCCGTTGAGAGTTGCATCATTTCCGATACCCTCGATAGTACAGCCTGCTGTAACTGTATCCACCATGAGGTCGCCCTTTGTCAGAACAGAGGGATCGGTGATATTGCCGATGAATCTGATATTGAGAGGTCTGGATTCCTTGCCTTTCTTGTAGCCTGTGATGATGTTCTGCACACCTGTAAGAGTCTCTGCACCTTTACCTGTGGCATCTATACTTGCCGTAACGCTGTCTTTGTTTGTGTTTGTAACGTATACGACAATGGCATTGCTTTTGAGGGTTCCGTCGGCATTATAAGCGCCATTGGAGTTTCCGTTCACGAAGCCGAATCCGCTTCTGTCATGGGCATAGGCATTTGCCTTTGCCTCGGCAGCCTTGGAGCTGTCCTCGCTGCCGCCGATAACGGGAACTATCTTCATAGTGTGGCTGCCTGCTTTGAGACCTACAGCGTCTGCTCTCATATAGCCGCTGTACTGTCTGATAAGCATTGAGTCTATCTTTGTGCCGTCCACATAGACATTGTAGCCCGAAGCTCCCGAAACAGAAGACCATGTGGCATACATACCCTCGCCGAAGCCTGCGCTGCTGAGCACCTTTACACTGCTTTCAGCTGCAAACGCAGTGATGACTGACGGACTCAGTGCCGTGCCAAGCACTGAGGACGATGTTCCCACAGCGGCGGAAACAGTCATCATTGCAGCAGCTGCAACAGAAGCTGCTCTAAGTTTCATCACAGTTTTTTTCATAGTGATCCCTCCAGATTTTAATATCCTCTGAAAAGCGCACCTAATGTGCGCCTTTACTCTTACTGACTATATTATATATCCGCCGCTGATGCTTTTCAATGACATATAGTACTAATAAGATGATACTTTATGCTATTATACTCAATACGTCATACACAATCGGTCAATTAAGTCTGTATAAAAACAAATATGTGAATTACAGAGTAATATACTGCATCTCATTTAGTTATTCCTACAAAGCTAAATA
Source organism: Ruminococcus flavefaciens AE3010 (assembly GCF_000526795.1). NCBI lineage: Bacteria > Bacillati > Bacillota > Clostridia > Eubacteriales > Oscillospiraceae > Ruminococcus > Ruminococcus flavefaciens. The sequence goes on from NZ_JAGT01000001.1 coordinate 876,321, forward strand.
AAAAAACGAGAGAAATCACAGCATCAAACGTCTAATAATTGAAACATAAATGCTCAAGGAGGTATCATATGAACACCCAAAAACTCTTATCCATATTCCTTTCAGCCGCACTGACTTTTTCTTTTGCAGGACAGACCTCGAATAAAAAGCTGCCGTCAGCTGCTGCCATTGGCAGAGGATACGCCGAATACTATTCAGACTACCCTATCATAACTACAACAGAGCGATGCGCAGGCATAAAAACTCCTCCTGCAAAGCGGGTCTACAGTACCTTTGAGCACATGTCCGACCTCGATCTCAGCGGACTTGTAATTTACGTGGACGAGGACGTATACACCCGCGTAGACGCTATATCAGGCTACAGCCAAATTACCCGTCACGAATATGAGATAGGCAGTATCGATAATGACTGCATAGATTTCGGAAGCAATGACTGCGATCTGTACTTTTTCAACGACCCAACTTACGGCGAACCGCCCTATTACGTTGAAAACGATAAATACTATGTCACTCTCATTGATCGTGACGGAGATCTTAGATTCTCCGAGCCTGACACTCCCGATGTGATACATGATGTGAAAAATACTTATGATGTCAGCTTCGTCATCTATACCGACGATCCCAAAAGAAAAAGCCGATTCATTCAGATAGACAATAAAGAGATAACCGCCTATACCTGCGCCGAGAAGATATGCATAAAGGACATGGGCGATTTCACCGCTGACAGTAAAACCTATAAGTACATGAACTATGATATCGACGAAAATATTATAGAGGGCGATATAGTATCGGGAGCTCTCAGCGTTGACCCTGACACAAACTATGTGGAATTCGGCGATCTTTATGTTGTAAAGCCTGCCCTCGGAAACGGCGACGCCAACTGCGACGGAACAGTAGATATGTCAGACGTTGTGCTTGTAATGCAGTCTCTCTCCAATCCGAACAGATACGGTCTTGAAGGAACAGAAGATACAAGGATAAGCGGAAGAGGTCTGCGTCTTGCCGATCTGAACGGCGAAGGCGTTACAGTACAGGACGCACAGCTCATACAGGAAAAGCTTCTCGGACTCGAATAGTCTGTCATGATATAGAAAAAGGCTCTCCGCACGGAGAGCCTTTTCGTGCAACAAAAAAAGCTCCGCATACAGCGGAGCTTTCATAATTCTTAGAAAAGATCAAAATCGCCAAGAATATCGCCGTTGACAACATAGTAAACCTTGTTTACCTCAGGTCTTACATAAACGTCGACCTTCTTAACAGTCTTTGCGCCTGAAGCCTTTGTAGCCTTTGCAATAAGCTCAGCTGTGTTTACCTCTGAACCCATAGCCTGAATAACTACCTTGCTGTCTACAGCAGCTGCAGCTGTTTTCTTAGCAGCGGGCTTCTTAGCAGCAGCCTTCTTCTCAGCGGGCTTCTTAGCAGCTGTAGCCTTTTTCTCAGCGGGCTTCTTAGCAGCAGCAGCCTTTTTCTCAGCAGGCTTCTTAGCAGCAGGAGCCTTCTTTGCAGCAGCCTTTTTCTCCTCAGCAGGAGCAGCAGCTGTCTCAACTACTTTATTTTCTGCAGTCTTCTTTTCCGGCATGATCGTATCCTCCTTGAATTACTTGTTTACAGCGTTCTTGAGAGCCTGACCAGCCTTGAAAGCAGGAGCCTTAGATGCAGGAGCAGTCATCATCTTCTTTGTCTGAGGGTTGATAACCTGCTTAGCCTTACGGTCACGAACTTCAAAAGTACCAAAGCCAACGATTGAAACCTTCTCACCGCTTGCGAGAGCGTCTGTGATTGTTGCAATGATAGCATTTACAGCAGTCTCTGCATTCTTCTTTGTGAAGTCTGCCTTTTCAGCAACTGCACTGATTAATTCGGTCTTTGTCATAGTTTTATCCTCCATAAAATAGATTTTACAATTGAATTATATACCCTTTATAACAATTTGTCAAGAAATTTCCGAAAAAATGACAAATCGACGTATATTACGGCATTTGCGGGCTCGTTTTTATACAAAACCGCCATAGTTTTAGGCTATTTTCCGTTCAAACGAGCAGAAGGTCCGACTAATTTATATTACATGTAGTATAATATTGCCGTTTTATTCCGAAAAATAGAACTTTTTCCGAGCATAAAAAAGTCTGAAAAAACGACTTTTTTCATTTTTTCAGACTTTTTTCTTAATTTAAATTTTCACATTGGGATTAGTGTATTGTCCGTGTTTTTTTGTAGCGCCGTTCCAGAACTGGATAGCAAACTTAGGACATTGGTGGATACATCTGAAACACAGGGCGCATCTGTCCCTGACCCATACAGGCTTGCCGTCTCTTATCCTGATAGCCTTTACGGGACATTTTTCCGCGCACAGACCGCAGCCGATACAGCTGTCCTCAACAGTCAGGTTCTTTGTGCTTCTCACCTTGGCAAAAACCTTGTCCGTATAAGGATATATAATGTATGGAGTTTTCAGCGCCATGTAGTTGCCCTTTTTCCTGTGCAGTATCTTTGCAATAGTCCTGTCGATATTTACCTCAGCCTTTTGATTCTGCTTTGCCACCTTTGCAGGGTCTGACAGGTCAAAGGTAACAGTCCAGTTGTCGGGCATTTTTATGCTGTAAGCCGCACTCAGCCTTATCCCCTTTTCTTTCAGCAGCTGCCGTGTCTCCTCGCCGCTGCATCCCGGAGTTGTTCCGTAGGTTGAAGCAACAAAGACATAATGCCTGCCGCTTCTCTTTAAGCTGAGCTTTTTCAGAAAGGCTCTCACAGGAATTGGCAGCGCCCACCAGTGAGTAGGCGTAACTATGCCGAAGCACTCGTCCTCCTCAAGCGTGATGTCACAGCAGCCCTCCTCGATAGACATGGTCTTTTCTCCGAGAGCGTCAGCTATGCGCTGCGCCGCATACTTGCTGTTTCCTGTTGCCGAAAAATAAACGATCATATGTACATCCCCTTACATATTATTATGTCACATCAATAGTTTTCCCTGCGCACCTCAAAATAGCTCTGCGGGTGGAAGCATACGGGACATACCTCGGGAGCCTCAGTGCCTATTACTATATGTCCGCAGTTTCGGCACTCCCACATGGTAACGCCGCTCTTTTTGAACACTTCCATAGCCTCAACGTTATGGAGCAGAGCGCGGTAACGCTCCTCATGATGCTTCTCGATAGCTCCTACGCCGCGGAACTGCTCCGCAAGGTCGTGGAAGCCCTCTTCGTCGGCTTCCTTAGCCATTCTTTCATACATGTCAGTCCACTCGAAGTTCTCGCCCTCGGCTGCATGGAGCAGATTCTCGGCAGTATCACCTATTCCGCCAAGCGCCTTGAACCACAGCTTTGCATGTTCCTTTTCGTTTTCGGCAGTTTGCAGGAACAGTGCAGCTATCTGCTCGTAACCGTTCTTCTTTGCAACGGAAGCATAGTATGTGTACTTGTTTCGCGCCTGCGATTCGCCTGCAAATGCTTCAAGAAGATTCTTCTCGGTCTTTGTGCCTGCATATTTGTTGCCGCCGCTGCTCTTGGCTGGTGCGGAGCTTATAAGCTCAAACTGGTCTGCACCAACTCCGCAGAGAGGACATTCAAAGTCCGCAGGGAGCTCGTCGCCGATGTACTCATAGCCGCAGACTGTACATCTCCATATAGTCTCGCCGCTGTCTGTCTTGCCAACGGGTACGGCGTCATTCTTGGTAACCTTTTCAAAATCTGCCTTGCCGTGCTTGCATATAGGACAGACAAAGTCGTCGGGCAGCTCCTCGCCAACGTACTCATAGCCGCAGATAACACATCTCCATATGGTCTGACCGTCGGGAGTCTTTCCAACTGCTTCGGGCTTTGGCTTGATATTGCTCTGGTAGTATTCATAGGTTGCGGAAGGAGTATCGCTGAGGACTTCCATATCCGTAACATCGGCTATGAACATTGTATGTGAGCCAAGGTCGATGCTGTGCCATACAGAGCATGATATAAAAGCATTAGTGCCCTTTGTTATGATAAGAGTGCCGTTTTCAGCACGTTTGCAGTCGGTGAAGTCCGCAAACTTGTCCACGTCGCGTCCCGACTGAAATCCGAAATGCTTGAAAAGCGAAAAGTCAGCATCGGTACCTATTACGGAAGCCGTGAATTTTCCTGTGTCCATTATCATATCGTGAGTATAGTTGGTCTTTGCAACAGTAAGGCTCACTCTGTTGGGAGATGAAGTCACCTGCGCAAGGGTATTTGTGATACAGCCGTTATCCTTGCCGTCACGATTGGCTGTAACGACGAATAGTCCGTAGCTTATTTTGTACATTGCTTTCTTGTCCATAGTAGATACCTCCAATTATATAAAAGTATATTTGCTGAGTAACCGCAGCATTTCATACTATAATTTTACCAAAACTTTTCTTGCATATCAAGTATATTTTGTAAACATTCATTCATTATCCCGAACTCCTGAAAATATTCTCCCGAAATCGGCTCCAAAAGCTTGCATTCAGCATTAAAGTGTGCTATAATATGACACGAAAAAGGGAGCTTGTGTAACAGGCTGAGAGGGAGTTCATAACTCCGACCTTACCTGATTTGGATAATGCCAACGTAGGGAAATACTTATGTAAGATAGGTGTGTCTCTCTGCGGGCACACCTTTTTATTTTCAAGCTCCGCTTGAAAAGTTGAGAGTTTTCTTGAGGAACGCCGAGGGCGGCGTTCCCTACAATGTGTCATTTGGAGTTTATGCGTAATTCGCGGACTGCCAAAGGCAGCCCCTACAATTTGACTTTCAACTCTCAATTCTCAACTCTCAACTTCGCAAAGCTTCGCTTTGCAAAGCGGGACATCGGGGGCACCACCTTGTCTCGCTATACAAAATTAATGCTGGGGCATAAGCCCGAAACCACTGCAAAGGAGAAATGAACATGAGAACAGCATTAACGATCGCAGGAAGCGACTCCTGCGGAGGCGCCGGCATTCAGGCGGACATGAAGACCATGACCATGAATGGTGTTTTCGCTATGAGCGCGATAACCGCTCTCACCGCACAGAACACGACCGGCGTAACAGGTATTATGGAGGTAACGCCTGAATTCTTAGCCATGCAGCTTGACGCTGTGTTTGCGGACATTCGTCCCGACGCAGTAAAGACAGGCATGGTATCCTCTGACAAGCTTATAAAAACTATCGCTGCAAAGCTCCGCGAATACAAGGCGGAGAACATCGTTGTGGACCCCGTTATGGTGGCTACAAGCGGCGCAAAGCTCATTGCCGACGAGGCCGTGGAAACTCTAAAAGCCGAGCTCCTTCTCATTGCGACTGTCGTAACCCCCAATATCCCCGAGGCTGAGATACTTGCGGATATGAAGATAACCTCACAGGACGACATGGTAAAGGCTGCTCAGATCATCGGCGAGAAATACAGCTGCGCCGTGCTCTGCAAGGGCGGTCACAGCCTCAGTGACGCTAACGACCTGCTCTGGAACAGCGGCAGCAAAAAATGGTTCAACGGCAAGCGCATAGATAACCCAAATACCCACGGTACGGGCTGTACCCTGTCAAGCGCTATCGCTTCCAATCTTGCAAAGGGCTTCACTCTTGAGAAGTCCGTGGAACGCGCAAAGGACTACATCTCGGGGGCTCTCGCAGCAATGCTTGACCTCGGTAAGGGCAGCGGTCCAATGAATCACGCCTTCGCTCTCTCGGGAGAGTTCGCAAAGGAGGCGGAATAATGGAACAGAAACGCACTTCCGTTTATGAAAACGGACTTATCTGGTTCGGCGCAGGTGTTTCCATTGCCGAGATAATCACAGGTACTTATTTCGCACCTCTCGGCTTCGGCAAGGGACTTCTCGCTGTTATAACCGGTCACATCATCGGCTGCGCTATGCTTTTCCTTGCAGGTCTTATCGGTGGAAAAGCCCGCAGAAGTGCTATGGAGACCGTTAAAATGAGCTTCGGCAGCAAGGGCGGTATCTTCTTCTCTATACTCAACGTGCTTCAGCTCGTTGGCTGGACTGCTATCATGATATACGACGGTGCACTTGCCGCAAACGGCATTTTCGGCGCAGGAAAATGGGTGTGGAGCCTTGTTATAGGCGGACTCATCATACTCTGGATACTCATCGGTATCAAGAACCTCGGAAAAATAAACACTGTTGCAATGGCTGCACTTTTCATACTAACCCTCATTCTCTGTAAGGTCATCTTCTTTGACGGCAGCGAGCTCCCCATATCCGAGGAGAGCATGAGCTTCGGCGCAGCTGTTGAGCTTTCCGTAGCAATGCCGCTTTCATGGCTGCCCCTTATCAGCGACTACACAAGAGAAGCCGAAAAGCCTGTGGCTGCTACAGCTGTCAGCGCTTTAGTCTACGGTATCATAAGCTGCTGGATGTATGCCATCGGCATGGGTGCGGCTATATTCACTGCCGAATCCGACATCGCTCAGATAATGGTTAAGGCAGGTCTCGGCATTGCAGGACTTCTTATCGTTGTATTCTCAACTGTTACAACTACATTCCTTGACGCATACTCTGCAGGTATCTCGGGCGAATCCATATTTGCCAAGCTCAAGGGCAAATGGGTGGCTGTTGCGGCTGCCGTTATAGGTACTGCCGGAGCCATACTCTTCCCCATGGACGACATCACAAACTTCCTCTATCTTATCGGCTCGGTATTTGCTCCCATGATAGCTGTTCAGATAGCGGACTACTTCATACTCAAAAAGGACAGCTCCGACAAGAGCTTTGACGTAATAAGCTGTATCGTATGGGTACTGGGCTTTGCGCTGTACAGATTCCTTATGACAAAGGATATCCCCGTGGGAAATACTCTCCCCGATATGGCTGTAACTATTGTATTATGCGTTGCTGCAAAGAAGATATTTGCAGGCAATACAAAATCACTGAAAGCAAAAACAGAATAACTACTTAACAGGAGAAATATAATGAGAAATTATCATACACAGATGGAAGCGGCTAAAAAGGGCATAATCACTCCCGAAATGGAAATTGTCGCTAAGAAGGAATATATCGGCGCTGAGGAGCTTCGCGCTCTGGTTGCAAAGGGAGAGGTTTGTATCCCCTGCAATATCAATCACAAATCCATATCCCCCGAGGGTATCGGTACCAAAATGCGCACAAAGATAAACGTGAACCTGGGTATCTCAGGCGACGCAAAGAACTACGACGTGGAAATGGAAAAGGTAGATATGGCGCTGAAATTCGGTGCTGAGGCTATCATGGACCTGTCCAACTACGGCAAGACCAACACATTCCGCAAGGCTCTTATCGAGAAGTCCCCCGCTATGATAGGAACTGTTCCTATGTACGACGCTATCGGCTACCTTGAAAAGGACCTCCTTGAAATAACCGCTGAGGACTTCCTCAGAGTTGTCCGTGCTCACGCAGAGGAGGGCGTTGATTTCATGACTATCCACGCAGGCATCAACCGCCGTGCTGTTGAGGCTTTCCGCAGAGAGGGACGCAAAATGAACATCGTTTCACGCGGCGGCTCCCTGCTCTTTGCATGGATGATGATGACAGGCAACGAGAACCCATTCTACGAGCATTACGATGAGGTGCTGGACATTCTGCGCGAGTATGACTGCACCATCTCCCTCGGTGACGCTCTCCGTCCCGGCTGTATCGACGACTCCACAGACGCAGGTCAGATCTCCGAGCTCATCGAGCTTGGCGCTCTCACCACAAGAGCATGGGAAAAGGACGTTCAGGTAATGGTAGAGGGTCCCGGACATATGGCTATGAACGAGATAGCTGCTAACATGAAGATACAGAAGCGTATCTGCCACAATGCTCCTTTCTACGTACTCGGACCTCTTGTTACCGACATATTCCCCGGATACGACCATATCACATCTGCTATCGGCGGAGCTATAGCTGCTGCCAGCGGTGCAGACTTCCTCTGCTATGTTACCCCTGCGGAGCATCTCCGTCTTCCCGATACCAATGACGTTAAGGAGGGGATCATCGCAAGCCTTATCGCTGCTCATGCTGCTGATATCGCAAAGGGGATCCCCCACGCCACAGACCGCGACAACGCTATGGCTGAGGCACGTCACGAAGTTGACTGGGAGAAGATGTTCGAGATAGCTGTTGACGGCGAAAAAGCAAGGGCTTACTTCGAGAGCACTCCCCCCGCCGACAGACACACCTGCTCAATGTGCGGCAAGATGTGTGCTGTAAGAACTACAAACATGATACTCAACGGCGAAAAGGTCGAATTCTGCACTGAGAAATAATATATCAACGGACGGAGCTTATCCGTCCGTTTTTTTGCCACTACAAAACGTATCATGTTAATGCTAATTTTAATGTAAGGCAGCCCTGCAGAGCTTTCATGTTATTTATTGCGTAAGGCATACACGGGCGGCGGAACGCCGCCCATACAATTATGAATCAAGCGGGCGAACACTGTTCGCCCCTACAAGCTAAGGGCTAACGGCTATTGGCTAAAGGCTGATTTTCGTACAGACGTACAAAATTAACTGTTCGTTTTTGTCAGACATGCACTGTAATTGATTTTATATTGCAAAATTTCATTGTTTCACTTGATTATTATTTTTATATATGGTATAATGTATTTTATAGTATGGCTATTTTTACTTATTTGAGTAAAAAATAAAAATTTCTCGCTGATGTGAGAGATTTATTCACAGCATACGTCTAATTATTATAAAGCATTTTTCGGAGCTTTCCGCTCCGTGGAAGGGAAAAGGTAATACATCATGAAAAAAGTCATTATCATCGGCGCAGGACCTGCAGGTCTTACTGCTGCATATGAGCTTCTCAGAGACGGCTCGGGCGAGTACGACGTCACCGTCCTCGAGGAAACTACCGCTATCGGCGGTATCTCCAAAACTGTAAACTACAAGGGCAACCGTATGGATATGGGCGGTCACCGCTTCTTCTCCAAGATACCCGAGGTAAATCAGTGGTGGAGCGAGATGCTCCCAATGCAGGGCTCGCCTTCATCGGACGACAAATATCTCAAGAGACATGTAAACGTTGAAGCAGGCGGCCCCGACCCTCAGAAGGAAAACCGCGTAATGCTCAAGAGACGCAGAGTTTCCCGTATCCTTTTCAACGATAAGTTCTACGATTACCCTGTATCACTGAAGCCCGAAACTATCAAGAACTTCGGTTTCCTTACAACTATGAAGGTAGGCTTCAGCTACCTGAAGGCTGCTATCCACAAGCGTCCCGAAACTAATCTTGAAAACTTCTACATCAACTGCTTCGGTAAGGAGCTCTACTCAATGTTCTTCGAGTACTACACCGAGAACCTCTGGGGCAGACACCCCAGCGAGATCGACGCTTCATGGGGCGCTCAGCGTACAAAGGGTCTGTCTATCGTAGGCATCATCAAGGACTTCTTCGGAAAGCTCTTCAAGGTAAAGAACCGTAAGGTAAATACTTCCCTTATCGAGGAGTTCAAGTACCCTAAGCTTGGTCCCGGACAGCTCTGGGAGGTTACAGCCGATGAGGTACAGAAGCTTGGCGGTCACATCATCATGGAGGCTGCTGTAAAGAAGCTCCACAAGAACTCAGACAATGTTCTCACAGGAGTTACTTATATCAAGGACGGTCAGGAGGTAGAGCTCAGCGGCGACTGCGTTATCTCCTCAATGCCTGTCAAGGATCTTGTTGCAGGCATGAACGACGTTCCCGAGGACGCTTCACGCATCGCAGCAGGTCTTCCCTACCGTGATTATATGACCCTCGGTGTTCTCGTTCCAAAGCTCAAGCTCAAGAACAAGACCACTATGAAGACCGTCGGCAATATCGTGCCTGACTGCTGGGTATACGTTCAGGACAGACGTGTTAAAATGGGTCGTTTCCAGATCTATAACAACTGGTCTCCTTACATGGTAAAGGATCTCGGTCATACCGTATGGCTAGGTCTTGAGTACTTCGTAACAGAGGGTGACAAGTTCTGGAACATGACTGAGGAACAGTTCTCAGACTTCTGCGTAAAGGAAATGGTAAAGCTTGGTCTTATCGACAGCGCAGACGAGGTAATCGATACCCACATGGAAAAGGTAAAGAAGGCTTATCCTGCTTACTTCGACACATACGAGGAAATGGACAAGCTCATCAGCTACCTTGATACTATCCCCAACCTCTACTGTGTAGGACGTAACGGTCAGCACAGATACAACAACATCGACCACTCAATGGTTACTTCATTCGAGGCTGTAAAGGCTATCAAGAGCGGCAGCTCCGACAAGTCTGCTATCTGGAACGTTAATACCGAAAAGGAATACCACGAGGAGAAGCAGAAGTAATGGACGAGATTAAGCAGATATTCCGCGACAAGCAGTTCAAGAAGCTGTTTGTGGGTGATACTGATAATACGCTGATACAGTTCTTCCGCTATCTTTTCGTCGGCGGACTTGCCACTGTTGTTGACTGGGGACTCTCATTCGTACTCTTTAAGTTCGTTTTCGGTGAGAGATTTGCTGTTGCAGCCAATTCCCTCTCATTCGTCGCAGGTCTCGTTGTCAACTACCTCATAAGCACATTCTGGATATTCAAGACCTCAAATGTCAAGAATAAACTGGTGGAATTCCTCGGCTTCGCTGCTATCGGCGTTGTGGGACTTCTTCTCACCATGGTGATAACATGGGGCTTCAAGGTATGGCTTGAGGACAAGACAAGCGCTTATCAGATGATCGCAAAGATAGTTTCAACTGCGGTATCATTCCTCTGGAATTTCTTCGCAAGAAAGATTCTCCTTTACACAAAAAAGGAAGAAAAATAAAATTTAAGGGCGGATAATATCCGCCCTTATAATTCTAAGCTACTTAAAGGAGCTGAAAACAATGTCAAAGAAAAACACTAACAGTGCCGCAGAGTCTGCCTCAGAGGCTGTTAAAAAGGCTTCCGAAACGGCTGAGGAGGTCAAAGCAGAGGCTGCCGAGACTGTTGAAGCCGCAAAAGAAGCTGCTGCGGATACTATTGACCTTACAGAAAATGCAGCAGAAGCTACAGAAAACGTGCTGGACCTTACCGAGGACTCCGATGATAATACCGAAGCCGAGGAAGCAAAAGCTGCTGACGAAGCTGCTGAAAAAACAGAAGAAAACGGCAACACTTCCGAAAAAGCTGACGAAAGTGAAAAAGCAGAGGAAGCTCCTGTTTCCATACGCGAGAAGTATCATTTTGACCTGCTCAGCAAGATAATCATCTGGGTAGTTGCCGCAGTCATCTTCATCGGAGCTGTATGGATAACGACCTACTATGTCACCACAGCTTCAAAGGCAGAGTTCCACGCCGACTGCACAGATACTATCATGTGGGCTAATGCCACTGCGGAAAGCGGTCATATGTACGATAAGGAGTTCAGCTACGCCTGCTTCCTGCCGTTCAGTACAAGCACTATCATGGTTCCCCTGCTCCATTTCTTCGGACTGTCCATGACTGCACATATCATTGGTATGATGTGCTTCTTCCTACTGCTGACGATATTCCTCGTATTCATGATACATGAGGTAACAGGCAGCTATCCCATATCCCTTGTGGGCACGGGCATATTCCTCTCCATAACACTCTCCACTCAGAAAATGAGAGAGATATTCTGGGGACATACCATATACTACAGTCTCGGTATCCTTTTCCTTGTAATAGGCGCGTTCATGTACTTCCGCTTCCTCACCGTGAGAGGAAAGTCCATAGCTCTGAAAAAAGAGGGAAAGAACAATAAAAAGACTGTTATCCACAAGCTCATCATCTTCCTCTGTATCTGCCTGTTCGTCCTCTTTACAGGTATGGACGGCATTACAGGCTTCACACTGTTCGCTCTCCCATTCGCAGGAGCTATCTTCGCCGAGCAGTTCGTGAACACAAAGTACAAGATCCTCAGCGGCAAGACTGCTCTTGTTGCTTTCAGATGTATCGTTTTCCTCATTATGGCTGTCATCGGAAACATGATAAACAACAAGCTCCTCGGTGACATGACAGCAGGCTATCAGGAAGCCAACTCAAACTTCTCTCCCATGGAGGAATGGCTGGAGCACTTCCATAATCTGCCGTTCGCATGGATGAGACTCCTTGGCGTCAAGAGCTTACAGTATGTCAAGTTTGCCAGCGAAGAGGGTATCCCAAACATGATATTCCTCATGGCTTCCATACTCATTGCTGTTATCCCAATAATCGCTACCTGCAATTACAAGAAGCTTGGCACCGACAGAAGAGCAAAGATGCTCCGTATATGGATATGGATGCACTGGGCTGTTACAGCCGTAAATATCATGGGCTATGTATTCGGCGTTCTCGCCGCAGCAGACTGGCGTATAATCCCTATGATAGGCACTTCCCTCATAGTGAGCATACTCTTCCTCTGCTGGTCCATCACCAAAAATGCAGACATTTCAAGGATAACCGTTATCCTCTTCGTTCCTATCTTTATGGCAGGCTATCTCCACTGCAATGACGTCAGAAAGATGAAGAAGGACGAATACAAGCGCTCAACTCAGTATATGCTTGCTGACTTCCTCGAGGACGAGGGCGTTTCAAAGGGCTACGCCACATTCTGGAACGCTAACTCGGTAACTGTTATCACAGGCGAGAGCATCAAGGTAAGCGACGTTGATGTAAGCGAAAGAGGCGTGTTCATGCGTCCTTATCAGTCATCAAAGACATGGTACGTTACTGACCCGCAGCAGGCTGAATACTTCCTGCTCCTTTCAAGCTATGAACTTGAACAGATGAATCTCTCTGACTTCCCGATCAATAACGAACCCATACGCACCGCTCAGAGAAACATCAACGGAACTGAATTCACACTGCTGGTATATGACCACAATATCGCAGCTCCATAAACGAAAAATGGCACCCGAAAGGGTGCCATTGATTTTATCTGATATTATTCAGCAAGCTTCTGATTGATAGCGTTTACAAGCTCGTCTGCGTTTACTCCGTGAACCATTGCAGCTTCCTCAATTGATTCGCCCTGTGATGCAGGACATCCGAGGCAGTGCATACCGATACTGAAAAGAATTGGTGATACGTCCTTGTCAAGCTGGAGAAGCTCGCCTATCTTTGTTTCCTTTGTAACCTGTGCCATACTTTGACCTCCGTTTTTTTATTCAGGGCTTGACAAATGTCCAGCCCGTTGTTATAATATTATCATAGTCTTTGACATTTGTCAAGGAGGTCACGTCAACTTTTACAAAGCGAGGTATTTTGTCCATGTATAAAGGCAGCAATAAATCCGCTCTGTTGTCTCAGAAGCTTATTTCCGATGCGCTTCTGCGGCTTCTCGAGTCAATGCCATTCAATGATATAAGCGTCAGCGACCTCTGCCGCGAAGCTCAGGTCTCCCGTCAGACGTTCTACTCCCTTTTCGGCACAAAGGAAAACGTGGTGATATATGAGCTCAGCCATAACTGCTGCTTTCTTCCCGACGAGAGTTCTCCCTCCTGTCATTCGGCGGCATTTCGCTCATTCTGCGAGGGCTACAGCAGATACATAGTGGCTAACAGCCATATCATCGAGCTCCTTGTGCGAAACGACATGATACATTTTCTCTATGATGTGCAGTACCGCTCTCTCCTTGAATGTGAGCATTTCATCGGTGACGTTTCCGACGACGACCGTGTATTCATCGTTGACTTCATAGCCAGCGGCATGAACAGTATTGCCAAGAACTATGTACTTCAGGGCAGCAAGGCGGACGTAGCCTTCCTCACAAAGCTTATGTTCAGCCTCTTCGGAGGCTTGTACTTCAAGAATTACAGATAAAAAAGGACACCCGAGAGTGTCCTTTCTTTTATGTATTTACTGTGAGTCAGCTGCTTCCTGTACCGGCGCAGCTGTCTGTGCTGGTGCTGCGGCAGCTGCCTCAGCCTCCTGCATATCGGTCCTGCCGTTTACGAGTTCAACAACTCTGTCACCGTATGATGCGCACTTGTGGGAATGTGTTACCTGTAGGATAGTTATACCCTTCTGCTTGTTTATCTCAGAGAACAGCTTCATTATCTCTGCGCCTGCATTTGAGTCAAGGTTACCTGTGGGCTCGTCTGCAAGTATTATCTCGGGATTGCCGATAACTGCTCTTGCGATAGCAACTCTCTGCTGCTGACCGCCCGAAAGCTCTGAGGGCTTTGCCTTGCGCTTTTCTGTAAGTCCTGTGATGCGGAGTATCTCGTCAAGCTGAGCTTTCATCTCAGCCTTGCTCTTGCCCTTTACACTTGACGGAAGCAGGATATTGTCCTCAACGTTCAGATTCTGAACAAGATTGTAGAACTGGAAAATAAAACCTATCTTGTCAAGTCTCATCTTTGAAAGGTCTTTCTCCTTCATCTTTGCAATGTCGTATCCGCATACATTGATATTGCCGTTGAAGTATCTGTCAAGTCCGCCTATGAGGTAAAGAAGCGTTGATTTACCGCTTCCCGATGCACCCATAAGTGATACGAACTCGCCCTTGCCTACGCTGAGGGAGGCACCCGACAATACCTTTGTCATGCTCTCGCCCTTGCCGAATGCTTTATATACATTATTTACTTCTATTACATTAGCCATTGTACTCTCTCCTTTATTCGTATTTCAGCTGTGAAACTACGTCCATTTTCTTCAGTGCTCTTATTGGGAAAAGTGATACCAGTGTGAATATGCCAAAGAGGAATATAGCATAGATCACGCACTTCGCAGCAGGTATCTGCAGCGGCATTACCTGTCCCAGTACGTCCATTATCCTTCCGAATATATAGGACATGAACATTCCCACAGGCACCGCGAAAAATAGGGCTGCTCCCGCTGAGATCATATTCTCGATAAGGAACATTTTTGAAAGCTTCTTTCGCGGCATAGCAACTGAGGTCATTACTGCGCACTCACGCTTTCTTCCCTCAAGTCCGATAAGCTGGTTGCTCACTACGCCGATGAAGGTAAGTCCAACGCCTATTATTATGAGCACATTGAGTATCAATGATATTGACGCTCTTGCGAGAGCCATATTAAGGTCGTATTCACTCTTGGTGTACGCTACCTGAACAAAATCAGCAGAATGATCCTGTATGGTCTTTTTGAGAGCCTTGGGGTCATCGCCCTTTACAAGCATAAATCCCGGGAAATCATTGTATAATTCCTTGTACACTTCCTCGCTTACGATAACGGAATTGCCTGTTGCTGCCATATAGTCTATCTTGACTTTTGCCTTTATGGTGAACTCTCTCTCTATGGGGAGATAGCCCTTTACGGAAAAGGTTATCTTTATCCTGTCGCCCTCGTTGAAGCCGTACTTCCTCATTAGCATCCTGTCTATGCAGACCTCGTCCTTTTCAAGGTGGTCAACGTCCACATCGTATGCCGAGAGAAGCTCTGCTTCATCGTTAAAGCCGTATACATAGCAGTCAACTTCCTCGTCGTTCAGCTTCAGGTTATCAAGGGTGTAGTAGAAGAACTC
This sequence comes from Ruminococcus flavefaciens AE3010, assembly GCF_000526795.1. NCBI lineage: Bacteria > Bacillati > Bacillota > Clostridia > Eubacteriales > Oscillospiraceae > Ruminococcus > Ruminococcus flavefaciens. Next base: position 891,703 of record NZ_JAGT01000001.1, read on the forward strand.
TACCTTTTCAGCGCCGTCAAGCTGCTCAACGTAGGATACCATGTCCGATTTGCAGCCGCCAAGCGCACATATAACATCACACTTGAAAGCTGCATGGTCGTACATGGAAGCAAGTGAATTCGAGAAAATGTAGATTACGATAGCAAGTGCAGCAGCTGTTACACAGAGTACCGAGCTTCCTACGGTGCTCTTTTTGTTGCCCGCTTCTACTGCTGCAAGGTGGGCAATGGGGAAACCAAGCTTTTCAAACAGTCCTGCAAGAAGCTTGGCAATGAAACGCTCCACATAGTTGAAAAGCATGGCAACGCCTGCAATGAAGCATACAAAGCAGGTCATATTGAGTACAAAGCTGTCCTTGAAGAAGAAAGAGACAACTGCAACTGCAAGGAGTATAACGCCCAGTACTGTAAATATCTTGCTTGGACGGTATTCCGTTTCCTTTGTGTTGAATATGATATCACGGATAGGAGTCTTTATAGCCTTTATAGCTTCCTTTATGGGGCACAGACACTCAATAAGCATCGCGCCGATGATAACTGCTGCGACAATGTAAGCCTTTGGCATCTCAACAGGGGGCTTGATAGCGTCTGCGTCGCCTATAACAAATGCATTGTCAAAGAAAGGCTTCTTGATAAGGCAGTATATGAGTACGCCGATGATACTTCCCAGCAGACCGTACATCGCGTTCTCGAACATGAGTGCAAAGGTGGTCTTTTTGGAAGAGATACCGAGGCTTCGGAATGTTCCTACCACTGACATCTTATCCACGATCATACGCTCCGATACGGAGATAGTAACGAATATTACAAGAAGCATACATACCGCAAAGAGAACCAAGAATAATCTCGTTACGCTCTTGATAGCGTCCTTGACCTCCTTGCTCTCAAGGAAATTGGTCACTTCTGCTGTAGGATACTTCTCCTTGAAGAACTTCTCGGCGTCGTCGACCTTGCTGTCGTCCTTGACATCGATGAGGACGTCTGTTATTTCAAGCTCGCCGCTGAGGGTGAGCTCCTTCATATCCTCAAGGCTGATAACAGCAAGCTCGCCGTTATTGAAGATACCCTGCTTCTTCTCGATGCTTCCTACTGTAAATTCCACAGGCTTGTCCTGCTCGCCGTGGAATACTATCTTGTCGCCCACCTTGTATCCGAATTCCTCTGCAAAGCTTTCTGCAATAGCAGCCTTCTTATCACCAAGCTTGGTATCACCAAGGAGAAGATTCATCTTCTTGGCTGTTTCGGGATCAAGTCCGAATACAGTAAGCTGTGAACGGTTTACATATGAGCTGTCGAAGTCTATGTGTCTGTCAAAAGCGCTTGCCATTACAGACATTTTCAGCACATTGCAGTCGGGAGCGCCGTCTGCAAAGCTGTCGTCTACAGGTGATTTGGTCTCTACCTCAATATCAGCCGTTCCCAGTGTATTGGAAACTACGCTCTTTATCATTCCGTTGAGGGAGCCGCTTATATCAAAGCTTATCATAGCAGTAAAGCTGCATATAGCAATGATGAGTATGAGCAGGAACGTTCTGAGCTTATGCGCCCATATATTCTTGAATAAATGCTTGAATATCAGTCTCATCGCTTACCACCTGCTTACCCTTTCCTCGGGAGCAACATACATTCCGTCGCCCTCTTTCAGATCGTACACCTCATTGAACTTCTTGTTTGAGGCAAGTACAGCATTTACTCTGGTCTTGGCAGGACTGTGGGGATCAAGCTTCAGCATGGAGATAGCATCGGTATCAACTTCCAGTGTACACCATGACTCAGCATAGCTCTTGAAGAGCTTTTTCAGCTCCTCCTCGTCATCGATGAGATTTGTAACACATTCGATACCGCTGAGGTCGGCATAGTTCTCGCCGTTGGTAAGCTCGCCGTCTACGTGGTAGACCTCCATAATGGTATAGTTGCTGTAATACTTTGAAAGTGCATCTGCACGCTCCTTCAGCACCTGTTTATCGGCCTCGTTTATCCAGCTCGGGTCGTACTTTCCGTCGGGATCGTAGTTTATGCAGGTAGAGTCAAAAGCATGACCTATCTCATGTCCAACTATGCTTCCGAGAGCACCGAGATTCTCGGCATTGTCACCGTTTGGATCAAACATGGGCTTCTGCATGATAGCAACTGTGATATTTATGCAGTTGGTGGGCAGGTACTGTGCATTGAAATCAGCCGCAGACATATCCACCTCGTCAAGGCTTACCTTTTCGGGAAGCTTGGCGATCTTGTCAGCAGTTTTCTTTTTCATTATATTGATAGTAGTTTCATAAAGATCAGCTCCTATGAGTTTTGCGTCCTTTGGATCCTGCTTATGTGGAGTAGGTGTGGTAAGAAGTCTTATACCGTGAAGCTTCTTCAAAAGATGCTTTCTTGTATCGGCAGTAAGCCAGTCAGCCTTGTTGATAAGGTCGTCGTAGCTGTCTATGATCTCATCGAAAAGGTCATGTATCCCCTTGTCAAGCTCGGGAGTATAATAACGCTCTGCATAGAGCTCGCTGACAGCAGTGCCGAGATTCATTTGCACTATCATTGCTGCAAGCTTATCTTCAGCTTCCTTGCTCTCGGGATTATAGTCCCTGAGAATATCGTTGCTCTCGGGGATATATGCGCCCATTTCCTTTAAATAGGACGCGAAGATATATGACCGCCATTTTTCAAGGTTTTCATCGGTTATAAGATCGTTGATAGCCTTGAGCTGGTCGGGATCGTATATGTATACACCGTCAGTCTTGTTTATTACGTCGCCGATGAACATCTCCACAACAGAGCCGTCAACATTGCTCATTATGCTGTCAAGATCAGCAAAGGAGGTCTTTTCTGTTGCGATCATCTTTTCAAGAGTCATGCTGTTCTCGGTATCTGTGGCGTTGGCAATATCTATAGCAAGATATACCATCTGCTTGCCCTTTTCGTCGGCAGTCTCATAGTCATCGCCCATTACTCTGTGCATATCCCTTGCAATATTGTTTGCGGCAGTACAGTTCTTTGAAAGCTCCTTGATCTTCTTCATAGAGGTGCCAAGGAAAGTATCAAGGCTGTAAAGCTCGATACAGTAGCGTGTTCCGTCATGGTAGTCTCTTGCAATATTGAAATTGAACACAGACTGAGCACCGTAGTTGCGGACAAGGTCGCCCCATATCACAAAGAGCTCCTGAATATCCTTGGCGGCAAGTATCCTGTCGCAGTTGCCCATTATCTCGTTTACAACGGCATCGCATTCCTTGTAGTCAATAGCCTGCCTGTAAAGGTCATGGATAAGCTGTTCGTTGGAACCGTCAGGAAATTTCTCATTGGAATTTCCTATTTCCTTTATCATGTCCTCAATGACATCGTTGACACTTTCACCTGCAAAACGTGATGCAGCCGATTCACCGTATGGTATCTCCATGTTCATCAGCGCATCATAGTTGATGTAGTCGTAAAAGTCGTCCTGAGGGCGTCTTTCCGTATCCTTGCTGTCCGACTTTTCCCCGTCGGATTTTTCGTCTTTTGCTCCGTCAGAATCCCCTGCTTCTGTTTTACTGCTGCCTGACGAATCATCATTAGCCTGCATAGTGCAGCCGCAGACATTCACTGACAGCATTCCCGCAAGCAAGAGCGAGAGCAGCTTGTGTTTTTTCTGCATTTTCATCCTCCAATAATTATTGCCACATATAAATATCATATACAGCAATACTAATTATACATCATACCGCGGCAAATGTCAATTATTACACACCATTTTTTGCCACGCGAATGTATATATACATTATACACATTAACAACATATTTGTCAAGCCTTTAACAAAAAAAAAATCAAAAAAACGGGAAACCCTTTGAGTTTCCCGTCAGATACTGTTAAATATGAGCTATCAGGAGCTGCGTTCCAAGCAGGATCACCAGAAGCGTAATGTTGACCAGTGTAAATACCTTCATATAACGTCCCGTGTGAGCCCTCTCCGAGCCGCGGTATATCTGGAATGCGATGAGGCTTGCCATGGACGCTATGATAGTTCCGAAGCCGCCTATGTCCACACCGAGAAGAAGCTGTGTGCCGTTATCCGTAAACTCTGCAAGCATCACAGCCGCAGGCACGTTGCTAATGAGCTGTGACAGCAGCGCAGAGACTATAAGCTCCCTGCCTGTGAGTATATTGGAAAAGAAGTCGCTGACAGCTCCCACACGGGCGATATTTCCCACAAAGACAAAGAAGCACACAAAGGTGGCAAGAAGTATGTAATCCACTTTAAGAAGCAGCTTCACGTCGCAAATCAGCGCAGCCGCTATTGCGGCTATAAGACAAACCCAGTCGGGTACGAGCCTGAATACAGCTGCTATGCACAGTAAAAATACTCCGAAATATACGGCAGTCTTTATGACAGGTATCTTCTTGTCCGTGCGCTTGGGAGCTTCGCATTTATCCTTAGGCAGAAACAGCGTCATAAGCAGCACAAGCGCAAGTCCCAGTGCTCCTACAGGAAGCATGGTCCTGATGAAGGTCATAGCTGTAAGTCCGTATTTATCATAGAGGAAAAGATTCTGAGGATTGCCTACGGGCGTCATCATGCTGCCCAGATTGGCTGCCGCTGATTCAAGAACTATTGTCAGTATAAGGCTCCTGTCGTCGTCTATCCCGCTGTAGATAAGCATGGTCAGGGGTACGAACGTAATGAGCGCCACATCGTTGGTGACCAGCATGGCACTGAAAAAGCATATGAGTATCATTACTGCTCCAAGCTTGCGTATGTTACCCGTTTTTTGCAGTATGAACCGCGTTGCCGCATCAAATATGCCTATACTCCGCAGCCCTGCTACAGCTGCCATAAGCGCGAAAAGCTCAATAAGCACTGTCCTGTTGCAGTAGCCCATGTACTCCTTGTCGGGTGGCACGATAAACATTGTAGCCACTGCCAGTATGAATGCGATGACCAGTACGGGCTGCGCCTTTATAAACTTCCAGACCTTCTCCATAAAACCGTCCTTCCAAATTTTCATGCCTACTGATTATACCACTTTTTTCGACGGACGTCAACAATTTATTAAGCCTTTAGCCGTTAGCCCTTAGCTGTAGGGGCTGCCTTTGGCAGTCCGTGTCTTATAAAGAAGCAAAATGCAGGGACGGATTTTATCCGTCCCTGCAATACAGTTTTTATTAGAATGACTTTATCTCACCCATTATAAACTTTTTCAGCAGTATGAGATCCTCTTCGTCGATAACGTCGTCAGCATTGATATCAGCCGCCTCGAAGCGTTCTGCGTCGCCGTCCACTGCCGCTTTTCTCATACGGCACATATCGAAGCTGTCAACAGCTCCGTCGCCGTTGAGGTCGCCAAGAATGTATTCCTCGGCAGGAGTATTTGGCTTCCACCAGTTCAGATTGAATAGGTAGCTCTCTCCGCCTGTGAATACCAGATATACATCATGCTTGCCTGTTGCAGGCTCTATGGTGCAGGTCTTGGTTGTCCAGTCCTGCCAGCCGCCTGTGCTTGCAACCTCTGCCTTGCCTATGAGCTTTCCGTCAGCGCTGTCAAGTCTTATCTCGATAGCACCGCCTGAGCCGTTTGAAGCTACTCTGAAATCAGCGTCGTTTGCACCTGTAAGGTCTACGTTCTTGAAGCCGATGTAGTCACCGTTTTCAATGAAGCCGACGTCAAGTCCGCCCTCTGAGCAGTTCTCTGTTTCAATGCCTGACTTATAATTGCAGTCCTCAGCCTCGATAACGCCCTCAACCTCTGCGCTGCCTGTGCCTTTAAGACGGAGCAGATGCTCTGACTTGCTCAGCACCTTGCTGCTTGCGTCAAGAACATATATCTTGTACTCGCCCTCCTTGGACGGTGTCTTGATAGAGCCTGCTGTGCCCTTAGCCTTGGTCATGTCAGCTCCTGCGGTAAAGTTCGTTGTTCCGTCGGGAGCTATCCATACTGTACCGTCAACCTTTCTGATGGGGAGCTTGCTGCCGCAGGTAGTTGCGCAGCTTGCAGGGAAAGCATAGTCCGCAGCCGATTTCAGCCATGTCGGCATCATCTTGCGGTAGTCGTCGCCGATACCCGAGTTAAGGCAAATCTTATACTGTGCAAATGGCCATACGTTATCGGAAACAACGATAGGAGTATCAATATCACTTGTGGGAGGATTCTTACCCATTTTATTGACCGTTGCATATGTTCGCTTGATAGTGAGGTCATGCTTCTGACCATAGTCCTCACAGTTGATGGTATAGGTAACGTTAGGGCTTATTTCAAGGACGTTGTCAAGCTCCTTGATGTAAGCTGTGCCCTCGTCATTGTGCAGACCGTATGTAGGCCAGCCGGGACCGCCTGCAGGGATACCCTGTACGTAGTTCTCGTTGATGATAGTTCCCGGCATCTGACCGATAGTGTAGATACCTCCGCTGTCGTGGAGACGGTTAAGGGAGTTAATAACTCTGTTGCAGCATATCTGGTTATCGCGGCAGGTGGTGCTGTCCTTGAAGTTGCACCAGCCCCAGCCAAGGTGGATACCGTTGTATGCTGTCTTTTCGATAGTGTTGTTGAGTATCTTCACAGAGTCAACGAAGTAGGCTGTAATGGCTGCACAGCCGCCGAAGCCGTGTACAACGCTTATATCATAGAGAAGATTCTCGCTGATAGTATCATTTTTGCACAGTCCCTCAACGCCCTTTGGGAACTTCTCGCGGTTGTTGGGAGCTGCATCGTCGATGTAGATATGCTGGGGGTGACCCACTGTGATACCGCTGGAGGTGATATCGGTAACGAAATTGCCGCGCACCTCTGAGTTTATAACATCGTTTGTCATGGAGATACCGTCAGCACCTGTGTGCTTTACCACATTGCCTGTGAGCTTTATATTATCACTGCTTGTGATATGTATAGCCGCAGGAAGCGTATCTACCATTTCGTACTTCTTGGAATGCCAGTTGGAATCGGCAAAAGCCATATATGACTGAGCTGCCTGACAGGTGGTCTTTCCGTGAGAGCCTGCCACCTCGGTGAGCTGATAATCAGTATTGGCAAAGGTTATGCCGCTGAAGCTGATGTTCTCCACACGCTCAGATGTGGACTTGCCTGCTATCTTTATAAGTCCGTCAGCAACGGGAGCTTCAACGACCGCTGTAGTCATATCCTCGCCGCTGCGCGGATAGTAGTACAGCACCTTGTCAGTCTTGTCGAAGAAGAATTCGCCCTCGCTGTCAACGAATGAGAATGCATTGTATATGGTATGGGTGCCGCCCGTAGTGAAGCCTGCGCCCCAGCCCGGAGTCTGAGCAATAGCGCCGTAGGGCTGCTGCATAAGTAGTATCATGCTTCCGCCGTCGTACTTGATATCACGGGAGCAGACGATATTTTCGTTCCATGTAGTGCCGTTTACAACTTCAAGGTCATCGAAGTTGGAGGTTATCCTCGGCATAGAGCCTGCGTCGTACTTGATACCGTCGCTCTTCTTGCCCGAATCCCAAGCCCAGTCAGCCTGTCCTGCTGTTATGTAGTAATCACCGTAGCCGCCCTTAGCCTGCACCTGTACACTGCCCATATTGGCACGGCGATCGTTTACATAAAGGTTGCGGAGCTTTTCGTCACGGTCGAGCGGTGCTGCCCAAAGCTTGTCGTTGTACTTTTTCCAGCCTGTTACCTTGACAGCGCCGTTGATAACGGGAGTTTCGCCCTTATAAGCCTCATATCTTACAGTGTACTCTCCCTTGCCCGAGTCCCTTGTGTCGAACTCCACAGGCTTGGTGATACGGTAGTCGCCGCCGCGAAGATAAACAACGATGTCGCCTGTCATGGAGCCGTTTATCTTGCGCACCTCGTCACGCGCCTTTTCAAGTGTTGCAAAAGGCGAACCGATAGAGCCGTCGCCGCTGTCGCTTCCGTCTGGAGCAACATAGAATACAGCCTGCGCATCAGCCGCTGTGACCGTACTCTGCGGTACGCTGATGTTGACCGCCGACATTACTGACGCCATGCTTATGGCGAGAGCTGCTGCTCGTTTGATCATGTTCATAAGTATTCCTCCTTTTCGGCTCAACAAACTCAGCCTTTGCCTGAAAGACTGTTTTTTACTGTTAAGGCTGAATCCGAAAAGCCAATTTTAATTCCCCTGCTATCATTCACCTCATTTGTGCATGATAGACTATTTTTATATACTTTCATTATATTATATCGTCATAATTAATAATACAAGAATTATGATCTTTATGGTAATATACTACCATTTCATCTAAGTCATATTAAATAACAGCCCCTTTGTGAGGGGCTGTTTTTAGTCTTATAGCTTACTGACCCTCATGGAAGAAATACGGAAGTGCATCGTAGATGTACCATCTTACATAACCCCACCAATGGGTCTTTTCGATACCGTCGTTGCTGCTTGCAACGAGGAAGTAGAAGTTGCCCTTTGAGAAGTCAGAGCTGTATGTGAAGTGCTTTGTATCCTGCTTTAACGGATTGATAAGTCCCAGCATATTGTTGTATGCAAGATCCTTGTCGCCTGTAGCTGCAAGTACGAAATACTCTCTCTGGCTGAGACCTGACTTGTCGATAGCTTTCTGAATGCCCTCTACACCGCCCCAGCAGTGACCTGACAGCGGCATATAGTATGCGCAGATGTCAAGGTTATTTATAAGCATGTTCCATGTAGAACCGCCGCCCATTGAGAATCCGCCGTATGCACGGTGATATCTTGAAGCCTTCAGGCTGTCAAGTGAAGTATCCTTTCCTGCATATGTGGAGTACTTGCCCTCAACGAATGGGATAATGCTCTGGCGCATCTCGTTCCATACTGTGCCTGCGCCCATATTTCCGTCAGGAGCGGGACAGCCGTTGAATGTAGGCGTTACAACGATCATTGGCTCCAGCTCGCCGTTCTTGATCATATTGTCAAGGATATTCTGCATCTTGACATCGTTGCTGAATATTGTATTCTCGTTCTCTCCGCCGCCGTGCATGAGGTAGAAGATGTTATACTGCTTGTTTGCGTCGTAGCCGTATGGGAGATAAACATTCAGCGACTTGTTGCCGTTGATGCCGTTGTAGCTCTCCTTGACTATCTTACCGGCCTGTGAGCACTGATTAAGATACTGATCGTTAGCGCGGTAGGAAAGGTTTGCGTTGTAATTGAAGTTTGACTTAGGCGCAGTTGTTGTAGTTGTAGTAGTGGTCGTTGTTGTCGATGTAGTTGTAGCCTTGGTAGTCATTGCCTCTGTGGTAACTGTCTTGATATTGTCAGAGTAGCTCTCGGGAAGTTTATCAAGTGTACCTAAGAGATACTTCTGGATAGCAAGAGCGTCATTTGCAGTGATACCGCCGCCTGCTTCGCTTACATCAGCATTGAAGATACCGGGCTCGGTAAGAGTATACTTGTTAGGATTTGCAAGTGACTGCATGATGATTACTACGTCAGCCATATCTACGCCGCCGTCGCCGTTAGCGTCGCCCCACTTGGAGACCTTGGAATTGAGTACATCCTTAAGATCCTGTACAGGCGCTGTTGTTGTGGTTGTTGTAACAACAGGAGGTGCTGTAGTAGTTGTAGTCACAGCTGCCTTTGGTCCGTCTATCTTTGTGCCTGCAACAGCACCGATAGCCTCGTCAACATAGAAGCTGTACTTGTCGGTATCTGTCTCAACGTACATCTGCAAGCTTGAAGCTCCCTCGGGTATCTTGTAGTTGGTATTTGCAAGCTGTACCCACTCGCCCTTTGGCAGCTCGTCAATTGTAGCGATCTTGTCGTACTGGACTTCGCCGTCAGCCTCATACTGTAGAGTGAGGTAGAACTTCTGTGTTGCAGGTCCCTCGTCGTACTTTACGACTGTGCTGAAGCTGTACTCCTCGCCTGCCTTGAATACGCTTGAAGAAAGCGACTTGGAAGCGCCGTTCCAGCTTGCTTCTCTGCCTGTGCAGGCAATCGAGCCTGAACCGTCATAAGCCTCTGTCTTATTTGAGGTAACGCTTGCAGAGCCTCTGCCTGTCCATGAATCTGTGCCGCTCTCGAATGTATTATGGAAGTAATAGCCGTTCTCATCGGGCTCTATAATAACAGGAGTGCCGCTGAGGACCTTGCTTCCGTTACAGCCGTTCCATGTGGTACGGTCATACTCAAAGAAGTCGATATCAGCATATCCGCCTGTTGACTTTGTAGGATAGCTGTAGATACCGCTGCGGTAGCCTGTGAACAGCTTGAGGTCGTAAGTCATTGAGAGCTCCTGACCAAGCTTTGACCAGTTCTGACCGTCAAATGAATAGTAGAAGTTAGCCTTGTCTATGTTGTTTGAGGAGCTTCCGTCAGAGTTTACGTTAGCAAACTTGAAGTCCACCTTGAGGTAAACCTCATCGCCGCTCATATTCTGCTCGGCAACTATCTTGTTGGAGGAGGTTCCTACATCGTTTCCGCCGTTAACGGACATGTATACCTTTTTCTGACCGCTGTCTGTAACATAGACACCGATACAGCCGTATTTGAGCTGGAATGCTGAAAGACCTGCATAGTCGCCTGCCTTCATGTTGGAAGCATCAAGCTTTATGTAGCTGCTGCACGCAGGACCCTCTGTACGCATTGTAAGAGTATTTCTTGCGTTGAGCAGATGTGAAGCCATGTTCTTGTTCTTCAGACGGAGCCAGCCGGGACGCTCTGTAACAGACCATGCCGAATTGTCGGGGTTGTGGTTCCATGACCACTCCAGAGCAAGGTCGTTTGTTGTATAGTCGAAGCTGTCATCGCCTGCTACGTCTGTACCCTGAGTTGCGCCAAGATCCAGTGTGATAGGAGCCTTGCCGTTTACCCCCATCATTGGCCAGTCGTTCTGCCAGTTAACGGGAACAAGTACAGGGATACGGCCTACAGCACCGTGATCCTGGAACATGAGTCCGTACCATTTGCCGTCGGGAGTATCAACGATACCGCCCTGTGCGCAGCCGCTGCCGTATGAACCAAGACCTGAATCGAGAAGAGTCTTGTTCTCCCAGTTGCCGTTAAGGCTCTTTGAACGGTAGCAGAATTCAAGTCTGCCGTGGCCTGACGGCCATGCAATACCGAGTATATAGTAATAGCCGTTTATCTTATGGATATGCCAGCCCTCGCCTGCGAGGTTGTCAAAATTGGTCTTGAAAAGACGTCTTTCGGTAGCTCCTGCTGCCCAGCCTGTCATATCGGAGTTGAACTCCTTGATGTTACAGGTACCGCCTGCACCGTAAACAAGGTAGTTTCTTCCGTCGTCGTCAAAGAGCATGGAAGCGTCGTGGTACATACCGTTGAGCTCAACCCGTGACCACTCGCCGTGCTCTATATCGTCAGTTGAGCAGATATAGGACTTGTTAGAGCCGTAGCTTCCGAAGAAAGCATAGTACTTGCCCTTCTTCTCATTGTAGCGAAGGCTTGTAGCCCACTGTCCGTGAGAGTAGTCGTGCTTGCCGTTCTTCAGGTTCTGCACATCGCCGTTAGCGTAAGTGTCGAAGACGTAGTTGCATATCTCCCAGTTAGCCAGATCCTTTGACTTCATAATGGGAGCACCCGGGCTGAAGAACATGGTCGTGCTGACCATATAGTAGGTATCTCCTACTCTGATGATGTCATCATCGGGAACGTCCGCCCAGATGATAGGATTGTTGACAGTTGACGCAGCCGCTGCCGGTGTGCTTACGAGAGGGGTTACGGAAGCAGTCAGCGAAGGCAGCGCAACTGCCGCAGCTACAAGAATTGAAGCCGCAGCTCTCCTTGGGTTGAATTTTTTCATAAAAATTCCTCCTTCAATTTTAATATCCCACTTTTTCAATACGATTTTGTACACATTTACAAAAAAGTTTTTTCTCAATACGTCATAATTAACGTATTCTACTACTCCAATTTTAATTTATTGTATCATTTTGCGCAAAAATCTTCAACCGAAAATATGTAGATTAGGTGGACAAAACAAACATTATAGCGCAAAAATAATGATTCATAGCATTATTTTTTTATTTTTCTTGAATTTACGGCATCATTTTACATATAAACAATAATTTAAAAAATAATGCTCCATTCCGCGAAAAAGAGCTGTACAAATTAATAAAAAAAGGCTGCGGTCAATTCCGCAGCCTCTGCTTTTTAACTATTACTTCTTTTCAGGCTCTTCTTCTGCCTTGTCCTCGAAGTCCTCGATAGTAAGATCGTCGTAATCAAACTCAAGGAGCTCATCACAGTTAGGGCAGTTCATGGAACCCTCTTCGATCATGCCCTCGTCAAGGAGAATGGTATCTCCGCAGGTAGGACATGTGATCTCATAAAGCTCATCGTCATCATCGTCGAAGTCGAACTCATCGTCCTCGTCGTCCCAATCATCATCGTCACACTCATCACAGTCGTCGCAGTCATAGTCCTCGTCATAGAAGTCGTCCTCAACTGCTCCCAGATCCTCGTCAAGTATATCGCAAAGCTCTGTGAGCTCGTCCACCTGTGACTGGAGGTCCTCAACGTAGAGCACCAGCTCTGACATTACCTCTGACATCTGGATAAGAGCCTTTCCCTCCTTAGTGGAAGAATCGATCTCAAGACCGTCGATAAGTCCCTGTAAATATGACATTTTCTCGGTAAGCTTCATAGCAAGCTCCTCCTCTCGATATATAAGTATTGGCTTGATAGTCCGAGCTTATGCTCTTGACATATACTCGCCTGTTCTTGTGTCGACCTGGATAACCTCGCCCTCGTCGATGAAGAGAGGAACCTTGATCTCTGCACCTGTCTCAAGTGTAGCAGGCTTTGTAGCGTTTGTAGCTGTATCGCCCTTGAAGCCGGGGTCTGTCTGTGTGACCTTCAGCTCAACGAAGTTAGGCGGCTCAACGCCGAATACGTTGCCCTTGTATGAAAGGATCTTACAGATCATTTCTTCCTTAACGAACTTGAAGCTGTCGCCGAGGATAGAAGCGCTTATCGGAACCTGCTCATATGTCTCAAGGTCCATGAAGTAATAAAGGTCACCGTCGTTGTAGCTGTACTGCATATCCTTTCTCTCAACGTAAGCTGTAGGGAACTTAGCTGTTGGGTTGAAAGAAGTTTCAACAACTGAACCTGTGATAACATTCTTATATTTTGTTCTTACAAAAGCAGCTCCCTTACCTGGCTTAACGTGCTGGAATTCAATAACCTGAACTACCTGTCCGTCAAGCTCAAAGGTAACGCCGTTTCTGAAATCTCCTGCTGAAATCATTATAAATACCTCCGTATTTTCTCAATTTAATATGATACTTTATTTTATCACATTTACGTGATTTTTGCAATACCTAATGTGATTTTATTATAAAGATATGAGATTTTTTGCAGTTTTTGTCAAGTTTTTACAGCCGTTTTCAGTTAAAATGACAAAATCTTCTATTCTCACACCAAACTTGCCTGCAATGTAGATACCCGGCTCAACTGTAACGACAGCTCCCTCATTGAGAGGCAGCTTGTAATTGGGCGATGCATTGGGTTTTTCGTGTATCTCCATGCCGACGCCGTGACCGAGAGAGTGTCCGAAGCAGCTGCCGTAGCCTGCCTGCTCAATGATATCGCGGGACACCTTGTCAAGGTCATTTCCCATAACACCTGCCTTAGCTGCTTCAATGCCTGCCAGCTGAGCCTGCAATACGATATCGTAGACCTGCTTCATCTCGTCAGTGGGCTCACCCACGCAGACCGTTCTGGTCATATCGCTGTGGTAGCCGTTATATACCGCGCCGAAGTCCATGAGTACGAACTCGCCGCTCTCCACCTTTTTTTCCGAGGGCACACCGTGAGGCATGGACGTATTAGCTCCTGCAAGAACTATAGTGTCAAATGACAAGTCCTCCGCACCGTAGGCATACAGCAGACGGTTCAGCTCAAGAGCTATCTCACGCTCGGTGACGCCCACCTTGATAAAACCAAGAAGCTCATCAAAGGCTTTCTCTGCAATCGCCTGAGCCTTGCTGATGTACTCTATCTCCTCAGCGTCCTTGGTCATTCTCAGTGTCGCAATAGCGTTGCTGAGAGAATCGTTATGTATGAACTCATGCTGAGTGAAGAAATGCTCGTAAGCGTGGAGCTCCTTGACTGTCATGGTCTCGGACTCAATGGCGATAGTCTTTGCGCCGTGCTTATTCAGCAGCTCCATTATCTGAGGATAGAGCTTCTTCATCTCGATCACCTCAGCGTCCTTGACTGTAGCCCTCGCCTTTTCGATATAGCGGAAGTCTATAAGCAGATATGCCTTTTCAGGAAAGGCAAGGACTACTCCCGCCGAGGACTTCATGCCCGTGAAATATCTGCGGTTTATGTCAGATGTTATGAGGACGCAGTCCGCCCCGTCAAACACCTCAAAAAGCTTTTCTAATCTGGTCATTGCGCACCTCTCACAGCTCTGCAAGAGCCTGAACTGCAAGATAGTAGCTTCCGAAGCCAAAGCCGCTTATACTTCCCTTGCATACGGGAGCGATAACGGAGTTGGAGCGGAATTCGTCGCGTGCGAAAACGTTGCTGATATGTACTTCTATAACGGGTATCTTGATAGCTGCGATAGCGTCGCGGATAGCGTAGCTGTAGTGTGTGTAAGCTCCTGCGTTGATGATAACGCCGTCAAATGTCTTTCTTGCTGCGTGGAGCTTGTCAATGATAGCTCCCTCATGGTTGGACTGGAATATCTCGCACTCCAGCCCCTCTGCCTTTGCGCGGTCGATGATATTGCTGTTGAGAGTATCAATGTTAGCGTCGCCGTATATACCGGGCTCGCGCTCTCCCAGCAGATTAAGGTTCGGACCGTGTATTACAAGTATTTTCTTTATCATAATTTCTCCTTTGTATCGTCGACAAATTTTTTCGGAAGAAAGGGCTTTTCAAGCACTCTCTTGAAGCGTATGAACCGCTTGCTCTTCGGCTCGGGCTCCATAGGCTCAACGTAGAGCATCTTCACTCCTGCGAAGTTGGCTCCCCACACATCCGTAAAGAGCTGGTCGCCCACTGCGGCTGTCTCCGCGGAGGAAAGCCCCATTTTCTTCATGGCTGCCTTGTATCCCCTTTTCAGCGGCTTGCCGCTGTCGCTTACGAAGTCCAGTCCCAGCGGGGCCGCAAAGGGCTTTACTCGCTCAGCGTTGTTATTCGATACTATTATAAGCTTTATGCCGTTTTTCTTCATTTTGTCCAGCCACTCCCTTATGCCCTTTGCAGGCACAGGGTGGTCGTGAGTTGTGAGCGTATTGTCAACATCGAGTATGAGTCCCTTTATGCCCTGCTTTTTCAGAAATTCAGGAGAGATATTCACTGTTTTCCTGAACGCAAAATCCACGTCGGTCTTTGTAATTTTGTGTCTGATTCCCAAGCTTTTTGTCAACTCCGTTCAACAAATGAAAAAGCGAGCCGCAGCCCGCTTTTATCAACAATAATAATTCCGTAAGATCAATACTTACGCTTACGAGCTGCCTCAGACTTCTTCTTACGCTTTACCGAAGGCTTCTCGTAGTGTTCTCTCTTACGAACCTCAGCAATTACGCCGTCCTTTGCACATGATCTCTTAAATCTTTTAAGAGCTGTATCTAAAGACTCGTTTTTGCCAACACGAACTTCTGCCACTAAATTTCCCTCCCTTGTTCAGAGGTTGCTCGGAGCTGTGCCCCAAAGCTCTATACTAAGCACCCTAAAGGTGTTAGTCATCATATACCCCACCATATAGCAGATTACTTAAATTAATATAAAAGAATATAGTATAAGTTTACCACATTTTCTGCCCGTTGTCAAGCATTTTTTCTTTTACTTAAAAATTCGTTATTTTGCAACAATATTAACAAGTTTATTTGGTACATATATCTGCTTGACTATAGTCTTGCCGTCGATAGACTCCTTGACCTTGTCATCGGACATAGCCATTTCCATAACCTTGTCCTTGTCCTCATCGGCAACGATATTGAGCTTTGCCTTTACCTTGCCGTTTACCTGTACGACGATCTCGATAGTATCCTCCTTGCAGAGCTCCTCGTCGTATACAGGCCAGCTCTCAAATGCAATTGTATCGCTGTGACCCAAGATGCTCCATATCTCCTCGCCCATGTGAGGTGTGATGCATGACAGCATCTTGATAAGTCCCTCGGCATACTCTCTCGGGCACTTACCGTTCTTGTATACCTCGTTTACGAATATCATCATCTGGCTGATAGCTGTATTGAATGCCAGCTTCTCAAAGTCGTTTGTTACCTTCTTGACTGTCTGGTGGTATACCTTTGTGAGAGCACCGTCGTTGTCGGCGGTAAGGTTCTCAGCCTCAGTGAAGAAGTTCCATACTCTCTGGATAAATCTCTTTGCACCCTCAACACCGTTCTTGCTCCATGGCTTGCTTACCTCGAGAGGTCCCATGAACATCTCGTAAAGACGGAGAGTATCTGCACCGTAATCTCTTACGATATCAGACGGGTTTACAACGAACTCCGGGAAACGCTTGCCCATTTTGATGCCGTTCTCACCGAGTATCATGCCCTGATGTACAAGCTTCTTGAAAGGCTCCTTTGTAGGTGCCAAGCCCTTATCGTAAAGGTATCTGTTCCAGATACGTGAGTAGATAAGGTGTCCTACTGCGTGCTCGGGACCGCCGATGTAGAGGTCTACAGGCATCCAGTGCTTCAGGAGCTCCTGATTTGCGAACTCCTTGTCGTTGTGCGGATCGATATATCTGAAGTAGTACCAGCTTGAACCTGCGCTTCCGGGCATAGTCGAAGTCTCGCGTGTGCCCTTGATGCCGTTCTTGTCGTACTTCTTCCACTCTGTAGCATTTTCAAGAGGAGCCTTGCCGTTCTTGCCCTTGTAGTCATCAAGCTCGGGGAGTATCAGCGGGAGCTCGCTGTCGTCGAGAGCATGTATCTCGCCGTCCTCACCGTGAACTATCGGAACGGGCTCGCCCCAGTAGCGCTGACGTGCGAATATCCACTCACGGAAGTGATAGTTGACAGTGCGCTTTGCTCTGCCCATTTTTTCAAGCTTCTGTGTGATAGCTTCCTTTGCTTCCTCAACGGTAAGACCTGTGAACTCCTCGGAGTTTACGAGCTTATAGCCCTTGCCGAGGTACTCGGTCTTTTCCATAGCGGCTTCGGAAACGTCGATGTGACCGTCCTTGCCGTCGATTACCTGTATCATGTCTATGTTATGAGCTACGGCATACTCAAAGTCACGCTGGTCGTGGCTTGGAACTGCCATAACTGCACCTGTACCGTAGCTCGCAAGTACGAAGTCTCCGATGAACATGCGGACTTCCTTGCCGTTTACGGGATTTATACATGTTACGCCCTTGAGCTCGCAGCCTGACTTGGTCTTGTTGAGCTCGGTGCGGTCCATGTCGTTCTTCTTCTTTGTCTCGGCAATATAAGCCTCAACCTCTTCCCTGTTCTGAACACGGTCGAGAAGGCTCTCTGTGATAGCTCCGTCGGGAGCGAGAACCATGAATGTGATACCATAGATAGTCTCGATACATGTAGTGAAGATAGAGAACTTTCCGCCGCCTACAATGTCGAATTCTACCTCAACACCTGTGGACTTGCCTATCCAGTTGCGCTGTATAGCCTTTGTGGACTCTGGCCAGTCGATCTCGTCAAGTCCCTCAAGGAGCTTCTCGGCAAATGCAGGCTGGTCGATTACCCACTGCTTCATGTTCTTTCTTACTACGGGGAAGCCGCCGCGCTCGGACTTGCCGTCGATTACCTCGTCGTTGGAGAGAACTGTTCCCAGCACCTCGCACCAGTTAACGGGCATATCGATGTACTTAGCGTAGCCGTCCTTGTAGAGCTGCTTGAATATCCACTGAGTCCACTTGTAGAACTCAGGGTCTGATGTAGCTATCATCTTTGACCAGTCATAGTCAAAGCCCAGCTCCTTGAGCTGCTTTGAAAAGGTCTTGATATTCTCCTGAGTAAAGCCGTTGGGGTGATTTCCTGTATTTACAGCATACTGCTCTGCGGGAAGTCCGAATGAGTCGTAGCCCATTGGGTGGAGAACATTATAGCCCTGCATACGCTTCATACGTGAAACTATATCAGTAGCTGTATAGCCCTCGGGGTGGCCTGCGTGGAGACCTACTCCCGACGGATAAGGGAACATATCCAGCGCATAGAACTTAGGCTTGCTGAAATCCCATACATCGGTCTTGAAGGTCTCGTGTTCTTCCCAGTATTTCTGCCATTTGGCTTCAACAGATGTGAAATCATATCTGCTCATCGTAATATCATTCCTTTATAATTAATAATTTAGTGATCTGTAAAATCTGCTCTTGACATCGCGGTTAAAGCAGAGCAGTGCTGCACAGCCGATGTCAATAACGCCCTCTAAAAGGTAAATCCAGTTAGAACTTATATTTACTATGTTCTGGGGCAGGTATGCCACGGCAACAAGTACAATGACTGCGGCAAGCAAGTAGTTGACATACTTGAATTTGACAAACAGCACAGCCGCCTCAGCAAGCGCCACAAGCAATGTGATAAGTGCGAAATATTTTGCAAGCGCCATGTTCAGCAATGCTTTTAAAATAATGTATACTGCCATGGCTATGCATATCTTTTTTCCTCGTTCCTTCTGATCAAACAAACTGTTCACTCCTTGGTTATAAGGCTGCTGATGTCAATCTGCTCGCCGTCAGCCCATAAGCCTTCAAGCTTGTAGAAGTTTCGTGTTTCCTTGTAGAACACATGAACGATTATATCGGCATAATCAAGGATTATCCATGTATTGCCCGTATCAGCCTCACGGCGCTGGGGCTCTATGCCCTTCTGTGAAAGGACGAACTCCACTTCATCCGCAAGGGTCCTTGCATGGGTATTGCTGGTACCGTTTACTATTACGAAATAATCTGCAAGTATGGTAAGGTCGGATATTTTTATTGCCTGAATATCCTCGCCTCTTTTGCTGTCGAGAGTTTTTATGATAAGTTCAAGTTTTTCCTGTTCGGTCATTTATTCTTCATACTCCTTCCATGCAGGTCTCATTTCGGGGTCTCTCAGAGGCTCGGTAGCTGTTTCAAGCTCCTCAAAGGTGACTCCCGTATCATCATAGTCTTCATACTGATATTCGTATTCGCTTACATATTCAATGATATTGCTCTCCGAGAGGAGCATAGGTCTCTGATAGGGTCTGAAATACTCATTGAGCATATCTATGGTAGCTCTCTTGTGGATAGAGTATATCCAGTAGAACTCTTCGCTGCTGTAATAATACTTCGCGTCCTCACCCGGAACCATATTTACGATCACATTTTCCTTAGTGAGGGTGGAGCCGAAGTCGGCAAGCTTGCTGAGGTCCTCGACGCTCATATTGGTAGCTATCCACTTGTTCTTGTATATTGTATTGAGGTAGCTGTAAAGCTTCATTTTTCCGTCATTCTTGACGATATCCAGTATCTTTTTCATAGCTGCCTGCATAAAGCGGCGCTGGTTCTGTACACGTCCGATGTCGCCCTGGAGCCATTCGTGACGGAAACGGACGAACCACTCGGACTGCTCTCCTGTAAGAGTAATATCTCCCGCAGGTATTCTCTTGTCAGCCTCGTAGATTATCTCGTTGTCAAGGTGTATTGGGATACCGCCGATAAGGTCAACGATATCAACGATATCGAAGCAGGCTGTGGTAACATATGCATCTATCGGGATCCCGAAATTATCCTGCACGCAGTTTACCACACGCTGTATCTTGTTGACCTCGGGATCACCGCACATATAAACGCTGTTTATCTTAGTGGTCTCGTTGCTTGTATAGTTAGGCACAGCGCAGTCACGGGGCACCTGTAAGATATGGAGCTGTCCGCCTGCAATATCGAACTGGCATATCCATATAACGTCGGTATTCTCAACGTCCTCGTCAAATCCGAGGAAGAGAACTGTGTACTGTCCCTCAACAAGCTGAGGCAGGTCAAGTCCGTCGGTAAAGTCATCGTTCACGATATCGGTATCCAGAGCAAGATCCATTGTGGGCTTTTCAAGCTCGCCCTCAATATCTGCCGTAGGCTGCCAGCGCTTGAAATATGTCATTATGGACACTCTCTCGTCGGGCTGACCGCTCTTTTTATACCAAAGTATGGGCATATTAAGGAACAGAGCTATGATAGCCGCTATACTCAGCAGTATGGACGTAAGCTTTATGAGTCCGTCCTTTACGCTCTTTTTCTTTTTCGGCTCATTATCGAAGTCGTCGTAATCAGCCGATTCTACCAGCTTGTCTCTGCCCTTCTCGTGAAGTCCGTGATACTGCTGCTCTTTTATCTGAGGTCTCGGGGGCTCTTCGCCCTCGATCCTTATATCTATTGAAGGAGCCTCGTGTAATCCGCGATACTCGGGCTCTTTTGGTCTGTTGTTATCAACTCTTTTGAGCTTGCGAAGAGGTTTTGCCTGCCTCGGAACTCCGTAATTGCTGTTGTTTAACTCCTCGTTACGTTCTTCTCGGTTCATTTGAGTCCTCTTTTCAAATTCCCAGTATTTTTATATTTTTTCTTTTGTCAGCCGTGTGTAAAAATTATATCCCTCGGCGGTACAAATAGGTATTACTCCGCCCTTTTTTATCACCGACTTCATGGAGAATGCAAAAGCCTCCAGCATTGCCGCATTGAGGTCGGCATATGCCAGCTTGCGCATTTTATCCACGTCCTTGTAGTCTCTTTCGGCTGAAATAAGGTCGCCGATGTAGACTATTTCCTCGAGACGGGACATTCCTGCACGTCCCACTGTATGAAATCTGATGGAATTGAGTATATCTATATCCTCGATCCCAAACTCTTTTTTTATGAAGTATGCTCCTGCGATACCATGCAGCAGTGAGCGTGTTTCAAGCTCCTCGCGGCATACCGTGTAGCCGCTCTCCTCTACAAGAGCTCTCTGCTGATCGTCGGGCATTTCCTTGCAGATGTCATGGAGAAGCCCTGCAAAATAAGCCTTTTCGGGGTCCTCGCCGTATTTGTCCGCAAGCTTTCTGCACTCGTCGGCAACATTCAGAGAATGTGTATACCTTTTTACCGATAAATTTGCTTTAAGGTATTTCTTTTTGTCGTCTGCATCGTAATGCAATTTACCTTCACCTCTGACAGAATATAATCCTTTCGATCTAATATATTGTACTACATTTTCGTCAAGATAGCAAGCGAAATCCTTATTTTTTGCAATTTTTTTTCTGATCTCCGTGCTTGAAATCACTGTGGGAGCCGCCTCGGACACCAGTATTTTGCCGAATTTGCTCAGTTCCTCCGCCTTGGCTCTCAGAGCGGGCAGGTCGCCGCTCTCACGGGAGACGACACACAAGGTCACCTGCGCAAGTATCTCCTCAAAGCGGTGCCATGTATCAAAGCACAGCAGCATATCGCTGCCCACAAGGAGAAACAGCTCCGCATCGGGAAATTCCCTGCGGAAATGCTCTACCGTGTATATAGTATAGCTCACGCGGTCGCTTTTTATCTCAAAATCGCTGACACACAGCTTGTCGTCTTTATTGCAGGCAAGCCGAAGCATTTCCAGTCTGTCCTCGTCAGGAGCGTACTCTGCCATTGAACGGTGGGGAGATTTCTTTGACGGCAGCATATACAGCCTGTCAAGAGAAAACTCACGCAGCGCTGTCTGCGCAAGATGTATATGTCCATTATGTACGGGATTGAAGCTTCCGCCGTATATACCTATCCGCATTATCTCACTCCATTCATTTCCA
Source organism: Ruminococcus flavefaciens AE3010 (assembly GCF_000526795.1). Taxonomy (NCBI): domain Bacteria; kingdom Bacillati; phylum Bacillota; class Clostridia; order Eubacteriales; family Oscillospiraceae; genus Ruminococcus; species Ruminococcus flavefaciens. The sequence goes on from NZ_JAGT01000001.1 coordinate 913,327, forward strand.
CGGGCGCTTGCTGCCTGTCCAGCCCTTTTCCTTCCAGTAGTCCATATCCGCCTTGTTCCAGCCGTTGCGCTGCAAAAGGCTCATTATCTTGAAAAATGCCTTTGTTTTAATGCTCACAGGGACATTTTTCTCCCTTTTCAGTATCTTTTTTGCGATACTATCGGCTTTGGCATTGATACTGTCCTTCTTTTTCTGCTTTACGCTCTGCCAATCGGTTGCAGCAACTGCCGCACCAAGCTTATAGGTCTGAGGTATGCCCCAGAAGAAGCAGCTGTCAGCCATATCTTTCATAGTTGACTTCATGCCTGCTCCCGCAGCTGTTGCCACTACTACCGCCTGCTTTTTGAACATTCTCTCGTCGGGACGGTGCGCCATCCAGCGCCAGCCGTAGTGGTCAAGAAGCGCTTTCATCTGTCCCGTGCAGTGGTAAACGTACACAGGAGAGGTCAGTATCAGTACATCTGCCGCGTCAATGAGCTCCGTTATGGGCTTCAGCTTTTCATAGTGGGGACATTTATCCGCCGACTTGCTGAAACAGGTTGTGCAGCCGAGACAGAACTCGTCAAAATCTCGTGGCAGGAATACCTCGCTGATATTCTCCGCTGAGGTTATCTTCTCAGCAACTATACGCCCGATATTGTAGGTAGAGCCCTTGTGGTTCGTACCGCTGATCATCAGTACCTTCATTTACTTTGCCTTGGGGATATTCTCGATAACAGGCTCTTTCTCATTGCGCTTGAAAAGCACGAACTTGCTGCCGATGACCTGTACCACATCGGCGCCTGTCTGCTCGGCGATAGCGTCGGCAGCTTCTCTTGCTGTCCATCCCGAATTGTCAAGAACTCTCAGCTTTATGAGCTCTCTCTTTGTTAGAGCAGCTTCGATATCCTTGCACATAGCTTCGGTAACTCCGCCCTTGCCCACCTGATATATGGTCTCATAGTTTGAAGCGATACCGCGCAGGTACGCTCTCTGCTTGCTTGTAAGCATAATTTACTCCTTTATATTTGCAATATTTACGTTGGAGCCTTTAGCCCTTAGCCGTTAGCCTTTAGCTAATATGTCGCCTTCGGCGACATATTTAAACGAACACTATCGCTAATGGCTCAAAAGCATTTTTCTTTCAGATACTTGTACAGCTCTCTGAGAGCCGCACCTCTGTGACTAATGGCATTCTTTTCATCAGCTGTGAGTTCAGCCATTGTGCGGTCTCCCACCATGAATACGGGGTCGTAGCCGAAGCCGTTTGTGCCCCGCTGTTCATATCCGATAGCGCCTCTGCACTCACCTGTCATGGTATGGCTGCCGCTTTCATCGATGTAAGCGATAGTGCACTCGAAAGCAGCTCCGCGCTTATCATCGGGAACGTATTTCATCTCCTCAAGGAGCTTGGCACAGTGCTGTCCCTCGGGAGCGTATCTCGCAGAGTATACTCCCGGTCTGCCGTCCATAGCGTCCACGCAGAGACCGCTGTCGTCGGCGATAGTAGGCAGCTTTACGGCTTCGTATACAGCCTTTGCCTTGATAAGAGCGTTCTCGGCAAAGGTAGTACCGTTTTCCTCGGGGGCGCAGTTTGCTCCCGCTTCACGCTGAGAGAGCACCTCTATTCCGAGAGGTGCAAGTATCTCACGGGCTTCGCGGAGCTTGTTTGCATTGTTTGTAGCCATTACAAGCTGCTTAATCATCGTCCTTACCTCCGAACAGTCTGCTGAAGAAGCCGCGCTTTTTCTTCTTTTCGGGCTCGGGAGCAGCTTCTGTTTCTTCCTCTGCTGCCTCGTCCTCAGCCTCGTCGGAAGCCTCTTCATCGTCTGAGTCCTCCTCGTCGGAGTCGTCTTCGTTTTCTTCCTCGGTCAGCTCACTGTCCTCAGTGTCTGTATCTTCATCGGAAGTATCCTCTGACTCATCGTCAGTCTCAGCTTCTTCCTCGTATTCTTCGTCGTCGGACTCTTCCTCGTAGTCCTCGTCTTCCTCGTACTCGGGCTCTTCTTCCTCTTCATAGGCAACGAATGCGCCGTACTCGTTATAATAGCCCTTAACGCCGTCTACCTCAACAGTATCGTCGTCCTCTTCGTACTCGGCATCCTCGGCATATCCCTCGGACTCGTCCTCCTCTGCGTCCTCAGCCTCGGCAAGCTCCTCGATCTGCTCGGGACTTGCAAAGAGAGCGTCAACGAACATATTGCTGTCAAATGGCTGGAGGTCGTCTATCTTCTCGCCTACGCCAATGAGCTTGACAGGAATGCCCAGCTCGTTCTTTATTGAGATAACGATACCGCCCTTTGCCGTACCGTCAAGCTTTGTGAGAACTATACCTGTGATAGGCGCTGTTTCGCTGAAAAGCTTCGCCTGATTTACCGCATTCTGTCCTGTTGTGGCATCAAGCACAAGGAGTATCTCACGTGAGCACTCTCCTGCCTTGCTGTCGATGATACGGTTTATCTTTTTTAGCTCCTCCATAAGGTTCTTCTTGTTGTGGAGACGTCCTGCGGTGTCGATAACTACCACGTCGCAGTCTCTTGCCTTTGCGGCTTCAAGAGCGTCATATACTACCGCACCCGGGTCGGAGCCCTCTGCATGCTTTACTATCTCTACACCTGCCCTCTGAGTCCATACCTCAAGCTGGTCTATAGCAGCTGCACGGAATGTATCGGCAGCGGCAACAAGGACCTTCTTGCCCTCCTGCTTGAACTGGTGGCAGAGCTTTCCTATAGTTGTGGTCTTGCCTGCGCCGTTTACACCAATGACCATGATAACTGCGGGAGATACTGTCAGGTCAAGTCCTGTATCATCGCCCATTATCTCAGAGATCACCTCATGGATAAGTCCCATTATCTCCTTGGGATCGGTGATGCCGCGCTCCTTTATCTTCTTGCGGAGCCTGTCGCATATCTCCTCGGAGGTCTCAACTCCGATATCGCTCATTATCATCTGCTCCTCGAGTTGGTCGAAGAGGTCTTCATCTATGACGGTAAACTGGTTCAGAACTCTCTGGATACCGCCGAAAAGAAAGTCCTTGGTCTTTTTGAGACCGCTGGCAATTTTAGAAAAAAGTCCCATTATATCCTCCAAACATGGTCCATATTAATAAACGAAATTAAATGCAAAACTGTGACATAATTACTGGATATCAGCAACGTCCTCCTGGAAATCCACCTGCTCCATTTTGAGAAGCTTGGAAATACCGTCCTCCTGCATGGTGACGCCGTAGAGCACGTTTGCTTCCTCCATAGCGCTTCGTCTGTGGGTAACAAGCACGAACTGAGTAGTATCCGTGAATTTTTTCAGGTACTGAGCGTACTTTCTTACGTTGACTTCATCGAGAGCCGCGTCGATCTCATCGAGTATACAAAACGGTGCAGGTCTCAGCTTCAGTATTGCGAAGTATATCGCTATAGCTACGAATGACTGCTCGCCGCCTGACAGTGAGATAAGGTTCTTGATGACCTTTCCGGGAGGGGCAACGCTTATCTCGATACCCGATTCCAGAACGTTCTCGGGGTCTGTGAGTATGAGCTCAGCCTTTCCGCCGCCGAAGAGCTCCACGAATATGCTCTTGAAGTTTGAGTTTATTATCTCAAAGCTCTCTGAGAATATCCTGCACATCTCCGACGTAAGGTCTGTGATTATCTTTTCAAGCTCTGTCTTGGACTTCTGCACGTCGGCTATCTGCTCCGACATGAACTCATAGCGCTCGGATACTTCCTTGTACTCCTCGATAGCGTCTACATTTACGCTTCCGAGAGCGCGTATCTTGTTCTTGATTGTTGTGAGCTCTGCCTGTGCGGCTATCATGTCGTCTATCTTCTCAGCCATTGCAACAGCCTCGGAGCGTGTAAGCTCATAGACCTCCATTAGCTGCCTGATGATATTGTCCGTATCGCGGGTGACAGTCTCCTTGCGCTCTTCAAGACGTGTTATCTCTGCGGAGAGCTTTTCCTTGGCATCGTTGATAGTCTTCAAGCCGTTCTGCATCTCGTTTACAAGGCGGTTCTGCTCTGTATGAGTTGCATGACAGCGCTGTATCTCTGCATTGTAGGATGCTGTATTGTCCTTGAATTCGGAGAGCTTCTGCTTCAGCTCGGCTATCTCGGCTTCTTTCTGAGAAATGAGCTCCTTCTGACGGGATATCTCCTCCTCAAACCGGTGAGCGCCGTGTTTCAGCTCTTCCTCTCTGCGGTCGATACGCGTGAGTTCAAGCTCCTGAGCCTGTACGTCCTTTGCAAGCTCCATGCTCTTTATTTTCAGCTCGGACAGCTTATCGGACAGCTCCTCGCGCTGTGCTCTCAGCTTGTCGCGGGTATCCTGTCCCTGTGCAAGCTTTTCCTCTGCTGCCTTTATCTCGGCTTCGGTGTCGGCAAGTGCTTTTTCGGAGTCAGCTATACTCTGCTTTGCGGCAGCTATGCGCTGCTCGGTCTCCGCAGCAAGCTTCTCGGAGTTCTCGGACTGTGTACGGAACTGCTCCGAAAGGGAAGCAAGACTGTTGAGCTCTGCTCCTATGCGGACTCTGTCAGCCTCGCACTGCGCCTGCTCATCCTTGGCAGCCTCTGTGTCATAGCGGAGCTTCTCGGCTTCTGCACGGAGCTTCTCAGCCTTTTCGCGGAGAGTATCACGCTCGGCTTCCAGCTTTACTATCTCGGCGTCAAGAGTGTCTATCTCATTCTTGCGGGTTATGATACCGCCCGAGCGCTGCGCCGAACCGCCCGTGAATGAACCGCCTGCGTTGATTACCTGTCCGTCAAGAGTTACTATCCTGAACTTGTAGCCGTACTTCTTGGCGATAAGTGTAGCTGTGTCGATGTCCTCGGCTATAACTATACGTCCCAGAAGCGAAGCGATAATGCCGCTGAACTTAGGGTCGTAGGTAACTATCTTGTTTGCGTTTGCAACAAAGCCCTCGCAGTTTTCAAGTCCCTGCTCGCGGAGCTCATTGCCCTTGACTGATGTAATGGGCAGAAATGTGGCACGTCCGCCCTTCTGCTCTTTAAGGAATCGGATACAGCGCTTGGCAATGTCCTCGTTTTCAACGATGATATTCTGCATAGCGCCGCCCAGTGCAGTCTCAACTGCAACTGCGTACTTTGGCTCAACGCCTATATTCTGAGCAACAGTTCCCATAACTCCGCCGATGCGTCCCTGCTTGGAGGCTTTCAGCACCTGCTTTACGCTGCCAGCAAAGCCCTCCATGTTGTTTTCAAGGTCGGTGAGTATCTTTCGGCGCTGCTGCTTGTCTTTCAGTTCATAGAGAGCTCTCTCGAAGTCTTGCTTTGCCTGCTCAAAGCCCTCACGGCGTGATTTGTAAAGCCTTTCAAGTCCGCTGAGCTTGTTGCGGAGCTCCTCTGCTCTTGATGCATTCTTCTCGGACTCAGCCTTTATCTCGGCTTCCTGACTTTCATATTCGCTGAGCTTGCGGCTTATATCGCCGCTGCTCTCACGGAGCTCGGCAAGACGGGCGGTCTGCTCCTCTATGGTCGCCTTTGAGGACTCGATAGTGAAGCGGTGCTCGCTCTGCCTGATATACATGGCGTTTATCTCGCTGCCAGCCTTGTCAACGGAGTCTCCAAGCTTTGAACTCTCGCTCTCGGCTTTCTCGAAGCTCTCCTCGGCAGCCTTTATATCGGCTTCCAGAGCCTTTTGCTGAGCTTCAAGCTCTGCCAGTCCGTCAAGAACTGCCTTGCGCTCCTGCTCCAGTGCTTTCTTTGCTTCCTCGGAGCTGTCGATGTTCTTCTGAGCAGCTTCAACCGCCTCATTGCAGTGCTTTATGTCGTTTTCAAGAACGGCGATGCCCGACTTCATCTCAGATGAGGTCTGCTCCTCCTCCAGCATCTTGCGGCGGAGCTCGTCAGCACGCATGGTGCTCTCCTGCATCTTTCTGATACCGTCGGCTATCTTCTGCTCCTCGCGCTGTATGTCGTTCTCTATGTTCTCGTACTCGTTCTTGCTGACGAGTATCTTGCTCTCTATCTCATCGAGCTTTACCTTCATCTCGTCAAGCTTTGTCACCCATACGGATATCTCCAGCTTTTTGCGCTCCTCGGCAAGCTTTATGAACTTCTCTGCTTTCTGGGACTGTATGCGCAGGGGCTCTACTCTGCTCTCTAATTCTGACAGTATATCCGTCAGACGAAGGAGGTTTTCCTGTGCGGCTGTGAGCTTTCTCTCAGCCTCTAATTTCTTGTAGCGGAACTTTGAGATTCCTGCCGCTTCCTCAAAGATATCGCGGCGCTCGGAGCTCTTGGCGCCCACTATCTCTGCGATACGTCCCTGTCCGATAATGGAGTAGCCGTCACGTCCCAATCCTGTGTCCATGAACAGCTCATTGATGTCCTTCAGACGGCATGGCTTGCCGCATATCATGTACTCGCTCTCGCCGCTGCGGTAGAGCTTACGGGTGATAGCCACCTCGTCATCCATGTCGGGGAGAGTCTTATCCGAATTGTCGATATTCAGCGTTACCTGCGCAAAGCCCATGGGCTTTCTCGCAACTGTACCCGAGAATATAACGTCCTCCATTTTGTTGCCTCGGAGCGTCTTTGTGGACTGCTCGCCCAGTACCCAGCGCACCGAGTCGCCTATATTGCTCTTGCCGCTTCCGTTAGGACCGACAACTGCGGTAAGTCCCTTATCAAAGGTCAGACTTATTCTATCGGGAAAGGACTTAAAGCCCTGTATTTCCAATGATTTCAGGTACATTCGCTCACCTCCTCAGCATGCATCTGTATTTGGGGACGCTATCGTCCCCGATTATTTTCACATCTGTTCCAAGCTCCTTGAAATAGATGATATTTGATCTCTTCTGTCCTGTTGCCTTGCTGATACACGACGGGTGTACCGCAATGACCGCTGTCTGCGGCATTTCGCCCTCGCTTTTCAGCTCAAATTCCATATTATGGCGATATATCAGTCCCTCGCACAGCTCGCGGAATGCAGGGTGATAAAAGCCGCCTACCATGTCGCGCTCCACGAACTCACTGGCGTGAAGTCCGCACTTTATGACTCTTATGCCGCTGTCCTCGAACATTGCCATTGCGGAAGCGGCTATCTCCACAGCCTTATCAAAGCTGAAAGGCTTGTATTCTCCCGACATCAGAAGCTCTCCAAGACGGGTGTTTTTCAGAACCACCACTGGGTATATCCTCACGGTATCGGGGTGCAGAGCTGCCATACGCTCTATGGTCGCCCATTCCTTTTCGGGAGTGCTGCCGTAAAGCCCTATCATCATCTGCAAGCCAAGCTCAAAGCCGAATGCTCTGATAAGCTCACAGGCGTCCTCAACGTCCTGTGCGGTGTGTCCCCGCTCGTTGAGTTTCAGCACCTCGTCGTCCAGTGACTGGGCACCAAGCTCTATGGCGGTAACGCCGTATTCTTTCAGGAGCTGCAATATCTCAAAATCAATGCAGTCGGGACGTGTAGAGCAGCGTATGCCACTGAACTTACCCTCGCCCACGAAGTCATGGGCTGCTTCGAGAAGCTCTGTCATATAGTCACGGGATATGGCAGTAAAACTTCCGCCAAAAAAAGCTATCTCGGCATTTTCGGGCTCCCTTACCTCTGCAAGCGCCCTCTCGCATATCTCCCTGACCTCATCGCCTGTGGGAGCGTGCTGCGCTCCGCTGATGGTACGCTGGTCGCAGAAACTGCACATATGAGGGCAGCCGATATGGGGAATGAATATGGAAATATTACTGTGCTTCATAGCCCATAAGCTCAAGTGCTTCCTTTGCAGCAAGCTGCTCGGCTTCTTTCTTGCTCTTGCCCTTGCCCTTGCCTATGACCTGATCGTTGAGACAGACCTCAACTACAAAGCTCTTGTTGTGGTCTGGTCCCTCCTCTCCAATGAGGACGTACTCTACCTTTTCCTCAGGATTCTGCTGGACTATCTCCTGTAAAACAGTCTTGAAGTCGTTGAAAACAGGCTTCTTTGCATGCTGTATATCCTTGGGCATGAAACGGAGTATATGCTTTGCAGCAGGCTCCATACCGCCGTCAAGGTATATGGCTGCGATAACTGCCTCAAAGGCGTCGGCAAGTATGGACGGGCGCTGGCGTCCGCCTGTGTTTTCCTCGCCCTTGCCAAGGAGAAGGTAATCTCCCAAGCCAATCTGCTGCGCAAATATATGCAGGGATTTCTCGCATACCAGAGAGGCTCTCATCTTGGTGAGCTCCCCCTCTGCCACGTTGAGGTTCTTGTATAAAAAGTCCGACACCACTATTGACAGCACGCTGTCTCCCAGAAATTCGAGACGCTCGTTGCTGCCGTTGGGGCGTTTCTTTTCATTTGCGTATGACGAGTGAGAGAGTGCTTGTTTCAGCAGTTCTGTGTCCTTGAATTTATAGCCTAATATTTCTTCAAAACTTGAAAGGTCTTTCATTGTAATCACTCCTTGTCTGCGGCTGACATACGGGCCACATAGCCCTCTATGACGCCTGCGACATTGCCGTCCACGCAGCGTTTAGCCTGTCTTACGGCATTGAAGAACGCCGTTCCGTCAGAGCTGCCGTGTGCTTTTATAACGGGCTTTCTCACGCCTAAAAGCGCAGAGCCGCCCACTTCCTTGTAATCCATCTGTTTGCGGAATGTGTTTATCTTCTTCATTGCAAAAAGAGCGCCTATCTTGCCTGCTCCCGAGAAGAACCATCTGAGCTTCTTTGAGAAGAAGCTGCCCATGCCCTCGTAGAGCTTCAGTGCGATATTGCCTGTGAAGCCGTCAGTGACCACTACCTGCACCTCGCCCTTTGGCATATCTCTTGCTTCGATATTGCCAACGAAGTTGAGCTCCGAGGCTTCAAGGAGCTTATATGCTTCTATTTCAAGCTCTCTGCCCTTTGTCTCCTCAGCGCCGATATTCAGCAGGGCTACCTTTGGACTTTTCACGCCCATGACTTTTTCCATGTAGGCGCTTCCCATAATTGCAAACTGGAGCAGCATCTCGGAACGGCATTCCGTATTGGCGCCTGCGTCCACAAGCACAAAGCTGCCCTTGTCAGCAGGCATAACAGGTGACGGAGCTATACGCTTGATACCTTTGATACGCTTGACGATGAAGGAAGCTCCCATAACGAGAGCGCCCGTGCTGCCTGCGGATACAAAGGCGTCGCCCTTACCCTCAGCCAGCATGGTCAGACCAAGCCCCATGGAAGTATTCTTCCCTGACTTGATTATTTCCTTCGGTTCCTCATGTATATCAAAAACATCATCGGTATGGACTATCTCCATGCCGTCAAGGCTTATGCCGTTCTTCTCGGCGCAGCTTTTTATCTCAGGCTCTCTGCCTGTGAGGATTATGCTCACGCCCAGCTCGCTGACTGCTCTTGCACATCCTCTGAGCACCTCCAGAGGAGCATTGTCTCCTCCGAAAGCGTCAACTATAACTTTTACAGCCAATTCTATCAAGCTCTCCTCTCAGCGAGTTTACCGCACGCTGCGCATATGCGCCGTAGCGTTCCTTTTTGTCTCTTATCTTAACACCGATGTCGGGAAGTATTCCCATATTTGCGCCCATTGGCTGAAAGCTTCCGCTGTTGAAGGGGTCGCTTATATAGTGTGAAAGAGCTCCCGTCATGGTATCCAATGGCAGCTTCATGGGCTCAAGTCCCTTTATTTTTCTTGCAGCAGCAATGCCCGCCATGAGACCGCTTGCCGCTGACTCCATATAGCCCTCAACTCCCGTTATCTGTCCGGCAAAGTATATCTCGGGACGGCTTCTCATGGAGAAGTCGGAGTTGAGCAGCTCTGGACTGTTGATAAAGGTATTTCTGTGCATTACTCCGTAGCGCATGAACTCGGCATTTTCAAGTCCAGTTATCATTGAGAATACACGCTTCTGCTCGCCGAATTTCAGGTTTGTCTGGAAGCCCACAAGGTTGAAAAGCGTACCCTCGCGGTTCTCTTTTCTGAGCTGTACAACTGCGTAGGGACGCCTGCCTGTGCGTGGGTTGTCGATACCCACAGGCTTCATAGGTCCGAAGCGCATGGTGTCCACACCTCGGGAGGCAAGTTCCTCGATAGGCATACAGCCCTCGTATACGCTGAAGGGGTGGGTCTCAAAGTCTTTCAGCTGCACCTTTTCAGCAGCGATGAGCGCTTCGTAAAAAGCAAGGTACTCCTCCTTGTTCATGGGACAGTTTACGTAATCTGCGTCCCCTCTGTCATAGCGCGAAGCATAGAAGGCTCTTTCCATATCTATGCTCTCGGCAGTCACAATAGGCGCAGCTGCATCATAAAAGCTCAGTCCCTCGCCGCATAACTCCTTTATGATATCAGCCATAGCTCCCTGTGTGAGAGGACCTGTGGCGATTATTGTCGTGCCCTCGGGAAGCTCTGTCACCTCGCCGCCTATGACCTCGATAAGGGGGTGGCTCTTTATCTTTTCCGTAACTGCGTCGGAGAACTTCTCGCGGTCAACTGCAAGAGCGCCGCCTGCTTCAACGGAATTTGCCTTTGCGCAGGGCACAGTCAGTGAGCCAAGCATTTCCATTTCGTATTTGAGAAGTCCCGCAGCAGATTCAAGTCTTGCAGCTTTCAGCGAATTGGAGCAGACAAGCTCCGCAAATCCGCCGTATTTATGAGCAGGTGAAAACTTCTCGGGCTTCATCTCAAAAAGCCTTACTTTTATGCCTGCTTCGGCAACAGCCCATGCAGCCTCGCAGCCTGCAAGTCCTGCACCGATAACGTTTACTATCATTTTTTCAGCTCTCTTTCATAGCCGCAGCCCTCGTTCTCGCAGACCAGCTTGCCCGACTTGCCGCCCTTCATGAACAGGCTCTTGCCGCACTGTGGACAAAGCTCCTTTGTGGGGACGTTCCATGTCATGAAGCTGCACTCGGGGAAGCCCTCGCAGCCGTAGAAGCTCCTGCCCTTCTTGGACTTTTTCAGCAGCATTTTCCTGCCGCATCTGGGGCAGCTGCCCTCGGTCTCGGTAACTATCTTCTTTGTGTTCTTGCACTCCGGGAAGCCCGGACATGCAAGGAATTTTCCGTACTTGCTGTACTTTATTACCATATTCCTGCCGCAGAGCTCACAGACCACGTCGGTCTCCTCGTCGGGGACCTTGACGCGCTTGCCGTCCATAGCTTCCTCTGCCTTTTTGAGCGTCTCGGAGAAATCGTCGTAGAACTCGCGGAGGGTGCTTACCCAGTCCTTTTCACCGTGCTCCACCTCGTCGAGGTTGTTTTCCATTTCAGCGGTGAACTTTGCGTCAACTATCTTCTTGAAGTGGTCCTTCATCAGCTCTGTGATGACCTCGCCCAGATTTGTGGGCTTCAAAGCCTTGCCCTCATGCTCAACGTAACGGCGTGAGGTTATAGTGGTTATAGTAGGAGCATAGGTACTTGGTCTGCCTATGCCGTTTTCTTCAAGAGCCTTTATAAGGGAAGCTTCCGTATAGCGCGGAGGCGGCTGTGTGAAGTGCTGGTTGCCTGCAATGGATTTCAGCTTCAGCTTATCCTCAGCTTTAAGCTCGGGAAGCATTTTCTTTGTGCCGTCCTCGGAATCTGTTGACTCAACATAAAGAGCCATGAAGCCGTCGAACTTTACGGAATAGCCCGAAGCTCTGAATGTACAGCCGTTTGCGTCGATATCAGCGGAAACGGTATCAAGGAGAGCGTTTGCCATCTGGCTTGCGATGAAGCGCTCCCATATGAGCTTATAGAGCTTATACTGGTCGGCGCTGAGGCTTGACTTTACTCTCTCGGGAGTGAGCTCGGGAGTTGACGGACGTATAGCTTCGTGAGCGTCCTGAGCGTTGCTCTTGGTCTTGAAGTTTCTTGGCTCAGGGGGCAGGTAGTCCTTGCCGTAAACTGTTCCGATATAATCAGCGGCAGCTTTTTTCGCTTCGTCGGATATACGCAGGCTGTCTGTTCTCATGTATGTGATAAGACCTACTGCGCCCACGCCCTGTACGTCAACACCTTCGTAAAGCTCCTGTGCAGCCTTCATGGTGCGCTTTGCACTGAAGCTGAGCTTGCGTGAAGCTTCCTGCTGCAAGGTGGAGGTAATAAACGGAGGTGCGGGCTGCTTCTTAGTAACGCGCTTCTTTACAGATGTAACTGTATACTCGGCGTTCTCCAGTCTTTTCAGAAGTCCGTCTGCCTCTGCCTGATTTGCTATTTCAAGCTTTTCGCCGTCAACGGCTACAAGAGCTGCGTCGAAAACCTTTCTTGACGACGGAGCTGTGAACTTGGCATCGATAGACCAGTACTCCTTTGGCACGAATGCTCTTATCTCGTTCTCGCGGTCAACTACAAGGCGTACCGCAACGGACTGAACTCTTCCTGCTGACAGTCCTCTCTTAACCTTTTTCCACAGGAACGGACTGAGCTCGTAACCCACAAGACGGTCAAGGATACGGCGTGCCTGCTGAGCGTTTACAAGATCAACGTCGATCTTGTGAGGATTGCTCATACCGTTCTTGACGCCTGTCTTGGTGATCTCATTGAACGCCACGCGGTTATCCTCGTTCATATCAAGCTTCAGCATCTGAGCTATATGCCATGATATAGCTTCTCCCTCGCGGTCGGGGTCGGTAGCGAGATATATCTTATCGCACTTCTTGGCGCGCTTTTTCAGTTCTCTGATAACGTCCTCCTTGCCTTTCATATCCGTATACTGAGGCTTGAAGTCGTTATCCTTGTCCACGCCCATTTTTGACTTCGGAAGATCGCGGACGTGTCCCATGGAGGCTATTACCTCATAGCCTGTACCAAGGTATTTCTGAATAGTTTTTGCCTTTGCAGGCGACTCTACTATGACTAAATCTGACATTTAAAGTTCCCCTTATCTGATAAGTTCATACATTTTTCCCGGAAGTGAACGCACTATACCGAATATCTCAAGCTCGGTCAGTTCCGTCATAAGCTCCGAAGGGTCTATTTCAAGATGCTGTGCAAGCTCGTCGGCATGCTTTGCACCGTCCAGAAGAGCTTCCGAAATGCGCATCTGCTGTTCAGAAAGATCATTCGGCAGCTCGTATCCATCATTTTGGGCAGGACTTTCCTGCTCATTGTTATCTATGCCGTTAAGCACCATAAAGGCTGACCGTATTTCATCGTCGGAAAGCTTTGGCACCTCGGCAAATACATCCTTTCCTCTTTTGACTGCTGTCTCGGGCTGAGCTTTTCTGCCCGTTATACATTCCATAACGTCCGAGGCGTCATACATCGGTATGGCACCGTCACGCAGCAGCTTGATATTGCCTGCGAACTCGCCGCTGAATATGTCGGCAGGAGGCAGGCAGAGAACATCTCTCCCCTGTCCTGCGGCAAGATTTGCCGTTATGAGCGAGCCGCTTTTGGCTCCTGCCTGAAAGACTACAGCAGCCTTTCCGAGAGCAGCGAGTATACGGTTCCTCTTGGGGAAATTAGGCGAATTCGGCGGAGTTGCAGGCGGGAATTCCGAGAGGAACACTCCTCCTGCGGATATGACAGCGTCCCTGTAGATGAAGTTCTGTTTCGGGTAGTCAACGTCAACTCCGCAGCCCATTACGCAGACCGTAGGACGTCCCATATCAACGGCAGCCATGCTGCACGCAAGGTCAATGCCTACTGCAAAGCCGCTGATTATGACAGCTCCCCGTGCAGAGAGCTCCGAGCATATCTCCTTTGCGGCTTTCAGGCTGTAGGCTGTGGCTTTTCGCGTTCCCACAGCAGTCACCGTAAGCTCATTCTGCAAGCAGGCGATATTGCCCTTGTAATAAAGCACCGACGGCGGATTATATATATGCCGCAGCTGCTCGGGATATTCGGGACTTGTTATGGCAATTACTCCTATACCGCGCTTTGAGCAGCTGACAAGAAAGCTCTCTGCAGTATGGAGCTGTACCGAATGTACATTTTTGTTTTCGGCTTCGTTAAGGCTCACTACAGAGCTGTCCGAGCTAAGGGAAAGGTACGCCTTTTCAGCAGTTCTGAAAAAGCTCATTACCTCCCATATGCGATGATTTCCCGTGTCGAATACCATATTCAGCCACACCCAGTATTTTGTCTCCTCCATAGCCAAGCCCCCCTTTAGCCAAAAGTCAATGTTGTTTTACTTGCTGAGCTCCCACATAAGTATACCCGCAGCCATTGCCGCGTTGAGGGAGTTGATATTTCCGTGCATTGGTATTATGACACGGCGAGTGCAGCGCTGTGCGATATCGGCAGGAAGTCCGTTGCCCTCGTTGCCGATGAATACTGCCTGAGTGCCGTCAAAGCTGCACTCCGTAACAGGCTGTGCGTCCTTGTCTATTACTGCGGCAGATGTAAGCGCTCCTGCTTCGTCAAGCTGTGCAAAGAGCACATCTGCGTCGTTTTCAATTGCGATATCCATTCTGAACACCGAGCCCATAGTTGAGCGTATTACCTTTGGACTGTAAAGGTCGCAGCTGCCCGACATTATAACTCCGTCAATGCCGAGAGCGTCGGCTGTTCTTATCATCATTCCCACATTGCCGGGGTCCTGAAGTCCGAAAAGCACCAGATACTTTCCGCCGCTTTTCATTATACTCCTCACGCTTCGCTGTGCAGGTATCCTGCACATGGCAAATACTCCCTGAGTCGTATCGGTTGAAGCGATTTTGTTGCCAAGCTCATTTGAAATGACAATCGTCCTTGTGTTTCTCAAATCAGCCTGCAAAAGCTCCTCCCCGAAGCGCTCCTGCGCTTTCTGGGTAAGTATCAGCTGAGTAATGCCGCTGTCCTCACTGAGAGCGTCAGTAACTATCCTGAGTCCCTCCAACACGAATAAGCCGTACTGAAGCCTCTCTTTTTTCGAGTTGGAAAGCTTCTGATACAGCTTGACAGTTGGATTATCTTTTGAAGTGATGATGTTTTCCAATAGCACAACACCGCCTGTATATATCCATAATGCGCAATGTAAGGCTGAGCCTATGACTGCGCATTACGAATTACGAATTAACAAAAACACGCTCTTAAATTAATAAGAAGCGTGTTTATTTTCTTGATTAAAGAGCAGCCTTTGCCTTGTCAGCAATTGCTGTGAAACCTGCTGCATCGTTGATAGCGATCTCGGAGAGCATCTTTCTGTTGAGAGAGATACCAGCCTTCTTGCAGCCGTTCATGAATGTAGAATAATTCATGCCGTTGAGCTTAGCAGCAGCAGAGATTCTTGTGATCCAGAGCTGTCTGAACTGTCTCTTCTTCTGCTTTCTGCCGATGTATGCATAGTTGCCTGACTTCATTACGGCCTGCTTAGCCATCTTGAAGTGCTTGCTCTTTGAACCCCAGTAGCCCTTAGCAAGCTTTAAAGTCTTGTTTCTTCTCTTACGAGTCATCATTGCACCTTTAATACGTGCCATAGTCTTTTACCTCCAAATATTAAAATTACGGGAATTCGTTCAAAAGCTTTGCGGTGATCCGCTCAGATCACATATAAGGAACGAGCTTCTTGATTGTAGGTGCATTTGTGCAGTCAGCCACACCTGCGTTACGAGCGATTCTCTTGCGCTTTGTATCCTTCTGAGTAAGTCTGTGTCTCTTGTTGGTGTGCTGGTACTTTACCTTACCGCTTCCTGTAATCTTAAAACGCTTCTTAGCGCCAGAGTGAGTTTTAACCTTTACCTTTGCCATTATATTATCCTCCTTACTTAGCGGCCTTTGGGGAAACGAACATTACTATGCTGCGTCCCTCCATTTTAGCCGGCTTATCCACAGTGCCTGCCGCAGAAACTGCTTCCTTGAAACGATCAAGAAGTTCGTTGCCAAGTTCGGGATGTGCAATAGCTCTTTTACGGAATCTTACCGATACCTTGAGCTTGTCGCCGCCCTCTAAAAATTTGACAGCCTGATTTACCTTCGTCTCAAAATCGTGAGTGTCGATAGTGGAGAACATTCTGATCTCCTTGATCGAAACGACCTTCTGATTTTTTCTTGCTTCCTTCTCACGCTTAGCCTGCTCGAAGCAATACTTACCGTAGTCCATGATTCGGCATACGGGCGGTGTTGCCTGCGGAGCGATCTTTACGAGATCCAGATCCTGATCGAAAGCTATCTGCTGAGCTTCTTTGGCGGACAATACGCCGAGCTTTTTTCCGTCAGCGTCGATTACGAGTACTTCCTTGTCTCTTATCTCTTCGTTGATCTGCAGTTCCTGTTTGCTAATAGTCAAGCACCTCCAAGCAATATAATTTAAAAACAAAAATGAGTGCAGAAATTATCCGCACTCACCAATAGTCTCTGAAAATACCACACTGCCGCAAGAACAGCACGATAAACCGATACATATTGACCGTTTCAGCATAGCCCGACGGTGAGAACGCATAGTTCTGCTTTGTTTACTCAAATATTATATACGATTTTCCTGTAATTGTCAAGCCGCCTGAGCATTTTTGTCATTTTGCACATCATCATCGCTGATAACGCTTTTTATTTTGTCCCAAATTGCAAATCTCACCTTGTATTTTCTCGGTTTCCGCAGCATATCAAGCTCTTTTGCGTCAAAATGCTCTTCTGCGGACTTATCCTCAGCAACATCTGTACCCCCGTCAGCTTCGGTATCACATGCAGCAGGCAGACACAGGGGCGGATACATGACGCACCACCAGTTATGGCCCTCGGCGCTTCCTATTTTAATGCGCAGAGCGCGGTACCTTCCCGAGGGCATAGTGATGTCCCCGTATGTCCTGTCGCCGAAATCCACGTCAGCAAGCTCCGCAGTGACTTTGTCCGCGCAGCCGTTCTCGCGGAGAACTCCCTCCGCTATATCCGTTATCTTATCCATACTCGCTTCGGCTATTGACTCAGCTTCGGAAAGGCTCTCCGCAGACTTGAATATACCGCTTTCAAGCAGTCTGTCACGCACTTTCAGCTTCAGCTGCTGGTCGCGGTCGCTGTCGGAGTTTGCAAGGATATGGAGCCGCAGTACACTGCCGCGGAGGTCGTCAAGCTTACGACCGTCGCTGATGAAGCTGCTCATATTGGATATAAGTATAGTCAGGATAAGACCTGCCGCCATGATAACGCCGTTTGGCTTTCTCATAAACATCACCTCAGCAGCTATCATTGGCATATATCGTCTCAATTATACAGCATGTGCAGCTTTTTTGTCAAGTATGGCTCTGAACTCCTCCCCCGTTATGGTCTCTCTTTCAAGGAGAAAAAACGCCAGCTCATGAAGCTTATCCCTGTTGTCGGACAGTATCTTCAAAGCTTTATCGTGTGCGCTCTTTATTATGCAGCAGACTTCCTCGTCCACCCTTGCAGCCGTTTCCGCCGAGCAGATAAGGGACGCATCTCCGCCCAGATACCTGTTGTTCACCGTTTCAAGAGCTGTCATGTCAAAGCTGCTGCTCATTCCGTAGCGGGTCACCATTGCACGGGCAAGCTTGGTCGCCTTTTCGATGTCGTTTGCAGCTCCCGTAGTGCAGGTGCCGAAAACCAGCTCCTCTGCGGAGCGTCCCCCTGTAAGGACTGTTATTTTTGCAAGGACTTCTTCCTTTGAGAGCAGGTGCTTCTCGTTCTCGTCTATCTGCATGGTATAGCCGAGAGCTCCCGACGTGCGGGGCACTATGGTTATCTTATGTATAGGTGCAGAATCAGCCTGTACAGCTGCCACAAGAGCGTGTCCTATCTCGTGGTAGGCTATGAGCTCCTTTTCTTTCGGCGAAATGACCGCATTCCTGCGCTGATAGCCCGCGATGACTACCTCAACACTCTCCTCTATATCCTTTTGCTCCACGAAGCTGCGCCCGTCACGGACAGCTATCAGTGCCGCTTCATTTATAATGTTTGCAAGCTCCGCTCCCGACGCCCCCGCCGTAGCCCTTGCAATTGCATTGAAGTCGATATCGCTGTCCAGCTTTACCTTTTGGGCGTGAACATGAAGTATGGCTTCCCTGCCTGAAAGGTCGGGGAGCTCCACAGGGATGCGCCTGTCGAAACGCCCGGGACGAAGCAGCGCAGGGTCAAGAGAGTCGGGACGGTTGGTGGCTGCAAGTATCACAACGCCCTTGTTCCCGTCGAAGCCGTCCATTTCTGTCAGGAGCTGATTCAGAGTCTGCTCCCGTTCGTCGCTGCTTCCCGTCTGTCCCTCGCGCTTCTTGCCTATGGTGTCTATCTCGTCAATAAAGACTATGCAGGGAGCCTTTTCCGCAGCCTGTCTGAATAAGTCCCGAACCTTTGCGGCTCCTACTCCTACAAACATCTCCACGAACTCAGAGCCTGATATGGAGAAAAAGGGTACATCTGCCTCACCCGCCACAGCCTGTGCAAGGAGAGTTTTTCCCGTCCCGGGCGGTCCCACAAGGAGAGCTCCCTTTGGCAGCTTGGCGCCTATTTCAGCATACTTCTCGGGACAGTGCAGAAAGTCCACTATTTCCGCAAGAGCCTCCTTTGCTTCGTCCTGTCCCGCAACGTCGGCAAAGGTCTTGCCCGTAAGCGCCTTTACGTATACTTTCGCACTGCTTTTCCCGAAAGACATGGCCCTCCCGAAGCCCTTGAACATTCCGAACCTTTTATTGCCCATGAAGTTTCATCTCCTTTTTCAAGTACGATAAAATTATAACACAGCAAAAATGCGAAAACAACAAGTAAATAATGGCATAAAAAAAGCTGCACTTTTCAGTGCAGCTTTTCATTGTTATTAAAGTGACTTTACCTTGCCGAGAAGGAATTCCTGTATCATAAGTGCGTCGTTTGATGTAACGCCCTTTACCTTTGTATCAACATCTGCATTTGCAGAGCCCTGCTCGGTAAGCGCCTTCTTATCAGTACCGCCGATGCCGTACTTGTTTGGATTTGCAAGTGACTGCATTATGAGAACAACATCAGACATATCTACCTGACCGTCGCAGTTAGCGTCGCCTGCCTTTGTGACAGTGTTCGCACTGCCATGTGAGAACGGATCGCCGGTTCCTGTAGCTGTTACTGTAGTCGGACCTGCTGTAGTAGTTGTAGTTCTCTTGGAAGGATCTACCATTGTTGTCACAGTTGTGGTTTTCTTTGTGGTTGTTGTAACAGGCTTGGTAGTAGTTGTTGTCTTGTCGTCCTCCTTGGGTTCAGGCTTTGTGCCGTCAGGCTCGATACCGCCTACGAGCACGCCGTCATCGTAGATACAGATGTAATCTGTACGCTGCTCGGGCGGATCATCAACTGCAAAGAAGTCGTTGCTGTCACCGATCTTGAGATCCTGATAGCTCCAGTCGTTGCTCGGATCCCATACGTCACCGTAGTACATACCGAGGTCGAACTGATACTTCTTGCCTGAGTTTGCTATTACATAGCCGTCCCATGTGACCTCTACATAGTAGGTATCAGCTGCCTTGTCATACTTGAATGGGCCTGTGAGAACACCGTCAGCGCCTACAGCGCCGTCCTCTGTGCTTGACTGGTCATAGAGCTCACGAACCTCGCCGAGGCCGTCTATGCCCTTGGACATTTCGCTTATATTGAAGAAGTAACGTACTGATATCTTCTTTGAAGGCTTGCTCTCGCCTGAGAGTACCTTGAAGGATACCTGTGTAGTACCTGCGCCGTCACCGTTCTTGTTAGGCTTGTCAACTGCCACAGCCTCGATCCAGTAGCCGCTGCCGCCTTCGCCGCCTGCACCGCTGCCGTAAACTCTCTTCTCGTCAGCAGGCGGGAAGTCAGGAGTAACAGCCATTTCAGGTGTGCCGTAAAGTGCGTAGAGACCTGCTGCTGCGCCCGGGAGACAAGCGTTATAGTCGATAGTTACCTCGTTCTCTACCCAGTCGTTTGTGCTGTCGCTGTGGCCGTCGCTTCCGTCAGGACCGCCTGCAAGAGCGCCCCAGAGGATGTGCTTCTGCTCACGGGGATCCTCAGCCATAAGGAGTCCTGATGCAGCACGGTGATGAGGATTCTTTACAGCGTTATCGTTATAGCCAACGATGAACGCTCTCGGACCGCTTGAGCCGTTTTTGCCTGCAAGAACGGTCTGCTTGGAGTTTTCCTTATAGGTTATCTCGTTCTTACCGAGAACGTAGTCCATCTGCTTCTTAGCCCATTCACTCCACTCGCTTGGCTTGCCGTTGTTCTTGTACTTGTCGTAAACAAGGCATATCATCTGCATAGCGGTATTGTAACGGCAGCTGCCCCACTGATTGAGGTATGCAAAGCCGCCCTTTGTCTCAAGCTGCTGCCATGTTTTAAGGCACTTGCCCACACAGTCATTGTCCCAGAAATCGTCAAATACGTACTGGTTCTTGCCCTGTGCGTCTCTTATCTTCTGGACAAGGTCGAGATCGGGGTGCTCCTGATTGATAGCAGCCCACATAACGCCTGCGCCGCTCCACATATCGTTCCAGCAGTAGCACCAGCCCGAAGGAGCATAGTAATCGAATATCTTTACAGCGTAGTCAAAGGACTTCTCGTCGCCTGTTGCAAGATACATCCATGCAGCAGCCCAGCAATAGTCGTCCTCCCACTTTGTAGAGCCGTAGAATGCACCCGGACCGTCTGCGTTATCAGAAAGGAGCTCAGTTGAATCGCCGATACGGTCGATAGCGTCGTTTGTGAAGTCCCAGAGAGCCTTTGCGTATTTCAGTGACTTTGCTGCATATTCCTCATCTGTATCCTTGAAGTTAAGGTAGTTGATAGACAGTGCAGCACAGGCTGAAACAGCGTAGTCGATCTGCGGCTTGTCAGCAGTAAGGAAGAAAGCGGGACGAGGCATTGTATCTACCTCGGGGCTGTTCCAGATAGCGTGATCTATATTACCGTCACCGACCTGATAGCAGTGAGCAACTACCTTGCCGCTGTCATCAAGGAAGGTACATTTCATGAGGTAATCGTTGAAGTGACGGAGAATAGTCTCCATATGGTCGTCCTGTTCCAGCTTCTTGAATACATCGCGGAACTCATAGTAATCCCAGCCGAGGGTAGCTGCCGAGTAGTTCTCGGGCATACCGAACTCAACGTGGTCACCTGCGTCGTGGAAGCCGCCTGCAACGTCGATAGTGCCGTCGCCGTCAGGGTCGAGGACATCCTTGTACTTTTCCATGAATGAAGCAGAAAGGTTAGTACCGCCCTTGCTCTGCTTGTTGGTCTCCTTGTCCCATGGTATCATAGGAACGTGAGCGTCATAGGTATGACAGTTTCCGCGCCATGAGAGACGGCTGTCCCGATCAACAGTATCTCCGCACATATTTGCGTCATAGAAATAAAGTGAATACTGAAGTGCACGGGCGTAGTCGATATCAAGACCCGAGTCATTTACGACCTCGCTTATGGGAGCGCAGAACTGCTGCTCCTCAGTGTCGGCGTCTACCGCCTGTACAGGCGACAGCATCGTACACATTGAAGTTGCCGCAGTGACCATACTCACAATCGCTGCGGTCAGTTTTTTGTGATTCATCATAATTCCTCCCTTTTATAATGTGAATCTTTATATTTTTTTTAATCCCACTTTGAAAGACCGAGGAGATGCTTCTGTATCTCCAGTGCGTCGTTTGAAGTGAGTCCTTTGCTTGAAGTGTCCACATCTGCGTTTTCCGAGCCCTGTGCAGTGATGTGCTTGGGGTCGGAACCGCTTGTGCCG
This sequence comes from Ruminococcus flavefaciens AE3010, assembly GCF_000526795.1. Taxonomy (NCBI): domain Bacteria; kingdom Bacillati; phylum Bacillota; class Clostridia; order Eubacteriales; family Oscillospiraceae; genus Ruminococcus; species Ruminococcus flavefaciens. The sequence continues at coordinate 934,814 of NZ_JAGT01000001.1, forward strand.
TATTTATTTGGATTTGCAAGAGCCTGCATTATCAGCACCACATCTGCCATATCAACTGAGCCGTCGCAGTTGGCGTCGCCCTTTTTGTTCTTGCCGTCAGGGGGCTTCACTGTTGTAACGGAAGTCGTAACAGAAGTTGTTGCAGCAGGCTTAGAAGTTGTTGAGGAAGAAGTTGCTGCAGTTGTTGTACTACTGACAGCAGTTGTAGTTGTTGTCGCAGCCGTCGTTGTTGTAACGGCAGGCTTTGTGGTAGTGCCTGTCACAACTGTCTCACCGCCGCCGTTTATGGGGTATGTTTTCAGGTCGGGAAGCTCGTCGAGAGTTATGCAGTAGTCGCTCTGATATATCTCAATAAGGTTGTCCACAGGGTTGTTCTGCTCGCTTGTGAGGTAGTTCATATACCACGGACAGAAGTAAAGCCATGCAGCCTTGTCATTTACGAGGTTTTCAAGTGAGGGTATGGAGTCGTTCTCGGACATGGTCACCATTTTCTGACCGTCGGTTATCTGAACCATGCTGTAGAATGTGGACGCTATGGAGCTTAGATTTGCCACGCCGTCCGCACAGTTGTACTTGTCGCAGCCCAGTATATCAACAACATCGTCGCCGGGATACCAATCCTTTGCGGCAGGTGAAGTGGAGCTCGTCCACACCCAGATGATATTGTCCAGACCGTACTCGTTGGTCAGCTTGTCATAGAGCAGACGGTAGAGCTTCTTGCAGGGCTCGGCACCCTCAGCTCCCCACCAGAACCATGCTCCCTCAGCCTCATGGAGAGGTCTGAACAGAACAGGTACATCGGCGTCCTTGAGCTTTTTGAACTCGCCTGCGATGAGCTCGATATCCTTCATTATGACCTCGTTTTCCCATGTGCCCTCCTCAAGAGCCTTGGAAATACTGAATGTGGTAAACTTGGGATTTGCCGACTCAACGTAGAACGCAACATCTTCGCTTCCCTTTTCACAGGGCACATTCCAGTGCCATGATACTGTTGCGATACCGTGGTACTTGTTTACCCACTCGATAACGCGCTCGGGAGCGTGGTCTCGCCAGTCCGAGGAAGTGTTGTAGGCAAGGAAGTCGATACCGCGGATAGCAGGCTGCTTGCCTGTCTTTTCAAGTATGTACTCGAACTCCGCCTCGTTGTCCTTGATGAACACATCGGGACTGTTCCATAAATTGTAGTTGTGGTCGCCGCAGTATTCCTGCTGACCTGAGATGACATGCTCTCCGTAGACGTCACAGAGATAGCTGTAAAGCCTCTTTGTGGTCTCGGAAGCCTTTGGATTGCAAAGCTCTCTCGTTGGCGAGAGATTGGTGAGCTTCTCGGAAGCAGGCTTCAGAGTAAGGTAATCGAAAAAGGTATAGCCCCAGTAAGCTTTCAGCTCAATGGTGTTCCTGCCCTTTTTCAGATTCACCACGCCACCCGAGGTCTCCGCGAACTTGTTGGTGTAGGGACAGGTCAGCTCTCCCTGATTGACGCCGTTGACGTTGAGGTACTGCACCTTCTTGTTGGGGTCGCTGGGCTCACAGTAGCATATGGTCAGCTCATAGAGACCGTCCTGGGGCACATCGACCTCAACGCTGAGGGTAGTGCCCTTCTGGTCGAGGTAAGCAAAGCCCTTTCCCGAGTATCCGCTGAGGTCGGTATCTTCGGGGAAGTCGCCAAGCTTCACGTCTGAAACTCCGTTTGCGTGGATCTTTCCTCCACTTGTCTTGCCGTCCTCGAATTCGTATTTGAGGACATTGTCGGCAGCCGATACTCCCGAAAGAGATCTCGGTGCAGCAGAGGGAAGGCTCATCGCCGCCGCGGCGATGACAGCAGCCGCTACAGTGCTCGCGGACCGCTTTAGTATTTCTTTCTTCAATTTGATCCCTCCAGATCATTGTATAATATTTATTAAACCGATAATTTAAGTGCCTAATCTTAATCATCGGACTTAACGCATACACACATATATATCATAGCATATTTTTACAGAAAAAGCAAGCTGTTTCTGCAAATATTCCTCAAATTGGTAAGCATTTTACAAAGCGCAATTTATGGTCAGCGTTGAAAACAGTGTTAATTATTTAAGCTTTTGGTCAGACCAATCAGTCAAAACAATTCTCAGAAGTAACAATGTGAGTATCAGAAATACTGTCAGTCCCAGAAAAGCTGCTTTACTTCCGTTACCGTCCGCAGCGTTCTCTGACATATAAAATCGCAGACCGTTGTCCGCTGCGTAAAGCTCTGCCGCTGAACCCTTGGTGCCCTTAATGACCATATCCCGCTTACACAGTTCCATATTGCCGTCACAGGTATATCCAAGCGCCTGTGTACCTATCGCCGTGCAGGCTGACGGCACATCAAAGCTGTTCAGTCTGTCACACATAAAAAAAGCTCTGTCTCCCATTGACTCAAGAAGCTCCCCTGTCTCCGCCATTTCAAGGTCTGTGCAGCCTGCAAAGCAGAATGCTCCCATGGTTTTAAGACTGCTCGGCAGCGTTATCTCTTTCAGCGTTGTACAGGCACGGAAACAGGAATCGGGAAGCTGCTCCAAAGTATCGGGAAGCTCCGCGGCGGCAAGCTCTGAACAGCCGCAGAAGCTGCCTTCGCCTATCTCGGCAAGTCCCTCGGGAAGAGCTATGTTCTCCAGAGAATCGCAGGCGTAGAAGCTGTGGTGTCCCAGCTTTGCGAGCGTGCTCGGCAGACTGATGCACTTCAAAGTGCTGCAATTACAGAATGCGTTGTCACGTATCTCAGTAACGGGGTAGCAGCTGATAAATTCGGGGATTTCAAGCTCCGTCGGCTCACCCGTAAAGCCTGTTATGACCGCTTCGCCGTCGATAATGGAATATTTCAGGTCAGTCTTTTCTGCTCCGAAAGCGCTGAAAGCTGCCGCAAAAAATAAAAAAACAGCGGCAATAACGCCGCAAACCGCTCTAAACATTGCGTTCACTCCTTTTAAAGCAAGTATATCAGCCCTGAGACCTTGCGCAAAGAGTTTTTTCTCGACATTTTCCGCTGTTTTTTCTTTTGATTTTTGAGGATTCTCTCTTTCTCGGCAGTCCGAAACAGCTTTTTCTGACGCAAAAAGACGGCTTCTCCCGAAATATTTCCGAGAAAGCCGTCGTAAACGCACGAAGCTGCCGACATACGCCGACAGCTTCGATATCCTCTTTCGATTCCCCATCTATACTTTTCACTCCGATGTTCAGGTATCGGATAAATCAAGTACTTTTCTTGTATACATTATAGCATATTACTCTCAGTAAGTCAAGCACAAATCGGAGATTTTTGCATTATTCCGCTGTTTCAACTAATTTGTGCTCTGCTTTTTAGATATTATAACGAAACAAAAAATAAGCTTTTATACTTCAAGTAAACCGACTGCTGAGTATTACATTTTGCTATCATGCTTTACCGCATTTTTTATCAAAAGAGGGATTGCAGGCATAGAAGTTCTTGGAGTTAAGCTTTTCCTGTGCTATCCTAAGCGCTTCACCACATCATGCAAGATGGCTTAAAATCGCCATTTAATGGTTATTTTTTCACTTGTTGCATATATGACTTTTATCAGCGTATCGACCACTCTGCGCTTGTCATCAAAACTCAGTTCTTCCCACATAGTAAGGTGATTGTCAATCTCATCAACAGGGATTTCATTCTTGCGGCTGAGTTCCTTGATGCGCTCATTTATCTCGTCCTTCCTGACATCAAGAGCATTTATCCTCTCATTTATGTACCGAAACAGAGCATTGTCCGAATCTTTCACCTTTTTGAGAAGCTCCGATATCTCCTTATCTATCACAGCCAGCTCGTTTTCAAGCTGAGTCTGCTCAATATTCGGGACTTCATTCTCCGAAGGAGACAGGTGACGAAACTGCGCCAGCTTTTCTTTCATTTCATTATATACAACGCTTTCGACTTCATTTGTATACAGAGTTCCCGTACCCTTGCAGGTCTTTGAATTGAGCCTGTTAGAACACCTGAGATAACGTCTCCGCCCGCCGTCAAACTCTTTAGCAGTAACTGCATATCCGCATACTCCGCACTTGATCTTACCGCTGAGCCATGTATGTTTGGCTTTCTGCACAGGTATCATCTGCTTCCTGCCCAGACATTTCTCACGGCATCTGAGCCATACAGAAGACTCGATTATTCCTTTGTGAGGTGCAAGCACTATCTGAGTTCCTTCGATCTTAGAAATGTCTTTCCTTTCAGCTTCACGGCTCTTGTAACTATAGCAGCCATTCTCACCTATGAAGTCCGATGGCGGATTAACAAGTTCAGCATCGTGATCCTTGAAGAAATTATACACATCAAGGTCAGCCTTAACATATATGGGATTACTGATTATCTCCCTTATTCTTTGCCTTACCCAGACTTTACCGCGCTTCTTTATACCGAGTTCATTTATCCTGTCAATGATATCTCCGTAAGATGTCTGCGGCTGAGAATACATCTCATAGATCATACGAACGACATTTGCTTCCTCGGGAACAGGCTCGTACATCGAAGTATGTATACCGTCTATAACGGTAGGTACTGTCCGATAGCCATACGGTATACTTCCGCCCATGAAAAAGCTCCTATGACTTCTCGAGAAGTATGCGTCCGCTACTCGCTTCTGTATAGTCTCACGCTCAAGCTGAGCAAACACTATACAGATGTTGAGCATTGCATTTCCCATAGGCGACGAGGTGTCAAACTTTTCAGTGGCAGAAATAAACTGCACTTTGCGTTTACTGAACATCTCAATCATGTTTGAAAAATCCAGTATGGAACGGCTTATTCTGTCCAGCTTGTAAACGATGACCGTATTTATGAAGCCTTCCCTGATGTCGCTCATCATCTGTGTGAACTCAGGACGGTTTGTATTCTTTCCACTGTAGCCTTTGTCGATGTAGGTCTTGAAAGGTTCCCCTCTCGTTTCATATTTGCATAATTCTATCTGTTGCTCGATTGAGATACTGTCCGCACGATCAACAGACTGTCTTGCGTAAATCGCAATCACAATATCAGCTCCTTTCAGAGCTGCCGACGGCAGAGTGCATCACACTCCACCGTAAACAGTATATCATATATTTCATTCTTTGTCTAGATGTTTTTTGTATTTTGAAAATACATCATACAGCTCCTCTTCAGCAGCTTTTATAACACACTCATCCGTTTTGTCAGGAGAAAGATTTTCAATAATAAAATGACTCTTCCCTATCGCAACCGTCTTTTGCGCTGAATGATAACCTGCTTTACTGAACTCATTCATGTGCTTCACCTCCAAATATATTCTATCGGTCATTGCTTGTCTAAATACTGCAAAAGCATTTTCAGTAAGCTTTTGTTCAATTTTATATTTAGAATCCAACAACTAATGATTAGCTTTTCAGCAAAAAGCTTTTCCTTTAATTACTAATCACTACATATATTAAAGGTTTTCATAAAATAGCCCTAAAAACGAAACCTCTTCTATATTAATTAAGGCAAATTTATTAACTGACACATAGAAAAAAATACAGATTTGATCTGCAATAACAGTTGACACATGATAAGAATTATGATATATAAGAACAACAGCTTCCTCACGGGAGCTGTTTATTTTCATAGCTTTGTACTACCTATAATTTTCGTGTGATTTTTAACTGTAAATTGGTCACACGCGACTGAGAAATTGCAGTTAAAACTGCTTTCTGTAGGTAACAAAAAAGCCTGTATCCCGGAATCTTTCTCGAAATACAGGCTTTTTTAAAGAACGATCAGAGAGAAATTCGGATATTTGTTATGCATTGTTTTTGACCGTTTTTAGCCGTTCCATTTCCATTATTGATATATTAATTGTCTACGCTCCAATTACATAATTAAATGTTTGGTTTATATAGTAATCCTAAGCTTTGAACTTGACTAAATCAATTCAAAACTTTACATTTTATCTATTGAATAATTCGAACTTATCTTATATAATTAAAGTAAATAGGTAGCTGTTCACTCACACATAGATATTCGGAAAATATTAGTACAAAAAGCTTGTTGTTATGCCGTTTCGCATTTTATCAAAGGGGATGATAAACATGACGAGCACGATCTATAATAATTCTTACGATATTGCTGCTGTTATGCTTTGCGTATGCTGTATATTTTACTTCATAATGTCCAAACGTATACGTCACTTGAAGCACATGCTGTATGCAGCCCTCTGTGCTTGTGTTCTTTCCGGCGGTCTCAGCAATATTTCGGCAGGTTATTTTGCTGAATCAAAAATCAATCTGGCGGCAAACATATCTATCAGTTTATACTTTCTTGTCAATGTGCTGACAATGTATGTATTCGGATTGTATGTCCAATGTATAAGCGGACATCTTATAAACCGACGTAAAAAGTTTTATGTGCTGTACAGCATTCCTGCAGCAATTGCATTTTTCCTGATAGCATCCAACTTTTTCTTACATTTCTTGTTCTATTACGATGCTGACTGCAATTATATCCGAAAAGAATTATTCCTTATTTTTCATGCTCTTGTAATGATCTATCTCGGATATACGATCTATGTACTTCTCAGGAATGCTGCGTTCATACAAAAGCAAAAGATCCTTTATCTGTTCTCAGGATTTGGGTTCGTTATTACAGGCATAGTCATACAGATACTGTTCCGCCAGTTGCAGATACAGCTTTTTACAGAAGCAGTCATGCTCTCATTGATGACGATAGTATTTGAAAATGCCAGCTTAGAAGTCGATAATGACCTGAATATATATAAACGTAAAGTGTTCCTTGAATTTTATAAAACGGCCTGCGATATGAAGAGTAAAATGACACTTATCGCAGTTTCACTTGTAAATACAGAACAGCTACTCAGCACTCTTTCTTCCGAAGAAAAGACTGTCGCATTCCGCACTGTCTGCGAAAAGATTTCAAAAATGGTTGGACAAAACAATGTTTATGCCTATACTACGGAAAAATATGCGATCATGCTGGACAGGAACAAAATAGAAAACTATAATATTGCCGAAAACGATTACCTTATAGCACTGGAAGCAATGTTTAATCAGAGTTGGACGATTGGGAATAAGAAAATCTATTTAAATGCACTTGTGACTGTGCTCCATCTCCCTGAAGATACGGAGAATGTTACTCTTGATTCCGCATTTCACAGAGGCAGAGATCTTAACTTTATCGATTCAAATATGATCCTGCGCAATAACAAGGATGTAGATATTATCCGCAAGCGCACAAGAATGCTCAACGCTGTACGTCGAGCCTGTGAAAACAGGTCATTCCTTGTGTACTATCAGCCGATATGGTCAGTAGATTCACAGTCGTTTGTTTCTGCTGAGGCACTTGTCAGAATGGATGATGACGAGCTTGGATTTATCCCTCCAGATGAGTTTATCAGCGCAGCAGAAGAATATGGTCTGATTTCAAATCTTGGCGAGATCGTACTTGAAAAGGTCTGTGAGTTCTATGCAAACCATCACCCCGAACAGTATGGCATCGAGTGGATTGAACTGAATGTTTCGCCTTATCAGCTCGGAGATGCGAATATTGTACAGAAATTTGCCGGATTACTACATAAATATAATGTCCCTGTCTCTTTCATCAATCTGGAGCTGACAGAAACAGTGGATGTATTCCGTAATAGCATATTTAATGATACGCTGAAACAGCTGAAAGATTTTGGCTTTACATTTTCCATGGATGATTATGGTACTGGTTATTCTAATTTAGCTAACCTTATGTCCAATAACTACAAGACTGTGAAGATAGACAAGTCATTGCTCTGGAAGGCAACTGACAAGGCTGGCATGGATTTTCTGATGATCACGGTCAATCAGCTCAAATCCATTAAGCTCCAAGTGCTTCAGGAGGGCGTTGAGACTAAGGAACAACTGGATATTATTACGTCCTTCGGCGGTAATCTGATACAAGGCTACTACTTCTCAAAGCCGCTCTCTGACATTGAGTTTATTGCCTATTGTAAGAGATTTGTAGGATGATCATCCAAGGAATTCTAATATCATATAATGACTATTCAGTGAAATCAAGCCATTTCAGGAATTTGATTAAACATCTCAATTATACTGAAATCTCGGTGATTTCGGATTGTGGTCCCGAAGACCGTGGGTTCGAATCCCATCTCCCACCCTCATGAAATAGGCACTTTCGAGAAATCGGAAGTGCTTTTTTCGGTATTTTCCTACACTTTTCCTACACTTTTTGACGATACTTGCAAAATCAACTGCATATCAATTTCATATAAAAAGAAATATAAAGTTCTATCTTTCATCGGGCTGATAACTCTACTGCCACAAGATTAATGTTAAAACGTAAAACTATAAGTCCCCGCACTCGCGGGGACTTTCTGTATCATTTTCATAAGCTTTGATCTATCACGGAAAGGACGAACAGCTCCCTTACGGGAGCTGATTCTTTTCTTATGCAAAAAAGCTCCGCCTGACCAATTATCAGACGGAGCATTCTTTTTGGCGGTCGTACTGAGACTTGAACTCAGACATCGGAATATTCCGATTACTCACAGTTTAGCAAACTGCTGCCTTACCAGTTAGGCTTATGCGACCATTGGTGACGGATGTGGGATTCGAACCCGACATTTAGAGATTGAGAGCCTCTCGTCCTGACCTGTTAGACGAATCCGCCATATTGGTGGGCAAGGTAGGAGTCGAACCTACGGTGTATCAAAGTCACGGATTTACAGTCCGCTGCAATCGCCACTATGCATACTTGCCCATGTGGGGTAATCGAAGAGAATCGAACTCTTATTCTCAGAGCCACAATCTGATGTCCTTCCATTAGACGACGACTACCTGGTGACGGATAGGGGGATCGAACCCACTATTTAGAGATTGAAAGCCTCTTGTCCTGACCTATTAGACGAATCCGCCATATTTCGTCACTCATATTCGAGTGACGATTATTATTTTATCTATCGGAATATCAAACATATCTGCCAGTATTATCAGATTGTCGATAGTAGGCACAGCGTCACCGCGCATCCACTTGAATATAGCCTGCGGAGTATTGAAACCGCATCTTGCCTGTACATCGGATATCTTGAAGCCTTTGGATTTGATGATATTCTTTATGTTATTACCTGTTGCTTTCACATCGATTATAGGCATCGTGAGCAACTCCTTTCTCTATATTATGATAAAACAAAAACACCGCCTGCTTACATACAGACGGTGTTTATCATTTGTATGGATCACAACACAAAGAAAGTGTTCTCCGAAATGACTATCCACTACGTTTATCTGTATGCAGCACAAATAGAGCCTCTTCACTCTCGTGATAGAAACTTTCTTCATAGTGTTCGCTATACAGATAGATCATAGTAAACTGTTTCATTTCGGGTAGCTCCTTTCGTAATTATTCTTGTTACAGAGGTCTTTTTCGACCGTTCCTGTTCTGACTTTATCTGTATTATATCATAGCTTTTTGCAAAAATCAAGTAAACCACAGGTATATTATTTCTGTGCTCAGAAAAATCACAATTAAAAATTGTTCATTTTGCAATGTAATTATATTCCCCTGAAGTATTCTTCAAGACAATTTTGTGTCTGACATTTTACCGTATAGGAACTGCCATTTTCAACGAATTCAAGTTTTGTCTTGCAAATTGGACATGTAACATTTGACGATCCTTTTTTATGCAATTCTTTAAGGAAAAGATCTATCGCTTCTAATTTAGTTTTTGTCAGATTATCCATGTTAATCACTCCTTGCGATATTTATAATTTGAGTATATCACACCTTAGCCGCTTTGTCCACTATTCTGATTGAAAAAGCTCTCCTAATATGGTATAATAATGAAAAACATCGGAAAGGAGCTGCGGCTGTCTATGATAATACTGATAACAGGCGCTTCACACACGGGGAAGACACTTCTCGCACAGAAACTGCTCGAAAAATACAAGTACCCTTACCTGTCTATCGACCAACTGAAAATGGGGCTGATAAGAAGCGGTCAAACCGAGCTGACTCCTTATGATGACGATAAACTGACAGCATATCTCTGGGACATTCTGAAAGAGATGATAAAGACTGCCATTGAGAACGATCAAAACCTCATTGTCGAGGGCTGTTATATCCCCTTTGACTGGAAGAACAGCTTTGACGCCGACTACCTGGCGCAGATAAAATACATCTGCCTTATAATGAGTGAAAAGTACATAAACAGCCATTTCAGCGATATTGTTAACTTCGGGAACGTTATCGAGAAAAGGCTCTCCAACGCCCCCAATATGGATGAAATAATACAGGACAATCAGGAATATCTCCGCGGCTGTCTCAGGTACGGACTTGATTATTTCCTGATAGATGATGAGTACGACTTGGAAAGGTACTGCATATGAGCAACCCATGGGAAGAAATAAGTCTTGACGACTACGAAAAACACATGAGCCTTGACTCCGTACGGCAGCTTCAGGCGATGAACGCCATAATGAAGGAGCAGTTTGCGGCGTATCCTGTCGATACAGCAACGGTGCTCGGTATCGCAGGCGGAAATGGTCTTGAACACGTCAGTCCCGATAAGTTCCGCAAGGTCTACGGCGTGGACATAAATGCGGACTATCTTCGTGCAGTTGCTCAGCGATATACTGAGCTTTCGGGCGTACTGGATTGCCTGCAACTTGACCTTATAAACGAGGCGGAAAAGCTCCCGAAGTCACAGCTCCTGATAGCAAACCTGCTTATCGAGTACATCGGCTACGGAGCGTTTCAGCGAGCCGTTTTGCAGACCGCTCCCGAATATGTGTCCTGCGTGATACAGATAAACACAGACGCGGAACTGTGGGTGTCGGAGTCACCGTATCTCCACGCTTTCGACAGGCTGGACGAGATTCACCACCAAATGGAAGAAGCGGCACTGACGGCTGCCATAAACGAGACAGGCTACTCGCTGATTTTGCAGGAGTCCTGTCCACTGCCAAACGGTAAGGCGTTGGTGAGGTTGGATTACAGGAAAACCGAGGTGATACAATGAGATATGTCAAAGTCACAGATGATAAAGAACGAAAAAGAATCTTAGAACAACTCGGAGCGCAAAGTAACAAAAGAAGATGTAGTCTTTGGGGTATCTTGTACACTGATGAACTGACTATATATGTTCTGAATACACCGGGACCACATTGGATGTTTTGTTTGATTGCAGATTATAATGATCACAGATATTGTCTGCGTGGAGGATGTATCTACTCTCGTATAATATGGAATATAGACATAATAGAAACTGTAATCACCGACTCTGACGAGATCAAGAAAATGATATCTCTTGTTTTAGAGTCAGCACGTCATATCAGGATATATGATAATTCAGAATTAGGAATGATAAGCCGTAACTACGAAAAATTGATCATTCAGAATCTAGAAGAAACTATTCATGGGATACATCTGTACTGATCATGATGATAAAACATAGTAATAAATGTTTAAGAAAAACGAGGTGCAGCAATGCTTGAACCCAACGAATTATATCTCACAGGACTGAAAATAAAATGGGACAAGATAGGGCGCGATAGCTATCTCCGAAAAATATCCGCTATCAAATCTCTTGACGAGCTGACCATCAAATCGCCTGTGACCTTTTTTGTAGGCGAAAACGGCAGCGGAAAGTCCACTCTTTTAGAGGCTATCGCTGTCGCTTATGGCTTCAATCCCGAGGGCGGTACGCTGAATTACAGCTTCTCCACCTACGACTCTCATTCCGAGCTTCACGACGCTGTCAGGCTGATAAGGAGCTTCAACAAAGCCAAGTGGGGATATTTTCTCAGAGCGGAGAGCTTTTACAATGTGGCGACTGCCGAGGAAGAGTATTCTAAAATACAAGGTATACCTCAGCACTACCATGAAAAGTCCCACGGCGAGAGCTTCCTTTCGGTCATACAAAAGAACTTCGATCAGAACGGTCTATATATCCTCGATGAGCCCGAAGCTGCTCTGTCTCCACAGAGACAGCTGACACTGCTGCTTGAAATATCCAAATGTGTGAAGAACGATTCGCAGTTCATCATAGTTACACATTCGCCCATACTGCTCGGCTATCCGAACGCAGATATTCTCAGCTTTGACGATGAAAGAATTCAGTCCATAAGCTATGAGGATACGCAGAGCTACCAGATAACAAAGATGTTCATCAATGACCGCAGGCAGATATTGCGGCACTTATTTGAAGAATAAACCACCTGACACAACAAGCCACCTGTGAGGTCGTATTTTCAAAAGAAAGGATGATTTTATGTACATACCAGAAATACCGAATAATAGCTTATCTGACGAAATCAATGAAATAGTTTATATTGCAAAGAAAACTGAACATAAAATGTTTTTTGAATTTAATCAGCCTGCAACTGATGACGAACTATTAGATTTAGAAAAATACTTCAACACTACTTTTCCGGAATCATACAAAGACTTTATGCGTTTTTCAAATGGCGCAGATATTGCAGATGAATACATTGTTTTCTTTAATATTTCAGAAGTAAAGTCACTTCAAATTTCTACATTCCCTGATGATTATATTATCATAGGTAAAATAATAGGTGATGGCGAAGTATTATGCATCTCAAAAAAAGATCAACAATTTATTCGATTATTTGAAGGTAAAGAACGGCGTTATATCGATTTAAAAGAATTTTTTAAGCGACCTATAAAAAAAATTCGTATTAATACTGAAGAAATAATAGGGGCATTTTAAATACTAAAATATTAATATATAAACGAGCACAAGAAAAAATCTGACACAAAAAGCCACAAAATATCAGGACACCGTGTCTTTCAAATGCTATAATAGAATTACACCAAGAAAAGGAAGTGAAAACAAATGAACTTAGCCACAGGTATTCAGAAAGCTATCGACTACATCGAGGAGCACATCACAGACGAGCTCGATCTCTCCGAGGTCGCAAGGCAGGCGGCGTGCTCACCGTACTATTTCCAGAAGATATTCGGCATACTTTGCGGTATCACCGTAGGCGAATATATCCGCAGCAGACGGCTCACACTTGCCGGCAGTGAGCTGATGAAGGCGGACGTCAAGGTCATCGACACGGCTCTGAAATACGGCTACGAGTCGCCCGAGAGCTTCACAAGAGCGTTTACGCGCTTCCACGGCGTAACCCCTACGGAGGCTAAGCGCGAGGGCGGCAGGCTCCGTTCATTTTCTCGTTTCAAGGTGCAGATCATTTTGAAAGGCGGTAATTCTATGAATTATAACATCGTTACTAAAGAGGCGTTTACAGTTCTCGAAAAGGTTGAGCAGCACACTGTTGTAGGCGAGCAAAATCTGAATTCTATCCCCAAATTCTGGGGCAGAGCCCACTCCGACGGCACTATTGACACATTACTCAGATATGCCTCGGACAAGACGTTTATCTACGGTACCTGCTACGGCAACGGTCACACAAACTCCGAGACATTTGACTATGGTATCGCCGTGGAGTGCGCTCCCGATACGGTGGCTCCAGAGGGCTTCCGTGTGAACACTATCCCTGCAAGAAAGTGGGTAGTTGCCGAGTGTACAGGCGCAATGCCCGACGCTATACAGCAGCTCTGGCACGAGCTCTGTTCGGAGTTCTTCCCCACCTCGGACTATACTCCCACCTACGAAATGGACATCGAGGCTTATCCCGACGGCGATATGACTTCGCCTGACTACAAGAGCCAGATATGGATACCCATTGTGAGTGAGTAAAAAAACATACCCATACGGTTTTGCCCCTGAACGTTTCAATAAACGCTCAGGGGCATTGTGTTTTATTCTGCTGTTAATATCTGCTTTTCCAGAACGAACCGAGCAAGCTCAACATTACCGTCTGTTTCAGTGGATACTATATGAAATCCGCATTTTTCAGTGTAGAACTTAACATTCTCTTTCTTATCCACAGGGGTTACTAAAGTTATCTTCTCCCAATCCTCATAAAGAGCCTTTACAAACTGAACTGCTTGTGTACCTATTCCTTTGTCCTGATACTCAGGAACAATGCACAGGCAAGTGATCTCATACACTCTCTTTTCCTGCATTTTACAAGAAACACATCCAACAGGTTTATTATCGCATAGTATGATATATTTCGGATTATCTCTTATTGAAGCTTCCATCATTTCTATCGTTTTACCATAACCGGGACACTTGCCAAATCTCCTGTAATCACTGTAAAATGAAGCATTGTAGATATTTATCAGCATTTCTGCATCTTCTGTTTCAGCTTTTCTGTATTCTATTGTCACAGTTTGTCAGCTCCTCAAACTACGATTGTATTAATAACAATTATAGCATAGCATCACTGCCATGTCAATAAAACGCAATTACTTAGACAGCGCAGAATTCCTGAGAGCACAGGTTTATATGAACATCAGGAAATCACTTGCTATTCACTATGAAATGTGCTATAATTTAAAAAAACGATAGGGAGGTCACACCATGCTTGATTTCATAACCATAAACGAACACAGCAGTATCCGCATTGAAGATGGAAAGATCATATACTCCGATCCGTATAACATCAAGAACTCTGCTCACGACGCTGACATTATCCTCATCACACACAGCCACTTCGACCACTACTCCCCTGATGATATACGCAAGGTGACGAAGTCAGACACTGTTATCGTCTGTCCGTCCTCCATGATCGAGCCGCAGGAGCTTGGTCTGACCGTGAAGCAGGTCACCGCAGGCGAGAAGCTTGAAGTCCTCGGTGTGAGATTTGAGGCTGTCCCTGCGTACAACATCGGCAAGCCATTCCACCCTCAGTCCAGCGGCTGGCTGGGCTATATCATCGACAGTCCCGACCACGGACGCATTTACATCGCAGGGGATACGGATATTACTCCCGACAACAAGCAGGTGAAGTGCGACATTGCCCTCATTCCCGCGGGCGGCACGTTCACAACCGATGCGGTGCAGGCGGCGGAGCTTGCAAATACTATCCGTCCCAAGTACGCTATCCCGATACATTACGGAACAGTCGCAGGCTCACCCGATGACGGAGAGAAGTTCCGCAAGGCTGTTGACAATGGTATTGAGGTAGTTATAAAACTATGATTCAAGCTTATATCCTGAAAGGGATAACATAAATTCAGAAAGGATGATGAAAATGACAGCCAATGAGATTTTTGACCTTATCAACAAACACCCCGTATTCCACCTTGCTACTATGGACGGCGACCAGCCGCGAGTAAGAGGTATGCTCATGTTCCGCGCCGACGAGAACGGTTTTGTGTTCCACACAGCCTCCACGAAGGACGTTTTCAGCCAGATAATGGCTAACCCAAAGGCAGAGATGTGCTTCGCCTGCGGTGATGTTCAGATCAGAGTTACAGGAACACTTGAACTCAACGAGGATCCTACGCTCCGTGAGGAGATATTCAACCACCCGTCCAGAAAGTTTCTGCAAGCATGGAAGGACAACGGCATCGACAACCTTCTGAAGGTGTTCGTGATGAAGAACTGCACCGCCGTTACATGGACTATGGCAACTAATTTTGAGCCAAAGCAACCTATAAAGCTCTGCTAAGAATAAAAATATCGAGAACGGCTTGTGTAGCTGTTCTCGATTTTGCTATTTGTAATAATAACGGAAAGGTATCCTACGTTTTCTTGTTCTTTATTTGTTCAATTGACCAATACTTTGGGTTCAATATCTGATTATAAGCAATCTTAAAAGAGAACAACAGCTCCCGCGAGGGTAATGTCATTAAGCTAATCAAATACGAAAAAGAACAGGAGTATGTTTGGAATATGACCAGACATACTCCTGCTGTTACATTCGCAAAAAATGCATGACGAAAAGACAGATCCGAGATCTGCCTGAAAAAAGATTGACATAATCGAAGAATTATGATAGTCTGTAGTTGAAGGGAATAGCAGAATGATATCGAGTTTTCCTATCAGCAATACGATCAGGTCTGACAGGGCACTTGTTTCTTGCTATCAGCTCTTCCAAAAGAAAAGGATTTGCGTGTGCAGAGCGAAAGAATTTGATGCAGATATGTATAGCAAAAGCATAATTGATTTTATAGCGGTAATCATTATGCTTATCGTCATCTATGGTGATATTTTCGGTAATCAGCATAGATAAGTTATACATGATAAGACTTGCAAAGATTTCCTGTATCACGCAGTCCTTTTTCTTTGAATGGAAAGCAATAAGACCAACCTGGTACTTCAGTTCTCTGAATGAAGTCTCGATCCCCCAGCGCATTTTGTATATCATCTTTATATCTTCGGCAGAGAACTCATCATCACAGAGATTGGTAACAATGGTTTCATAGTTATCTTCAGATATCTTGAGCCTTATTATCCTGAATTTAAGAGGATATGTATCTTTCGATTCTTTCGGAAGGAAGTCGAAATTTGAAGAGTGCGGAAGATAACGATAAAGTTCAGGATTAGCCTTAACTTCATTAGTTTGTCTTCTTGTAATAATAATATTTGCAGCAAAATCAGCTTCCTCATTATGGGGAATGTTGAATTTATGAGCAATTCCACCGCTTGTCTTGATGCGCATCACATATTTCAAGCCGTTATTTTCAAGATGAGCGATCGTGTTGTAGGATTCATATCCTCTATCCGCAACGATAATGGACTCATGTCCGATATTTTCAAGCATACTTATGAGAGCAGAATGCTCATTTTCATTGCGACTGTCCTGTAATACAGCATCGATATATCTACGGTTCATAATGTCATACAAAGCATTCAGATGCATGAGGTTATAGCCTTTTACATCATTATTTGCACGATAAAAAGTATCCTTATCATCAGGATCAGTAGGAATATGTATATCAGAACCGTCCACAGCATAAAGCCTGTAGCCGTGAAAGAAATTGGTTTGAGAAAATGTTTCATTGAATTTATGGAACAGATACTGAAAAGCAGCAGGAAGTATTTTAGCTCTTCTCTGAACGATAGCAGACACAGATACCATTTTTGAATCATAATCATAGAATTCTACAAGCTCCTTGCCAAGTGTCTGGCTGCCCATTCCGAGAATGAATCTCAATGTTTTTGAGAAAGATAGCTCACTTTTACGAACAAAATCTCTCTTAGGATCAACTACGAAATCAGAGTTATTTTTCTCCATGTTGCTGATAAGAGTATTAAGCTTGTTTTTGACGATATTACAGTATTTTTGCACGGTAAAACCTCCAATCAGATGTGTATATCTGATTAGCTGCGCCGCACATTTTTGGCTTTTTGTCAATACCTTTTTGCAAAAATTTACATTATATACATAAAAAATAATCACAGGATCTTTGATTCCTGTGATTATTTTACTTTTCCTTAGCTTAATGACATTACCCGCGAGGGAGCTGCTTCTTTCGTATCGTTATACAACCTTTCAGTCGTGTGCATTCCGTGTGCATTTCATGTGCATTTCACCTGTTTTTTGTGCACACGGAACTGCAATTTTTCATTTGAAACTGTTTTGTGTAGGTAAAAGGAAAAGCCTGTATTTCGATGTTCTTCTCGAAATACAGGCTTCTTTAAAAGAGCGGACAGAGATGGATTCGAATATTTGTAATGGCCCGCTTTTGTCTATTTATAGCATTTTATATTTTTTGTGTGGAATAAATGAGTGGAATCGAATTATTCTTATTCAAAACTCTTTCTGATATATCTATTTCCTTTCAATTATTGAAATATTATTAGCACACATATAAGAAAACCGGCACTGAGGACAGTAGACCGGTTTACTCATATTAATGGCTTGATATAGCTTTTCTTAAAAAATAAAACGGATTCAAGTTTGAAGTGTATTGTTAATTGATATATTCAATTCTACCCATCAGGATATTCCAGATAAGCTTGCTTTGTTTTGTCGTTACACTTAACTATGGTTTTTGAAGATACTTTCCCAGTTAAATTCCCAGTCATTAATCTTTTCGTTGAAGACATATGTTTTGAATTGAATGTCGAAGCTGTTTTTTTGCCATATGATTTTACATAAATCGCTGAAAACATATGTGCTATATTCGCCTTCGCGTATCTCAGTATATTTTTGTTTGAAAGCATCACCATCAAATGCATATCCGTCATAGTATTCTCCGAGATAAGCATAAGAACCATCATTTTCTATCTCATAGAACACATACTGACAGGTATCGTCCATAAAATGATCTTCCGCTACAGTGATATATAGCTTGTAATTGCCATCGGGAGAATCATATTGATGGGCATAGTAATCAGGTGTGAATAATTCAAAATCAAATAATAAGCATATATCGTTTGTTGTTTCTCTAACCGTTTTGGGAACAGTTACCTGGAACAGAAGGATATTCTTTTTCTTTTTATATACCATAGGGTGAGATTTATACTGCTGATAAGTATAAAGACAGTAAATATTAGATTTTCTTATTATCTCCGGATCTATTCCATAATATTCGTTGATTTCCTCTCTTTCGACTATATCAAGGAATTTACCTTGCAGATAATCACATACGGGTGGTATGAAATGAACTCCCTCACCGTATTCCTGTTCAAGTGTACCGAATATAACGTCACTTCCTTTGAAAAAGTTATCATCATAGATATCAGTGTATTTCTGTATCTCATCATTATCTGTGCCGATATTTGCAAGGTAAGCTGTGAGCTCATCAGTTGAACTTATGAAAGCTGATTCTAATTCAGTCTTATCTGCTGTTTTAAGAATATCAACGCTGCTTACTTGTTTATAGGCTGTATCTGGTGCTATAACTGCTTTCCTTAACTCTACAAGGTCGAAAATGTCTGCGTTGCCGTCTAAATTGATGTCGAGATAATTTAATTCGTCAGCATAAACTATTGTATCTTTGTATCCTTCGGAACCGCGAAGAAACAGCATCATGGTTACCAGATCACCAACATTGAGTTCTTCATCGTTGTTTATATCGGCTAAATATCGTGTTTGCGAGATATTTAATACAGAATCATCTGAAGTATCAGGATAGAGCTTATCTTCGGCAGATACGCTGAAGGAGGAGAAGGAAATAAATGTCAGTAATGAAATGATTACGGAAAGGATTTTTTTCATATAAATTCCCCCTTAATATAAATCAGAAGGCGGATATACTTTTCCTTATACAATCATATCATAAAAAAAGCATGAAATCTATGTTATTATATTGATTTTCAGTGAAAGCTTTTTTAATAAATAAAAACTACTTCTCGAAAATTCGGGAAGTATAAGTTGCGACTCATCAGTTTACGCTAGCTTAATGACATTACCCTCACACGGGAGCTGCTTCTTTCGTATCGTTATACTACCTTTCAATCGTGTGCATTTCATGTGCATTTCGTGTGTATTTCACCTGTTTTTTCTGCACATGGAACTGCAAAAATGCATTTCAAACTGCTTTCTGTAAGTAACAGAAGAGCCTGTATTTCGATGTTCTTCTCGAAATACAGGCTTCTTTAAAAGAGCGGACAGAGATGGATTCGAATATTTGTAATGGCCCGCTTTTGTCTATTTATAGCATTTTATATTTTTTGTGTGGAATAATTAAGTGGAATATAATTATTCAGATTAAAAACAATTTCTGCTTTAGCTGTTCTATTTCAATTATTGAAGTATTAATAATCTCCACATGTTTATTCGCTTTAATCAAGACTGCTTATGATCTTAAGAAGAAATTTCTGTATTTTTAACGCGTCATTTCCTGTAATGCCTGCTGTTGATGTGTCAACATCTGCATTTATAGAACCCTGATCTGTAAGATGCCTGCTGTCGGTACCATTAATACCGTACTTGTTAGGATTTGCGAGAGCCTGCATGATAAGAACTGCATCTGCCATGTCAACTGCACCGTCGCAGTTTGCATCACCGTAAGTCAGCGCTGTAACTGGTGCTGTAGTCGTTGTAGTTGTGGCAGCGGGGTGTGTCGTGGATGTTGTTGTGGTTTCCACGGTAGCTGCTGTCGTCTTAGCGGTTGTCACTTTTGTAGTAGCAGTTGTTGCATTAGCCGTTGTCGTTTTTGTAGTAGCAGTTGTTGCATTAGCCGTTGTCACTTTTGTAGTAGCAGTTGTTGCATTAGCGGTCGTGACTTTTGTAGTAGCAGTTGTTGAATTAGTGGTCGTCACTTTTGTAGTAGCAGTTGTTGCATTAGTGGTCGTCACTTTTGTAGTAGCAGTTGTTGAATTAGTGGTCGTCACTTTTGTAGTAGCAGTCGTTGACTTGGTTGTTGTTGCATTGGCAGACAGATTGTCAATCGTCCAGACGGTTCCGTCTGCAAAGCGAATCTCCTTGATCGGGAAAAGATTTGAAACACCGGAAATGACATTACCTGTCATCGTAACAGACTCACCAGTCTTGTTGATATGGAGTGTAAAGCTGTATTTGTCGGAAGAGCGTTCGACGGTTACTTCATCCGGCAAAATGCCTTCGCCCAGCACAAGCACATTGTATCCGCCCTGTGGTTGTGAGGATCTGCCGTTACCCATATTAATCAGGTCATTTCCGTCGCCGAGCCCGTAGTAAATCGTGTCATCACCGTTTCCGCCACGGATGGTATCATCCCCTTTGCCGCCATAGATGCTGTCACTGCCGTCGCCGCCAATCAGAGTATCATTGCCGTCATACCCGTAAATCGTGGCATTAGCAATATAGTCTTTTCTAGACCGAGCGTCAACGTCTGCTCGGAATGTAAGTTCATCGTCTCCGTCCGTACCGTAGAGGAAGCAGGACTGCTCCAGCATACTCACGCGGTTCCATGTGGTACCGTCTGCAAAATGTATCTCTTCAATCGGGAAAACCGGAGAGCGAACGGAATAAATGTTGCCGGGCATGGAAATTGTCTCGCCGGTCTTTGTAATGGTAAGGACAAATTCATAGTAACCGTCAGCAAGCGAGACGTGTACATCCTTCGGCTCAATTCCCTCACCGAGCCAGAGCACATCGTAGCCATCAGCCGGCTGAAAACCCTTTCCATTTGTATCATCGATGATATCATTGCCATCACCTAGCTCATAGTAAATGATGTCATCGCCGGAACCGCTCTTAATGACATCGTCACCCTTGCCGCCCCAAATGAAATCATTACCGCTGCTCAACCTAATCGTATCATTGCCATCCATGCCATAAACATAGTTGTCGCCGCCTTTTCCATGAAACAGCCCGAAGCACGCATCAGTCAGCGTTATTGTATCGTCGCCGTCATAGCCAAGCATATAATTAGTTGCGTCATTTCCTGTTATCGTGTCATTGTCGCCCTTGCCCCACATATAGTTGGTTTCCGGGTAGCCGGTCAGGGTGTCCTGTTTTTCTGTGCCGACAAACAGATTCGTCTGGCAGCAGAGTGCCTCGTAATCCATTGTAGTATCGCCATATTTGATGTATTCAATACGCTTGCCCGGATCGGAGAACTCACTCTTGAGCATGATGTAAACCTCATGCACGGGATCATTCAGCAGAAGATCGCCGTCCAAACGGATAAACTCCAGATCATCCGGATTGACGTTATAATCAAGAGACAATGTATCAGCTTCTCCGGGGTATCCGCCGGGCTGCTCTGATACAATGCCGAATACCGGCTCTTTCTGATCCACAACGTGATAGGTATCATTGCCGATTCCGCGGTCATAAATCAGCCACGGCATGTCGTCCAACAAGCCACTGACGACATCCTTAAACTTCGCATACCCCGAATTTGTATCTTCATCAGCTGTCTCCTCGGTCTGCACTTTCGCCGGTGCAGCAGAATACGGAATATAAACTTCTTCATCACTGCCTCCCCAGAGGCCGCCCGAACTTAGCTCATAGTCCATGTATGCTAATTCATGGTTTTTCGCATTGGTAAGGAAGAGGGTTTCGCAAAGGTCACCGGTCAGTTTTTCTCTGATTTCCTCATTAATCGGCGCGTCTAAGTTCAAATCGATCGAGGTCGACCCCTGCAACTGGAAAAGATCCGTCACAAGCTGCGCATTGTCAATAAAACGATCACCTGTATGCTGATTATTTCGGATTACGCCAATGGAGCCGTCAATATAATACAAATGATAGCAGCCTTCATCCTTTGTCATTTCTGCAAATTTGTCAGCCGGCATCTTGCCTTCGACTTCCTTTCTGGATTCCTCGCTAATATAATCCGCACTGACTACGACATCGTAAACGCCTTTATAAAAGTTTCCTTCCGGCATCTCAAACGGATATGCGGCAGGACCGGTTGGATGATATGGAGATTCCAGATACGAAAACAGCAGCTTTTTCAAAGGCTCATTTTTATCTAATGCATTCCGGTACTGCTCGTTGAATGTTTTGATGTAATCATTCCAGAGTGCAACGGTGTCGTCCACAGAGACCTGCTTGACATTCTCGCAATGTGCAAGCTCACGCTTATAAACAGCAAGACCGTCCGCAACACGCTCTGCCACAGTCGGTGCCTGTGTCTCCTGCGTTTCTGTGTCCACAATGTCCGCCGCATTAGCGGGCAGAACCGAGGTGGACAGCATGACCGCAGCAGTCAGGCAGTTGAAAAATCGTTTCTTCATGAATACGCCATTCCTTTCTATGTCGCCTCCCGATTTTCGGGATATGCTTAATATATACAAAACGTATATTTGGGTACAATTTAAACTTGTACGATTGCATCTTATCACAAACACTCCAAAATGTCAAGTCAATTATTGCAACATTTTTTCGTTCGGGGGTTGAAAAAATACGGTCGATTTTGTTGACAGACTGAGTTGTCTTCCGTATTCTCAAGGTGTTCCATATTGGTCTCCTGTTATTATCAATAATCTCATTGAAGTCCTCGGTGTGAGACTCGAGACTGTTTTTGCGTACAATATCGGCAAGCCATTTCACCCTCAGTCCAACGGCTGGCTTGGATATATCATCGACAGTCCCGACCACGGACGTATTTACATCGCAGGCGATACAGACATTACTCCAGACAACAAGCAGGTGAAGTGCGACATTGCTCTCATTCCCGCAGGTGGCACGTTCACTACCGATGCGGTACAGGCAGCCAAGCTTGTAAACACTATCCGGCCGAAATATGCGATACCTATACACTATGGAAAGAATAAAAATATCGAGAACGGCTTGTGTAGCTGTTCCCGATTTTGTTATTTGTAATAATAATGGAAAGGTATACTGCGTTTTCTTGTTCTTGATTTGTTCATTATTATCTCAAAAAAGCATGAAATAACACGATAATTCAATACGCAAACAATTACCTTAAATGACGATATATCTACGTTTTTTGAATATTATTAAAAAGCTCAACAACTCACTGGGTATGTTCAATTTATCAAATATAAAAAGACCAGCTCCCTCGCAGGAGCTGATTCTTCTACTGCCTTTTAAGATGATTTCTTTTGTTAGGGAGAACGAGGACGAACAGAAAAAACTCAGGGCGACTGTTGCCGAGCTGTACGTCTATATTGATAATGCAGAGCAAAAGTCAGCCGACGTGACAGCATTCATAAGGGCGGTACAGAAGTATGAGCGTATCACGGAGCTTACACCTGAAATCATGCACGAACTGATTGAAAAGATCGCTGTCCATGCTCCTGACAAAAGCAGCGGTCACCGCACTCAGGAAATCGAGATTCACTATCATTTCGATGTTGCCGTAGCGACTGCTGTTGCTGACAGCATGAAGTACGACAAAAAGAGAAAGGCTGCGTAACCACCAAGGTTACGCAACCTTATCTTCAAATCATAAAAACTTCTTTATGAGTACCCGTCTTTATGCTGCAGGCTTTTTTTGCTTCCAAAACTAAGTGTGACAATCCAATACTTTTCGACGATACTCATAAAACTCATTATATCGCTTTTATTCTGTTCCTTGCGGTTGTTTTTTTCCGAGAGCTTGGCGACATCTGCTTTCAGTCGGCTTTGCTCTTATCAGTACAGGATAGCTCTTCTAACTCAAAAAAGCCTTTGGTAGCCTCTGTCTTAAGACAGCATTCTACTAAATCCGGTTTGAACTCCTCCTTGCCGAAGTATTTCAGCAGCTCAGAGAAATCTATCTCTACGTCAAAATTGCAGACCTCATCGTTCTTAATGCTGTCCTCCTTTGGATAAAGATATATAAACCTATCGGTTTCTATCTCATCCGGAAGATCCTCATTTTTGTCAATATAATACTCTTTGCCGCCTATTTCAACAAGCTTCATATCATCGGGATCAGTGTTCCACCTTAATCTCTCATTTTCACTGGCGCCGTATTCGATAATGAATCTCACTTTATCGTAATCATTTTTAAATTCTGCCTCAACGGTTATTTCTATACTGCTTGCTTTCCGGTTTAAATAACACGAATCAGCCTTAGCAGTTCCGGAATACTTCAAAGTGAGTTCGTCATAGTTTTCCAGTTTCTGACGGCTTTCAAAATTGTAATAAATCTTCTCACTCCACTGAGTAATGAATGAGCCATCACTGCATAATGCTGATTTTATCTCACCAACATTGTCTTCTACACTGTGTGCATTGAATTCTGTGTTGCCTACGGTCTCGTTAAAAACATCCGCAAAATATACTCTCTCTTTTTCGGGTTCAGGTAGCTGTTTTGTTTTTCCGAGCACAAACTGGGTAAGCGCTACAAGGTCGCTGATATTCAGCTTACAATCGCCGTTTACGTCTTGATAAAAGTTAACATTATATTCATCAGTCATGAGAAGCAGTCTTCTGACTACGATCACGTCATAAATATCAACCGAACCATCTCCATTCACATCGCCGGGGACAGCGTGCTCTTTTTTGGCGAGCTTATCCCTGATATCAATGCTGTCAGCTAAGTAAAAATCGTCAACACAGAAATCTACAGGCTCTTCGGGGACTATGCGAAGGACACCATCTGCGAAATTATCGTTGAACAGCAAAAACTGAAGATCTTCCACATCCGTCCATACGCCGGATGGGATGATTCTTGAATACATGTCGTTGGAATAATTGGATTTGGAGTTAAGGTCGATTAACTGAAATATGAACTTGATATTTTTGCCGCTGTTTTGATATAGTTTCAAACCTGCAAGGAGCTCACGGCCGTCAAAGTCATATGGATCGATCTTGAACTCAAAGGCGCGTTTGGCTTGATCCTCTCCCGATATCAGCAAAGAATGTTCACCGCTGAACGAATGATCGGTATCATATAAAGCTTCCGTCCCCTCGAAAGGCGCTCCCGCCCTTTCGTTCTCGGTCTCAAAATCCACGAATACTTTCCTGCCCTCTTCATCTGTCGGAAGAGGATCATGCTTATTATATATAAACTGCGGTCCGTAGTTGTTTTCCTCTGTTATCTCCTTGCTTATTTCAATAGAGTTTATCCTGGCACTGCCAGCACTTCTGTACGCATGAACGCTGAATCCCACATCGTACACAAATCCCAAATTAAGGCCTGAATTCTGCCATTTCCTAAAGTGATCTGCGACATTGATAGTATTCTTTATATTGCAGACACCATTTGTCTTTTCAGCAAGATTATCACGTGCCACACTGTAATAGATATATGTAGTGGGAGGTATATTCCCCCCCCAATAGTCCGTCATCGAAGATAACCTGCCATTGTAGATATCATAAGTTATACCATTGGATTCAAATGAACCGAGAGCATTTTCCATGACAGGGCGCCAGCTGCCCCAGCTGTCTACTATATAAAACTCATAATAGGCATTGGAGTCCTCCATCCAGCCATAAACGCCTGAAAAGCCGTTACCGTCCATATAGTCAACATCTTCGTCATATGTAACGGTATATTCTTTTATCTGCGAAGCATATACATTTTTTCTTTCAAATTTATCGCCTTTCATCGCTAAAGAGTTCTCAATACCACTCCAGTTCATAGTAAAACCGTTATTTTCAGTGTTTTCGTATTCAAACTCTCCTGTGCAATTCTGATTCCAAAATTCGTAGTAATAACCGTCTACAGTATCACTCTCCATAAAATCAACTGCATATACCTGAGCCGATGGGATCACGGACGGCAGGCTAACGGCACTGAGCATACAAAGTCCGGCCGTCAGAGCGGATAGTGTTTTTGTGAACAACTTTGGCATAATTTTTCCTCCTCACTGAAACCTCATGTCGGCAGTATAACTGCCGCAAACAAAACATAACATCTAAAAGCGGATATAACATCTCCTGTATTAATACTATCATTTATTTCATCATAAGTCAAAGCCTTTATTGCGAATATTATACATAAAATTAGCCGACTTATCATCTCTCTATGTTAAGAGCCAGCTTAACTTCGATATATAACCTGTATAAGTAATAAAAGTGATACTGCCATGATACTCTATTATTTATCAATATCATCAAGTATACTATTGAAGTACTCATCTACCTTCTTACGCTCATCTGAAAATGCATGCTGATATACCGACTTCAACGTTGAGCTTGTGGACCACCCTCCCCTCTCCATTGCATATTTATCAGGGATATTGAGCATGAGCATAACGCTCGCTGATAAAAGACGCAGATCATGGAAGGTCATATGATAGCCGTACACAGCGAGAAGCTTATAGAACTTGCTACGTAGTGTCTGGTATTCCATCTGAACAATAAAGTCATCGTCCTTCTCATGAGGATCGGCTTCTATGAGGCTCTTTATGTAGTCGGGTATGGTCAGCCTTCGAGCTGACTTGAAGGTCTTATTCATATCTCGGACGTTGTTGCTGCCGTCGAAGTAGATATTACTGCGGCAGACAGTAAGTACATTTCCCTTTAGGTCACGGAACTGCAATCCCCTTACTTCACTCATGCGAAGTGAAAGCCACATCGCAAGCAGGCACGGCAGCTCAATATCTGTACCGCGAACCATATTCATTACCTGCTCCGCTGTGGGAAGCTCCTTCAACTTAGGCTTTCTTGCCGGGAAAGTGACACTAAGAACAGGTCTTATGTCATAGAGCTTTAGTGCTGCACACACAAGATGTACGCCTTCTTTGATCGTTTTGGCTCCAACCTTTGCAGCATCTTCACTTATAGCTTGCTGGACATTGAAGCTGTTAACTTCGTGAATATCGAGGTGCATAAGACTCTACAAGCGATTCCTGCGGAGAATACCGTATACTATGTACGTCAGGCACTCAAGAGCGAGAACCAGTCAGCAAGCTATACACAGCCTACCAAGTATGTTTACGGCGCTGAGTACGCTAACTGTGTGAATGTTGATCCTAAGAACCTCACAAACTTCAACGCAGACTCATGGAAGTCAGGCGGCGGTTACAACAATACCCCCTGTCTCAACTACTCATACACACTCAATGGCGGTAGCACGATGACATTCAAGACAGAGGGCAAGGGACTTATCATCGTATTCAAGGCTAACAGCTCAGGTATGGGCAGCATCGATGTTACTGTAAACGGCAAAACTACTAAGGTAAACGGCAACAAGCAGTACACATGGGGCGGTCCCGATGCAGAGCTTGGCTACTATCCGGAGACCTCAGGCGAACTTAATGTTTCCATAAGCGGAAGCTGAAGCTTTACTATCTGTGGCATTGGTCTCGTAAAGTAATTTCTAACATAAAAGCTCCGCCGATTCGGTCGGAGCTTTTTGTAATTTCAATAGTCATTGAATTAGTGACATATCCATGAAACCTACAGTTACATATCCGCAAAAGAACAAACAAAGAAGAATTATTGGCGCGTACAAGATACCCCTTTCTTTGTTCAGTTTCTGCCTTCCCTTTATAAAGACGGCGTATTTTACAAAACCGCTGATATTAACAATCATCAGCACACTTCCAATTATGATAAGTACATTAATAATATGACTAAACATACTATACCTCTGCAACTATGGTATTTGCTTTAAAACTTATTCGTTTAATTTAGTGAGTAGATGTAAATCTGTTGTAATAAGCATCTTTGTCTTTGAAACAAGCTTTCTCCATTTCAATAAACAGCTGACAATAATTCTTGTGCTTTTTAGGCTCAAATGTGACGGATACTTTTGCGACAGCAAGATTATCCTGCTAAACGTTTTCGGCATTATAAGCCTTTAACTCTTCGTCAAACTTCTTAAACAGATCCTCCATGTCAAATCTTGATTTATTTTCAATCATAACAATTAATTCGTCATCTGCAACATGATAAACGTGACTCTTATGTATTATTTTTTCTGATTCGTTTATTCTCATACATGAGCTTATCTGCTCGCCGCATCACATCTGTAACGGCACTATCCTCTGATGAATTGAAAACAGCGCCACCTTTTGAAATCTGCACCTGTTTCCATGGTTCAGCAGCAGCGGCGTTAATCTCATAAGCGGTTGCGTCAAACTGTTCAAAAAGTGCATCACGATTATTGTAGTCCTCATTTTTCAGAATAACGGCAAACTCATCTCCGCCAATTCTGAAAACAGGACTGTGCTTGAACACCTCGCATATAACGCTGACAGCTGTCTTCAGGTAAATGTCTCCCTTATCATGTCCATATTGGTCATTGATAAGTTTCAGATTATCGCAGTCGAATACACCAATTGCAAATTCCTGCTCCTTAGCCCCGCTGTCGATCTCTTTCTGCATTTCATCAAAGATATTTGACAGTGCTCTCTTGTTTTTTACATGAGTCAGCGCATCAATAAATACCTGTCCGTTCAGATTGCTGATCTGCGCCTTTACATTGCCCGAAAGCATTTTGAACGACCTTGTGAGCCTACCAATTTCATCCTCCCTGTCGTATGTCAGGACAAAATCATAATTTCCCTGATCTACCTGTTCAGCCGCCTTGGTAAGTTGTTCGAGAGGTCTGGTGATGCGCCTTGTGTGGTACATCAGAAACAAACTTGATAAAAAGAGTACAACGGCGACGCCCTTTATAATATTCAGAATGAGACCTTTCCAATCACCCTTGGTTTCAGAAACGGGAACTGTGACAGTCAGACGCATCCCATTGCTCAACAAGCGCCAGACTGCTACTTTTTTCTCTCCGTGATAAGTATACCTGATCACATCGTTTTCGTCAGTCTCATGAAAAGAGATCTCAAATGTGGATTCGGATGGCAGATCTGCCACGTCAAGATATGGATGATAGAACAGATTCCCATCAGCATAGCTCAGGAATGCATAGCCGTTATCATATGGACGAAGACTGTTGATCTCTTCTGCCATTGTTGAGTAGTCTACTTCGATGCCTACAACACCAATAAACCTATCCTTCCAGTAAACAGGCGCATCGTAGGATATGACACGAACATCGAGATTATCCGTGATATATGGCCGCAGCCAGATGGGCTTGCCTTCATGCTTTGGAACGGTAAACCATACGAGTTTTGAGGTATCCTCCACATCATACATGGTAATATCAGTCACTTCATGTTCCACGAAGCCATCACCAGTCAGATCTGTGTACCAGAATCCTTTTACGTCTGCGGAAACTGAAGGGTCAATGCGATAATAATAGGTCATGACACCTTTGGTCTTAGAAGCCATCATGCTGAAATACTCACGTATTCTCTCCATATGTGCCGCAAATTCTTCATCATTGTCCACGTCTTCAAGATCTTCTTCTGCATAGGATGTTACCTTTGACACCGTGTTCTGTACGCTGTCAAAGTAATAATCGAGACTACGTTCTCCTGTCTCACAAAGCATTCGCAGTAATTGATCGGATTTTTGACTCTCTGTTGTACGGATAAAGACAGCACTAAGCAGGGTGGTAACTGCAAGAGCCGCAAGTATCACACCAAGCATTGTTATAGTAATTCTTGTCCTTAATGAGTGTGATAATATTTTGGGATTCAGCTTCATAAAAAAGTCTCCCTATTTCGTTTTGATTATTTCTCTATTTTCTCAAAATACAAGTAATATCCAATATACAGAAACAGGCAGTCACATTGGATCACCTGATTATTATATATATAATGTATGATATATATATCATACCATATATTACACAAAACGTCAACGCCTATAAATATAATATAGTAAAACAGCCGATTTCCATAAAGCACTAAATAAATAATTTGTTTCATGCATAGTTGAAGCGGAACTCCAAGCAGTCAACATGGAAACAATATATTTTTTATAAGAAAACCAGCTCCCTTGTAAGGGAGCTGGTTCTTTCATAACATCATATCGACTTTTCTTCATGATAATTCGTAACCGCCAACCAGACCAGCGGGCAAAAAAATGAGCCAAGATCAACCTCGGCTCAAATCCCGTATTCGGTTCATCACAATGAATTGCAGTGAGTTACTGTACTATAATAATTACAGTCGTATAAATCCATGACAAGCCAGGCATGGTTTACACACACTCGAAACCTAAGTTATAATGAAAGCAGTGATTAGACTAACGGGAATCCGGTTGGGACACCACGCCCGCACCCCAGACAGTTATCCATGTCAAGGATTTGCAGTAAATACCCGATGAAAAGGTAACATAATGTGCAAAAAAGATTTATTTATATAAATGTATGGACAAAGTAAAAAATATATGGTAAAATAAATCTGCTTACATAATGGATTCCAGATCATGCGCCGATTTTTCGGACGTCCTTTGTGCTTTGGAGCGTTACAGACAAAAAGGGATATTAAAAAACAGGAGGAAAAAATGACAAGAGATCAAATTCAGACTATTGGTCTTGAGAAGATCAAAAAAATGAGCGTGCTTATGATAATAGGCTACGCTGCTATCGTTATTGCGGCGATCATTGGCATTACAGCCTTTATTGTCACAAAATACGATGAGCTGACAAAGGAAAAGGTCAGCTCGATGACTTCAACGCTGAATGTTCAGCTCAAGCTGAATCTTGAAGCGTATCTCAGCAGAATGGAAACTATCGGTACTCTGGCTTATTCAGTTGATAATGCCTACAGCTACGATGCTTCCGACCCCTCAAACGATGAATACGAAGCCATAAATACAGAAAAGCAGATCGCTTCTGATCTCAGCAGTCTGTGCCTTATGGAGAACTTCGTTGACTATGGCATCGTTTATGCAAACAACAAAACGATCGGAAAGGTATCAAACGGTACTATAAAGCTTTTCGGCGACAAGCTTTACACCGAGCTTTCCACGATGATCACAAGTTCCCGTACTCATGACGGCTGGTTCACGGGCTACAAGGGAGACTATGAGCGTATCTACTATGTAAAACAGATGAACGATAATGTTATCTTCCTCATCTCGTTCTACACCGCAGAGCTTGACACAGTCTTTGAGAACCCCGAGAATCTCAGCGACATGGAGATACGTCTGACGGACAGAAATTACAAGATGATATACTCATCTGTAAAGGGCGATAACAGCGGCACGGTTATTCCCAAAAATCTTCTCGATGACATCAAGAACAAGGACATGGTGGTCATAAACGGAAGTGAGAACCTTTCTACCGTAAATGCCACAAACGGCGACTGGTATATCGTATGCTCCATACCTACAAAGGTCATCCTGAAGGAAGCAATAGATATTAGAAAATATATCTATCTCTTTGCAGGACTGGTGGCACTGATAGCAGTCTGTGCAGGTGCGCTTTTCGTAAGGCGTATGGCTGATCCTATAGGTACAGTTACCTCAGGCCTTTCCGATGAGATAAGCGAGGACGGATTCGAGAATATACTGGGAAGAAGATTTTTCCGCGACAAGGCGGATAACCTTATGAAGAAGAATTCCGACCAGACCTATGGAGTGGTGCTTGTTGCCATCAATAATTTCGATGACATCATTGAGAAGTTCTACCCCTCGTTCCCGGAAAAGCAGAAGGGCAGAATGATAACCATATTGAAAGAGGTCTTCAGCGACGCTGAATGTATCGGAAGAGTCGGTGAGAATTCGTTTTCCGTACTTCTTAAAAACAGCGGAAAGGATGAAGAGGCTTTCCGTATCCTTTCCGAGAGCAGAGCAAAGGATGTCTGTGACAAGTTCAGACAATCCGAGTACACAAGTACTATGGGACTTCTTGAGCTTACTGCGGATTCCGCCGCCGCAATCGGAAAAGGCGATTTCCGCGAGGCCTACTATAAAGCATATACGGCGCTTTGTGCTTCCGTTAAAATCGGTCACAATGTATCAAGTGTGATGTGAGAACGGAGGGACGATGTTTATGAAGATATTCAGAAGAACAGCAGCGCTCATGCTTGGTGCTGCAATGGTATTCTCTACAGGCTGCTCTGAAAAGACTACTATGTCGAGTCAGAAAACACAGGTTGAAATAGAGTTTTCATGGTGGGGAAATGACGCAAGAAACAGATATACCCTTAAAGCTGTGGAATTGTTCGAGGAGCTGCACCCTGAAATAAGAGTCAAGTGCAGCTATTCCGAATGGTCAGGCTATGAAAAAAGAAATAAGATTTGGATGGCGTCGGATACAGAAGCCGATGTTATGCAGATAAACTACGGCTGGCTCACGGATTATTCAGCTGATGGTATGGGATATTATGATCTCAACGCTCTTTCAAAGTATATTGCTCTATCGAATTTCACTGAAGAACAGCTGAGCTACGGCACGAGAAACGGCGTTCTCAATGCCCTTCCCATAGCTATGAATTCCGAGACGGTATATATCAATAAGACTATATACGACAGATACGGTGTCGATGTGCCCAAAACATGGGACGATCTGTTCAGAGCAGCAGATGCGATGAAGTCTGCAAATATCTATCCGCTCAGTGCTTCAAGCAAGTCAATGTGGCTGTATCTCATATCATATGCAGAACAGGCACAAGACAGAAATATCCTTGATCAGGACGGCAATCTGAACTTTAATGAGGAAGATTTTGCCGTAATGATGGATTTCTACAAAAAGCTTGTAGACAGCAAGGTAATGCCCCTTGTTGAGCATTATGAGCGTATCAGGCTGGATAACGAAAATTACGCAGGTTCTGTTGCATGGGTGAGCGACGCTGAAAGCTATTTCGGCGATGCTATCAGCAAAGAAAGAGAGATAGTAGTTGCAGATCAGACCTCGATCAGCGGAAATAATACAGGTGAGGGCTGGTATGCTAAGCCTGCCACTATGTACGCTGTCAGCAAGACCACTGACCGCCCTGCCGAAGCAGGAATGCTCCTTGATTTTCTGCTCAACAGCAGAGAAATGGCTGAGCTTCAGGGAATAGAAAAGGGTATCCCATTAAGCGCCTCTGCAAGGGAAGTCCTCAATGAGCAGGGAATGCTTCAGGGCATACAGTTTGAGGCTTCGGAGAAAATGGCAGAGCATACCCTTCCGCAGCTTTCACCTGTTCTGGAAAACGGCAAGCTGATAGACGATTTCTTTGCGGCTGCAACTGATTATATCTATGATAAGACCGATCTTGACAGTGCAGCTTCTTCTTTCGTTGAAAAGGCGAAGAAGGAGTACTTCTGACATTGATCGCTGTTTAAAGGCACTTCCGAGTAATCGGAAGTGCCTTTTCGAAAGCGCCAAATATCACTGTTTTAAGTAATTTAATTGTTTTACAATAAAAGATTATATTTTTGAATGACATATTTTTTTAATGTATCTCACTATACATCTGCCTGCAATATGCAGGCAACGTCATACTCCAAGGCATGACAGCTTCGAGCTGTGTTTCTGTAGGATCATTGCCCATTTCTGGCAGAATTGTCAGAAGATATAGCAGATAACCGTAGACATCGAGGGTATTTCTCTTAGCTGTTTCTATGATACTCATTACTGCTGCACTTGCATCAGCACCTTTTTCGGTATCGCTGAACAGGAAGTTTTTACGGTTGATAACATAGGGCTTTACTGTTCGCTCAGCAAGATTATTGGTCATTTCGACTTTAGGATTGCTCAGGAACAGATACAGTTTCCCTTTCTGCTTTAAGGCATAAGTAACCGCCGTGCCAAGGGCAGAGCCCTTGCTCGGTCTTAAACTGATTATTATCTCATAAGCCTCATCCAACAGAGGTTTTATTATATCCTGCCTCATTGTCAATATTTGTTTATCAGTATATTTGGCTTCTCTCGCACAGGCTTCATATGCAGCTGCCTTATCTATTATGGCAACAATCTGAGCGGATTGACAGGTATTATCGCCTTCAGGAATACAATCATAGAATTTACGGCGATAATGAGCCCAGAAGCCTGCATTTTCATAATCTCCGCTGCCGTATGATTGAAAACCGTCCGTCTGAACCACACCTGTATATCCTTTCAGCAACTCCTCTGCAACTGTTTTGCTGCGGCTGTCACGATACGTATACAGTGCTATCTTTTTTGAAGCAGATGCACCCGTGCATACTATCCACATCTGACCTTTCTTATTGGTAGGCTTACCATCCTTTTTCAATACCCGTGTCGGAGTTTCATCAGCATTAAGAACAGGTTCAAAGAAAGCATGGTATCTGAGCCTTTTGATAACAGGTTCAAACCATGCTGCGCCTTTTATTACCCAATTAGCCAGTGATGTTCGGTTCAGATAAATACCTCGCAGCTTCCAATACTGCTCCTGACGGTAAAGCGGTTCTCCAAGCTGATATTTTCTCTGCATAATATCTGCAACAAGGCTTGCGTCGGGAAGCCCTTTTTTGATAATACAGGCAGGGGTTTTGTTTTCAGCTGCTATGATATTAGCCTTTGTACCGTTTTTATCGCAGTTTACGCATTTGTAGACCTTGCGGTAATACTCGATTTTATACACCTTTTCTGGTATTACAGCAAGTCTTGTAGTAATGTATTCCTCTGCATATTCGGTCAGAGATCCTCCGCACACTTCACATATCGGCTGTTCCTGCGGAAGTTCATATACTATTTTTTTAGTTTCAAGGTCAGCTCTTATCTCTTTTCTGCCACGATGCTGTCCTGTTTTCTTAGATTTCGGAGCAATTGTTTCAGCTGTAGGCTCAGGAGCAGAAGTATCAGCTTCTGCTTCGGCTTCATTGAAAACTCCATCAAAAGCAAGCTGTCCATTGTTGATAAATTTCGATTTCTCACTCTTTTGTCCGAACAGCATCTTATTGCGCTTCACAACAAGCTCGGTCAGATGTTCGATACGGAGGTCTTTATCCTCATTGGATTTCTTTAATTCATCAACTTCTTTTTCAAGGGCGGAGCATTTCTGTATTACCAGATCATATGCTTTTTTCAGCTCAGCATAATTCATAATGAAACGCTCCTTTCCTTGTATTAGGTGATTTATGATACTTAGATTATATCACAAATCGCCCGATTTTTCAAGGAAAAGAGCGTATTTCAATTGAGAAATATCTTCCACGTTTATGTGCATATCCGCTGTGCAAAACTCAGCATATATCAACGCCGCCTTCAAGCTTTTTAATTGCTTTGGGCTGATCTATAGATAATCCCTGCATAAGCCATATATATTGTTCATGAGTCAGATTACGGACTTCCTGTTTACTGCGAGGCCAGTTGAATTTACCGCCTTCAAGCCGCTTATACAGCAAAAGGAAACCGTCATCCTCCCATAACAGCACTTTCAGGCGATCTCTGCGCCGTCCGCAGAAAAGGAAAGCACTGTTATTGAAAAGATCAAGCTGATATTGCTGCTGCACTATTGCTGCCAGTCCGTCGATAGATTTCCGCATATCCGTATGACCGCATACGATGTATATGTTATCAGCGGACAAATTTTTCAGCATTCTTTCAGACCTCTGAGCAGCAAAAGTATCATACTCTCAGATATATCAGGTGGAAGTACGATATCGATACCTTCCTTGCGGAGAATAACTCTCTCTTTTTCATGAACAGGCTTGCGTATTGGAACTGCAACAGTTTCGGAGTTGACAACACTTGGCACATCAGGCTTTTCTTTTACTGCACTCAGAGGGACAATATCCTGCGTAGACGTTTTTTTAGTTTTAGCTGTATCCTTTTTCAGCGCAGCGACACGTCCATAGTACGTATTTACATTCAACCCATTAGCTGCACACCATTCCCTGACCGACATATTACTGCTTTCGCATTCTGCGATCCGCTCTGCCCATTCTCTGCGGCACAGTTCTCTCTGTACTTCTTTTGCTGTTGGCATATTCGTAGCTCCTTTCGGATATTTTCCTCTGGAACTATTTTAGCATTTTATTCATTGCTACGGAAGTGCTGGGAATGGTTGTCGCTTACGGTAAAACAGCTAATTTCCATAAAGCAATAAATAATTTTGTTTCATACATAGTTGAAGCGGAACTCCAAGCAGTCAACATGGAAACAATATATTTTTTATAAGAAAACCAGCTCCCTTGTAAGGGAGCTGATTCTTTCATAACATTATATCGACTTTTCTTCATGTTAATTCTGTTTACATAACTCATTGCTCCCTGTGTTATTTTACACAGGGAGCTTTTTTCTATGAATGGTTTGTTATTTATGTTATGTGTATTCGCCGTCCCAGTAGTGCGCTTTGATTATAGAACCGGTCTTTGCATCAATTGTAACTAAACTGTAGATGTTTACGGTGAATTCATAGTAAAGGTTTCCCTGAGCGTCTGCCTTAAGAAGATATGTGCCTGAAATTTTGTTGCCATTATAGAGCTTTTGGGAATTCGCTTTCGCATCTTCATAAGCTGTTGTACTTGCTTCCTCTATCGAAACGAGATTGCTCTTGGTGAAGTCGCATCTTCTGAACTTAGAGTAATCGTAATCCCAGACATAGCCTGTCTCAGGTGTGTACCAGTTCATCATCTCCCCTTCTTCAAGAATCACGTCGTCCATAATAATTTTGGCAGAAAACCTGAATTCATCCTTTGTCTCGGCTTCCATGATGACGTAAACGAAAATGTTATCATGAAGGTCCTTGTCGCATTTCTCGAGAACAGACAGAATATAATCTTTAAACTTCTTATCTCTGTCGTCGGATTCAAAAAGATAATCAGGATAATAAGTATGCTCGCCGACCTTGATGAGTTTGGCCTCCTTAAAGGCTTTTACAGCTTTTTTATTGACATTTTCGGCGCAGATCGCTGCTGCGGTATCTTCTTCATTATCCTTACTGCCCGTGCCTACTCCACATGCCGTGAAACCTGCGAAACACGCTGCGGATATAAGAAGCGCGATTGTTTTTGTTGCCGTATTTTTCATAGTATTCTCCCCCCACCTATCAGTTTTTTTCTGCCAAAAAGATATACAATAGAGAATATTACGAACGAAGGTATGAAGCATACAACTATTGTAAATATGAAACTTGAAGGATGAAGCGAAATCGCTGTTCTGTACGCATCCGGATTGTGCACTGGATCAATGGGAATTATCTTTGTAAGAATCAGGCCGAATCCATAAGATTGAATACATTCTCCACCGTTTAAAGCCTGAGAAAGTAAGAACTTACCATTGACAAAATATGAGACAAGATTTATTATTGCTCCGGTTGTATTAATAACAAGAGCTGTTATCAGAGATCTGATTAGAACTTTTTTCATAATGACCATCCTTTCAAAAGGTGTTTCTGGTAATTATGTGTCTGAAAAAGCTTTAATCGTTGCTTCCGAGATGTATTTTCAGCATTTTGCATATATTGCATAGCTTATTCTGGTTCAAAATAACAATAATCCGGATAACAGAAATCTTATTATATCTTTGGGTATTGGTTCATTCAGATTTTCGGCAGGTTCCCATTCTTGTACAGTTCATAGTTTTTCCCCGATATATTATTACTTTAACGATTCTTTTTGCGTTTAAAATACGCAATTACGCAGTTCATGCATAATAATAATGCAATAAGGAAAATCACACAGCTAAAAGTTTGTTGACTGATCAATGTCAGTATAAATGATATTAAGCAGAAAATGCATCCTATAATAGATAATGCCAAATATATTTTTGAATTTAAAAACTTGTCAGGTGTTTTTGTATCATGATTACTTTCAAACATTTTTCTGAGCTTATTCATTATATTTACCTTCATTTCATATTCAAGATGTTTGTATTATTTAATGGGGTTATATGTTAATCAGAAATTGTGGTTTGGATAGCGGCTGTTCATATATCTGCTAAGTACATAGTCAATAAGAAGTGAAGCTGTCCAGATGAGAAGAAGCAGGTCGCTTCTTGGATGATCGATTGTTTTTACTCTGAATATATCGTATAATTCTGCAATACTGAATATAACACAGAGTGTCTTGCTGAGTCCTGTGAGTTTCTGTAATGTGTTAAAAGTAAGCTTTTTCATAAGATCATTTCCTTTCGGTGTCATTTTTTGGGAGCCTTTTTCCCTTTCCATGATCTTATTATATATCATAAAAAAACTTTTGTCCTGTGTTTAAGCTTACAGAACATTACATATTTGAAATGTTGCATTTACTCTTGTGATCATACTGCACAGCCGCCGTTATGTCAATATACGGATTTGCTGCAATATACAAAGATCAGCGCCATATGCTATGTATAATCGCCGTTCCGGTATGGTATTCAGAAAAGATCAAGCATGCTGTCAAGATAGATCTCTTCACGGACAGTTAGCTGGTATTCCGGCTTTATAAGATAATAAAGAAGAAATTCGAGATTGATAGCACTTCCGAGTCCTCTGCCTTCTATTTTGAAATTAGAAAAACCTAGAGGCAGATAGTTGCTGATGATGGCGTCGATACTGATAAATCCGGGATTTTTCATTGCCTTTGAAAAACGGTATCCGTCTTTTCCATCAGGTGCGGTACAGATGTGCTCAGGACAGTCTTCTCCGAGATTTTTTCGGCTTACGTTTTCATAGCAGGCTTTTCTGTCTTTACAGTAAAACGAGCAGCATTCATTACACAGAAATTCGACCTTGTCCTTTTGCTTCTGCGAGAGCGTTTCTAGTTTATTGTACAACTTATTCAGCCTAAAATCAGGAACAACATATTTAAAATCACACCGATCAGTTTCCTTTAAAAACTGATCAAAATCAGTCTGAACCTTTGTAGTCGAGGAAACAAAATAAAGACTGGGATAATTATTTTTAATATGATCAAGCAAAAGATCCGAGTAGATTATAACTCCGTTCTGAGCACCTTTGCTTTCGGCGAAAAGCTCACACAGGGCATTGCATTTTCTGTCGATGAGATGTTCGGGTTTTAAAAGCGAATTGCTGAAAGTGAGCCTTGAAGAAATACCGTATTCATTCATTAGATTTAGAACATCTTCAGCTTCACATTCGCCGAATCCGACACGCCCGCCGCTCCAGATACAGTCGGCAGGAGCACCATAGACAGATGCTATTTCGCACCAGTCGTAGAAATATTCTCGGTGCTCACGGTACAGCGGCAGAAACACACTGTACAGGTCATGGAACTCAAACAGACCCGGGAGATGAAAATAAGCTTTATTTTTTGAAGTGTTTTCCATATGTTATCATACCATTTCTTTTAATTTTAGGCCATCAACCCGCATATATTCACTGCACTTCAAGACCCGCTAATATGTTTTTATGATTTCTTTTATAGTTTTTTAATACAAGTTTTCCTGCGTCGTCTGAATTAATCTTATAAAGCCTTATCTCAGTTCTTTTCAGATGATAGCGTTTATCGCCAAGCT
Source organism: Ruminococcus flavefaciens AE3010 (assembly GCF_000526795.1). NCBI lineage: Bacteria > Bacillati > Bacillota > Clostridia > Eubacteriales > Oscillospiraceae > Ruminococcus > Ruminococcus flavefaciens. Next base: position 974,142 of record NZ_JAGT01000001.1, read on the forward strand.
TTAAAGCAAATGAAAAATCCTTTTCTAACGTTCCCACTTGAATAATAAATTCTCCTTGTAAAGATTCATCACATTTATTATAAGCCTCATAAAAAGTCTCTAAAACTTCATTCTCGTTAAAGTAAATAAAAGCTGCGTATCTGTGCTGTTCACTCTCATATCTTATGAAAACATCTTTTATTCTCGCAGGTTCCATATTCTCTTTCCATACGCCATCGGACAAGATCTTTTCTCCGTTGAAGAAATTACAGATAGTCTTTGTGATTTTCAAGCTGTCTTTTTCAATGCAGAATACTAGTTGATATTTGAAACGCTTCATATAATCATTAATCGTATCAAGAGATGGTACTTTTGTTGCTCTGTACTCATTTACATCGATTTTGTATTCTGATATAAGATTTGAAAACTCCTGCTCGTAATCGTTTGTCACTTCGCCCTGCAAAGGGTAATCAATCATGATATTATGTATCTGATTACGCATATTATGAAACATCAATACCTTCCCTCTTGGCATGATGCGGAATTCAATATCATCAAGCCCAAAACGTTCAGTATCATCGAAATAGTGGTCAAGTTCCTTGGGTAATGAAGTATATACCCGATAAGTCTTTCCGTCAGAAATATCATGCCACGCCAGTTTCACATATTTTGGCACAAAGGAGGAGGTATCAATTACATCTCCATCATCTGTATATCCGAGGCAACCGCACAATAATCCAGACGGGTTTAAATCGGCTGTTTCGTTAGGAAATTCACAGCTGCCCTCCAGTAATAAACAGTTTAGTTTTTTATGCGTTCTGACCTTAATACTCTTACATCCGTAGACATCCCAATGCTTTAGTTCTTCTGGGCTTGCATCAAGTTCCTTTGCTTCCCATAAGTCGATCTTTTCAAGCATACCTGCTCTGAACAGAGATTTTCTATATTCTTCTTTGCTCATTTTTGCCCATCTTGCAGATTCTTCAAAAGAATCACCTGACAGAAATGAATTCCTGTTATTAAAAAGGTTTTTAAGACCGATGCACGCTGCCAAAAACAAAACTATATGCAAACCGGTCTGCCGACTGTCGTACGCCCAAAACTTTATAAGAAAAAAAGATATCAATCCGAAAAGAAAAGACGCTACCGTATTAAAAATGCTCCGGAACCCCAGCGCCATACCGTTTCCGGCAGGATCGCTGTGCGGATAATATGGTGCAAAAATAAACCAGTAATAGTCAAAGGCAATAATTTCTATCATAGAGAAAAAAGGCGATTTTTTGGCGGTAAAATATATCGTTGCCAGCTGTGTGGTCAATGTGAGCAATAAAAACGCTGTCAAAAGAAGATCTTCAAGTTTTTTTGAAGGCTTGTACATTTCCTTTATAGCTGCTCCTGCATAACTGAATCCGATACAAGCCGCCAATAGTAAAACGAACTCGACCATAATTCTTGTCACCCTCTTTAAATCATATAAACCTCTTTAAATTGTTCGCAATCTGTGAAATTATAATCTTGATTTAATTTCCTGATATATTTTATAAAGCTTGACTTCTTCATCTGGTAGTTCTTCAGGAGTACTGAGCAAAAATCCTGTCACGCTTTTGATTGCTCCTGCCGTATCGCTAAGTGTTGTTTTTTTGCCACATTTTAGGTTTATCGTCATCCGCATACGGTATTCTTCATGATGATGTCTACGTCTCTTATATCTTTTGATCTGAACATCATCGATCTCATCAAAAGCAATAGTTTTCTTTCTAATGAGATATTTTATTATCATATCATTCTCTCTAATGATAACCGAAGTGCCTACAGCTCTTTCAAAAAGGTATATAAACGGATATGCGATCATTACTCCAATGACAATAAAAAAGTTCCATAAAGGCAATGATGAGAGAAAGAAGATCATAATGAGCAATATCAGCAATGCAATAAGCTCAATGATAATTATGATTTTATTTTCGTGCTTTATTTTATATTCCATATTTACCACCTATAATTAACTATCGTTTATACAGTAATTGTCTAAAATCAGCTCACTCACAAACGGTTCAATGTGTTCTCTTATGAAATCCACTCTGTCAATAACAGTTGGTTTGAAATAGGACGCTACAGCAATAACGATATTTTTATCAGGATTGATATAAATAACGTTACCACTGTTTCCAAGAGCAGCGTATATTTTCTTTTCACGGTCTAATATCCACCACAGATAGCCGTATTCCATGCCCTGCCAGTTCTGATTTTCTATAACTCTGGGACGTGTCATTTCTTCTATCCAGCTTGAAGAAATGATACGCCTTCCGTTATAAACGCCTTTATTCAGACATAACAGACCTATCTTAGCCATATCCTCCGCCGACATACAAAGTCCATATCCGGGAGTGCCCAAGTCCTCGGTATCGCAGAACCATACATTCTCTTTCGGAGTTTTCTCTATGGTAAACTTCTTGTGCTCCTCGGCTGATTTTGCTATATAGACCGAGTAAGGTCTGATACTCAGCGGTCCAAAAAGGTATTTGTTTGCGTAATCAACGGTCTTCATTTTTGTTGCCTTGTATAGTATTCCCGTCAGTATATGCAGACAAACCGTTTTATAGTTGAATTCACCTGTCAAACCGTTCCTTCCACCAAGGAAATCAAGAGAAGCATAAGTCCAGTTATCGCTTGAGCACACCTTCGACCACGGATCACCCTTGCTTTTATATGGTGCTCTCATAGTCAGCAGATGTCTGATAGTAACATCGTATATGGTCTTTTCACCGCGTTTGACTTTATAATCAGGAAAATAGTCAAGGACTTTATCATCTATACTCCCTATCTGCCCTTTATCCAGAGCAATTCCTATGAGCAATGCCATAATGCTTTTGGTAGCAGACATTATGTGTACGCAATCGTCTTTTCTGTAATTGTGCCATGTGTCACTGTAGGCCTTTTCTCCGTCTTTGTAAGCGCAGATCTGGCATATATTACTTTCACTGCCTTTACTTTCCTCAATATACCTATGAAGTTCGTCCTTTGTCATAATATACCTCCGAATAGTTAGAGTTCTGTATATTCGATCGAAGTTTCATACATTATCTTTATTGTATCAAGATAAATTTTTAATGTCAATACTTTTTTCTAAAGAAATATGGCATCCCCAAAGTCTTTCATTAAATAATTATCATGTAATTCATAAATCAGAATTTTAATGCAAACTTATTGATTTTCCAATAAATATATAGTATTATTAAAGTGACAAAGTGTACGTGTAAATATTTATGAAAAAGGTGAGATGAAGCTATATATTAACCCCTTCATTTATTTAAGAGACTAAAAACGACCTTGCTTCCATAAAAACGAGGAGTTGATATTATGAAAAAGAAAGTTTTAGCAACTTTTATTGCTGTTATGAGCTGTGTAGGAACAATTCCTGTTTCAAGTATTTCGCTTACAAGTATGGCTGAGAAAGCTTTAGAACAATCAGTAGAAGATGAAAGTTCTCTTAAAGATTATGCAGACTCCATAAATGAATATCTACGTTCAAACAGCGTTTTAGGCTATGCATATATTCAGGATTTTGATGCCACTGAAAAACTGCTTATTACTTATGACAGTGACTTAGAAAAGATAAAAGCTTATATCGCAGACTTAGGCATTGATGAAAACATAATTCTTTATTCACAAAATCATAATGATACATTAGTTTCGGAATTATCAGGTAAAATTGTATCACTTCCTGACAAGCTTGAATACAATATTGGTGAACAAATAGACTTGACTGGCATAAGAATAGAAGCAGCAAAGTGGAATGAAAAAGCTGTTGTTTATTCATATCCAGATGTAGCTTTTGACTATCAGTCCAACATACCTAAACCTGCGACGATTCTTCTATCCACTGATTTCCGCAGTGATAAGGCAGGTACTTATAGAGTTCAGGCTTTGGGCTTGGATAACGTAAGCTTTGAGGTGAAGGTAGTTGATAACGCTGCAACTAGTGATACAACAGCCTCACCAAGTACAAAGCCTGTTAAAAACGATCCGACAATGCTTAAAGGTACAAAGGAAATGTCTCTTGATGACGTAAAGGAAATAGCAAAGAAAAAGAAGAACATTACATGGTCGGACTTCGCTGATTTCAATGGGGAATGGAATGCCACAGATACATATACTCAAATGTGCAGATTTGAGCTGGAGGACGGGTATTATCTCCTGGTTGAGGGCAATCCTCCCGAAGCTCCCGAAATTATCAGGCTTTATCACAAGGACGATCCCAACTTCATAGACCTCCGCTATCATAGCGTTGAAAAATTCATCGACGAGCAGTTCTATAAAGAACTGCAAAATATGTCCGAAGAGGAACTGAAGGCATTCTTCAACGAAAAAGGCATGACTGAAGAAAAGGGCTACAGAGTATGGACAAAGGAAACAGCTCTGAAGGCTCTCGACAACTACTTTCTTACATTCCTTGTAGCGCTGCCTGCAAGCTTTACCGATAAAAGCGGCAATACGATCATCAACGAGACAACCGATAAAAATGACCTGTCCAAAATGGCAAACGATAACAGCTTCGGGGAACAGCTCAGCAGTTTTTTAGGGAACTTTAAGGTAAATATCAATAATCAGATCTCTCTGTCAAGTCACTTTGTTTACCGCAGCGAAGACAACGACGGCACAAAGGTCTACAGAAGATACATAATCTTTAATGTATATGGCTCCTGGGCAAGAGATACAGAGAATCAGCTGCTTGCAGGCGCTCTGAACTATATCCAGTTCAGTCCTCAGTTTGCAGGCTTTGAATATGAGGGCAGGATACCGCGCTACGGCACAGAGGACACGGGAAAGCTCAAAGGCGACGCCAACAACGACGATCAGGTGGATATGTCTGATGTTGTATTCATCATGCAGTGCCTTGCAAATCCCGATAAATATGTACTCTCCGAAGAGGGCAAAGCCAATGCGGACATTGACGGTGACGGTGTGACCGTAGGTGACGCTCAGAGCATACAGAAGCGGCTTCTCGGCATAATAGACTACATCACAGACCTTGACACCATAAGGACTATGCTTTCAGACTATGCTGCGGATCAGATGCTGCACATAACAGTAGTTCCAAAGGAGAAAATGCCCGAGCAGTTCGCGGACAAGTACGTTTTTGTAAGTCAAAACTCAACACACGGCGGAGGCTCATCTTACGATGAATTTCTGAGTAAGAATTACATAGACCAGTCAAATATAAGAAATATACCTTACGATATCGACGATGATTCCGAACTGAATAAGCTTTGCGAAAAGCTTTACCTCTTTGCTCTTGAAAATGGTATCTCCGGCGGAGTATACAAATACAAGGATAAGATCAGACTTGTGTACGATTTCCGCCATGAAGACTATAATGAAAAGATGGATAAATTCATCAAGGACAACAACATCGATCCCGATATGATCATGAAAGAAATACTTGAATAATTCGACAGTCAAAGAAAGCTCCGCATATGCGTAATGTCATTAAGCTAAGGAAAAGTAAAATAATCACAGGAATCAAAGATCCTGTGATTATTTTTTATGTATATAATGTAAATTTTTGCAAAAAGGTATTGACAAAAAGCCAAAAATGTGCGGCGCAGCTAATCAGATATACACATCTGATTGGAGGTTTTACCGTGCAAAAATACTGTAATATCGTCAAAAACAAGCTTAATACTCTTATCAGCAACATGGAGAAAAATAACTCTGATTTCGTAGTTGATCCTAAGAGAGATTTTGTTCGTAAAAGTGAGCTATCTTTCTCAAAAACATTGAGATTCATTCTCGGAATGGGCAGCCAGACACTTGGCAAGGAGCTTGTAGAATTCTATGATTATGATTCAAAAATGGTATCTGTGTCTGCTATCGTTCAGAGAAGAGCTAAAATACTTCCTGCTGCTTTTCAGTATCTGTTCCATAAATTCAATGAAACATTTTCTCAAACCAATTTCTTTCACGGCTACAGGCTTTATGCTGTGGACGGTTCTGATATACATATTCCTACTGATCCTGATGATAAGGATACTTTTTATCGTGCAAATAATGATGTAAAAGGCTATAACCTCATGCATCTGAATGCTTTGTATGACATTATGAACCGTAGATATATCGATGCTGTATTACAGGACAGTCGCAATGAAAATGAGCATTCTGCTCTCATAAGTATGCTTGAAAATATCGGACATGAGTCCATTATCGTTGCGGATAGAGGATATGAATCCTACAACACGATCGCTCATCTTGAAAATAACGGCTTGAAATATGTGATGCGCATCAAGACAAGCGGTGGAATTGCTCATAAATTCAACATTCCCCATAATGAGGAAGCTGATTTTGCTGCAAATATTATTATTACAAGAAGACAAACTAATGAAGTTAAGGCTAATCCTGAACTTTATCGTTATCTTCCGCACTCTTCAAATTTCGACTTCCTTCCGAAAGAATCGAAAGATACATATCCTCTTAAATTCAGGATAATAAGGCTCAAGATATCTGAAGATAACTATGAAACCATTGTTACCAATCTCTGTGATGATGAGTTCTCTGCCGAAGATATAAAGATGATATACAAAATGCGCTGGGGGATCGAGACTTCATTCAGAGAACTGAAGTACCAGGTTGGTCTTATTGCTTTCCATTCAAAGAAAAAGGACTGCGTGATACAGGAAATCTTTGCAAGTCTTATCATGTATAACTTATCTATGCTGATTACCGAAAATATCACCATAGATGACGATAAGCATAATGATTACCGCTATAAAATCAATTATGCTTTTGCTATACATATCTGCATCAAATTCTTTCGCTCTGCACACGCAAATCCTTTTCTTTTGGAAGAGCTGATAGCAAGAAACAAGTGCCCTGTCAGACCTGATCGTATTGCTGATAGGAAAACTCGATATCATTCTGCTATTCCCTTCAACTACAGACTATCATAATTCTTCGATTATGTCAATCTTTTTTCAGGCAGATCTCGGATCTGTCTTTTCGTCATGCATTTTTTGCGAATGTAACAGCAGGAGTATGTCTGGTCATATTCCAAACATACTCCTGTTCTTTTTCGTATTTGATTAGCTTAATGACATTACGCATATGCGGAGCTTTCTGGATTAATGGGCATAGAATGGTTAGCGCTTATATCCTCTTTGTTAAACGAGGTTATTACAATATTCATTTCTGTCGATCCTTACATATGGAATACCATTTTTTGAGGCATATGTATTTGTTTCAGCATTTCCATACATAGTAAATCCGGCGATAAGAACATAATTATCATATCCTAATGAATATTTGTTTATTTTCACCTTTTCATCAACAAATGCACTTTTTAGTTTATTGCCGAAGAAAGCATAGGCTTCAACGTTTATATCTCCACTCAACAAAACATATTCATATGAAGTAGAATCAAATGCATCCCAACCTATATTAAGCTTCTCATCGTTGTCCCTTATAAATACTAAAGAACCTCTGAGTTTTGCGTCATCAATAAATGCATAATCTCCGATATATTCCAGTGTATCAGGGAAATTAATCTTCTCCAGTCCTGTACAGCACGCAAAAGCATATCTGCCGATACTCTTTGTATTTTTTAATCTCACACTTTTAAGATCATAACAGAACGAAAAAGCATCCTGACCAATAGTTTTTGCATCGATATCAGCATTGACCACGTAATCGAAACTGCGGTAACCGATGGTATCTGCTTTGACTTTTACATCAGTCATCGATACGCAGTCGCCAAAGCAATTGTTTCCCAACTCTTTTGCAGTTACATCTATCTTTTTAAGCTTTTCACACTGATAAAATGCTCTGTAACCGATATTATTACATTCAGCACATTCAAAAGATGTAAAAGCTGTGCCTGCAAAAGCAAATGAACCGATATCGCTGTATACTTCTTTGATTCTGCAATTTGAAGAATTGTAGAAGGTAACAGAACTAAGATTAGAACATCCTCTGAATGCCGAATCTCCGACGGTCAGTTTTCTGTCACCTACGCGTACAAATTTAAGGTTTATACAGCCTTCAAATGCACTTTTACCAATCTCAGAGATCGAGCTTCCTCCCGGAAAAAGAGTTCTGCCAATACTCGAACCGCCCGGATGATACTTTGTTTCATATAATTTATCCTTTCCATAGAAGAATATATCCAGAATACCTTCCTGACCTTTGAAAGCATTGTCTGCTACTGCTACCACATCTCTGCCATTGATATGCTTAGGTATACTTATATGCGTATAGGTATTTTTAGTCTCACAGCCAGTAATAACTACTCCTCTATCCTGATTTTTATAGTATATCCGAACATTTTCGACTTCATCATATATATAATCATCTGAACATTCTCCGGAAACAGTTCCCTGCCCTGTATATACTGCAGATACTGTTAAAGGATTGATGCCAATACCTGTGAATCCATTTACACCAAACGAAGTACATATAGCTGTTACAGCGCATATAGCTGCCATACTGCGTTTTATTCTTGTTTTCATACCATTTTCCTCCTAAATAAATCTTAATTCTTTTTAGCCATTAAGCAGTTTGCACCTCTACAAACCGACTTTCATTTTACATGAGCATATCATGTTTGATGCTCTATATCAGGAATATATGCATATTATACATTACTGCTGTATCAAAAATCAACAGAATATTGGTAAGCTGCAAAAATAAGGATGTAAGATGTAAAAAAATGAATGTAAGTTGTATTTTTCATGTGGTAATGCTCCTTTTCATGGTTGTATTTTCTTTTTTAGTAAATACACACAATTGGACACACTGTGAAATACTGTCATTTCAGAAACATAAAAAAGCACCTGTCTTTTTGGGACAAGTGCGACATGTTTATTAAGTTTTCATACAATTCAATTATTTCCGTGGACGGCAGTAATGATAGCAGATCCGAAACTCAAATTCATACCCTTGCGGATTATTTTTGAATTCTTCTCTTTTCCGTAGATCGCCGATATAATTCTCTGCAATTCCACACTCCTGATTACGATGATCAACATAATCAAGCGATGACAAAAGATCACGCAGTTTTTCGACACGAGCTATGTTGGTTACTTCATAACTATCCCGCCAGCACCAATCTCTTTCCTCTGTATTAAGATCTGAATCAAGTACACAGCATCTGCTGTATATATAGGAACAAATTTCACGCATGGCAGCTCTCGGCACAATGATATCGAGATTTCCTTCCATGCCTTCTTCAAGCGGATACTGCTTTTCCATATATTTACCGCATATTCTGAAAATAGCCGGTGGAAGATCCATGAATATGCTGCTGTTCCACCAGCTGACTTCTTCAAAACCACTGTATATAGAGGGATTTTCAGATGCAGCAATCACCTTCGGACCAGAAATGATATCACAAGTTTGCTTATCCTTGATGCGTACACTTATATCGAAATCAAAGCTCATTGATCACACCCCATTTTGCAATATAGTTTCAAAATACTGATCATCACTTCAAATAATGATGATATGTTGTGTTCAGATGGTCACCGACTGTGACCATGCCGATTATATTTTTACCGTAGGACACAACGGGAGGCACAAAAATAAGGTCGGTAAGCCTATACTCCCCGTAATCAGTGGGTATATCGATCCTTGTCAGATTTGTTATGCTTATATCTTTGGTATTCTGCCCGTAGCCCAGTATTTTCGCAAGTTTTCCCGTGCTTTTACTATGAAAATATCCTGCAAATTCCAGATTTACAGCATCAACGAGTGTAGGTTCAAATGCACTCATAAAACGCAGCACAAGGTATTTATAATTTTCATCGCTCAGCTTTTTCTTCATGACTCTGTCGATAACGACAGCATTCTCAGTAAGCGTCTTTCCCTTGGCATACCTGTATCTGACCGCTATACCCGTTGCCTGATTGCTCATTGTTCTGTTACCGTCCTGTCTGCCATCTACTGCAAGACCTATCTCCTGCATCTGCGGTATATCCTGTATCATTTCTGCTATAGTATATGAAGTAAAGCCTATCTTGTTCGCTTTGCATTCTTTTAGCTTTTGACTGAGCTCTCTGCTCTCTGTCAAAACGTTTTTCACCGTTGTTTTATGCGACTTCCAGAAACTTTTATATGCCGCTTCCATATCATCAAAACCGAAGATCCTGCGCTGCTTCTGCCATTTTCTGTTGTAGACCTTCGTAACTAATGAAGCAAGAAAAGACAGCTTTGATGTGTTCGGCAGTGTCTCGTTGTTCAGCAGTTTTATTTTGCGATACTCGCATTTTTCGCCGCTGAGGCTTTTCATAAACGCTTCTATGAAGTAACAGAGGGACTTTCCGTCGCCGCCAAGATGATGCATAAGGAAACAAAGCTTCATTTCACTGGCATTTTCATAAGAAACAAAACAGCGCAGGAACTCCCCGTCCTCTAATCTGAACCTTATGCGTTCCTGCTCCTGTATCAGCTCCTCAAGCTCAAAATCGCGAAAAATTATGCGGTTCATCGGCTCCCTGCAATCATCATAAAAAGCATCGCCATTCTGGTCTATGACCACCTTGCAGTTAAGTATCTCAAAGGCTCTGGCAGCAGCTCTGAAGGCTTCTGTCAGTTCAGCTTCACTGGCTTTGCCGCACACTTTTACCTGCATAGCAATCATCATATTCACATCAAAGAGGTCGCCGCGCTCTGTCTCTATCTTATACATAATCTCTTATCCCATACATCCATATTTTCATAAGAACCTTCTGCGGAAGGATTTTGCTGAGTAAGTGCTCGTACTTGACAAAAAGCGTGCATACTGACATATCCTTCCCCTTTACAGAATCACGAAGCGCCTGAACTGCCACTCTGTTAGGAGAAACAAGTCCCGGGAACTTCACAGGTTTGCCATTGTATTCCTTACTCAGCATATCAGTATCTATCCAGCCCGGACACACTGCTGTACAGATTATACCTTTGCTTTTAAGCTCCACATTCAGTGAGCGTGTATATGACCGAACAAATACCTTGCTTGCAGCATAAAGGTTTATGTACGGAACAGGCTGGAATGATGAAGCTGATGATATATTCAGTATCCGTGCTCCCTTTGACATAAAAGGAATCGCATAATTACACAGCAGACATACAGCTTTGCAATTCAGGTCTACGGTCTTAGAAATATATTCATCTGAAAACTCAGAACTTTCGCCCATATCTCCCATACCTGCATTGTTGATAAGGAGCTTTATATCAGGCTTCTCCGCAATGATAAGATCTTTTAATGCCGCCAGATCGTCAGCCTTGCTCAGATCGCATTTAACTGCCCGAACCTTATCCTCAAACTGCTTTTTCAGCTTGTCCAGTTTCTCCGTATTTCTTGCAACTGTCCATATCTCGTCTACCTGTTCTTTCAAAACTTCTCTGACAAATTCCTGCCCGAGACCTCCCGTAGCTCCTGTAATTATCGCAATTGATGCCATATCCCACATATCCTTTCGCTTTCAGAGTTGTGAAACTACATCTGTTTTATTTATTATATCATACAACAAAAGTGTTTACAAGACCATATTTCCGTTTTCACCTTGAAGAAACTGCTGTTATATGATATAATGAAAGCAATTCAAAACGGTAGGTGTATAATATGATTTATCTTGTTTCACATCTATGGCTGCTGTATCCGCTTTCGCTTGTGCTGGCAGTTATCGCTTATACTGTGATCGACATTCATGCGATAAATCCAGTATGTTGCTTAGAATCAGCTGTATATGCAGCCATTCCCGATCTCATCGCTGTATTGGGACTTTGGTGTTTTAATAAAGAACACGTGATACCTGCTATCATCATTGCCATACTCTGCTGTGCTGCAACAGGCGCTGCTGTGTGGTTCTTTTGGGCAGACAGTAAAAGCCACGATCATTTTCCTGTAAAGGTCGCAGGAATTGCTGCCGTTATTCTGAGCATCATCGCTGTGATACTATGCAGTGTATCCTTTGCAGGAAATCTTTTTCAGATTCTCCTGACCTCATTCTGCCTTTGCGGTATGATAAGTATTGCCTATATCTTTGGATATCTTATAGCATTTGCCAAGGGAATAGGTGGGCCATGATGTTAATGTCATTAAGCTAATCAAATACGAAAAAGAACAGGAGTATGTTTGGAATATGACCAGACATACTCCTGCTGTTACATTCGCAAAAAATGCATGACGAAAAGACAGATCCGAGATCTGCCTGAAAAAAGATTGACATAATCGAAGAATTATGATAGTCTGTAGTTGAAGGGAATAGCAGAATGATATCGAGTTTTCCTATCAGCAATACGATCAGGTCTGACAGGGCACTTGTTTCTTGCTATCAGCTCTTCCAAAAGAAAAGGATTTGCGTGTGCAGAGCGAAAGAATTTGATGCAGATATGTATAGCAAAAGCATAATTGATTTTATAGCGGTAATCATTATGCTTATCGTCATCTATGGTGATATTTTCGGTGATCAGCATAGAGAAGTTATACATGATAAGACTTGCAAAGATTTCCTGTATCACGCAGTCCTTTTTCTTTGAATGGAAAGCAATAAGACCAACCTGGTACTTCAGTTCTCTGAATGTAGTCTCGATACCCCAGCGCATTTTGTATATCATCTTTATATCTTCGTCAGAGAACTCATCATCACAGAGATTGGTAACAATGGTTTCATAGTTATCTTCAGATATCTTGAGCCTTATTATCCTGAATTTAAGAGGATATGTATCTTTCGATTCTTTCGGAAGGAAGTCGAAATTTGAAGAGTGCGGAAGATAACGATAAAGTTCAGGATTAGCCTTAACTTCATTAGTTTGTCTTCTTGTAATAATAATATTTGCAGCAAAATCAGCTTCCTCATTATGGGGAATGTTGAATTTATGAGCAATTCCACCGCTTGTCTTGATGCGCATCACATATTTCAAGCCGTTATTTTCAAGATGAGCGATCGTGTTGTAGGATTCATATCCTCTATCCGCAACGATAATGGACTCATGTCCGATATTTTCAAGCATACTTATGAGAGCAGAATGCTCATTTTCACAACGACTGTCCTGTAATACAGCATTGATATATCTACGGTTCATAATGTCATACAAAGCATTCAGATGCATGAGGTTATAGCCTTTTACATCATTATTTGCACGATAAAAAGTATCCTTATCATCAGGATCAGTAGGAATATGTATATCAGAACCGTCCACAGCATAAAGCCTGTAGCCGTGAAAGAAACTGGTTTGAGAAAATGTTTCATTGAATTTATGGAACAGATACTGAAAAGCAGCAGGAAGTATTTTAGCTCTTCTCTGAACGATAGCAGACACAGATACCATTTTTGAATCATAATCATAGAATTCTACAAGCTCCTTGCCAAGTGTCTGGCTGCCCATTCCGAGAATGAATCTCAATGTTTTTGAGAAAGACAGCTCACTTTTACGAACAAAATCTCTCTTAGGATCAACTACGAAATAAGAGTTATTTTTCTCCATGTTGCTGATAAGAGTATTAAGCTTGTTTTTGACGATATTACAGTATTTTTGCACGGTAAAACCTCCAATCAGATGTGTATATCTGATTAGCTGCGCCTCACATTTTTGGCTATTTGTCAATACCTTTTTGCAAAAATTTACATTATATACATAAAAAAATAATCACAGGTTCTTTTTGATTCCTGTGATTATTTTACTTTTCCTTAGCTTAATGACATTACGCCTGCGGGCGGATATCTTTATACATATTTGCAGTTTTGATTATCGTTACACTCGTTTTATGACAGGATATTATCAACAAAATGAGCAGGATCCATAACATCTAAAGGAGGTAAAAAACTATGAGAGTATCACGAATTCTTATTTCTTTTCTTCGATTAACATGATATTTGATAATTCACTTTTTGTATTATCAAATATCAGACTTAAAATAATATTACCTTTTTTATATTCGAGGTAAGATTCCGTTTTGATACTCGTTTCACCAAAGCTTGATACAAAGTCTTCAATTGAAGTTTTGTAATCTAAACCGTTGATCCTGATATGATCATTTTCGGGCGATTTGACATCAACTAAAACTACTTTTTTCTCTGAATTATTATCAGTTTTATCTCCTTCGATAGCTATTGTACAAATGTAGTCTTTACTGTTATACATATCATAAAGCGTATAATCGTCATCAGGATCATAAACGCCGTTTTCGAGCTTATAATCGCTGCCGAGCTCACCGAATTTAAAGGGGAAAACAAGTGTATTTCCACAAATACTTATATTTGTGATATCAGCTTTTTCGTTTCCAACTTCATTAGTGTCGGTAGTATTTTGCTGTATAGGGATACTACTGCTTGCAGAAACATCATTTTTCGATGTTTTATCACGCCCGCATCCACTTACTGCATTGACTGAGCAGAACAACAGCAAAAGAAAAGGTAACAGTTTGTTTTTCATTTTTCCTCCTATATCGAAATCAAAGCTCATTGATCACACCTCCGTGCTATTCAAATAAATAGAAAAGCAGCTTTAATGAATCCAGTTTTCACCGAACTGTTTATCATAAAACTGTCGCAGATCATCTATGTCATAATTACGGTTCAGATATATTACTTCATCTGCAATATGCTTTATAAATTCATCGCTTCCGACAGGAATGATAACAAGTGCACCACTTTTTGTAAGCTCCCTCAAAGCCTTCAATAAGCAGGATTGACACATCTTGTAGTAAAAGCTGCTTGTTTTATACGGGGCAAAATAGATCCTTTTATTCTGAGCATAGCCAAATGCAGCGGCAGCCCTCCATCGTTCACCACTTAGATTGCTGAACTTCCTATCATATCTTTCGGGTGTCAAAAGGAATTTTTCAGCGATTAATGAAAAATCACCTTTATCCGAGTTTTTTAAAAGAGCACTTTCTATTGACTTTTTCACTTGCTTTTTCCCATAGGGCTCACAAGATGGTTCTAAATTCAATGCAACGTCATTAAGGTCATTCTGGCAAATCAAGCTGCCATTACAGTAAACCTTAACATTCTCAAACTGGACTCTGCCACCAAGTAAATATGATAGATACTCACAGCCTTGACCATATTCACTTACTATTCCATATATTTTTCCGCTCTCAAATACTTGATCGCTATAGTACCAAGTGTCATTTAAGTTTATATCATGACCAGCAATTATTGATTTGCAAGCTGACGTATCAATTCTTATTGAAAAATCATTATAAAACTCTTTTATCATGTTATTCACCAATTTATCCTCTATTTAAAACAGATGCCCGACGTCTCTACAATTCCAGTGCTTAGCGTGTCTTCGTTTATTTCAGTTCATTTCAGATGCATGACGATAAAAGCCAAATTGCTTCATAATAAAATGAGTAAAGCTGTCACTGCATTTTACAAAGTCTGATATTTGAGCACATTCCGAATAGTAATATACAGGAGGATCATCGCCTTCTGACAATTTGAAAAAATAGAACATATAACCTTGATGCATCCAGAATACAAAATAGTCTTCCTTCATCTTATGTGGAAAACAGTTTTCTTTTAATAATTCATCAGCCCATTCTTTTAATTCCGGAACTTCATTAAAACCGTAGTCCGATCCTACCCAGAACAACCCGTTTCCAGCATATCGCATAAATTCCACATATGCAGACGGCAGCTTGATATTCGGAAACTGTGCCAGAAAATTCTGAATCTTTTCCGGTGCAATCTCATGGAATTGACGAGATGGATTTTGTGAATTAAGAAAAGCAAAAAATTCAGAGAATATCATCTTCCCTGTGTATGTTTCCATATCCTTTCACCTCATTTCAGAAACTGCAATGAAAAGCAATGAATAAAATAGAGTCATCCTGTATAGCAAGCCAGTTTTCATCAGGAGTACATCCGTCGCCAACATATCCGCCGATCCATACTGCTTCGGATTTTGAAAAATCTGAAATCATCTTTATGGCTTTGATAAATGCGTTCGGATCTTCTGCTTCCTCCGGAGTTTTACATGGGAGCCATGAACAAACAGTATCTCCAAATTTATCTGCGGCGATTGGCTGCAAGCGCAGCTTTTCAAAGCAGAGATATCCTCGATAGAATTCCTCCCCCTTCACAAGTTTGTGCATTCTTTCTTCGGGTGAGATATGCGCCCAACAATCCGGTTCCCATTCTTCAGAATATGACATCATCGTGAGCATCGTCTGAACAAAAGCCTCCGGGAAATGCGTTTTAAGATATCCTTCTCTAAAACGGAATGAAAACAATATGAATTATTGTTCGCGTCTGTAATATGATACATCGCAATAATCTGTTTGTGTTTCCACCCATTTTAACGGAACGGCTATTTCCTTGTATTTATCATAGTGATTGATAATGTTTTGCAAATGTATCATATATTTTTCTCTCATATGATTCACACTCCAAATCCTAAATACAGATTTACAGCAGAAGGCCTATGTTTACATTCTCCTTCGTACCAGTACTTACCAGTTGATCGTATCAGGATCTTTGGAAAGTCCGATACATCCTGTCAGATCAGCAATCAGTCTGACATCATCATCAGATAGCTCAAAACCGAATACATCCATGTTTTCGCGAATTCTCTCTGCCGTAACAGACTTCGGAAGCGGCAGAAAGCTGTTTTGCAGACTCCAACGGATACAGATCTGAGCGATGCTTTTCTGATATTTTACTGCAAGCGCTTGCATTTCAGGAACTTTGAATATCTGCCCTGTTCCAAGGGGGCTGTATGCTTCCAGCAGAATATTACGTTCTTTACAATATGTAACAAGTTCGTCCTGCGTCTCCCCTGGACAAAGGCGTATCTGATTCACCATCGGTGAAATTTTAGCTGTTTTCATCAGTTCATCAATATGATGCTGTCTGAAATTGCTCACACCGATTGCTCTTATTTTTCCTGCATTATAGAGTTCTTCAAACGCCCTCCATGTTTCTGCATTTGTCTGCTGCCATGTTTTACGGTATTGCAGAGGATTCGGCCAGTGAATGAGAAAGAGATCGACATAATCCGTTCCCAACTGTTCAAGTGTTCTTTCAAAAGAACGCATTGTATTGTCATATCCGTGATTTGGATTATCCAATTTTGAAGTGATGAATATTTCTTCACGGATAATTCCGCTGTCCTTGACCGCTCTGCCAACAATGTCTTCGTTACGATAGCCCTGTGCTGTGTCAATATGCCGATAGCCTATCTGTAACGCAGAAAGCACAGCCTGATAGCCGATTTCGTCATCAGGCGTCTGCCATGTACCGAGTCCGATTACTGGGATCTGAACGCCATTTGCAAGTATATACTGTTTCATGATAATACCTCCTCCAATAGAATAATAGTGGATTTCTGTAATTCATTCAACATCCTGTAATAATGTAGTTCTGTCGCTATTCAAATCTTCTTAGTCTTCCGGGATCTCATACCGTGTAAAAACTGTATCTCTCACATATTCCTTTTTCAGCTCTCCAAGCTCCTTATAGTGTGAAGAACACATATGAAGCTCCACTGCTTCGGCTGAACTCCACAGTTCAATGAGCAGCAATTCATTTTCATTCTCAGGGCTGAAATAGTATTCATACTTCTCGTTGCCTTCCTCAGCGCGTGAAGCATCAGCTATTCCACGTTCTAGTATCGCATTATAGAATTCGTCACGTTTTCCATCCTTGATATAATAATGAACTTCAACAAATCGTTTCATAGTTATGTTCCTTTCTTATTTTAGGTCATCGCGAACAAAATGTGTCGGCTCACCATATTCTCTTTCAGGCATACCATATTTCTCTTTACCAAGAGCGATAGATTTCATCAGGAAACTCATATTATGAGCAAGATTACACATTGTACTCAAGCCTTCAGAATCATATTTCGCCTCGCCTTGTAACCTTCCATGAACACTATTCCAGTAGGTGCTTGAAGCGACAGGCATACCGCAAATTGTAAAATACTTGTTCAGTTCGTCAAATGTCGATGAACATCCTCCTCGTCTTGCAACGACAACACTTGCTCCGACTTTCATGGTTTTATCGAAGTGAGAACTGTAAAACAGTCTGTCAAGGCAGGCAATGAGAGTAGCATTTGCCGAAGCATAATAGACTGGAGAAGCTAAGACAAGCCCGTCTGCCTGTTCAAACTTTACAGCGATTTCATTTACTTCGTCGTTAAATACACAGCGACCGAGCTCTGAACACTTTCCACAAGCAATACAGCCTCGTATATCTTTGCCGCCAATCTGACATACCTCAGCTTCAACGCCTTCGGCTTCAAATGTTCTGACAAGTTCATTCACCGCGACAGATGTGTTACCGTTGATTCGTGGACTTCCGTTGATGATCAGTACTTTCATTGGATACATCTCCTTAATTTTTGCTGAATTATCAGCATTAGTGTTTGCTTTAATATCAGTTATAATCTGTGCTGTCATCTTGATATTTCAATTATAACACACCTCAAAAGCATTTACAATATCTATTAGCAGTAAATGGGAAACAACATTGAAATCGTATAAACATTAATGTCAGTCCAATGGGCTGCCAATCCATTTTAAGTATATATGTTCATAGAAAGTTTACGATTTCAGCCGCACATTCCGCCTTTCTCATACGTTAATTCAAATATAGACATAAAAACATGATTATCTCTTGAATTCATGAGAATAATGTTATATAATGAAAACAGCAGCTGATGCTGCAAATTTAGAGAGGGCAGGTGACATTATAATGTTAAAGAAACTGACTGCTGCTGTAATAGCGGCAGCAACAGCAATTATACCGTTTTCCACAGATGCTGTGAATGTTTTTACACCTATGAATGTAAATGCAGATGACACAGCTTATACTTATTCAATTCCTGACTGGATACCACAGAGCTTTGACGAAGCTATAAACTTCCGCAATACCTATGGATCTACGCACATAGGAGATCAGAATGAAAGTGATCTGCTTTGTGTCGTATTTCAGGAGCCGAATTACAGTAAAAAGAAATATGACATTAAGAACACAGCGGGACTTGTTACAGTATTCTACCATGATGTATTTGTGGACGAAGGTAACGATACCGCTTATGAAGTAATGACGTACAAAAACGCAGCTACATCAAAGCTCGATTTCAAGGTTCAGTTCACTTGTGATTCTGAATTGCAGAAGGAATACTCCTTTACAAGCTTCGGAACTCAAGTCGCAGAGACCGACATATACAGTTGGCTTCCTGACTGTGAAAAAGAATATGAGGCGTATGTCAGGAAAAACGGAGCGCTGTCTGTCAGGGATAATATAGTTGTGTTCTGTATGAACTCAAATGCAGGCACTCCCTTGATATGGCAGGAAAAATCGGAGAACTATTCCGCGAACTTTGAACGTATAGCGTTTTTGTTCTGCAATACCGAAACAACAGAGCCTGTTGACGGCGGCGAAATGCATCAAATCGCTGCATATCAGGCAGTCAGGGACGGTTACGCAAAGATTGAATGGGAATATATCCCGAGCATGACATGGGAGCTTGATCCGCCTTTTTCCGAGGAAGATATGCAGAACTCCCTGACCGCGGATTGCGTCGTTCTTGATGATGCCCAGACCGTACTGCTTTCGGGAGATATGCGTGTTACACTTGTGGACTATGACACGGGCGAACAGCTCACGATTCCTGAGGGCACTATTCCAAGAATATGGACGGATGTACGTCAAAGCACTCCCGATGGCGAGATTGTCTGCAATATGCAGCCCTCAGGATTAATAAATAACCCCGGGACTGTACGTTTAGGCGACCTCTTTGATGGCTACAATTTCTCCTTCGGCTTAGTGGGAGATAATCTGCCGCTCGGCTATTCTCTGCCCGAGACAGAAGATAAATCCGCAGGTTACTATAACGGTACTATCGTCCCCGATGACCATATGACCGTAAAAAAATACGATAATGGCACCGCTGACGTTGTGTTCAGGCTGAAAAAAGTATCCAAAAGGGTGCTCCCTGAGGAAAAATCTGCTGAACTGACCGACCTAAAAAAGGGAGAAACAAGGATCACGGTTTACGACAAGGATACAGGAGAGCTTCTCTCGAGTGAGCTGGTAAAGCATCATAATGTCGGATTCGGTACGGATATAAGATTCAGGTCAAATATGTCCCCGAACGGCTGGATGTACACGGGACCTATATATGCTGTTGAATCCAATCCTCAGGTCTATCAGACCGATCTCGCAAATCTGTACAGATCCGCAGATTACTTTGCATTTCTGTGTGACGATCAGCCTGAGGTCACCCTATACGACAATGGCTCAATGGATCTGGTGATCAGAACCAAGATAAAAATATCAGGAAATATAAACGGGGACAATAAATTCAATATCGCTGATATTGTAGCATTACAGAGATGGCTGCTCAATGCACAGGATATTGAGCTTTCCAACTGGGCAGAAGCTGACTTTGACCTTGACAGCAAGCTTACGATCTTTGATCTCGTTCTTATGAGAAAAGCACTTCTCAGCTGCTTAAGTCAGCCTGTTGAGGTCAGCGTAAAGGAAGAAGCAGGCGGAGTTACAGGCGCAATTTACTTATATAAAGTATACAGCACTGACAACACATACTGGTTTAGTTATCAGAATCAGACAACAGATCCGTATGCTGAACCGTTTACCTGCGAGCTCACGGAATCGGAATATCGTGAAATAATGTCTCAGGATTACGATAGCATGATACAGAACATGAATGGTCTCGCTGACTCTGCAATTGATGCATGCGCATATACTCTCGAACTCGGCTATCCGGGCGGTTCCAAGAAAAAAGCAGTTTCATCAAATATGCCTGATGTTCTGATAAAACTGAAAACTCTGAAGGAAAATAAATTCAATTTTGTCGAGCCCAATAATATAAGTAGTTATGGTTTACCATTTACTGTTCTGGAAGGCGGTCTGAGACTGTATGCCGGTCCCG